>CAJOMJ010000017.1 GCA_905235505.1 Paludibacteraceae bacterium
ATTATGTAACGAACAAGTATAGAGCAGATGCTTGGAGTATCTTGGAGCAATCGGGCGTTGTATTCCTGCCTGTAGCCGGTGCCCGTGTGGACATGGGTGCAGGGGCACAGATAATGCTGGTAGGGCAATACGGAGCCTATCATACCTCCACGTTAGCAACAGGAGGAATTGACCCGGATGCCTATTTTGTTGGTTTGGGAGCAACAATTATGGATATTGAAGGCGGTGCTACCATACAAGGTGTGCCGGTTAAAGACGGCGGTTGCTCGGTTCGCTTGGTGCGCAATGTATCGGCAAGCGAGATATCCACAGGTATAGAGGACATTGCAGAACAAGGCTCAAAAGAAGACGGGCGGGCACAGAAACTGCTTCTGCCCAACGGCGAGATACGTATTCTGCTTCCGGACGGCACAATATATAATGTGTTAGGAGTGAAGAGCCGCTAATAGAGAGCGCTGAAACACCAATATGTTAATAAACGGTGAGAAGGTTGCCTGTCACAGGTGACCTTCTTGCTTATTGAAACCTCCTTACTGATTCTGCAGTTTGATGCTGAACATGCCCCATTTTTGATTAAGGGTTGCGGCTGAAAATAATTTATATTATCTTTGCACTCGGAAAAGTATGGTGTTTTTAAGAATAATATATTCACTATAGTATGGCAGAGAAGAAGTTCAGTTTGGATGCTTTGATAGGCAAAGCTGCTCCCGAAACGACAGAAGTGCAGCAGTCGCTGAGTTGGAACAAGTTGGCTGATGATTGCATAGCAGGCAATTATGTGCTGATACTTGGTCCTGAAGCAATGCTAAGTCTCAATCAGGAGCAAGAGGAGCTGCATAAGGCAAATGGTAACAGCGAAAAGCTTATATCCGGTCTGATGAGCGAATATAAAAGTCAGGAGTCTTTGCGCGAACACGGATTCTTTCGTGCGGGTCAAACAGCATACGAGGACATTTGTGATACGCTTTATCTGATTAGAGATGCAATGAATGTGAGCGATATGGAGCCTTCGTTGCGTAGTATGATGCAGATAAGGAGAACTGTAGGTGAGGGTATTGAAGTGGCATTGCGCTGTTTCCCTATTGTTATAACCACAACCTATGACCCTTACATTGAACTGCTTATGCGGGATATATGGGGAGAGCGCCTGCAAGTAAAAAATATATACGACACCGGCAGCGATCGTGATATACAGATGGTGAACAATGAGTATAAGACTTTGGAGCCTGTTCTGTATTATGCCTTTGGAAAGGCTGAGTATATGCGTCGTGAGAACAATGTGGTGCGTAGGCCATTCACAATAACGGATAATGACAAACTGCTCATAGTTGACCAATGGCTCAGAAATCCTCCAAGAAACTTGAAACAACTACTGAGTGAGAAACGAACGCTTGCAATAGGTTGCAAGTACGATGACTGGCTCTTCCGCATGCTTTGGTATATATGGCGCGGGAGTGTAAAGAACCTGAGCGGGGGCGAAGTGATACTTGATTTCTCAACTGCAGAAGAGGCGGAAGACAAACAGCTCAAGAACTATCTGAGAGTGGAGAGAATCTCGTTCTTTGAGAATGCACGTGAGTTCATGCGGACTCTGACGGAGAAGATTGGTGAACGCTTCGTTCAGACGAAGCAGGATATGCAAGGTGTGCAGCCTCTAAGAAAAGACAGGTGGGAGGATGATGGTGTGTTTCTCTCGTATGCAAGTGAAGACTTCCTGATAGTAAGGAAGATATATGAGCGCCTGACGGCTCTTGGCTATAATGTATGGATGGATGTCAGGTTGGAGAGTGGCGATGAATACAACAAGCGTATTGAGAATGCCATCAATTCATGCAAAATCTTTATGCCTATTATCTCAAAGCAGACAGAGCAGATACTGCTCACAGAAGAAGGTAAGCAGAGATATTTCTACAAAGACGAGTGGATGCTTGCCCGGAAACGAATAGAGACAGAGACTAATCTCGGCAAACGGGTGATGCGTGTATTGCCTGTGCTGACCGAGGAAATCAATGTTAATAAGACAGAAGCTGCAATTCCTAAATTCATACAGGATATTCATTGCTTCGACCTGAGTGCAAGGAAGATAGATGTGCTTGCCGAGAATGTGCAAAGGCTGATATCTATATCATAGTCTAACCATTATAACTATAGCAACCTCTCATCAATATGATACAGAATAATAATCCGTGGCCGGGCGTGATGTCGTATCAGATACCGGGTGCGACCGACAAAGAGTATGTCTTCTGTGGCAGAAACCAGACTGTAGAAGATTTTTTGCCACTTGTAGAACGGTATGATATGACTACACTATATGGCAAGTCAGGCGTAGGCAAGACGTCCTTTCTTAATGCCGGTATATTTCCCGAACTGCAACGTGAAGGCTTTCTTCCTATATATATTCGTCTCGGTTTGAAGTCGGCAACTGACGAGACAACTTTTGCCCAGACTATAGTAGAGTCGCTCGCAGAGCAGATGGATGCTTATAGTATGATAGATTATGACTGGCGGGACAAGGCAGAGGGGGCGAAGTCGGATTATCTTTGGCGCTATTTCCATACACATCGTTTCAAGGCAGTGGATTCAGATGGGGATTTTCAGACACCGGTCATTATCCTTGACCAGTTTGAAGAGGTGTTCGGGTTCGGAGAGCAGAATACGGGCGTGCTTCTCAAGCAACTATACGAACTGATAGCAGATAATCTCAGTCTGCCATCGGCAGAAGGGTGGTTTGCTGACACTACAGTCCGTATCATCATCTCTATCAGGGAAGACTACCTGTTTTATCTTGAAGACAACATCGACCGTCTGCATCTGCCCGTCTTGAAGGATAATCGTTATCGTCTGCGTCCCATGAGTAAGGAGGAGGCAACTGATGTTGTGCTTTTGCCGGGAAGAGAGTTTATAAAAGAAGATGAGCAGGAAAAAGTCGCTCAGAACATTGTCAATGCGGCACTTCAGCAGGGCGGTGAGGTAAACTCTCTGATGTTGTCGCTTATATGTCATCAGTTGTACGAACAACTTAAGACAGGAGAGAAGATAACGGCTCAGATGACCACCTCTGTGGACACATCGTTGCAAGATTACTATAAGGAGGCGGTCAGTGGTCTGCCCGAGTTGGAGAGAGAATATATTGAGAACTATCTTGTGCGTGATGAGCACAGACGAAGAGTTGACTATAGAGATTTCTTAGACAATGTGCCGCATGGAGAGTATCTCTTAGGAGAAATATCCAAGCCGACTACTGATGACTCATCTAAAGAACTGACAAACAAGAAATACAAGTTGCTCAGCCGTATCCAGGCAAGTGGGGAAGACTATCAAATAGAGATAGTGCATGACCAATTCGCACGAGTCATAACACAGATGCGCCGCGAGATGAGGCTCGAGCGCGAACGGCAGAGAAGACAACGATTCATTGAGTTCTCAAAGAAAGCGGGTGTGATTGCGGGACTCCTGCTATTCATTGCATTGCTACTCATAGTGATGTATTACCCTAAGAAAGTGACACTCGAAGACTGCCTTATAAAGGAATCCGGAGGTTACATTATATCCGATGCTCAAGATGCTGAGAGTGAGGATGGGGTGTTTCATCTCAACAATGTCAAGGTGGGTACTAATGCCTTTCGCGGAAACAGAAACATCAAAACCTTGTATGTCGGTTCAGATGTTCAAATAGACCGATATGCTTTCGATGATTGCCTCAATCTGGAGAAGATTGTGTTCACGGGGAAAAATATAAAGATAAATGCAGGAGCATTTGGTTCGCAAAGTAAGGTAAAAAATATAGTAGTAACCAAAGAGGCAGAGTTTAGTGAGTATGAAAACAGCTCATGGGAGTTTCCTAATCTTGAACTCATAGAAGTGGAGCAAGGTAACGAACAATGTGTGCTCGATCCTACAGGTGAGGCCATGATGATTCGTATGGATGGGATGTATAACGGATTGATAGTTAACGATTATCATGCAAAATTACCGAGGGCATGGAAGCCTCTCATAGATAACTATCATGACAATTACATCTGGTGCGATACTATCAATCTATTGGATTTGGTACGAGATGGATATCAAAATAAAGACAAATACTGGTATCTTGTGGACCACACGCAGGAAAAATTCCCCCAAGAAGTATATGACAAATTTCATGTCGGCAAGAAGGGGACTATACCAAATTTTGGTAAGCATGTCCTTATAGCCGATTTGAGTAAGATTGATTCTATTCCGGGATTTATGTTTCATCGTAGCGAACTCCGATGGATAAAGGCACCGGAGGCAAAGGTGATAGGTCACCTGGCATTCTATGAAAGTAAGCACCTAAGAGAATATGACTTCCCGAATGTGGTTTATACTTATCAGAATATATTTAGAGGTTGCAAACATATGAATGAGATTGTGTTTCCATCTCTTGAGAATACCTATGATTTATCTCTTTCACTCCAAAATCGTGTGAAGAGAATCTACTTGCCCAATCTCAGAATCTTGAACTCCAGAGCATTGTCAATGGATACCATCAGTAAAGTTATTCTTCCATCTGTGGATTCAATTAATGAAGATGCATTCTGGAGATGGGCTATTGACAGCTTGTATATAACACCTCGTGCCAAACTGCAGTGTGAGAAATTCTTGAGTAAACAGTTTAAAGAAGCAAGAAGTGATATTGATACACTTTGCCTGTTTGTGCATGTAGGCTTGAAAACCTCATATACTCTCAAGGAACTACTGCAGGAAGATAATAAAGTGCCCTTCTACAATAATATGTATATAAAACAACTCATCATTGCTGAAGATGACACTGCGGACTATCGTTTTGATGCCGACAACTATTTGGAAAGAATAATCTGCTCACCGAAGAATAAGAAATATTTCGTTCTAAATAACACGCTATACAAACATGGAGAATGGACACCTGTTATATTTGCTCAGAATAGTAAACAAGTGGTGTTTCTTGACTATAAACGGGCAGAACACTCTTATTATCTGAAGGAAAAAGATAATGTTGAGACTATAATACTTAACTATAAGTGGGATATACGCCTGTTGAATTTTGCAGATACTAAAAATGATATTCTCATATTGTTCCCATACGGAAGTGAGAGTTTCATGGAGGGGCTGAACGATTTGCCCAAGAATATTCATATAAAAGAAGTGAGTCTGGTGCGCAGTATGTGGTATTATTTCAAGTTCAGTTCTCTGTTGGACTGCGTGAAGTATCCATGGTTACCTGTATTGCTTTTGATTTTGGCATGTATGATAGGTTCATGGCCACTGATACGCAAGCAGGTTGTTTGGCGCAGCAAGCAGATGTGGATATACGCTGCGTTCTATATAGTGATGGTGTTGATAGGGTGGTTTGTAACTGTTAGTACGCCAATACATTATATCCCAAATTTATGGCTAAGATATGTATGGACAGTGCTCGGTTTTATTGTGGCAATGAGTTTTGCACGCATGCTCAGTAAGTCCGAATTGAAAGCTATAGAAGTGCTGAACGTGTTTCTGAATGTGCTCATAACACTATTGTCTGCATATTTCGTATTGAAGATTGCTAATGATTACCGTGATCCTAAACTTGGCAATATATCAGATGTGTCTGTTTTATTTGGATTGATAGTGGTTGTAGTGATAAAGTTAGTGGTACGCAGATGGGTGCCACTTCAGAAGCGTCAATTGTATTCAAAGAGACATGTGTATTTTGGTTTGCTGTCATTGATATCTATCATATATGGAATAACATTCTTTTTGGCATTTTATAAAGATAATAGTTTTATAGGAATCCTGTTCCAGATTATAGGTGTGATATTGCCGTTGGGAGCAGTCTTCTTGATATATAAACATCGTCGAATTGACAAACAGATGGCTTTTGTCTTGAGAAAGTATGCAGAGAGTCGTCAATTGGTGATGGGTAGTGACCTGAAATTCCTGTCAGATAAACTTACCCAAAAGAGAATGAGGGTGGTTTTTGGGGTGATAGTTGCTTATATAGTGGAATTCTACGTACTCCTCTTCATTTCTGCTGAATCAAATATAAACATAACGGATAATGGGATTGGCGTAATAATATATAGTTCTTGCATTCTTGGAATTGTTATAGCAGAAAATATACTCAGTCAAAAACACCTTAAATATAAGGATATAGTAAAGCAATACAAGGCAGAGGAGAAACTGATGGAGGAAATCATCAAAGAGGAACAAACTATCCAATAAACCCCATACTCACTCATTCGTGCCTCTACCCTAAGCTCACCCTAAGCTCAAGCCATGTGTATGCTTACTGTAAGCCGACAGAGCGAGTGGTGCGAGTGGTTTAGAGTGGTTTAGAGTGGTTTAGAATGGTTTAGAGTTGTGAAAATGTACGTTTTGTTATATGTGGCTTACAAAATGACACTGTTTTTATAAGAAAAATGATACTATTATTCATTTTAGGGTAATGGTATGGGAATTTTTTATTATCTTTGCAGGCTCAATTGTGTGAGTGGTGCGGATTGATTAGAATGAAAAAGTAAAAATGAAAAATGAAAAAAAGCACTAAATAAGAGTCATACAGGGTTCGAAAGTCTTACCTACTGAATAATGGTTGCGCCTTTCTTCAGGAACGTATATCATCGTACTCTCTCTCAAGCATCGTACAACGCTTTTTTAATTATTACTTTTTAATTTTTAATTTTTAATTGTGCGGGTGGTTTAGAGTGGTTTAGAGTGGTTTAGAATGGTTTAGAGTGGTTTAGAGTTGTTTAACATAAAAAAAAGAAACAGTATGTCAGAAAAGAAATCGTATATCGGGACACCTTTTTACAGGCTGTTCAAGCGTTATGTTCGTTTTGTTAACGACCGTATATTGTTCCGTCATATATATTATATTGATAAAGAAAATCTACCCGAACTCGGCAAACCCTGCATGATTGTGAGCAATCATCAGAATGGTGCCAACGACCCTATCTTATTTTTGCTTGGACTTGAGAACGAAACTCATCCATACGTCTTGGCACGCGGAGATGTTTTCGAAGTGAACTCTGTTCTTTCCAAGATATTCTATTGGATAGGCATGATACCTGTCTATCGTCTTGCATACGAAGGCGAGGAGAGCCTGAAAAAGAATGAAGATACGATGCGTTTCGCGGGCGATGAGATGCTCAAGGGTAACAGACTGATACTATTCCCTGAAGCCGATCATCAGAACAAACGCTGGTTGGACACTTTCCGGTATGGATACACACGTCTTGCTTTCGAAGCCGCTGAACGTGATAATTTTGAACATGATATTATCATTCTCCCGTGTGCTCACCATTATAGCAGTTATTTCGGGTTGAAGGATGATGTCATGATCCGTTACGGCAAACCTGTTTCCATTCAGCCATATTATGAGTTGTACAAACAGAAGCCACGTACTGCGCAAAGAGAAGTAAACAAAATAGTGCGTCAGCAGGTGGATGATATGATGCTTGATATACGCGACTTGGAGCATTATAATGAGATTGACTGGTTGCGTGAGAGTGAGTATGGAGTGGAATATTGCAAGAAACAAGGTCTTAATCCCAACTATCTGCCCGACAAACTTAAGAGTGACAAGCTGCTTGTGGAAGAGTTGCAATCGGTTGACTGGGGCAAGATAGACGAAGTGATAGAAGAGGAGAAGAAGCTCGGACTGACGGAGAAAGACATAATGAACAGAAAAGGGTGGGGCATAACAATACTCTCCATGTTAGCACAACTCCTGCTTCTGCCGCTTTGGGTCGTGTCGCTCTACCCGAATGCTATACACTACTTTGTGCCACAACGCTTCAAGCCCAACAACGACCCTATGTTTGAAAACAGCATGACACTCATTGTCCCTGTGTTGATGGGTATTCCTTTCTTCTTCCTGTTAACGGTGCTGGTATGCGGATTGGCATGGGGACTTTGGTGGCAGTCTATTTTGTGGATGATTCTCGCCCTCTATCCCGGCTCTCTGTTTGCATGGTATGTGGGAAAATGGATGCAGAGTACGTTGCATAACCTCAAGATGCTTCTGATGCCTAAGAAGATGAAGCAACTGCTGAAACAAAGAAGTGAACTATACAATAATATCAATTCTAAATAATTCATAATGAAAAGAGTAGTAATAACGGGAATGGGTATCTGGTCGTGTCTCGGATACTCGCTTGATGAAGTGAGAGAGTCGCTTTATACAGGCAAGTCGGGTATCATTCTTGACCAGGAACGAAAAGAGATGGGATTCCGTTCAGGTTTGACAGCCAAGGTACAAATGCCGGATTTGAAGAAGGAGCTGAGCAGGTCGCAGCGCACATATATGCCCGAGCAGGCGCAATATGCATATTGTGCTACTGTCGAGGCTCTTCGAAATGCAAAGATTGACCAGGATTATCTTGATAAATACGATGTGGGACTTCTCTATGGCAACGACTCGAGTGCCGACCCTACCGTACGTGCGGTTGATAAAATCCGTGAGAAGAAAGATACCACTCTTTGTGGTTCAGGCGCTATATTCCAGTCTATGAACTCCACAGTCACCATGAACCTTGGAACAATATTCCATCTCCGTGGTATCAATCTGACAGTCAGTGGCGCATGTGCCAGTGGTGCCCATGCAATAGGACTCGGAGCTTTGCTTATACAGAACGGTCTGCAGGATATGATTGTATGTGGCGGTGCACAGGAAGTGAATCCGTTCTCTATCGGTTCTTTCGATGGTATCTCCGCATTCTCTATCCGTGAGGATGCGCCCGAGAAAGCCTCCCGTCCGTTCGATAGAGACAGAGACGGACTTGTCCCCGGTGGCGGTGCTGCAACTGTTATCATTGAGGAATATGAGCATGCGGTTCGTCGCGGCGCACCTATTCTTGCAGAGATTCTCGGCTACGGCTTCTCAGCCAATGGCGAGCATATAAGTTCTCCCAATGTGGAAGGACCCTCGAAGTCGCTCCGTATGGCAATAGAGCGTGCCGGAATAGATATCCGTGAAATAGGATATATCAATGCTCATGCCACTTCCACCCATGTTGGTGATACCAACGAGGCAAAGGCCATATACAACGTGTTTGGCGACCAGCGTACCGAAGTTACTTCTACCAAGAGTCAGACCGGTCATGAGATGTGGATGGCGGGAGCAAGCGAGATAATCTACTCAATGCTAATGATGAAGAACGATTTCATAGGTGCCAACCTCAACTTCGAGAACCCTGACGAAGACAGTGCCAAACTGCTTATTCCTGCAAAACGCATAGACAAGCATTTCGACACATTCCTTAGCAACTCGTTCGGTTTCGGAGGCACTAACGCCACACTCGTAGTGAGAAACCTGTGATTGAAAGCACAAACTGACTCCAAGGAAACGACACAAAATAAAAAACAACTATAATAAACAATACTTAGTTATGACAAAACAAGAACTCATTGAAAAAGTGAACTCTGTATTGGCAGAGGAATTTGAAAAGGAAGTAGAAGAACTGACTCCGGAAGCAAACATCAAGCAGACTCTCGAACTTGACAGTCTCAGCCTTGTTGACATGGTTGCTCTTCTTGACGAGGAATTCGGAGTGAAAATAGCAAGTAGCGAACTTGTGCAGATTCAAACCTTCCAGGCTCTCTACGACTATCTTGAAGAGCATATAGATGCCTAATGAAAGAGGTAACTTTTGCGGGCGCAGAGGTATGTAAACTTATACCTCAACGCCCACCAATGGTAATGATTGACAATGTGTTGGCACAAGATGATATCTTGGTCAGCACTTGTTTGACTATTGATACTAACAATATCTTTGTTGATAACGGCTTCTTGTCGGAAAGCGGAATAGTGGAGCATATTGCCCAATCGGCGGCGGCTATGACAGGATATAACACTTTCCTTCATGGCAAAGAACCTGTTCTCGGGTTTATTGGCGAGGTCAAGAAATGTACTTTCTACAACCTGCCTGCAGTAGGAGAGACTGTACAGACCCGTTTGAATGTGATAGGCGAAGCAGCCGGAGTAACTCTGCTTTCTGCCGTGGCTTCCACCATTGAAGGGAAACAGGTGGCACAGTGTCAGATGAAGATATTTCTAAAGCAATAAATGAAGGAAGAGGAGACTATACTCAGTTATGAGCAACGTGTGCAAGTGCGTTTCAGCGAGGTTGACAGCATACGCTCTGTGTGGCATGGACACTATGTTCAGTATCTCGAAGATGCCCGCGAGGCTTTCGGCAGAGAATACGGACTTGGCTATATGACTATATTCGAGAACGGCTATTTTGCACCTGTCTATGAACTGAACCTGCATTATCGTCGTATGGCAACTGTTGATGATGTGCTGCTCGTGAAAATAATCTACTGCAAGACTATAGGCGGTAAAATAGTGTTTCACTATGTAGTCACCCGTCAGTCCGACAACGAACTGATACTCACAGCAGAGAGTGTCCAACTCTTTACTACCAAAGAAGGGGAGTTCTCTCCTCTTGAACCTGAGTTCTACAAGCAGTGGAAACAGAAGTGGAATATACTATGATGAATCATCTTTGATAAGAAATGTTGAAAGATTTTTATACCATACAAAGTGAGAGTATCAATGCTTCTGCAGCAGAATTCTCTGTGGCTCTGAATCCTGATTGTGAGGTATATAATGGGCATTTCCCCGGAAAACCTGTTTCTCCCGGAGTATGTAGCATACAGATGATAAAGGAATGTGCGGAGAGGGTGGCAGGATGTAAACTGAGTTTTGTAGAAATACGGCAATGCCGTTTCCTGCAGTTGCTTTCGCCCGCTACAACTCCGTGTCTGAATATATACCTCGAATTGAAGCCGAAAGCGGAAGACTGCATCTCCCTGGATGCTAAAATACAGAATGCGGATGTGGTCTGTGTCAGTCTGAGCGGAACTCTCAAGAGTGCTGAATAAGTAAAAAAGCAGAATGAGCAGCAAACGAGTGGTCATAATAGGTGCCGGACTTGGCGGTCTTGAGTGCGGATACATACTGGCGAAAAACGGTATGCAGGTCACGGTGCTTGAGCATGACCGTGTCGTAGGTGGCTGCTTGCAGTCTTTCAGGAGAGGTAACACTCTCTTTGATACAGGGTTCCACTATATAGGAGGGCTTGAAGAAGGGCAGTCGCTGTATGGGCTTTTCAAATATTTCAATCTATTGGATCTGCCTTGGCACAAACTTGATGAGGATTGCTTCGATGAAGTAATCATTGGCAACAGCTCATTCAGTTTTGCCAATGGTCATGACCGTTTCTGCGAGACACTCACACGTGCTTTCCCACAGGAAAAAGAAGGGTTGCGCCTTTACACGCAGATGCTGAAGAATGTAGGCGAACATCTCCCCGACACCTTCCTGCCTAATGGAGCGGGTTGCAAACAGGCAGACAACTATTTTACCGGCTCGCTCTTTGCTACTTCAGCCTACGATTTCCTCTGTGACACCATTCATGACCCCTTGTTGCGAAAAGTACTCTCAGGCACATCTCTGAAGATGGAACTTGACAGAGACACCTTGCCTCTGTATGTATTCGCCCAAATCAATAATTCATATATTGAGAGTGCATGGCGGATAGAAGGCGGAGGACAACAGATGCTTGACTGTCTCGCCGAACAGATACATGGTTTCGGGGGAGAAGTCCGAACCAATGCTACTGTAACAAGTATAATTGACTACGGAGGCAAGGCAGTGGGTGTGCGTGTCAATAAGGATGAGTTTATTGAGGCGGATTATGTAATAGCCGCTCAGCACCCGCAGGCTGTAATGCAGTTGCTTGCTGATAGTCCTACCATAAGAAAAGTGTATAGACGGCGTATTGCAAGTCTGCAAAACTCTTTCGGTATGTTCACTGCCAATATACAACTCAAGTCAGGCACCAATCCGTACGAAAACAGAAATATCTATATCCATAAAGCCGATGCGGACCTATGGAATGTGCGTGGACAGTCTGCGGAAAGCGTGCTTGTCAACTTCTATCATAATGAAGACGCTCTTGATCTGCTTACACCGCTTCGTTGGGAGACAGTGGCACAATGGTCAATGATGCCTCAAGGCAGACGCGGACAGGACTATGTAGAATACAAAGAACAAAAGACGGAAGAGTGTCTGCAACTTATAGAACAACGTCTGCCGTATTTAAGAGGAGCAATAGAGAAAGTATATACCTCCACTCCTTTGTCATACCAAAACTATACTCTTACTTACCACGGTGCAGCGTTTGGAATAAAGAAAGACTATCGCTCACCGCTTACTACCATACTATCGCCACGCACCCCGCTTGAGAATCTTTACCTTACAGGTCAGAACCTCAATCTGCACGGAGTGCTCGGTGTCTCAATGACTTCGGTTCTTACATGTGCCGAACTGCTCGGTATGGATACGCTTGCCGAACAACTTGATGTTAAGCATTGGAGACAATAACCAACCTAAGCCGCTTTACAGAGTTAAACCACAATAAACAATATCTATATGTATGCATTAGTAACTGGCGGAAGCCGCGGCATTGGTCGTGCAATATCCGTGAAACTGGCTCAGATGGGCTATAATGTTATCATCAACTATCAGTCTAATCAGCAGGAAGCGGAGAAGACACTTGCCATGGTTCGTGAGGCAGGGTCTGATGGTGAACTCCTGCCTTTCGATGTAAGCAACAAAGAGGCTTGTCTTGAGGCAATAACCGCTTGGCAGGATTCGCACAAAGGCGAGTATATCGAAGTTCTTGTCAACAATGCCGGTATCCGTAGAGATAACCTGCTCGTCTTTATGGAAGAAGACGATTTTGAGAATGTTCTTCGGACCAATCTCTTCTCTTTCTATAATGTCACCCGTCCGCTTGTGCAACCTATGGTGCGCCATAAATTCGGAAGAATAATCAATATGGCATCTCTCTCCGGACTTAAAGGTCTCCCCGGTCAGTGCAACTATTCTGCCGCGAAGGGTGGTCTGATTGCTGCAACCAAGGCACTCGCACAGGAAATAGGCAGAAAGAATATAACTGTCAATGCTATTGCACCGGGCTTTATCAAGACAGATATGGTTGATGGACTCGACGAGGAGGCACTCAAAGAACAGATACCAATGCATCGTTTTGGGGAAGCTGAAGAGGTTGCTGCTTTGGTAGGTTTCCTTGCCTCCAAAGAAGCCTCATATATTACAGGCGAATGTATCTCTATCAATGGCGGACTCTACACCTGATTGGGAAACATAAGCCGCATATAAAGTAGAAAACTACATAAATACAAAAGCGCAGGCGTGCGCTGATACATATAACTGAGCATTACTATTATTTCGCGCAAACCGAAAACTACTGCAATTGTTTATAGGAATAAGACGTGAAAATAATTGACAATGAGACAACCTGCAAAAGGCGTGCTTGTTGTATTTATTCGCATAATAGATGCTTACACTATAAGTGTGAGTTTCTTGCGAATATACATCAGGTTCCTTTGCAGTAGTTACCTTGGTTGCGCGATAAGAAATTCACACTTTTCTTATCGTCACGATTGATAGTAAGCACAATAAGTAAATACTATCAGTCATGAACCATAATAAAGACAGAATCTTCCGTCTCGTAAGTCTCGTTTGTTTGGCTATTATTCCATTGTATCCCAATGCCGCTTATGCTCTCACAAACAATTCAGGCATTACCTATGTGCTAACAGGTTTTGTTTTCTCACTGCCTGTTATAGCCTTGTTATCATTATTACATCGCAAATGGATATATTGCGTCCTGACATCTATACTGACGATTCTTGCATTGATTGACTTGACAATGGTAGATCTATACAACGACTACCTGCTTCCTGGGGCAATAATATCCACTATAAATACTAATCCGCAGGAGGCCGCCGAATTCTATCATACCAATGTGAGGGAAATCTTTAGTTGGATTCCGTTAGTACTTGTATGTGTCGCTGCTTGTTTGCTTTACAAACCTTCATCTGACAGAAAGATTACTTGTTGTGTCGCTCTTGTGGCTCTTCTTATATCACCGCTTTTTGTTACATACAAGTTAGCAGGTTTTTATAAGGGGCAGGTGACCTTGAGGTATTATATGGACAATCGTATATGGAACCGGCCGCCGTATAATGTTCCCTTCCAGTGTGTAAATGCTCACATCAGTTTGACTCGGAAACGGCAATGGGAGAATATGAAGAATATTGATATGGGGGCAACGCGCAGAGTATTACCTGAAGGCAAAAATGAGATATATGTATTGGCCATTGGTGAATCCTTACGTTATGACAATGTTTCTCTCAATGGTCAATACAAGCGTACCACTACTCCACGTCTGGAGGCAATGCAAAGTAATCTTATGCTCTTTGACGATTACTATTCACAGGCATGTCTTACTATGTATTCAGTACCGCAGTTGGTAACACGTGCCACACCCGATAACTTCGAACTCTGTTATGCAGAACGCTCTATCATTGAACCATTCAGAGAGTGCGGTTTCAAAGTGTTTACTATAGTGAGTAGTACTAATCTGTTGTCCTATGAACAGTATCTTTCAGACGGTGTGGACTCATTGATTATTGTACCCAATATAGTAGAGAACGGAGAAATACTCTCAGGTGACAAAACCATGATTCATATTGTTGATTCATTGGCGCAACAGCATAGCAAGTTGTTTGTCATGATGCAATTCCTTGGCAATCATAGTTTCTTTACCAACTATGAAAAGGAGTTTGAATACTACACTCCTAACTCGAACAATTGTACCGCAGAGATGGTACGCGACAGCATGATGCTTGTAAACGCCTATGATAATAGTATCTTATATACAGACTATATCTTGTCCTCAATTATAGACAGGATAAATCGCCCGAATACTGTTTCAGCGTTTGTATTTGTGTCTGACCATGGGGAAAATATTAGCAATGGAGGAGCAGGGCACGGCGGCAATTGTACACCCGTAGTTCAGGAATACCATGTGCCGTTTATATTCTGGTGGTCTGATGAATACAAAGATGTATATACCGACAAAGTAAATACAGCACTTGCTCACAAACATGTCCGGCTTAATGGTGACAACATCTACTATACACTATGTGACATGGCGGATATTCAATTGTCGGAGCAGTTCAACCAACCGGAATGGAGTGTGCTTTCATCCGACTTTGAGGAGCATGAGCGCTTGATTCTTGTGCCTGACGGAGTTACATGTATTCGCCCTGACAACTAATCATTCCAACTGATTCTTGCCTTGCCAATGCAATAACAAAGCAGGCGGAGACATGAAGCTCCGCCTGCTTTCTGTAATAGTGTTTCTATCAGATAATTCCTTGCTCAAGCATAGCAGTGGCCACTTTCATGAAGCCTGCTATATTGGCACCCTTAACGTAGTCGATACTGCCGTCAGGCTGTGTGCCGTGCTCTACACACTGCTCATGTATGGAGTACATGATGTGGTGCAGACGCTCGTCAACCTCTTTCGCAGTCCAGTTCAGGTGCTGCGCATTCTGTGTCATCTCCAAGCCTGAAGTTGCTACACCTCCTGCATTCACAGCCTTACCGGGGGCAAACAATACACCGTTCTGCTGGAAATAGTGAATTGCTCCGGGTTGGCAACCCATGTTACTTACTTCGCAGCAGCACCAGCAACCGTTCTTCTTCAGCTCTTTTGCATCGTCTTCCGACAGCTCGTTCTGGAAAGCGCAAGGAAGAGCTATGTCGCAAGCTACCGACCATGCTTTCTTGTCGGCTGTGAAGTGAACGAGGGTGGGGAACTTGTCCGCCATATCCTCAACACGGTTGCGGTTGGAAGAACGCATGATAAGCATGTAGTCAATCATTTCTTTGGTTATGCCGTCAGGTATCTCGCATACTCCGTCAGGACCTGAGATAGCAACTACCTTTGCACCAAGTTCTGTAGCTTTGGTTGCTGCACCCCACGCTACATTGCCGAAGCCGGAAATAGCAATGCGCTTGCCTTCAAGCGACTTTCCTGCCTTGTCAAGAAGGTGTTGTGTGAAATAGAGGGCACCGAAACCTGTGGCCTCCGGACGAAGAATACTGCCTCCCCATGTCATACCCTTGCCTGTCAGCACACCGGTGTGATACTCGCGGGCAAGTTTCTGATACATGCCGTTAAGGAAGCCAATCTCGCGTCCGCCTACACCCACATCGCCTGCAGGTATATCCTGGTCTGGACCTATGCAACGCCACAACTCAAGCATGAATGCTTGGCAGAAACGCATAATCTCTGCATCTGACTTGCCTACTGGGTCGAAGTCGGAGCCACCTTTGGCACCGCCCATCGGAAGAGTGGTAAGTGCATTCTTGAAAGTCTGCTCAAAACCGAGGAACTTAAGCATAGACGGTGTCACTGCCTTGTGGAAGCGCAGACCGCCTTTGTAAGGACCAATGGCTGAATTGAATTGTACACGATACCCGAGGTTGGTCTGAACCTGACCCTTATCGTCAATCCACGTAACCCGGAAGGTGTAAATTCTGTCAGGCTCCACCATTCGCTCTATGATATGTGCCTGCTCGAATTCGGGATGCTGGTTGTACACATCCTCAATTGATTCAAGTACTTCTTGTACGGCTTGCAGATACTCCGCTTCGCCGGGGTGTTTGGCAGCAAGTTGCTGCATGATAACTTGTGTTCTCATTGTGTTATTTATGTTTGTTTTGTTTGTTGTTTATGTGGTTTTATCCTTTTAACATTCTTACGTAGAAAGTGGTACCTGAAGAAGAGGTGGTGAAGCTGATGTTTCCTCCCGCTCCTTCCACTATGTTCTTCGATATGGCGAGTCCGAGACCGGCACCGGTTGACTTTGTGGTGAAGTTCGGGCGGAATATCTTGTCTTGAATATCTTCTGCTATGCCGCAGCCGTTGTCCGACACCGACACCTCTATATCGTTGTCTCTCTGCTTGAGCATTACTATGATGTCGCCGTCTGCCTTGCTCTCTATAGCCTGCAGTGCGTTCTTTATTAGGTTGTTGAACACCTGGCCTATCTGTTCTTCGTCTGCCATTGCATATACCCCCGACTCTGCACCTATGTATCTGATAGGTATATGGGCGGCATTGTTTCTGAATAGGGTGATTACCGAGAACAATCTGGCGGCTATATCCACTCTTGCAGGCTTGACCTCAGGCATCTTGGCAAACTGCGAGAACGATTGTGCTATGCGCGAGAGGTTGTCTATCTGCTCAATAAGCAGTGCCGTTGACTTGTCGAAGTACTCGTCAAAGCGCTCTTTGTCGTTGAGTTTCTTTGTCCGCTGCAACTGCTGAATGGTTAGTTTCATCGGAGTGAGAGGGTTGTTTATCTCATGTGCAATCTGCCGTGCCATAGTGCGCCAGGCACCCTCGCGCTCTGACTTGGCGAGCAACTCCGACGAGTGTTCCAATTCTTTTACCATGTCGTTGTATCTGGCAACCAGTTCGCCCACCTCGTCATCGCCTGTATAATGAAGCAGTTTGCCTGTCTGACCCAAACGCAGGTTCTGCATGTTGTCTTTCAGTGCAGACAGAGGTTGGGTGATACTCCTGACTATGAAGAACGAGATAATGAAAGAAAGCAGTAGCACTATCAGGTTGGGAGGCAGAAGCTTGGCAAGAAAACGGTCAACTTCCTCGTTTACCTCCTCATCGTATATAAACATAGGCACTGCGATATAACCTATTTGCACGTAGTTGCCGTTGTAAAACTCCGTGTAGGCGGCAAGGTAGTGCATATCGCCTATCTGCTCATACTGCGTCATGGTGGAGTTCTTCGAGAAAATGGGTTCAGGTGCAATATGGCGCGAGACAATACCTTTGTCGAACAATGCAGGTGTACTGCTACCCACAAGGTCGCCGCGCAGGTCATATACCAGTATGTCGGTCTCGTAAGTGAAACTAAGGTCGCGCAGGTCGATGTTCATGCCCGCTTCGTTTCTCTCGCTCAAGCCGATGTTCCAGAAGTATGACTCTTGAAGTGCCTTCTGAATATATTTGGTCTTATTTACCAGAATCTGTCGTTGTTGGGTTTGGTAGCGGCTACGCATGTGAAGAACGGATACTGCAAACACATATATTGAGACGAAAAGCACTAACGTATTGATTAGGTAATAAATCTTTGTACGGATTTTCATCCGCCTGAATCCGCGTGCGCGAATGAGTCCTATCAACCCGAGAAGAATGATTATTCCGTATAAAGTCGCCTCGAGAATGAAATAAACCCTTACTCTTGGCATCTTGCGTGTGTTGCTCTGATTGTCGTTGTCAGAGGAGAGTAGTGCTCTGTAGGAAAAACTGTCTGCTAAACCCGAATGGTCGCGTTCTACCTCTTCTGTGCCCGTTGACTCCGTCAATGAAAACAGATAAGTGCCTTCCGAAGAATAGACGGCTGACTTCTGGTCGGTCTTGGTTATTGTTATGCCGGTAGTCTTGTGTGCACTAAACGGCTCTATGAAATCGTTCGACAACTGGCGGTTCACAAACGGATACGCATACTTGACGGGTATTACGGTTAGTATATTGTAGTTGCCGGCACGGGTCCACCTGCATACGGCATGGGCATTGGTGAATCGTTGGTAATACCATTTGTCGTATGAGCGGAGCAGTACCTCGTCGCCTGCCAACCAGTTGTCCGACCAGTACACCAGACGCCTGTTGTCGAAGATGTAGAATAGGCATTGCGATGCCGAGTTCTGTGTCAGGTCCCATATTGAGTCAAACGATTCTCCTTGCAACTTCTTCGCAAGTTCCTCGGTCAGACTCATCGCCTTATGCTCCTGTATATGCAATGTCTTGTTTATGAGTTTGGCATCATACTCGGGAGATGAACACGATACTGCCAATGCGCATAGAAAAAATATGTATATGTGCAGTTTCTTCATTTCTGTTTGCAAAGTTACTGCAAAATTTGTACCTTTGCAAACTTTTTCATGGATATATGTTGGAAAACATAATAAATAATACCACCATGCCCCTTTTGTCGGCATTTCTCTTAGGATTGATGACCATAATCAGCCCTTGCCCTTTCTGTTCCAATATTACTGCTATCGGTTTCATAAGCAAAGATATGAACTCTCCCTTGCGTGTGATTATGAATGGGGTTATGTATGCAGCAGGCAAAGTGGTGACTTATCTCGCCTTGAGTCTTGTGTTCATTTTCGGAGCACAGGTGGAAGGCGTGCAGCATTTCTTCGAGCGTTGGGGTGAACCCGTGCTTGGACCTTTCCTCATATTGTGCGGTTTGTTTATGCTTATCGGCGGTGCGCATGAGGCGCATCATGAGTCTGAACACAACCACGGTATGCAGACCCGGGTGGCTCAGTTGGGAGAGCGTGGAGGCAGAGTGCCGTCATGGCTTTGGTCTTTTGTTCTCGGCATCTTGTTCTCGTTGGCATTCTGCCCTTACAGCGGAGTCTTGTATTTCGGCATGCTTATACCTCTTACTATGGCGCAACCGCTTTCGTGGAGTTGGCTTATGCCTGTAATGTTCGGACTCGGTACCGGTCTGCCCGTCATAATCATTGCAGGATTGCTCTCTTATTCGGTCGTGGGGATAGGCAAGATAAACCTTCGTATCAGAAACTTTGAGGTCTGGCTGCGCCGGATATGTGCAGTTCTGTTCATCGGTATGGGTATCTGGTTGTGCATAAGTGTTTTCGGCGGGCATCACCACCATGAACTCCCTCATCTGCAAGACACTGAAGAAGTGGCTCGCTAATCATATATTCTTATGTCTTTCCGTTTCAAACAATTCTTTGTTGACGACTCCCGCTGCGGTATGAAAGTGGGAACCGACGGCGTCCTGCTCGGCGCATGGGCGGATGCTGCGCTAAACATGAATGGCGGCAGAGCGAGGATTCTTGACGTGGGTACAGGTAGCGGTCTCATTGCCCTGATGTTGGCGCAGCGCAATCCCGATGCAGAGATTATAGGTATTGACATTGACGAGACCGCAGTTATGCAGGCACAACTCAATTTCTCTGCCTCCAAGTGGGGCGAACGGCTTTCTGCTGAGTCCGTCTCTCTGCAGGAATATGCAGTGTCGCATATAGGCATGTTTGATGCGGTAGTGAGCAACCCTCCCTATTTCAGCAATAGTCTCAAGGCGCCCGATGAAGCAAGAACCACTGCGCGACATACTGATACTCTCACTCTCGGCGAACTTGTCCGGCATACTGCAACGCTACTGAAGGCTGGCGGCGTGTTCTCCGTCGTGTTGCCCAAATGGGAGGAACAGACATTTCTCTCCGAGACTGCAAACTCAGGTCTCGCACTTTACAGGAGGCTCAATGTGCAGGGTAGGGCAGAGAAGCCTGTAAAAAGACTGCTCCTCGGTTTCATTAAGACAACCGGAGAGCAGAATGTTATAGAAGAAAATCTTATACTCGAAGAAGGACTCAATCAGCGTACAGAGGAATATGCCCGCCTTGCAAAGGAGTTCTATCTGTAAGCAGCACCGCCTGTCACTTGTACAAGAACCTCTTGATACTTTTCTTGGGAGTCTTCTCAAACTCCTTGTCTTGCAACTCTATCTTGAATATCTGGCTGTATTTGGGCAACAACCCATTGAGTTTCTTCAGGTTCTCCTCCATCTTCTCTTTCAGAGTCGGTGAGAAGTTCAGTTCTCCTTGGTTGTCGGGGAATACCAATGCCACAAGTTTTCCTTCCCTTTCCACCACTACCGATTCTGCCACACCCTCCATGTTGTTGAGTTTGTCCTCTATATCTTCAGGATAGATATTCTGACCTGTACCGGAGAGAATCATATTCTTGCTTCTGCCCTTTATGAAGATATTCTGTTTTTTGTCTATAAGTCCCAAGTCGCCGGTGCGCAGCCAGCCGTCTTCGGTGAAAGCAGCCTTGGTAGCCTCCGGATTCTTATAGTAACCCGTCATCACATGGTCACCTTTCACAAGTATCTCACCCACTTGTATATACGGGTCGTCCGAGTCTATGCGAATGTCGTTGTACGGCAAGATATGTCCCGCACTTCGTGCTACAAACTCTTTCACATAGCAACCGCCAATCAGAGGACCGCACTCTGTCATACCATAACCTACCACAAAGGGGAAATGTATGTCAAGCAGCAGTTTCTCTACTTCCTCGTTTACTGCTGCTCCGCCGGCTATGAAATATCTCAGGTTGCCTCCGAACGCCTTCATCAACTTGTTCTTCACTTTATTGCGAATGAAGGGACCAATGCCGAAAGGAGCATGCCATAGGCGGCGGAATACTGCTTTGTTGGTTATCGGAAAGACCGACTTCTTGCATATCTTCTCTATCACCAAAGGCACTGTCACTATCATGTATGGATGTAACTCCGAGAAAGCCTTCATCAGAGTGGTGGGACTTGGTGCCTTGGCAAGGAAATATATATGGCAGCCGCCTGAGAGCGGGAAGAGAAACTCTGCCAACTGCCCGAACATGTGTGCTAACGGCAGCATGCTCACCAATACGTCACCCGGCTTGTTGGGCAGATATTTGTGCCCGCTATACAGGTTGCCCGACAATGAGCGATATGTCAGCATCACACCTTTCGGCGCACCTGTTGAACCGCTCGTGTAGTTGATGAGCATCAAGTCGTCGTAGTTGTCGTCACGATAGTGCACGTCGGTGGGTTGCATTCCTTGCGGATACTTCTCGCCGAACAGCTTGTCTATACTCTCTTTGCTTATATCCGGCGCAGTGCTGGCCGTATCTTTCCTGTATAGTAGGGAGAAGTCGTCTATCTTCACTATTGCTTCCAGCTGCGGAGTCCTCTCGCTGATAAGTTCGGGTGTCGTCTGCAGGTTCTTCCATACGTATGGCCCTACCATAAGCAGTTTGGCATCCGAGTGATTGATTAAACCGCCTATGTCTTCAGGAGCAAAGTCCTGCAAGATGCTCACAATCACGCCGCCGTATGCCGCTATCGCAAGGTAACTCACTGCCCAGTTCGCTGAGTTTCTGCCGCACAATGCTATCTTGTCCCCTTTCTCTATTCCCAATTGCTTGAACATCAACCCTATCTTCTCAATCTGCTCTGCCAACTGACAATAGGTATATTCAGTCTCGCCGTTGTAGTCGCTCAGTGCCGGCTTGTCCCACATCTGAGGGAATATCTCATTATAATACGTGAATATATGTTTTGCCATAATGATAATGATAGTATATAAGGTTAATTTATTCTCGTTTCTGCCTGCAAAGTTACTACAAATTATATATATATCAAAATAAATAGTTTGATAAAATTCTTTTCACACTGCCTGTTGGCGGAATAACTCTATCTTCTTATTGAATAATAGATTCTACTGAAAGTAGAAAGTGGCAAAATGTAAGCAAAACGGCAGAAAAACTGACAAAATGTCAGAGGCGGATTTGACGCTGACAATTTAATCCCCCCAACATGTCTAAGTTATATCGTCAATATAATTAAGTTATGTTGTCAGTATAATTAAGTCATACTGACTCTATATCTAAGTTAGGTCGATTGTATAATTATGCAATATTTATGCATAAATCTTAAAAAAACGCACATTTCGGGTAGCCGTCGTCATGCTACCCCTAAGCCGAGTGTTAGCCTACTCTTACTTTATGCATAATTCTGCATAATCTTAAAATCCGTCACCTTTTTTATGCACTCCTGCTCACACGTTGCAATTTCCCTGACCAACTCCTAACTACCGACTCGTCATCTCCTAACTACCAACTCGTCAACTCCTAACTACCGACTCGTCAACTCCTAACTACCCTCGTCAACTCCTAACTACCAACTCACCATCTCTTCCCCGCGGCTCTGCCAATCGTTCCGTACACAATAAGGCAAGGATAAACTCTGTAAACTCACTCCTCTTTATAATTATGATTATAAAACTCTATTTTTTGCTTGTGTAGTACAAAAAAAATGACTAATTTTGCACGAAATTTGTGCCGTAAGGTACCTCGCTCTTTTGGATAACATATAACAAACAATATAATAACAACTTAATACCATTTTTATTATGAAACCGTCTCATATAGAGCATCTCGGTATCGCTGTTACCTCACTTGAGGCAACCATACCTTTCTTTGAGTTTTTAACAGGCAGTAAGTGCTATTCTATCGAAGAAGTGGCTGACCAGAAGGTAAAGACCGCTTTCTTCAAGGTTGGTCAAACCAAGATTGAGCTCCTTGAACCTACTTGCCCCGAATCAACTATCGCCAAGTTCATCGAGAAGAACGGCGGTCGTGGCGGTGTGCACCATGTGGCATTCAACGTAGAAAACGTGGCAGAGGCTTTGAAAGAATGTGAAGAAGCAGGTCTGCAACTTATTGACAAGGCTCCACGCAAAGGTGCCGAGAATCTGATGATAGCTTTCCTGCACCCGAAATCCACTTGTGGCGTTCTTACTGAAATCTGCGAGCAACCCAAGTAATATCTCTTGCTCAAAAGTATTATTTACATTTGATTTAATCAATTAGACATTTGCAGATATGGATTCAAACAAATTGCAAAAACTCATAGACTCTCGTGCCAAGGCAATGGCAGGTGGTGGCGAAGCCGCTGTTGAGAAGCACCATGCTAAAGGCAGTTACACTGCCCGCGAGAGAATCAATATGCTTCTTGACGAAGGTAGTTTCGAAGAAGTTGATATGTTCCTCACTCACCGTTGCACCGACTTCGGTATGGAGAAGAAAGTGTTCCTTGGCGACGGCGTGGCATGCGGTTCAGGTACCATCGACGGCCGTCTTGTTTTCGTCTTTGCTCAGGATGCTACAGTTATCGGCGGCTCTCTCTCCGAGACTATGGCACAGAAGATATGCCATGTCATGGATATGGCAATGAAACTGGGCGCTCCTATAATCGGACTCAACGACTCGGGTGGAGCACGTATTCAGGAAGGTGCATGCGCTCTTGCAGGTTATGCTGAGATCTTCGAGCGTAACATTCTTGCATCAGGTGTAGTCCCTCAGATTTCTGTAATCTTCGGCCCCTGCGCCGGTGGTGCTGTATATAGCCCTGCACTGACCGACTTCATCATGATGACCGAACAGAACTCTTATATGTTCATCACCGGTCCCAAGGTAGTGAAATCTGTTACCGGCGAAGATGTCACTGTAGAGCAACTCGGCGGTGCCAAAGTGCATGCAACAAAGTCTGGTGTCACCCATTTCGTGGCAGCAACAGAGGAAGAGGCAATGCAGGAGATTCGCCGCTTGATCTCTTTCATCCCTCAGAACAACATGGAAGAGGCTCCTCTCTTTGAGTGCACCGACGATCCTGCACGTGTAGATGACAGTCTCAATGATATAGTACCCGACGACCCCAACAAACCGTATAATATGAAAGACATCATTATGACCATCGTGGATAATGGTGACTTTATGGAGGTTCAGAAAGACTATGCTAAGAACATTATCTGTGGTTTCGCTCGTTTCAATGGTAGAAGCACAGGTATTATCGCCAACCAGCCCAATTGGCTTGCAGGTGTGCTCGACTGCGATGCTTCACGCAAGGCCGCACGTTTCGTCCGCTTCTGCGATGCATTCAACATTCAGATACTTACCCTCGTTGATGTCCCGGGTTTCCTCTGTGGTACAGGTCAGGAATACGCAGGTATTATCGACCATGGCGCAAAACTGATGTTTGCTTACGGCGAGGCTACCGTGCCTAAGGTTACAATCACTGTCCGCAAGTCCTATGGTGGTAGCCATATCGTTATGTCTTGCAAGCAACTCCGTGGCGACATGTGCTATGCTTGGCCTAATGCTGAGATAGCAGTGATGGGCGCAAGTGGTGCAGTAGGCGTACTTCAGGCTAAGGCTATCAAGGCTATTGAAGACCCCGAAGAAAAGAAGAAATTCATTGCAGAGAAAGAAGAAGAGTACAAGGACAAGTTCGCTTCTCCTTATCAGGCTGCCAACCGCGGTTATATTGATGACGTGATTGAACCTCGCAACACACGTGCCCGTATCATTCGTGCTTTCGAGATGTTGCAGACCAAACGCCTTACCAACCCGCTTAAGAAACACTCTAATATACCATTGTAATTATGATACTTTTAGCAACTAATTGGAGCCATGTGTGGATGGTGACTCTCGTCGGTTTCACTCTTGTCGTCCTGCTATTGGTAGTGCTGATATATGTGTTGAAACTATTCGGGTTCATTATGCGTCCGCGCGTGAAAGTGGAGAAACCCTCAGAGGTGCCTGCTGCTGTAGGCTCTCCGAGAACTGAGACATCCGAGAGTATCACGCTTACCGGTGAGGCTACGGCTGCTATTGCTATGGCTCTCAACCTGTATTACAACGGAATACACGACGATGAAGGTCCTAAACAGGTAACAATCAAGAAAGTAGAACGCAGATACTCGCCGTGGAACTCGAAACTGTACGGCATGAACAACCTGCATAGATTTTAACTAACAAGACAAAGCAATGAAAGAATTCAAATTCGTAATCAACGGTCATGAATACACTACGACCGTTAACGAGATAGGTCAGAATCTTGCCGAAGTAACTGTCAACGGCACCACTTTCCAAGTGGAGATTCAGAAAGAAGAGACTCCCAAGGCAGCACCCCGCAAGACTACTGTCACTCCGGCTGCCCAGGTTGTCAGCAATGCACAACAGAGCGCAGGTGTGCAGGCGGTTAAGTCTCCGCTGCCAGGCTCAATAGTTAAGGTTAATGTTAAACTGGGCGACAAGGTTCAGGTTGGCGACGAACTGCTCACTATGGAGTCGATGAAGATGGAGAACAGCATCAAATCCGAGGTGGCAGGTGTTGTGAAGACAGTGCTCGTAGAGCCCGGTAAGAACGTAATGCAGGATGACAAACTGCTTGAGATAGAGACCGCTGCCTCTGCTCCTCAGCAAGAAGCTCCCAAGACGGCACCTCAACCTGCTCCTCAACCCAAGCCGCAACCCGCTGCACAACCGCAACCTGCGGCAAAGCCGCAGGCTACAGCTGACGGAGTGAAGGTAACAAGTCCGCTGCCCGGCTCTGTAATCAAGGTGATGGTTACTGTAGGGCAGGCAGTGAAGAAAGGCGACACACTGCTCACTCTTGAAAGTATGAAGATGGAGAATGCAGTGATGGCAGAGCAAGACGGTGTGGTAAAGCAGATAGCCGTTGTTGCCGGACAGAATGTCATGCAGGAAGACCTGCTCATAGTGCTTGGATAATAATATAACTGACAGAACGAAAATGAAATTTGTTAAGTATATATTTCTTGCACTGACCTTGGTGTTAACTCTTAATGTGAATGCTGAGGATGAAACAGCCGTAGCGGTAGAGCAGGCAACAGTTGTTGTAGAACAGACCTCAGTCTCCGACTCAGAGTCGGTAGTGGCAGATGAAGAAGAAAAGAGTGTGTGGGCTGAAATTGGTGATTTCTTCAAGACTATGGGTATTGTCCGTATGTTTGACGGTCAGGAGGATTCAGGAGACTGGCGTCAACTTATTATGCTTCTTATCTCTTTCTTCCTTCTCTATCTGGCAATCAAGAAACAATACGAACCGTTGCTCTTGTTGCCGATAGCTTTCGGTATGTTGCTAACCAACTTGCCCGGTGCAGGTATGTATCACTCCGAGCTGTGGAGTGCTTTCCTTGACCCGAACAGCCCTGCATATCATAGTTATGGTGCCATAATGAAAGAGGGCGGTATCTTGGATGTACTCTATATGGGAGTGAAAACGGGATTATATCCCTGCCTTATATTTATAGGTGTAGGTGCAATGACCGACTTCGGTCCGCTTATTGCCAACCCCAAGTCCCTATTGCTTGGTGCTGCCGCTCAGATAGGTATTTTCATAACTTTCCTCTGTGCTAATGCTCTCGGCTTTACTGAGGCACAGGCCGGTTCTATCGGTATCATTGGTGGTGCTGATGGTCCTACCAGTATATTCCTGACCTCTAAGCTTGCTCCTGAACTGCTTGGTCCTATTGCTATTGCAGCATATAGTTATATGGCTCTCGTGCCTGTTATTCAGCCTCCTATCATGCGTGCCCTGACTACTAAGGAAGAACGCGCTATCAAGATGAAACAGCTTCGCTCAGTCAGCAAGACCGAGAAGATAGTGTTCCCCGTCATGGTAGCAACCATAGTGGCTCTTATTCTCCCCGATGCAGCTCCGCTGATTGGCTGTCTGATGTTGGGTAACTTGATGAAAGAGTGCGGTGTGGTTGACCGTTTGAGCAAGACAGCGCAGAATGAGTTGATGAATATCGTGGTTATCTTCCTCGGTCTCTCTGTCGGTGCTACGGCTACAGGTGCTTCTTTCCTCAATCTGCAGACTATCATGATTCTTGTGATGGGTATAGTTGCTTTCGCATGCGGTAGTGCAGGCGGTGTGCTGCTTGCCAAACTGATGAATGTATTCTCCAAAGAGAAGATCAATCCGCTTATCGGTTCGGCAGGTGTGAGCGCAGTGCCTATGGCTGCACGTGTAAGTCAGCAGGTTGGTCAGGAAGAGAATCCCAGCAACTTCCTACTTATGCACGCTATGGGTCCCAATGTGGCAGGTGTAATCGGCAGTGCGGTAGCAGCCGGTCTTCTGCTCACGTTCTTAGGTTGATAAGATAACCGATATAATTTGCAATGCCGCTTATTCCTTTGAATCAACGGCATTGCAATTTTTAGTAACATTGCGGTTGGCTTGATATAGAAGATGAATGTAGTTTTTCATACATTAGGGTGCAAGTTGAACTTTGCAGAGAGTTCCTCATTGGCAAAGCAGTTGCAGAGTCGCGGTCACAAGAAGGCACAAAGCGGAGAGCACGTGGATGTGTGCGTGCTGAATACGTGCAGCGTAACCGATGCTGCCGACCACAAGGGTCGTCAGGCTATACACAGGTTGCGCCGTCAGTATCCTGATGCTATACTTATTGTTACAGGTTGTTATGCTCAGTTGAAGCCTCAGGAGATTGTCCGGATGCCGGAGGTGGATTATGTGCTTGGGATGAACGAGAAATTCTCTATTCCTGATTTCGTGGACGAATTGGAGAAGAGAGTGAATCACGAAGAGGTGTCGGTGGGCAGAATCCGTGAAACAGACAGTTTCCACCCCTCATATTCCAAAGATGATAGAACTCGCTGTTTTCTTAAAGTGCAGGATGGCTGCGACTATTTCTGCACCTATTGTACTATTCCCTATGCACGTGGCAAGAGCAGGAATGCAGACATTCAATCTACAGTCCGCGAAGCGCAGAACGCCCTTAATGAAGGGGCTAAAGAGCTGGTGCTTACCGGAGTCAATATAGGCGATTTCGGCAAGACTACCGGCGAACATTTCATAGACTTGATAAAGGCTATTGACAGTTTAGAGGGTGAGTACAGGGTCAGAATATCTTCCTGTGAACCTAACTTGCTGACAGATGAGATAATAGAATTCGTGGCTCATAGCAGGCATTTCGCTCCCCATTTCCACATACCGCTCCAGAGTGGAAGTAATGAGGTGCTGCGCATAATGAAACGCCGATATACAAGAGAATTGTTCAAGGAGAGAGTAGAACATATTCGCAGCGTTATGCCTAATGCCTTTATAGGTGTTGACTGCATGGTAGGAGTGAGGGGAGAAACCAAAGAGTGCTTCGAAGATTACTATAAGTTCGTAGAAGGTCTGCCGGTTAGTCAACTTCATGTATTCACTTATTCCGAACGCGAGGGTACACGTATGCTTGAACTTGATTTGCCTGTTGTGCCCCAGAAAGAAAGGAAACTCCGAAGTGATATGATGCATCGTCTTTCTGAGCAGAAACTTAATGATTTCTATACTCAGCACAAAGGTGAAGAAGCGGTAGTGTTATGGGAAAGCAAACATTCGGACGGCATGATGTGGGGATTTACTGAAAACTACATAAAAGTATCAGGTGTGTATGACAGAAAAAAAGTGAATACGTTCGAGAAAATACGTATTTGAGACTATAAATCTACTATAAATGTTGTGTATATGAAAATATTGTATTACCTTTGCAACCGTAAATCGTGAGACCAATCTTCTCCGATTGTTTCCTAACGAACAATATTTTCTTATTTTTATGATATACGACAAGCAACGACTCGGGCGTATGACGCTCGAAGAACTGACAGAGCTTGCAAAGAGCTTCGGATTGAACCCGGGCAAGAAGCTTACTGAGCAGGATCTTGTATATGAGATTCTTGATGCTCAAGCCAATCAGAAGGCCCAACAAGTAGAAGAGAAACTTGCAAGCAGACCGGAAGGACAGCGACGCAAACAGCGTGTCCATATTCAGAAAAAGGCAGAGCGTGTAAGCCTTGACCACTTCCAGAAACACGACAATCTCCCGGATGAGACATTAGTAAGCGTGACTGCGACCAATGAGCCGACAGCCAAAGAGAAGGCGGAAACGCTATTTACACCTGCAACCGGTGTACAGCAGTCTCCTGCCACCCCTGCCCAACCGCAGAAAAAGAGGACAAAGAAGTCAAAGGCAGTGGCAGCAAAGGCCGTAGCAGAAGAAACGGTTATCTCTTTCCCAACCGCACAAGAGGTTGCTCCACAGAAAGAGACACCCAAACAAGAAGAGCAGCCAAAGGAAGTACCAGCAAGCAGTGAACCGCAGGCAACGGTTGCTCCGAGTGATGTTCCCGTACCTCAGAAGAGAAAGCGCGGACGCCCAAGGAAGACGGATACTGTGCAGAATGCAGAGCCTCAACAAGAGGAGACTCCGGCTAAACCACAGCCTGAGGAACAGAAGGCGGAAGCACAGCCCGAAGTTAATCAGAAGAAGGGCAAACACCAGAAACAGGCTGGAGACAATAAGACAGAACAGCAACGGCAACAATTCGACTTTGCTGACAATATAAAAGGTGTAGGTACACTTGAGATGCTGCCTGACGGCTATGGTTTCCTCCGTAGTGCAGACTATAACTATATTTCTTCTCCCGATGATATATATGTATCCCAACAACAGGTAAAACAATATGGTCTGAAAGCAGGAGATACGGTGGAATGTACTATACGTCCGCCGCGCGACGGGGAAAAGTATTTCCCGATGAACAAGGTGCTTAAGATAAATGGTTGTGACCCGGAAAAGGTGCGTGACAGAGTGGCATTTGAGCACTTGACTCCATTGTTTCCTGATGAGAAGTTCACCTTATGTCAGGGTAAGAACGACCCGCTTTCGTGCCGTATAATTGATTTGTTTGCTCCGATAGGGAAGGGGCAGCGCGGACTTATTGTTGCCCAACCCAAGACCGGTAAGACGGTGCTTCTGAAAGATATTGCTAATGCCATCGCTGCCAATCACCCTGAAGTATATATGATTGTTCTTCTGATAGACGAACGTCCTGAGGAGGTTACTGATATGGCTCGCAGTGTGAAGGCAGAGGTTATAGCAAGTACGTTCGATGAGCCTGCTGAGAACCATGTGAAAGTGGCCAATATAGTACACGAGAAAGCCAAGCGTCTGGTGGAATGCGGACACGATGTAGTCATACTGCTGGACTCTATCACCCGTCTTGCACGGGCATACAACACTGTGGCTCCGGCATCGGGCAAGGTGCTGTCAGGCGGTGTAGAGGCACAGGCACTTCATAAGCCAAAACGATTCTTCGGTGCGGCACGTAACATAGAGAACGGAGGTTCACTGACAATAATCGCCACTGCACTCACAGAGACCGGCAGTAAGATGGATGATGTGATATTCGAAGAGTTCAAGGGTACAGGCAATATGGAGTTGCAGCTCGACCGCAGACTCAGTAACAAACGCGTATTCCCTGCAGTAGATATCATGGCTTCAAGCACGCGTCGTGACGACCTGCTTCTGCCGCCGGAGGTATTGAGCCGTATGTGGATTCTGCGCCGACACCTGAGTGACATGAATTCGGTAGAGGCAATGGAGTTCCTTAAGGAACGAATGGAACGCACGGAAAACAACGAGGAGTTTCTCCTATCTATGAACAGCTGATATGAGATATGTAGCAGACATTGAGCGATATGCTGACTCCGAGCGATTGTATGCACGGTGTGGCAGAAGTGGAGTATTGCTCCCTAAGGTAAGTCTTGGTATGTGGCATAACTTTGGAGGTGTAAACCCCTATGAACGTAGCAGGGACATCACGCATTATGCTTTTGACCATGGTATCACACACTTTGACCTTGCCAATAACTATGGTCCTCCTTACGGGTCGGCAGAGTTGACTATGGGAAAACTGATGGATGAAGATTTCCGTCCTTACAGAGACGAGATGTTTATATCCACCAAGGCAGGTTACGATATGTGGGAGGGACCTTACGGTAACTGGGGTTCAAGGAAATACCTTATGGCAAGTCTTGACCAGAGTTTGAAACGCATGAGACTGGATTATGTAGATCTGTTCTATTCTCATCGTTATGACCCTAACACACCGGTGGAGGAGACATTGCAGGCTCTTGTTGATATAGTGCACGCGGGCAAGGCCTTGTATGTAGGAATAAGCAACTGGCCGTTAGAGCCTCTCAAATATGCAGAGGAGTATCTTCGTGAACGTGATGTACCTCTCCTGATATATCAGGGCAGACTCAACATGCTTGACAGAGAACCCTTGGAAGGGGGCATACTTGATTTCTGTGAGGAGAAAGGTATAGGATTTATTGCCTATTCACCATTAGCACAAGGTCTGCTTACAGACCGGTATCTCAATGGTATTCCGGCAGACTCACGCATGGCACAGGAGAAGTTCCTTCGTTCTTCACGTCTGACACCTGATATGCTACAATATATCAAGAGACTTCGTGAGGAGGGGCTTGCAGCAGGCAGAACGACGGCGCAGCAGGCGCTCAGCTGGATACTGGGTCAGAAGGCTGTTACCTCAGTATTGGTTGGAGCGAGCAGTGTTGAACAACTTGCTGATAACCTGAAAGTGTTAGGGTAAATGCCCGTATGCGTATCATTCTCATCATATTGGCGGTATATATTGCGGGTATAAATCTCGTGGCGTTTTTTATGTATGGTATTGACAAGTACAAAGCGAAACATGAGCTTTACAGGATATCGGAAAAAGCGCTATTGAGAGTCGCAATATTAGGCGGCAGTGTGGGAGCATTGTTGGGTATGATTGTATTTCACCATAAAACAAAGCATGCCAAATTTGAGATACTGCTCCCGTTGCTGTTTGTTCTGCAGATCGCTTTGGTGGTGGCGCTATATTGGTATCTATTCATATATGCAAGATAGACGCTGCAGGAACTGATGCGTTATTTAGTTTCATGCAGAAATGTGTGAAATAGCAAAGTGTAAGCAAAAAGGCAAAAAAGGTGACAAAGTGTCAAATGAAGGAGTAGGCTAACACTCGGCTTAGAGTAGGCTTAAAGTGGGCTACCCGTGAACTTACACTTTGCTATGTAAATCGCCCGAAAAGGTGACAAAATGTCAGAATGAGGTTTGACGCTGATAATTTAATATGAAAACCGGTAAGGGCGAATATGAAAACCGGTGAGGGAGAACATGAAAATGGTTAAGGGAGAATATTTGAAACGGGAGGGCAGGACAGTATTGCAGTGTTCAAACTCTATATTCAAACTCAATAATAATCAGATATAAAGATGCATCGCAGTGGATTCGTAAATATAGTAGGAAACCCCAATGTAGGGAAGTCAACGCTGATGAATGCGCTTGTAGGAGAACGGCTGAGTATCATCACCAGCAAGGCGCAGACTACACGTCATCGTATAATGGGAATTGTTAATGGCGAAGACTTTCAGATAGTGTATTCCGACACTCCCGGTGTGCTGAAGCCCAACTATAAACTGCAGGAGCAGATGCTTGAGTTCTCCAACTCTGCTTTGGTGGATGCCGACATACTGCTCTATGTGACCGACGTGCAGGATAACCCTGAGAAGAACAAGGACTTCATAGAGAAAGTGAAGAGCAACCGCGCCAAGACACTGCTCGTAATCAACAAGATAGACCTAACCACGCAACAGACGCTGGAGCAACTTGTGGAGTTCTGGCACAAAGAGCTGCCCGAAGCGGAGATTTATCCTATTTCCGCACAAGAGCGTTTCGGAGTGGACGGATTGTTTGAGAGAATAAAACAACTGTTACCTGAGTGCCCGCCGTATTTTGACAAGGACCAGATGACTGACAAACCTGCCAAGTTCTTTGTAACGGAGATTATTCGTGAGAAGATTTTGCAAAACTACGACAAAGAGATACCGTATGCAGTGGAGGTAGAGGTGGAGAGTTTTAAGGAAACGGACCGACTGATACGTATATGTGCCGTGATTTATGTAGAGCGTGACAGTCAGAAGGGTATAATAATCGGCAAGCAGGGCAAGGCACTGAAGAAAGTGGGCACGGACGCAAGAAAAGATATAGAGTCGTTTTTTCAGAAGCAGGTATATCTTGAACTCTTCGTGAAGGTTGACAAGGACTGGCGTCAGAAAGCGGGCAGGCTGAAGCATTACGGCTACGACCTGACATGACTCTAAAGGGTATTTCCTGATATTCTGAAACCAATGTAGGACAGGCATCAGAAGTACATAAAGAAGGTGAAGAACAGAGCGGTTTTTCACCCTTTTTTTATCTTGCCTGTTTTAGAGATTTGCAGTATCTTTGCACCCGCTTACAACAGCAAGCATAAAACTTAATGAACAAACATTTTCTTAAACAAGTGACGCTTCGCTTTCGTCGTTTCACACGCAAGGCATACGCAGCGTTTGCCTCTATGCACAAGCAAGTTAGCATAGGGCATGTAAGTCGCGCGATAGCCGATATGGAGATGCTGAAAGCGGGCAAGGCGGTGGCTACCACTATTCTTATGGTAGTCTCCTCGCAGGTTCTTTTAGCCGAGGACGAACCGCCAGAAGGGGCGCTTGACCCTGCACTGCTGCAACTGCAGGAGGTGCAGGTTGTGTCAGAACGCTCTCAGTTCCAGTCGGAGCATTTCCGATTAGTCGCTAACCTTACTCAAGACGAGATTCGTCTGTTGCCTATGAAGACAGCAAGCGACCTCTTGAAATACCTGCCCGGCATAGACCTTCGGGAGAGAGGTGCTTCGGGTGTGCAGGCGGACCTGACTATGCGCGGAGGAACCGGTCGTCAGGTGAAGATACTGCTCAACGGAGTGGATATCACCGACCCGCAGACCGACCACTATTCCATGGATCTGCCGGTGGATGCGGAGATGATAGAGCGTATAGAAGTGCTTCAGGGTACGAATTATGCTCTTGATGCTTTCTCGGGTGCAATCAATATCATTACGAAGCAGGCACCTGCTGCTTCTGCCGACACGAGATATGACATGTCGTATTCTCTTGCTGCGGGAGAATACGGTTATGTAAATCCACGGTTCTCGGCACTTGTCAGCAAGGCGGAGTGGTATATGAATGCCGGTGCATCATACAACAGATCATCTGGTTACATGTCCAACACAGACTATAAGATTGCCAACGCATACGTTCAGACGGCATGGCGGGGTCTGAGTTTCCAGACGGGTGCACAATATAAGGACGCAGGTGCGAACTCGTTTTATACGGTAAAATATCCTAACCAGTTTGACCAGACGCGCACGCTCATATCTTCTTTAAGCTATACCCACAATTGGGGAGGGTGGAACATGCAGGGCAATGTATATTATCGTGCTCATTTCGACCGTTTCCATACTTATCGTGATAATGTGGATATGGACGGTAATCCTGCTCCTGAATGGTACAAAGGTCCGAATGTGACGTGGACTCACACTTCGGGGGCACATCTGCAGGCAAGTTGGAATAACACATGGACAAAAACGACTGCCGGAATAGACGTGCGTGACGAGAAGATAGAGAGTTCCAGTTTGGGCAATCACAACAGGCTTAATATACGCTATTTTGCAGAGGAGCGTCTCTACTGGCGCACTCTCTCGGCTGCGGTAGGAGCAAGTGGCACATGGAACTCGCAGTTCGGACACGACTGGGCGGTAGGTGCCAACATAGGATATGAGCCATTGAAAGACCTGGCTCTGTTTCTAAACTTCAACCGCGCAATACGTATTCCTACATATACAGACCTGTATTATCATACTGCCACGCAGTCGGCGGATGAGAATACACGACCGGAGAAAGCATTGCAACTCGAGCTTTCTCTCCGCTACAACTATAAGCATCTCTACTTCTCGGCATCCGGTTTCTATCGTTGGGGGAGAGACATTATTGACTGGGTAAAAGACCCTGCACCGGAAGTGACAGTCTGGCAGAGCACCAACCACTCGAAGGTGGACGCAGCCGGTTGTGAGGGCACAATCGGTCTGCAAGGATACAACTGGATACGCAGGGTGGAGCTCAGTTACAGTTTTACCGATGTCAGAGCGGATGCGGGCAATCTTCTTTCGTTGTATGCTCTCGACTACCTCAGACATAAGGCGGCACTGCGTATAGAACACAAGATTTACAAAGGGTTTGGAGCCACATGGTGTCTGCGCTTTGAGAAACGCGAAGGGGAATACACTTCGATGGAAGGAACGGTGGAGCAGTATAAACCGGTAGTCCTGCTTGACGGAAGTCTGTATTGGGCAAACAGCCTGCTGAAAGTGAGTGTTGATGCCCGCAACATGACCAATGCGCGTTATGTAGATATAGGCGGAGTTGTGCAGCCACAGCATTGGGTAAGCACAAAGGTGACATTCAATTTGACGAACTGAACCCTTATTGACAGAGATTAACCTTATAGACAGGAGATGTGACGGGGCATATATGGCTGCTACACTTTGAGAGAGACATTTCGTCAAATGTCTCTACAAGTTGGACACTTTTTTTTGGGAGGGGGAGACGTGACAGTGTCGCATTTCTACGGAATAAAGCATAAGAGTCTGCTGTTGGCAGACTCTTATGTCTTTATTGATTATGTTCGAAGGGTAGGTTAGATCAGACAGGTATGACCGATTAGAAATCCATTGGTGAGAATATCTTCTCTTTGCTGAGTTTCTTTGCTTTGCCATGTTTGGCTTCTATGGTTTTCATATCTATCATCTTCGGGTCACCCATGATGGCAATCACTATGTTTTTGCCTTGAAGATTGTCTTTATAGAACTGATTTATGCTATCGAATGATACATGTCTGATTTTGCGCACCTGAGTGATGGCGGGGTCATGCTTGTATCCGAAACGCATCCAACTTGCATAGGTCTCACTCTTGCGGCGCATAGAAGGTTTGTTGGAGAGAGCCGACTGACGGAGATAGGTCTTTATACGCTCGGTGTTCCCGGTGTTCTGCGGCATGTCGTTAATCAGACTCATATACACGTCCACCACGTCTGCCACCTTGTCGGACTGCGTGCCAACATAGCCATAGTAGAGTGAGTTCCTGCCTTGTTGCTGCGGACGGATGAAGCGACCGGTGGCAGTATATGCCATTGAGCGCTTCTCACGAATCTCGTTCATAATGATACCTGAGAAACTGCCGTCGAAATACTCGTTGAATGCCATATAGTCCACATCCTGCTCAATGGAGTAGGGTTGTCCTTCGACGAAGAACCATACTTTTGCCTGTTGCATTTCACGATTGGGGAGGAAGAATATGACGGGTGAGTCGTATTGCTCGCGCTCGCGGGTAACGGGCGATGTGGTAGGAGTGGCATCGTCCTGCATCGGAAGATGGTCGATAATGAGACTCTTGGCACTATCCGGCGACAGTGTGCCGACATAGTGTATTTCAAGTTCGTAGTTGAGTGCCTTGTGGAACTGAGCAGACAGTTGTGAGGCGGTCATATTAAGTATCTGCTTCATAGAAGGTCTGTCGATGAAAGTAGAGCGGTTGCCATAGAGTGCGTATGACGAGAAGGCACTTGCTTGCATGTCTATGTTCTTTTTCTCCGTTGTGCGTTGCGAGTACTCCATACCTTTGATACGGTTGAGCTGTGCATTGTCGTCGGCGGAGAAGTCGGGGAAGAGCATGTGGAGATTGACGAGCGAGATTATCTCGGGCAGTTTGTCTTCGTTGCCCATGATATCTACATACATCCAACTGTCGTCAACCGAGTAAGTACATTTGCCGCCTAACTGTGCAAGTTCCATACGGAACTCGTCGGCAGACTTGCCGGGCTTGCCTTGCAGACCTGCAAGGTTCATGAGTGGCACGGCATATCTGAGAAGGGGCAGTTCCTTGGTGCCAACACCATATTTGAGACGTATGCTGAAAATGTCGTTCTTGGTGTTCTTGGTGCAGAAGATATGTATGTTCTGATAGAGGTTGTCTATATCCACCTCAGAGAAATCGCAGAACACGGGTTGCACTTTGCCTGAAGGTATATTCTGGAAGTTGTCGTAATAAGCAGAAGTGCCGATAGGTGAATCAAGAGGTTTGATTTTGGGTTTGCTCAGTTTGTTTTTCTTGGGTGAGCCTTCTGCAATGTCGAAATACATATATGGTGCGCCGAGATACTTCTTGGCTATATTCTGCACATCGTCTTTCGTATAGTTCTTAACTGCCTGCATCTGGCTGAGCACATCATCGAGGGTCTGATTGTAGGCAAAGCATGAGATAAGGAGGTTGGACTTGTCGTAGGCATGCTCGAGCATCAACTCATATTCCTGCCTATAGCTCTCGCGCACAGTCTCCAGAAGTTCGTCCGAGAATTTGCCATCAATGAGGTTCTGTATCTCTTTCTCTATTAGCTGTTTGGTAGATTTCTGATTTATATATGCTCCGCTCTCGGGGTCATACATCGGTATGGCAACTATCTCCACCCGTCCGCCGTCGCGGCGTGCATCGCTTGCTGCTAAGGAGTACATCACCTTGCCGTTCATGGCCAGTTTGTCAAGCAGTCCTACGGACATGTCGTTGCTCAGCAGGGACAGGGTGAAGTCCAGCAACTGCTCGTCTTCGTGACCTACAGGAATGCCTTTCCATATCCATATCGACTCAGGCATATCTGCAAGACGGGCAGAGAAGGATGCGTTATGACTGAACTCGGTTGCATCGTAGCTTGTTCTTTCGGGCACAGGTTTGCTCTCCAAGCGGGAGAACGTCTTCTCTATCAGCGGCTTCACTTCTTCGGTGTTAAAGTTGCCGACGAGAATAAGTGCCATATTGCCGGGCACATACCATGTATTATAGAATTCGATGAGTTGTCTGAGTTTGGGATTCTTCAGGTCTTCAGGAAAACCAATGATATCGCGGGAGTAGGGGTGACCTGCCCAGATGCGCTCGTTAATGAATTCCTGCACATGTGTATCATTGTCATCCTGGTACATATTGTATTCCTCGAACACATTCTCCAACTCTGCCTGGAAGGAACGGAAGACAGGATTGATGAGCCGGTCGGAATACAAAGTGAGCCAGCGCTCCATCTCGTATGGCGGAAAAGTGTTGAGAAAGACTGTCATGTCGTAGCTTGTGAAAGCATTAAGTCCTTCACCACCAATACCCTGCACGAGGTTGGAGAACTCGTCGGTAGCAGTAAATTGTGCAGAGGCGAGTGAGGCTTCGTTTATCTTTTTCTGAATCTGCTCGCGTTGTTTGTCGTCTGTTGTCTTGGCAAGTTCGTCGTAGAGAGAGAGTATCTGCTCGTAGTAAGGTTTCTCTTTCTCCCAGTCGAGGGCTCCGATGTTCTCTGTACCTTTGAAAAGCATGTGTTCAAGGTAGTGAGCCAGACCGGTGGCAGTTTCGGGTTCATCAAGCGAACCGGCACGAGTGACGGTGTAACCATATACATCAGGTTGGTCGTGGTCTTCCCATAGATAGACTGTCAAACCGTTATCAAGTTTGTAGGTGGAAAAGCCTTGTGGCAACTCTACAGCCGTTGCACTCAGCAGAATACCAAAGAGGGCAATAAAAGGAAATAATGTTCGTTTCATAATGATTGATTGTTTGATGTTGACTAATGTTGATACGATGGTCCTGAGATAGAAGCAAGAACAATAACGTTCACGACAATCATCGTACCAAATATGTTGCAAAGGTAAGTATATTTTCCCAATTGGCAAAATTTGGAGACATGAGCGGTATGCAAATCCTGTTCTTTACAGGAGATATCGGGATTGATTTTTCATTGAGACGTGACAATGCGGCATCTCTACATAAAGTATTTACACGTGATGTTGGGGATGCTGTTTTGAAGAATGGGGGGCTTGGGTAAACGGATGTACCATGTCAGGTAAAATCAGCAGTAATTATACAGGTGATAACAGCTGTTTGTATATTTCAAAAATATTGTGTAACTTTGTGCGCTTATACAAACGACGTTTATATGCGATTAAGTATCATTACCATCAACCGTAATAATCTCGAGGGTCTAAAGAAGACAGTAGAGTCAGTGCTATGTCAGACCCGCACTGACTTTGAATATATTATCATAGATGGTGCTTCTACAGATGGTAGTGCGGAATATCTTGCAGAGTTTCCTATAAAATATCATTTATGGGGATTTGCATACTTTATTGAGCGGGTTCTTTTTAAACTTGAAAAATGGTACATACTCAAATGAAACTATCATTTATTGTTCCTGTATATAACGTGGCTTCATACTTACAAAAATGTGTGGATAGTCTTATTGCGCAAGATTATAGTGATTATGAGATTATTCTCGTAGATGATGGTTCTACAGACGAAAGTCCGCAAATATGTGAATTATATGCAACAGAAGCACGACAATATAACGACCAATTACCATCAATTAAAGTTATTCACCAACCTAATTGTGGTTTGTCTGTTGCACGAAATGCAGGATTGTCAATAGCACAGGGAGATTATGTTTGCTTTGTAGATTCTGATGACTATTGGGAGAAGAATGTCCTCAGTGAACTCATGACACAAATAGATAAAGAGCATCTTGATGTTTTGAGGTTTGATTATCAAAATGTTCGCATAAACAATGAAGGTTTATACGAAGCTTTTCAACCATATAAGTTTCCCCATCGTGTTGATATACGACACGATGTTGTGGATGGGGAAACTTATATGGATGAGAGAATGGGTTATACTTGTTATGCTTGGCAGTTCGTGATTAATCACGAACTGACAAGCACGTTTATGCCTGGCATTCATTTTGAGGATACAGAATGGTTACCTCGTATGATGCTGAAAGCTAAAAGAGTGAATAGTACATCGAGGGTTATATATAATTATTTTATTCGTGAAGGCAGTATCACACACGTACAAGGGAATAGAGCGAAAGTAAAAAGGAATGTGGATAACTGTCTTGATGTGATAAAACAGTATAATTTATATATTGAGCATTATCCTAATTGCCGTTGGTTAAAGAATATGCGTAGCAATATGACTGTGAGTATTATCGCCTTAGTGGCACAACATCTATATGACGAAAGAAGATACTATATTAGTCGCTTGAATGATTTGAAAGTATTTCCTCTTACAATTGCGGACCAAGGCAGGACTTATGTTCATAAGGCGAGGTTAATTAATATTTCACCGCTTCTAACAATTGACTTATTATATTTCAAAAATATCCTTATAAAATGAATAATTGTATGTTCCTGAAATGATTTTTTGAGTGAAAAGAAAACAATACTATTGGTTTTTGGTACTCGTCCTGAGGCAATAAAAATGTCGGAGTACAACGCATTTGATATAGAACCTTTAACTAAATATGTTAATGCCAACAAACATAAATTACGGCTGATGAACATTTCCCCGGACTTGTTTTGTCGATTGGTGCACTTCAAGAATAAACAATTATATAGCTAATTCAGAACAATAATTACCTTAAACAACATGAGTTTTGTTGCAGTTAAATGTATAGTTTGTATAATGGGGCAAACAAAATGAATATGAAAGTCGCCTATATGCTTGGAAGTCTTAATCGCGGCGGCACAGAGACGTTGCTGCTTGATGTGTTCAAGAGTGCTGACAAGGCACCCTACGAATTCATCGGCATTCATCGTAAGAGTGGAGCATATAAAGACGATTTCTATCAAACGACGCCACGCATGTTGCAGTGTGCTCCCAAACGATTCGGACTGTTGCGATACTTGCACAGGCTTCGTAAGTTGCTTAAACAAGAGGGGGTAACAATAGTGCATGCACAACAATCAGTTGATTGTATTTATGCTTCTCTCGCAACTATCGGCACTGATATACAAGTCGTAGAGACTTTTCATGGCTATGACATTGAAGCAAGTAGAGCAGGCAAACTGATAAACAGTCTCTCTATCAGAATGGCTGACGCGGTATGTTTCGTAAGCAATGCGCAGAAAGACCATTATATACAACAATATAACATACAAAAGTGTCGGAATAAACTGCATGTGGTATATAACGGAGTGGATTTTACAAAACTCGACTGCGAATATCCTATTCCAGAATTCCTCACTGAAACCGACTCGGCAAAAGCCGAGATTTACACAGACCATGCGGCACAACAATCGGGAATACGACTGGCAATGGTGGGCAACTTTGTGAGCGTCCGCTCACAAAGTGTCATCTGTAGGAGTATTCAGCTTCTGAGGGGGCAGGGTGTCACAGACTTTGATTTCTATTTTATTGGCAGACGCAACGAAAAAGAACCTTGGAGATATGATGATTGTTTGCGTTTCTGTCAGGAGAATCAGTTGAATAATGTGCATTTTCTTGGGGGCAGGGCGGATGTGCCTGCTATCTTGCAGAATATCGACGGGTTTGTATATTCCACCGACCACGACACGTTCGGTATAGCTGTAGTTGAGGCTATGGCAGCCGGAGTTCCGGTGGTGGTGAATGACTGGGTGGTAATGCAAGAGATAACGCAGAATGGCGAGTGGGCATCATTGTATGAAAGTAATAATGCTAATGATTGTGCAAGGGCAATAGCTGATTTTATCGAGCATAGGGAAGACAGAAAACAGCAGGCTAAACTTATAGCACCTATGGTTAGAGATGAATATTCAATAGAAAGACATATCAGTCGTCTTAACGAGGTGTATAAAATGCTAAAGTAATATCATGAACTACTTCATACCCAAATATATAACGAATAATGCCATCGTGTTGTATTTCCTGATTTTGGCGACGGTGAGTCTGTTGTTCATGAACTATGCGCTCAGGTGGATGTGGATAGCGTTCGGCGTGGTGGAAGTGTTCAGCTTCTTCTATTTCAGCAATCTCCTTACCAAATCGTGGGGCAGATACTCCAACCATCTGTTTGCCCGCAGTCTGTTCGGTTGGGCGTTGGCAATCAGGGTCTTGTACGTGATATTCAGTTATTTCTTCTATCTGGAGCAGACCGGTGCGCCGTTCGAGTTCGACGCTGCCGATGTGGGCTTCTATCACGAAATGGGTAAGTACGGCGCTTCGCTATTGGAGAACGGGGAGTTTGATTTGATACCGAAATTCAACAAGTATTCAGGGGGAATGGCATTCTCGGATACAGGTTATCCGATATATCTGTCTGTTGTCTATTACCTTACGGGCAACAGTATTTTCATCACCCGTGTGCTGAAAGCGGTGTGGAGTGCATGGACGGTGCTGCTGATATACAAGCTGGCAAGGCGCAACTTTTCAGAGCCCACAGCCCGCATGGCAGGCATACTGTGCATGTTGATGCCGAACCTGATTTATTACTGCGGTCTGCACCTCAAGGAGACAGAGATGGTGTTCCTGATGACGCTGTTTATCGAGCGGGCGGACTACGTGATGCGGCAGGGGCGGTTTGTACTCGCGCCCACGCTGACAGTGGTGTTGACAGGTCTGTATCTCTTCATGTTCCGCACGGTGCTCGGAGCAGTGCTTTTTATTGCATTCTTCATGGCGCTCACGCTGAGTAGTACCCGTCTTGTCAGTTGGGGTAGGCGAACCATACTGGTAGTGCTCTCGCTGGCTATGCTAGGACTGATGTTCTCAAACAGGATAGGGGAAGAGATATTAAGTATCTCCGAAACCAATGTGCAACAACAGCAGCAGGGCAACTACGAGTGGCGTGCAAACCGTGAGAATGGAAACGCTTTTGCCAAATATGGAAGCATGGTCGTGTTCGCTCCTATGATTTTTACCATCCCGTTCCCGACTATGGTAGAGACCTCCGGACAGGAGAATCAGAAGATGATACACGGCGGCAACTTCTGCAAGAATATAACCTCGTTTTTCACTATCATCGGCCTCGTGATGCTTATCTGGCCATACAACTGGCGCAAGCGGTTGCTTGACGGCGAGTGGCGCAAACACTTGTTGCCGATAGCGGTGTTGGGCGGCTATCTGATAGTACTTGTGTTCTCCAACTTTGCGCACTCCGAGCGTTTCCACTTGCCCACTTTGCCATTGGCTATGATGTTTGCCGCGTATGGCATAAGCAATTTCCAACCCAAGTGGAAACGTTGGTATTGGGTGTGGTTAGCAATTATTTTCGTTGCCAACATAGGTTGGGCATACATCAAACTCGCCGGTAGAGGAATGTTGTAATGAGAAATCTGTAGATAAGTGAAGGTATTTCCATAAAATGATTTCCATAAAATGGAAAAATGTATTATCTTTGCAGTCGGAACATAAAAGAAAGTATATATGAAGATAGTAAACCCCTTTATAACAACCGGTTATGTTGGCGCTGAATATTTCTGCGACCGTGAGCGCGAGACGCAAGATATCAATAATCTTCTTATCAATGGCAACAATGTTGCACTTATTTCACCACGTCGGTACGGGAAAACCAATTTGCTGAGACATTGTTTTACCCAACCTGAAATAGCGGACAATTATTATACATTTATCATTGATATCTATTCTACCAAGTCTGTTGCTGAAATGGTTCATCGCTTGGGAGCATCTATTTTGGAAACACTAAAACCCAAGGGCAGGCAAGCATGGGAAAAGTTCGTTTTGATACTCTCGTCAGTAAAATCAGGAATAGGTTTTGACATTACGGGTATGCCATCATGGACACTTAGTGTAGGTGATATAGCCGTGCCTACCACCACATTAGATGAGATATTCTCATATCTTGAGCAGGCAGAAAAACCATGTATAGTTGCTATTGACGAATTCCAGCAGATTACTCAATATGGTGACAGCAATATTGAAGCAGTTTTACGCACTTATGTCCAGTCTTGTTCCAACACACATTTCGTGTTCTCCGGTTCGCAGCGGCATTTAATGGGGCAAATGTTTACCTCTCCTGCACGACCTTTCTATCAGAGTGTTTCTCTTTACAATCTGCCATTGTTACCTGAAGATAAATATACATCATTCTGCATCCGTCATTTCCGGAATAATGGTAAATCGCTTCAAAAAGAGGTGCCGCAAGAGGTTTATAAACGTTTTGATGGCATAACCTACTATATGCAACGCACAATGAATGAGTTGTATGCACATACAGCGAGTGGAGAAATCTGCACTGTTAATGATATTGATGATGCGTTGCGCAGTATTATTGAAGCATCGGCAATGGTATATGAGGACCTGATGTATCAGTTGCCTGAAAAGCAGGCATTGGTATTAAGGGCCATTGCTGCAGAAGGGAAAGCAACTAATCTCACTTCCGGACAATTTGCAAAGAAGTATGGTCTGGTTTCTCCCAGTTCCGTTAAATCTGCGGTCCCGGCATTGCTTGATAAAGGCATGTTGACCTATGAACACGGTGTCTATCAGGTGTATGACAAATTCCTTGAGATGTGGTTGCAGGCTGCCCAAAACAGGTATTAACAAGATGAAGATACTCATAGTAGCGTCATATAACAAAGGGTATTTCTCTCCGTTCATCACGGAACAGGCTCAGGCACTGGCAGATGCAGGATGTGAGATACGTTATTTCGGTGTCGTGGGGCACGGATTGTTCGGTTATCTGAAACATATCCGGGCATTAAGACAGTATATCAGGAAGGAGAAGCCCGATTTTGTTCATGCGCACTACGGACTTTGCGGACTGCTTGCCCACTTTGCCATTGGCTATGATGTTTGCCGCGTATGGCATAAGCAATTTCCGACCCAAGTGGAAACGTTGGTATTGGGTGTGGTTAGCAATTATTTTCGTTGCCAACATAGGTTGGGCATACATCAAACTCCGCGGCAGAGGAATGGTATAGAATATTTATGTGCATTATCAAATAGAAAGAGTAGGTTATGAAAGTCTTAGTAGTTTGTAGCTATAGAAATTATGTAATAAATGGAGTTGCCCCTTTTATTAGTGAACAAGTAGATGCAATTATTAATAATGGAGTAGAGTGTGATTACTTTTTGGTTACAGGTAAAGGAGTATGGGGATATCTGCACAATTATAGGAAACTAAAAGAAAAGATTTACGATTATAAACCTGATATTATTCACGCACATTTCGGATTATGTGGACTTTTGGCAAATCTCCAGCGTAAGATTCCTGTTATAACAACATATCATGGGAGTGATATCAATAAAATAGGGGTATATTTGTTTTCGATATGGTCGATGCTTCTATCGCGTTGGAATATAATAGTATCGCATAGGCAGGAGCGCCGAGTTATTTGTAAAAAAAAGTATAGTTTAATTCCTTGTGGTATAAATATGGAATTATTTAGGCCACTAGATAGAATGGAATGCCGGAAGAGAATGAGATTTGATACAAATATACAATACGTATTGTTCTCAAAGATGTTTACAGATCCCGTAAAGAATTATCCCCTAGCAAAAGCATCAATAGATAGGTTAAACATGCATTCTCAGAAAAGTGGGAAAAAGACAACACTATTGGAATTCACAGGATATTCGCGTGAAGATGCCGTTATATTGCTTAATGCTGTAGATGCCGTGATTCTTACGTCTCATTCAGAAGGTAGTCCTCAATTTATAAAAGAAGCTATGGCATGTTGTACTCCTATCGTAAGTGTTGATGTTGGCGATGTAAAGAAGACAATTGGCAACACAAGGGGATGTTATATAGTAGAAAGTGATGCTGATAAAATAGCTAATGCATTGGCTAAAGCAGTATCTTTTGGTACCACAAAAGGTAGAGAACGTATCATACAACTTGGATATTCAAATGATTTAATAGCTCAAAGAGTGATAGAAATATATAACAAAGTCCTGAATAATAATGAATAATGAAATAATAAAAAATAGATCATTGTTCGAATGGCTAATTATTGAACGATTAAGGCAATTTCGTTCATTAATTTGGTATATATTACCTGAAAAATTGAAGAACATAATTTATGAGTACTATAGCAACAAAAAAACAGCACGAGAGTTGAATATTTTTCTTAACAACTTCGTTTCTGAGACTGATGTAGAGGATGCTTTTAAAAAACTGAATATAAATGGTGATGTATTGGTCCATTCTTCTCTGGTAGATATTGGTAATATAGATAAAAAACATCGAACTATTGTTAAGTGCCTGTCCAATAAAGTAATTGATAATAATAGAACTATTTTGGCTATTGCAATTCCAGTTAAAGGTAGTTCTAAGGATTATCTAAAGAGGATTACTTCGTTTGACAAAAATGCGCCAATCGCAATGGGAAAATTAAGTAAATACTATGCGTCTCTACCAGATGCTTGCCGTAGTTTAAATCCAACTCATTCCGTTGTTGCCATTGGGACTTCAGCAAAATACTATACGTCTAATCACCATTTGGATTCAACTCCATTTGATAAGAATAGTCCGTTCCGTAGATTGGTAGAGCAGGATGGAAATGTTTTAATGGTTGGAGCAGGATTAAATCATCTTACACTCATTCACCTGTTGGAAGATATTATGGGTGAGGATTTCCCATTCAAGGTATATTCGAAAAACAAATATAATGTGGATATTTATTTTGATGACGGAACAATTTACCATGGTCAATATTACGCTCATAACAAACTAATGGGGGCATTAAGAGTGCCACAATATATAAATTCAAAGATTCTTGCTTTACCAAGTACGCAAGTTGTCCCGCTTGGAGCCGGAAATATAATTAATCTTAGAGCACGAGATGTCTTAAAATGTTTACTTAAAGAGTTATATGCCGGAAATACAATTTATGGGCATTGCTATGTAAGTAGACGGTGTAAAAATAGGGTAAAACAAAACTTAATTTGGCTGGAGAATTTAGGAAATGAGATATAGACTGAAATTCACATTAGATTATGAGATTCACGGGAATGGTGATGGCAATCCTATGGATTTGATGGTGAATCCGACATGGCGTTTAATGGATTTGCTTGAAAAGTATGGTCAGCGTGTTACAATAATGGCGGATGTGGCTGAGATATTGAAATTTAGGGAATACTATGAGCAGACAGGTGATGATAAGTTTGGAGTTGTGCAGATAGAAGAGCAACTATGTGATGCTATCAAGAGAGGACATGATGTTCAACTTCATATTCATTCTTCATATTTCAATGCAGTTTGGGACGGCAAGCATTGGGATCAATATATTGAAGAATATAATATGGCAGCATTGCCTTATCAACGAATAAATGAGATGGTCGGTAAGTGCGTATGTTATTTGCAAAACCTGTTGTCACCAATTAACCCCGACTATAGATGTCATATTTTCCGTGCAGCTAATTGGAGTATGATGCCAACTCCTGCGATATATGATGCGTTGGTTAATAATGGTATTGATATTGATACATCTGTTTATAAAGGAGGAATGCAAGTCGGTAATGTTAACTATGATTATACTTTAGCTTTTGATGCTTTATATCACTACTCTGCGTCACGCCTTAATATCAATAATTTTGATCCTATCGGAAAGATAACTGAATATCCTATTTATTGTGAAATGCGTCCCTTCTGGTCGTTTATATCTATCTTAAGAATCTATCGTATGCTCCGTGCAAAATTCCACAAACATAAGCATGTAGTGACTCCTGCTGCCGCAGTGAGCGACAATCCTAATATGTATGACAAACATAAATTGACACTAAAATCTTTCTTCACATTAAGTCCTTGGAAGATGGACTTCAATCAGGCCACAAGTCGCCAATTATGTCATGCTATAGATAGAATTCAGAATCGCTCTAAATACACAGAAATGGACATTGTTGATATAGTGCTTATCGGACATTCCAAAACATTTCTGCCATATAATGAAAAAACACTTGAACCCTTCCTTAAATATATTTCTTCAAAAGAGGAGGTCTTTAAATATTGAAGTCACTCTCATTATAGCTGTTCACTAAAGTCCTAAATAGATATGACATATAGATTAACGCAACAGATTATGTAGTTACGATATGATAGTGCAATAGTGTAGGTATTTTATAAGACGACTTCTTCTATGTTCTCTATTATTGTTTTAAAGTGAATATTTTGACATTTTCCAGAATACTCTTGCATATCTCAGATTTTCTTACTACCTTTGCAAACGAATACAATAGTATGCAAAAACTATCTTTTTGTTGTGTTTTAGATATAATAGTATGCAAAAACAATACACATTGGAGGGCGCATCATCTGCGGAGTTGATACTCTTGCTCTCATCTCGCATCAGGCAACGCAGACTTGAGAAGGGTATGTCGAGAGAGGGACTCTCAGACGTATCTGGAGTACCGGTACCAACAATTGCCAAATTCGAAAACATGCATGCTATCTCATTGCATCAATTCTTAGACCTCGCGATTGCGCTTGGTTACACAGAAGAGTTGCAAGAACTTCTCAAAGAGGCTAAATATTCTACAATGGAGGAATTGGAACAGATAAGATTAAATAAGGAGCGCAGGCATGGACGTAAACTTGGAGGTAAATAAATTACTGGTTAAATATCACAAGAGGCTTGTGGGTACATTAATGATGTCTCCCACAGAAGATGTTGTGGTGTTTGAGTATAGCAAGCAGTGGCTTGCAGAGGGATTCTCTATTTCCCCGATTGAATTGCCATTGGAGAGTAAAATATTTATTGCCCATAGAAAGCCATTCTACGGAAACTTTGGTATATTTGAAGACAGCCTGCCTGATGGTTATGGTAGATATCTCCTCAACAGAATGCTGAAGTCAATCGGTATCAATGAGTTTGAGCTCAGCCCTTTGCAACGGCTTAGTATCGTCGGTAGCGGAGGAATGGGGGCATTATGTTATGAACCCGAAGCATCTGTTTGTGACGCACTACCATTATCTGACTTTGACATGCTGCAAGAAAAGGCTCTCAGTGTGCTATCGGAAAGAAGTGAAGATATGATAGGTGAACTCTATCTTAGTAGCGGTAATAGCGGGGGGTGTCGTCCAAAGTGTATTTATCGGGACAAAGACGGAGACTGGCTCGTCAAGTTTAGGCATACTTACGACCCCAAAGATATAGGAGTTAGAGAGTACGATACCATGTGCCTGGCAAGTGAGTGCGGAATAGATGTGCCAGATTTCAAACTGATAAATGACAGATACTTTGCCTCAAGACGATTTGATATAGCTGAAGACGGAACGCGACTTCATGTCGCCACGGCAGCTGCATTGCTTTCTATCAGTATAAATCCCCCTATGGCGGATTACAGACAACTGCTCAACCTGACAGGTTATCTCACACAATCTGCTGCTGCTGTGGAGCAGATGTTTCGAAGAATGGTATTTAACGTGCTGATAGAGAATAAAGATGATCATGCTAAGAATTTCAGTTTTATTGCCAATGAAGATGGCAGTTGGCAACTGGCTCCGGCATACGACCTGTTGCCATTTCCTGAAGGATATCATGGTCAACATGCGACATCTGTTTTCAATAACGGCAATCCTACTGATGAAGATATAATCAGGGCAGGTGAAGGTATAAGAATACCAAGAAAACGAGGGAAGGAAATATTAGAACAGATTAAAGATATTGTCAATAATCATGCGTGATTTTACACTCGGGAAATATCGTGAACTGCTCAAGGCTCTTAGTGGAGCAGGGTATAAGTTGATTTCGTTTGAAGAGTACCTGCAAACTTGCCAACCTGCTTACGGCTCTGCTGTCTGTTACGAGCAAATCGAGGATAAGAACCTGCCAACAGACGACCCTGCAAAGAAGTTCGTCATCCTGCGTCATGACATAGACAAGAGGGCTGCACAGGCAGTGAGTGTGGCAGAGATAGAGCAAGAGGCAGGGGCGCATGCATCGTATTATTTCCGTGTCGTAAAAGAGAGTAACCGGCCTGAGGTAATACGAAAGATTGCTGATATGGGGTTTGAAGTGGGGTATCATTATGAAGATATGTCGCTTTGTAAGGGTGAGCCGGAAGCAGCAAAGGCGCATTTTGAGGAGTGGCTTGAATATTTCAGAAGGTATTATCCGGTCAGAACCATTTGTATGCACGGTGCTCCACAGTCGGGATACGATAGTAAGGACTTGTGGAAACATTGTGATTATCACGACTTTGGCATTATCGGTGAGCCGTATTTCGATACAGATTTCTCCCGAGTGGTATATCTGACGGATACCGGTCGCCGCTGGGACGGATACAGAGTCTCGGTGCGCGACAAAATACCTCAGTATCAGGAGCAATGGCAACAGCTGGGCTATGTGTATCACTCTACTGATGACATCATTCGCGCTGCAAATACAGGCACTCTGCCCGGGCAACTGATGATTACCACTCATCCGCAGCGGTGGACAGACAAACCATGGTTGTGGCACTACGAACTGCTACGACAGACATTTGTGAATATGCTGAAGAAAATGATAGTAAAATAGCAAAATCACAGTAGATTGCGATTTTGCTTGTTTTGTTCTATAAAAAGTATTATCTTTGCAGCCGGAATCACACTATAGTGGTATTTTCTAATATGAGAAAATGCAATATATATATTAAAGATATCTTTGCCGGAATACTCACCGAGAACTCTCGGGATGACTATGAATTTGAGTATTGCGACGATTATTTTTACAACGCTGCATTGCCTTCGATTGGTCTGAGTTTCCCGAAGACGAACAAGAAATACCAATCCCGTTATCTTTTCCCTCTTTTTGCCAATATTCTCTCTGAAGGCCATAATCGACAGATGCAATCTGCTCTGCTGCATATCGATGAGAAAGATGATTTTGGAATTCTCATGGAGACTGCTCAGTATGATACAATAGGAGCGCTTACCGTTAAACCGATAAAAGATGATATCTCAAACAAAATATGATAAACGCACGTTGCGCTCTATGTTCGATGGGGTGGATGTGTCTCCTATGTTACCGTATGAGAGTTTTGAAGACGATAGAGATATTGTTCTCAAAATAGCAGAGGGTAATGGGCGGATATCATTGTCCGGCGTGCAACCCAAATATTCGATGGTTCTTGACGGCAATCATTTGCGTCTTACCAATGCAGGCGAGAGAGGTAGATATATACTCAAACCCGCACCCGTATCATCGTTTATAATAGACAAACAATATTGTCCTGAGAATGAATATGTGACAATGCATATTGCGAGTGATGTTTATCACATTCCGACAGCTGCCAATTGCCTATGTTTCTTTGGAAATGGATCGGCTGCTTATCTAACCCGCAGATTTGATATGGATACTAATGGCAATAAGTATCAGCAGGAAGATTTTGCCTCAGTAGCATCTATTAGCAGAGATACTCATGGCGAAAACTACAAGTACACTGCGCTTAGCTATGAAGAATGTGCCGCATTGATTGATAGATGTTGTGCTTCTGCTGTGGTTGAGAAGTTGAAGTTTTATCGTGTCGTATTGTTCAATTTCTTATGCCTTAATGATGACGCACATATAAAGAACTTCTCTCTTGTTGCCTACAGAGCAAACGATTACGTTCTGGCACCTGCGTACGACCTGATGAATACCTCGCTACATCTGGCATCTCCTCAGATCTTTGCTTTGACAAAGGGACTCTTTAAAGAGGGCATGCCACACGCTGATACATTTGCTATTGACAGAGGAGTATTTCTTCGGTTTGGACTTAATATCGGTTTGCCGGAAGCCATTATCAGGAAGGAGCTCGATAAATTCTCAAAAGAATATCCGCAAGTGGAGCAACTGATTGCCTCATGTGGCATGCCACAGTATATGAAAGAGCATTATCTGAAGTCGTTTAACTATAGAAGGAGAATGTTGGAATGAATACTGATAACAACATAGGAAAGGCTATAAAGCAACGCCGCAAGGATTTAAAGATTGACCAACGCACTCTTTCCTTATTGGCCCATGTTAGTGTGAACACTATTGTAGCCATAGAGCGTGGCACGACTGACCCGTCATTGTCAACAATTTACAAAATCTGCTCTGTACTCGGACTTGATATAAACTTGGATATTAAAAAGTAGATTGCGATTTTGCTTGTTTTGTTCTATAAAAAGTATTATCTTTGCAGAGCCTATGTAAATTATTACTTTATAATAATTACAAAATAGTCATGAATTCCATTTGACTAAGGATTCTTACTGAACTGATATGGTCGTTGTAACCGATTATAGAAAAATAGCTGCTGAAGAGTGGGACAGGTTGCTAAGTGAGTCGCCTGTAGCAACGTGGTTTCAGTCGAGAGAGGCGTATGAGTTTTTTCTCTCGCTGCCTGACTTGATGACACCGTTCTTTGTGGCAGTACTCAGAGAGCCAACCTCACCCCAAGCTCACCCTAAGCTCAAGCCATGTGTTCATACCGACCTTGCTACTGTTCCAACTTCTCATACTTCACAAATTTCTTCGACTTTAGTGGGTCTTGTAGTAGGTTATGTGACCAAGGAGAAGAACAAGTTAAAGCAGTATTTCACCCGTCGTGCGATAATCTATGGCGGACCATTGCTTGCTGAAGACATTACTGATGAAGAACTGACAGAACTGCTTTCAACTCTCAATTCCCAACTCTCAAAGAAGTCGATATTCGTAGAGACCCGCAACTTCAACGACTACTCCCGCTGGTGCTCCGTCTTCTGTCACTGCGGCTTCCAATATCAGCCTCACTACGATATGCACATCTCATGTTCCGATAGTCAGCAGATGTGGGCCAGTGTCTCGGAGAGCAAGCAGCGTCAGATTCGCAAGTCGATGGCTGACGGTGTGGAGATTGTGGAGGCGGCTACTGAGGCTGATATCCACGGGTTCTACTTATTGTTGCGCGAGCTATATCGCACCAAGGTTCGCACTCCGCTGTTTGCCGAGTCGTTTTTCCAGACTTTTGTCAGACAAGGCAGGGGAGTACTTTTGCTTCTTAGACAGAACGGACAGTTGCTTGGTGGCATGTTGTGCCCAGTGTTTGAGGGTAAGGTGTTGTACGAGTGGTATGTTGTTGGTCCTGCTGTTGTTACATGGGCTGCTATGGATTATGCCAACCGCCACGGTTTGCCATTGTTCGACCTTATGGGTGCCGGCGCTCCTGATGTGCCTTATGGCGTTCGCGACTTCAAACTGCAGTTCGGTGGCGAACTGAAAGAGTACGGACGGTTTTTGTGCGTGAATCAGCCATTGTTATATCAGTTAGGCAGTGTTGTCGTTAAACTGATGAGGGCTGTTTGAAATAGTAGATGACTGGTATATTTTGTAAAATAATAAATAATATATAACTTTGCACACTTTTTGTGTTGCTATAATTTAAGAGGATATATGGAAATTCAAGAATTTGTTGAAAATTTCGCATCACAGTTCGATGAAACTCCTCCTGAAATATTTTCAGCTGAAACCAAATTCAGAGAATTGGATGAATGGTCATCATTTATGGCATTAGTTGTAATGGCAATGGTTAAATGTGACTATGATGTGGCTCTTACTGCTGATGAAATGCGCAGTGCCAAAACTATTCAACAGCTTTACGACATAGTGAAATCGCATCTGTCATAAAAAGAAACATTAGAATAAATGGCGATACTTAGATATAAAAATATAGGCATAAAAGCAATCGCTGCATGTGTTCCTCCGCGAATTGTACGTAATAAGGATTTGACGTACATGATGAGTGATGAGGAGATTACTAAAACGATAGAAAATATCGGTATAGAAGAACGTAGAATAGCAGATAACGATGTATGCTCGTCAGATTTGTGCTATCAAGCTGCCATGCAGTTGATGAAAGATAATTCTATAGATCCGAAATCAATTGATGCACTTATTTTTGTTTCTCAAACTTCTGACTATCACCAACCGGCAACAGCTCCTATACTTCAGCACCGTTTGGGACTGACTAAAGATTGCTTGTCTTTTGATATCAATCTTGCATGCTCGGGATATGTGTATGGACTTTCCTCAGCGTATGCTTACGCAGCATCTGAAGGTGTTAATAGGGTGTTACTGCTTGTAGGCGAGACCATGTCGAAGATAGTCTCGCTGCATGATAAAGTAAGTACACCTTTGTTTGGTGATGCCGGTACAGCCACGCTTATTGAGTGTGGTGAGTATGGAGATGCCGTATTCTCGCTTCATTCAGATGGAAAAGGCGCTGAAGTTATGATGATTCCAGCAGGTGGATTCCGCAACCAGAGTAGCGCAGAATCTATCGTAGTAGAAACCGACAAAGATGGTAACGAGCGCACTGCAGAGCAGTTCCGTATGGACGGAATGGCTGTATTCAATTTCGGAATGAGTGAAGAACCGCGTGATGTTAAAAATCTTTTAGCTGCAGCCGGTATAACTATCGCTGATGTTGATTTGTTGATTTATCATCAGGCCAATAAGTTTATGACAGATTTCTTCAGCAAGTGGTTAAAGATTGATAGAGCAAGAACTCCATATAGCATACGAAAGTTTGGCAATACCTCATCTGCATCAATACCTTTGACTATAGTTACGGAGTTGAAAGATGGCTATCCCGATAGACAGAAAGTGGTATTGTCCGGTTTTGGTGCAGGATTAAGTTGGGGTAGTGTGCTTGTTGACTTGAGCAAATGTAGCATAAGTACTCTGACAGAATACATTAGAGAGAACTGATATGACTTACATTTTTCGAAATCATACGGTTGAACGTTTTTTTCGAGGAGAGTATATCTTTTCGGGATATGATGACTATACTGCTATTCCTCAGGCAGACGAATATATATGGTGGTATCAGATTCCATATAGAACTGATACGTCGAAATTAGCTGAGGAAGTCGCATCATATGCGGAAAAACTGAAGTATTCAGTAGTGCAGATAAATGCAAGACCATTTCTTATTCTAACGCTTGTTAAGTTGTTCGATACATCATGTGTACAAAGCGATTGGCAATTGGATGAAGCAATAAACGCTTTCAATAACACAGCCCGTCAGTTGGCTGAGCAACATCCCAATATTAAGATTCTGGATTTTGCAGAGTTTATCAGAAGAGTTGAGAATGGCGGGTGGGCTGAACTTAGAGGAACTGATGCTATTGACTGGAGGTTCTATTTTATTTCTCAAATGCCGCTCAATCCTCGTTGGAGCAATGCTTTTGAGTCGTGGTTGGCCGAGTGCCGTCAATCAATCAAACTATCTCGTAAAAAGTGTCTGGTGCTCGACTTGGATAATACACTATGGGGTGGAATAATCGGAGAGGATGGGATTGAGAAAATTCAAATGTCAGGTGATTATCCGGGGAAAGCGTACCATTGGTGGCAGGGTAGTTTGAAACAACTGGCTGATAGTGGAGTTATACTGGCTATTTGCAGCAAAAACAATCCTACAGACGTTGAGCAGGTCTGGAATGTCTATCCTGATATGCCGCTTAAGAAAACTGATTTTTCTGCGAGCAGAATTAATTGGAACAATAAGGCCGATAATTTGATTGAGATATCCCAAGAATTAAACATTGGTTTGGACAGCATGGTTTTTGTGGATGATAATCCTGCTGAACGTGAGCTTGTTCGTCAGCAATTGCCTCAAGTGGAAGTCCCAGATTGGCCATCACAACCTTATGAATTTCCGATGTTTTATCAGCAGTTGGTACGACGATATTTCCGAATATATGAGCTAACTCAGGAAGACCTTCAAAAAACGCAACAATACAGACAACGCGCTGAGAGAGAGACTGAGAAATTGCGTTATTCGAGTATGGAAGATTTTCTGAAATCTCTGGAGATGAAGCTCAAAGTTTGCAAGGTGAATGATGTGACTCTTGCTCGTGTCGTACAGATGACGCAGAAAACCAACCAGTTTAATCTTACAACCCATCGTTATACCGAAGATGATATAAGGCGCTTGATGAATGAAGGGGCCGAAGTTTGGACACTGGCAGTTTCTGACAGGTTTGGTGATAGCGGAATAACAGGACTAATGATTTGCAAGAAAACTGGAATTTTACTGAAGGTGGATACACTACTGCTCAGTTGCAGGATCTTGGGCAAAGGAATCGAAAAAGCTTTTGTGAAAGCTGTTCTTGGCAAATCTATGCAGAAAAACGATATTGTGGAAGCGGAATATATCCCAACAGAGAAAAATGTTCAGACGGCCGGGTTCTGGAATCAATGTGGATTTAAATTGATTGAAACGCATGAATCCGGCATAAAAATATACAGGGCTACATTCGATGAATTGAACTTAGAACAGGAAGAATATTATAAAGTAGAGATTGAGTGATATGGAAGAGAAAATTATTGAAATAATGCGTAGAGTTTTTGCAGATGTCTCAGTGGATAAAACATGCTCCCAAGCAAACTGCAAAACTTGGGATTCTATGAATCATCTGAATTTGATAGTAGAACTTGAGATGGAGTTTGGTGTCTCGTTTGAACCTGAAGAGATAGCCCGGATGGTTGACTTTGTAGAGGTGCTGAGATTGGTAGAACAAAAAACACGATAACAGTCATGGCAACAAGTAGTGATTCAAAACGATGGATTATGCGTGAGGTAAAAAAAATTCCTTATGGTCATCCCAAGCGTACTCCCGGAAAATTTATGCGTAAGGTGTTCAACACCATACTGAGTAGGTGGGCATATTCATGTTCCAGCAATTCGCTCCGCATATGGCTTCATCGCATGAGAGGTTGCCATATAGGGAAAGGGGTATATATCGGTCGCTATTGTTTCCTTGACAATATGTATCCAGAGTACATCTACATCTACGATGGTGCAAGTGTTAATGCCGAGTCCATGCTCCTGACTCATTTCAACCCATTCCCTACTTATCAGAAAGTTTTCGCTGCCGAGGTTCGTCCTGTCGTTATCGATGAGAATGCCATAGTTGCTGTCCGCTGCACTATTATGCCCGGTGTACGTGTTGGCAAGTTTGCCGTTATTAGTGCCGGAATGACTGTTGAAAAGAGTGTCGACGACTACATGATGTGCACCGTCAAGCAGGAAATGAAGCAGATTAGTATTAAGGCTTTGATATAGTTATTATGGAAGATATATATTTGAAACAATATAATCCTGAAGGCTCTCCATTAAGAGAGTTGCAATTGCGTTTATTAAATATATTAATAGCATTTGATGATTATTGCACAAAGAACAATCTTAAATATTCGTTGGCTTTTGGCACTCTACTTGGTGCTGTTCGTCACAAAGGGTTCATTCCTTGGGATGATGATGTAGATGTTATGATGACTAGGCAACAATGGAATGATTTAATAAGAGTAGCTGGAACAGACGAAGGATATATAACTGATCATTTATATATACGCAGGAGACTTAAACCCGAGATCTGTTTGGATGGGGTAGGAATGATAGATTTATTTATAATTGATGATTGTCCCAATACGAAACTGAAACAGCTTATTAAAAGAACAACATTACAAATCTTGCAATGGTTATATAGATGTAGATTGTACTATTCTGCATGGCGAGCTGGAGGACATCCTCATTTAAAAATATGGCTACTATTGCTTCCTATATCTTTTCTACAGTCAAAAGAAAAGTGGCAAAAATATTGGGATAATGTAATATTATGGTTCTCAACGGAATATAATAATTATATGTGCTGTTATACGGCTGCTGTACGAGATATTCCCAAATTATATCCCAAATCTGCATTTGATGATACGATTGATTTGTATTTTGAAGGAAGGCAATTCCCATGTATTGCCGGCTACAATGCCTTTTTAGCATCTCGTTATGGGGATTACATGTCTCTACCGAAAAACATACGCAATCACGGAAGAATAACTAAATAATAAGTAACAATGTATAACGGAAAAATTGTAGTTTATACAAGTGGAACTTTCGATATGTTCCATTCCAATCATTTGAAAATGATTGAATATGCTCGCGGTTTAGGAGATGTCTTAATCGTAGGCGTAAGTACTGATGAGTTGGTAGCGTCATACAAAAGACCTCCAATAATTCCGTTTGAGGAGAGGATAGCTATTATAAAAGCACTGAAATATCCGGATGTAGTAATACCTCAACATACGTTGGATCACTCTGAAGTGGTTAGAAAACTTAATATTGACGTATTTGTTGTAGGTGACGATTGGACAGGTAAATATGATTATCTTCATGAGTTAGGTGTGACGGTATTCTATTTCCCTTATGGCAAGGGTATTTCTACTACTCAGATCAAGAAGGATATAATTGCCAACTACGAAGAATTAAAAGGAAAAATTGATAATCAACCCAATCCGGACATTAAATAATGAAGAATGCATTAGTTACTGGTGGAACTAAAGGAATAGGTTGGGCTATAACCAGAATGCTCCTTAATGAAGGATATGCTGTTACTGCAACATATGCTCATGATGATGATGTCGCTGAAAAATGTAGGCAATCGTTGATGTACTCACAAAATGTTGAATTCATTCGAGTCGATCAAACATCAACTACGGAAATCCATCGTTTATCCTTAGAGTTATGTAATAAAAAACATATAGATTGTATAATATGCAATGCTGGCATTACTTTAAGGAAAGGTTTAAGTGAAACTAAAGATTCTGAATGGGAGAAAGTGATGCAGACGAATGTGAATAATAATCTATATTTAATTCGTGATTTGTTAGGTGTTATACCTCATGATTCCAGGATCGTGTTTGTTAGTTCATTAATGGGAATTTTACCTCATGGAACATCTTTAGCATATGGTGTTAGTAAGGCTGCAATAATAGCATTGGCAAAGAATCTTGTTAAGGTGTTCGAAGCTACAGGAACCACTGTAAATGTTATTGCCCCTGGCTTTGTTGAAACCGATTGGCAACAGAATAAGCCTGAAATAATAAGACATAATATTTGTGAGAAAACGGCATTAAAACGATTTGCAACTCCGGATGAAATAGCAGATTCAGTGAGATTCTGTATCAATAATGCATTCGTAAATGGTAGCGTGATAGAGGTAAGCGGTGGTTATGATTTTAAGTAATGTCACATTTTTTATATAACGCAATTTGAAAACAATATAGAATATTTGTATGTAGTCATAAAATATGAATATACTTGTCCAACTTAGCCATCCGGCACATTTCCATTTGTATAAAAATGTAGCAAAGAACCTGATGAATGATGGTCATCAGGTGTTTATACTTATAAAGACAAAGGATATTTTGGAAGATTTGCTGCGCGATGCCGGATTGCCATATTACAATATTCTCCGAGTACCTCATCGCAAAAACAAATTGGGCATCTTATTAGATATGTTGTTGCGTGACTGGAGAATTATGTGTTTTAGCATTAAGCACAGGATAGATTTGCTGACTGGTTCCACGCCGGAGGTTGCGCATGTGTCGTGGCTTCTGCGCAAAAAATCTATCAATACCGGAGAGGATGATATGGCAGTAGTTCCCGCATTTGCCAAGGTTGCCGGACCTTTCATACAGTCTATGTTATCACCTGTGGTCTGTGACAATGCAGGGATTGAAAGTATGACCATTCACTATTCTTCCTATCAAGAACTTGCATATCTGCATCCTAATCATTTTAAGGCTGAGGCGGGTGTTGTTGAGAAATATGGTATCCAAATTGACAAACCATACTTCATATTGCGTTTTGCTAGTCTGAACGCTCATCATGATACAGGAATAAAGGGAATCAATACTGACATCGCACAACATCTGGTAGATATGCTTAATCCGCATGGCACAATCTATATTACCTCTGAACGTCCTCTGGAGCCTCAGTTTGAGCAATATCGCATTCATATCAATCCGCTTGACATGCATCATGTTATGGCATTTGCTTCGCTCTATATAGGTGACAGCCAGACCATGGCGGCAGAGGCTGGGGTTTTAGGCGTTCCGTTTGTGCGTTACAACGATTTCGTAGGACGCATAGGTTATTTGCGTGAGTTGGAAGACGTGTATGTACTTGGTTATGGATTCAAGGCGTCTGAGGCAGGCTCTCCTGAGCGTATGTATAGTATAGTTGACAAATTGCTCTCAATGCCTAATTTGAAGGACGAATGGAAGCTGCGTCGTCAGCGTATGCTTGCGGATAAGATTGACTATGCCAAGTTTCTCACTTGGTTTATTGAGAATTATCCCAAGTCAGTTGGTGAAGTAAAGGATGCTGACAATGATTTCTGGGTAAGATTCAAGTAAGAGGCGGGAAAGAATTGGTCTGTTTGCATATATCCGTAAAATAATGTAACTTTGCAGCGTTTTGTAAATAAGAGACATTAGGTTTTTACAATCTCTGCAATAGAAATCATTTATAATTTATGCACGTCACTCTCATAGCAGGGGCAAGACCTAATTTTATGAAGGTTGCGCCTATAATAAAAGCCATAAAAATTGCACGGACACAAGGCAAGAATATTAGTTACAGCCTTGTGCATACCGGTCAGCACTACGACAAGAATATGTCCGAGACTTTCTTTGAGGAACTCGGGATACCTCAACCTGATATCAATCTCGGGTGCGGCGGCGGGTCGCAGGCAGAGCAGACGGCGGCAATAATGGTGGCGTTTGAACGATATCTCATCAATAACCCTACTGATTTGGTGCTTGTTGTGGGTGATGTTACTTCTACTATGGCATGTTCTATTGTGGCGAAAAAACTCAATACGAAGGTGACACACGTGGAGGCGGGTATCCGCTCGTGGGACCTCAGTATGCCCGAGGAAATCAACCGTATGGTTACGGATAGTCTTGCGGATTTCTATTTCACAACTTCGGAAGTGGCAAACATGAATCTCAGAAATGCCGGAGTAAGCGAGGAAAAAATACACTTTGTAGGCAATGTGATGATAGATACACTCTTGCAGAACCGCAGCCGTTTTCGCAGAACATCTATTAGTGACGAACTTAATCTTCATGAAGGCAAGTATATTGTTTTGACCTTGCATCGTCCTGCCAATGTGGATGAGGTGGAGAGTCTGAAGTGCCTAATGAATGAGATTTTGGAGAATGTATGCGGAGAGCCGGTAGTCTTTCCTATTCATCCGCGCACTGCCAAGATATTCTCTGACTCTGGCATATCAGCACCTAATCTTCATATTGTAGAACCTTTGGGTTATCTCGAGTTTAACTATCTTGTTGAACACGCTCGTGCTGTAGTAACCGATTCAGGGGGTATTACGGAAGAGACCACTGTAATGGGAATTCCTTGTCTCACTCTCAGGAACAACACGGAGAGACCTGAAACATGTACTCTCGGCACCAACGAACTTATTGGAACTAATCCTAAGAACTTGAAGCCTGCACTTGAGAGACTCTACTCAGGACAATGGAAACAAGGTTCGATTCCTCCTCTCTGGGACGGTCATGCTGCTGAGAGAATAGTTGATATTCTGCTCTCAAAGCAGAACCTTATATGTTGTTCTTAATTTGCTCAATATCATAGTTCTTATGTTATACCGGATTATATATTACTCTTTTGCACGTCACTTGCCCAAGTCCACAATGCCTATTTTAGGAAAGTTCGCCTTCAGACTTCGTCAATGGTGCTGCCGCAATATGTTTGCTTCTTGTGGAAAAAATCTCAATGTGGAACAGGGGGCCTATGTCGGCAGCGGAAAGGATTTCCATATTGGGAACGATGTTGGTATCGGAAAAGACTTCTGCTCTCACAATCGTATTCTTACTATAGATGACGGCTGTCTCATGGGCGAAGATGTGCTGTTTCTCGGGGGGGGGCATTTGTTCGCAGACAAAAATATACCGATTGGTCAACAGGGAAACAAAGAGAAAACTCCTTTGCATATAGCCGGTGATGTGTGGATTGGTGCAAGAGCAATCATACTGCCCGGTTGCAAGCGTATAGGTCATGGTGCGGTTATTGGGGCGGGAGCAGTAGTGACCAAAGATGTGCCTGACTTTGCGGTAGTCGGCGGGAATCCGGCAAGAGTAATAAAATATAGGGAATAATACTCAGGAATGGAGTGCGATAGTCAAAAAGAAAGATGCTTAAACTTCTTACAGTCATAGGTGCCCGGCCGCAGATAATAAAGGCTGCGGCTCTCACAAGAACTATTCAGAAGTGGAATAGTTCCCACTGCTTGGAAGACCGGATAGCCGAGGTGTTGCTTCATACCGGTCAGCACTACGATGACAATATGTCGGGCAGTTTCTTCAAGGAACTTGGTATTCCCGAGCCAGATATTAACCTTCATGTCGGCTCAGGCACTCACGGTGTGCAGACGGCAAGAATGATAGAGGGAATAGAAAGTGCTCTAATGGGGCAGAATTTTGATGGTGTGGTTCTCTATGGCGATACCAACTCCACGCTTGCCGGGGCAGTGGCAGCCGCCAAACTGCATATACCTGTGTTTCACATAGAAGCGGGGTTGCGCTCTTTCAATATGTCAATGCCTGAGGAGCAGAACCGCATTGTGTGTGACAGGCTGTCCTCTGTCTTGTTTGCTCCTACACAGACCGCAGTGGACAATCTGCAGAATGAGGGAATAGGACAAGGCAGCATGCGATTCAGTGCCGGTAAAAAGCAGAAGGTGGTTCTCTCGGGCGATGTGATGTACGACAACAGTATGTATTTCTCTTCTGTCGCAGAGGAGAAAAGTAATATACTGCAGTGTCTCGGAATAGAAAGTAAGAACTTCATACTCGCCACTATTCATAGAGATAATAATACTGACTCAAGGGAAAGACTAAGCAGCATATTCAGTGCTTTGCTCAGTGTGGCGCAAAAGCAACAGCAACCTGTGGTACTGCCTTTGCACCCGCGTACACGCAAGATGCTGCCGATGAATCTTTCCGAGGAACTTTATAAAACTATTATCTCTTCGCCTCTGATCAAGATAACCGAACCTGCAGGATTCTTCGATATAATGATGCTTGAGCGTCATGCTTCGCTTGTGATGACAGACTCAGGCGGGGTACAGAAAGAGGCATTCTTCTTCGAGACACCTTGCGTTATTCTGCGACCCGAGATAGAGTGGGTAGAGATAGTCGATGCCGGTGCGGGAATCATTGCTGATGCGGACTACAACAAAATTTGCTCTGCCGCCGATAGTTTGATAGGGCAAAAGGTGCATTTCCCGCAGTTGTTCGGCAATGCTCATGCAGCAGAAAATATACTTAATGAAATAAACGCATATTTGGATAATTAGGTTGTGAATTATGCGATTTGTTTGTGTATATACCAAAAATGTATTAACTTTGCAGCGTAAAACAAACTGAATCTATCAACTTCAATACGGATAAATGTCATGAAAACAGGAACAAAAGTAGTAACAATCATTAGTGTAGTGGCAGTACTTGTGCTTGCCGGTTGGTTTTGGTTTACCTACTATTTTGTGTTTGCCGAAGGTGTGAAAGCGGGAGAACTGAACCGTTTTACATACAAGGGCTATATCTTCAAGACCTATGAAGGCAAAATCATTCAGGCGGGCTACAACTCGGAGAATGCCAAAGGTACTATTCAGTCCAACGAATTCGACTTCTCCGTTGAGAGCGAAGAAGTGGCGGACAAACTGATGAAAAGCACGGGCAAGACTGTGGAGTTGCATTACAAGGAGTACAAGGGTGCTCTGCCGTGGCGCGGTATGCAGAAGTTTGTAGTGGACTCTATCATCTCTGTTTCGCAGAATGATATGCCGCTTAATGTGCCGATATTCTAAAGTTGATAGTTTTGTAGAGACACGACATTGTCACGTCTAAAGGTTGATAAGTGGTAAGTCAGCAGATTGATTGGTTCATTGTGTACGTGTATGACGCTATGAATCAGTTGTAGGGAATTGAGAATTATTCTGCCAGGGCTTGTGTCCGTAGGGGCATGGGCGACGACAGGACTTTAATATATTAAATTACACACTTTATGGTAAAAGAAAATTTTGTAGAGATGTTCCAAAACTCCTTCCGTGAGAATTGGGATCTTGAGGCGTACACGGACTATGAGACCAAGTACACCATGACTTACGCTCAGGTGGCTGAGCAAGTGGAAAAACTGCATCTGTTGTTTCAGCAGTGCGGAATAGAAAGAAACGACAAGGTGGGCCTTATAGGGCGCAACTGCGCTCACTGGGCGGTTGCGTATGTCGCAACAGTAACCTACGGAGCGGTGATAGTGCCTATCCTTCAGGACTTCCGTCCGGACAATGTGCACCATATTTTGAAGCACTCCGACTCTAAACTGCTTTTCACGGCAGACTATATCTGGGATCATCTTGACGAGAACGAACTCGGCAATGTGCGTGCTGTGGTCTCGCTTACCAAGTTCAAGCCTCTCGCTGTTATAGAATCCGCTCTGCCAATAGTGGACGAGGAGACAGGCATCCGCCTTACTCTTACCAAGGAACTTATCTCCAACGAGACTATTCAGCAACTCTTTGACCGCAAATATAAGGGCAATTTCACTCCTCAGTGCATTAACTATTATCTGAAAGACAACGAGGAGATGGCATCGCTTAACTATACTTCCGGTACAACCGGTTTCTCCAAGGGTGTAATGACTTCCGGTCGTGCACTTGCCTCCAATGCCGTATTTGGGCATAATACTTACTCGGGTAGCAGTCCTACAGGGAAAATGCTCTACAAAGGAGACCGTATGGTAACATTCCTTCCTTTGGCTCATGCATACGGTTGTGCATTCGATTTTCTTGGCAATACCACTGCCGGCGGACATACCTATTTCATTACCCGTGTGCCGACTCCTAAGGTGTTGCTGGCTGCATTCGCAGAGGTGAAACCTACTCTAATACTGTCTGTACCCCTCATTATAGAGAAGATATACCGCAAACAGATTCAGCCGATGATAGCCAAGCCCCCGGTAAGTTGGGTTCTTAAAGTGCCATATCTGAATGAGGTCGTACTCAATCAGATACGTCAGAAACTGATGGGAGTGTTCGGCGGTTGTTTCGAGGAAATTATTGTCGGTGGTTCCGCAATGAACGCAGAGGTGGAGAGTTTCTTCCGTAAACTCAAGTTCCCGATAACTATTGGTTATGGTATGACAGAAACCGCACCTCTTATCTCATATACTTATTGGTCCCAGTTCAAGTCAACCAGTTGCGGACAGGTGCTTGGCAATATGGAAGTTCGTATAACCGACAAAAATAAAGAAGGAGTAGGCGAGATAGAAGTCCGTGGCGACAATGTGATGATGGGCTACTACAAGAACGAGGAGGCAACAAGGGCAGCCTTTACCAAAGACGGCTGGTTGCGTACAGGTGACCTCGGCTATGTTGACGAAGACGGATTCATCTACATAAAGGGACGTTCCAAAACAATGATGCTCGGGAGCAACGGACAGAATATATATCCAGAAGAACTTGAGGACAAACTGAACAATATGCCATACGTGATGGAGAGCCTGGTTGTGCAACGCAATGAAAAGATTGTAGCACTCGTGTTCCCTGACATTGATGCCTGTGACAAGGCAGGTTTTACCCATGAAGACGTTTTGGCACAGATGGAGCAGGTCCGCAAAGATGTAAACAAACAACTTGCCGCATACGAGCAAATCAACTTTATAGAGGTTCAGGCGCATGAGTTTGAAAAGACTCCGAAGAACTCTATAAAACGCTATATGTACAAATAATGTATGTAGATGCAAACTTCAGAAAAAACACTGCATAAATATAGAAATATTCCATATTATGGAGAAAAATGTGACAAAATGCAACTTTTTTGAGGTAAAAGTGTACAACATAACAAAAATAGTTGTATCTTTGCAGCGTTTTTTGAAAAACGAATATAAATAACATGTTTAATTAAACACTTTACAACAATGAAAAAGGTATTATTCGTACTTGCAATTGCTGCTTGCACCGTATCTTGTGGCAAGAAAGCTGAGAACAAAGAGTGCAACGAGGAGCAGAAACCTTGCTGCGAACAGAAAGCTGAGTGCCAGGCTGCTGCTGAGCCCGCTGCTGAAGTAACAACAGAGGAAGAGAAGACTCTCACAGAGACTGCTGCAGACGCAGGAAAGCAAATCATCAATGCAAGTGCTGCTAAGGCTGTAGAGGAAATCAAGAAATAATTATCTCAGATTTCTTAAAGAAAAGTCCGCTCGTATGGGTGGACTTTTTTTAACCGACCTCTCAAACCGTAGAAACGCGACATTGTCACTTCTCCACAACTTGCCAAACATTTAGACGCAATAGTGTTGCGTCTATACAGAACTTGCAAAACTTGTCCCATGAATCTCTGCATTGACCAAGGCAACTCCAGAACAAAAGTGGCACTCTTCCGCGAGGACGGAAAACTGATAAAATCGTTTATATACCGCAGTTTCCACTCTTCGGAAGTAGAGCGTCTGTTCTCTTTGTATCCCATATCCGACTCAATAATATCTTCTGTATCCAATGTGGAGCCGGCTGTGGTAAATGCCTTGAACCGTCTCAGCAAACTTTTTATATTGTTTGACCACACCACACCGATACCTATTAAGAACCTCTACGACACTCCCCAAACTCTCGGTCAAGACCGTCTTGCAGCAGCAGTCGGAGGAAATGCTCTGTTGCCCGACACCAATCTGCTGATTATAGATGCCGGTTCTGCTATCACTTATGACTTTGTGAACAGCGACAATGAGTATATGGGAGGCAACATTGCTCCCGGAATAAAGATGCGTCTGACTGTTCTCCGTCAGATGACAAAGAAACTGCCGCAAGTGGAAGTGGAAGAAAACCAACTTATACCTCTCTTTGGCAAGAATACCAATGATGCCATTGCTGCGGGAGTGATACGCGGCATAGTGTTCGAAGTAAAAGGTTATATGCGCACACTGGGCGAGAAAGTGGATAGCTTCGAGACCATTATCTCCGGCGGTAGCGCACCATATATAATTAACAACCTGCACCAATCTGTCCGCAATGAGAAATACCTTGTGCTCATAGGTCTTAATAGAATCCTTGAGTTCAACAAGGCATAATATTCCAAGGATATATTCTCTCGGTGCAGGTCCTTTACTGTTCAAAATATACAAATATGCACATTTTGCTTTCATGTTTGGCAAAGATTTTGTAACTTTGCACCACGAAACAAGAGATAAATGCGTCGTTGTGCATATATATTGCCTGTAATTCTGTCGTTTACAATGTGTATTGTTGTAAGCGCCCAGAACAACACTTCTTCTCCATATTCCCGATTCGGGTATGGCGAGCTCAATGACAATGTTCCGGGAGCGTTCCGGGCCATGGGTGGGGTAGGTACAGGTATGCGTGACAAACGTGTTATTAACCCCTCGCAACCTGCTTCATATAGTGTGGTGGATAGCACCACATTCATGTTCGACCTCGGTCTGAGTGCCATGTGGAGTCAGTATGGAGATGCAACAGGCAAACGCAACAAGGGCAACGGCAACCTTGAGTATCTGACTCTGCAGATGCCTTTCTTCTGGAAATACATCGGCTTTTCTGTAGGTATAATGCCTTATTCTATGGTCGGATACAATCTCGTAGATTCTGTGAAGAATGTTCCGCATCCGTACTCAAAGGTATATACGGGTCTTGGCGGAATAAGCCAAGTGTATGGTGGCTTGTCGTTTAACATAATGAACTGGGTGGCTCTTGGTGCCAATGTATATTATATGTTCGGTACTACCACTAATAACCGTATGCTCTCTTTTACGGAAACGGAGTTGGCTGCCGTATCGCAACAGACTACATTGCGGGCAAATAGTGTGCGTTTCCGCTATGGTGCGCAGTTCTTCCACACGTTTGCGGATGAACATACCGTGGTGTTAGGCGCAACATTCGAGAACCGCTCCAAACTGCGTGGACAGTTTACGCAGATAGAAACCACCACTTATGATACCATTCCCAACGACAATACAGATTGTGACCTGCCGATGATGTACAGTGTAGGCGCAAGCTATAATTGGGGGAACCGCCTTATTGTGGGTGCTGATTATACAATGACAGACTGGGCACATACAAGATACATGGGAGATATGGGTGTGCTGCGTTCCCGAATGAAGATAAACTTCGGAGCTGAATACTGCCACAATCCTTATGGAAAGAAGTATGTTGAGCGTATGCCTTTCCGCCTCGGTTTCAGCGTGTCGGACCCATACATACTGAACATCAATCAGAAAGATTTCACTGTAAGCATAGGTATGGGTTTCCCGCTGAGGAATGTGGCTACGGTGATAAACACCTCGCTTGAATATGGTCACAGAGGCTCCGCAGGACAACTGCAGGAGAACTACTTGCGTTTGACTGTCAATGCCTCAATCAGTGAGATGTGGTTCTTCAAGCGCAAATTGTAACCAATAAACAGGAACACTATAATAATAAACTTTGGCACGATAATTGTTTTGCGATATGAAAAGACTAACATTAAAATCAATTTATATGAAAACGAAATCATTACTAATCGCTGTCCTCTGTGTAGTATGCGTTATGAGTTGCGCTGCACAGAAGAAGACAAAGAAAGACAAGAACGCTCAGAAGACTGAGACTGTTCAGGAAGTGAAGAAACCCGTGGTTGAGGATGAAACGCCTATTATTACTGAGGAGTGCATAATGAATATCTCCCTCTTCCAACAGTCTGCAAAGAACAAACAGTTCGCTGATGCTGTTGAGCCGTGGTATCAGGTTTATAACACCTGCCCGAATGCTAACAGAGCTATATATACCCGTGGCGATGATATTATCGGTTGGCAGATCGAACAGGCTCAGACCGAAGAGGAGAAAGCTCAACTGAAGCAGACTCTCATGCAGATGTATGATAGCTGGAACAAGTGGTTCGGTGATGACCCGCTGTATCCTACTGCATACATACTCGGTGCCAAAGGTATGGACTATTGCAGATATTTCACTGAGGACGAACTTAAAGAACCTGCCTACAACTGGCTCAAAGAGTCTATCAAGGGCATGGGAGTAAAGAGTTCGCTCAATGTGATCAACAAGTTCGCTGAACTTGCAAACGGACTGTATAAATCTGACCCTGAGAAATATGCAGAGCAGTATATCGCCGACTACCAGATTGCAACCGAAGTGCTTAATCTTATCGCTTCTGATCCTACTAATAAATATGCCAACGAGGCGAAGGCTTACAAAGAGTATATAGACGGCACTTTCGCCGCATCGGGTGCTGCCGATTGTGCCAAACTTGACGAGTTGTATGCCAAGACTGTTCAGGCTAACCTTAATGACTTGGAGATGCTTGGCAAGATAATGAAACTTTATCGCAGGGTAGGTTGCACCGAGTCGGACGTATATTTTGCTGCAGCAGAAGCTTCCCACAAACTCCAGCCTACAGCCGAGTCTGCCGCCGGTTGCGCTGCCATGAGTGCAAAGAAGGGTAACTACAAAGATGCCATCGCATATTATGACCAGGCTGTGGCTCTCGCTGACGACGATGACGACAAGGCAAACTATCTGTATAATAATGCTGTGTATGCTTTCAATAATCTCGGTCAGTATAGTGTGGCTCGTCAGTATGCCCGCCGCTCACTTGAGGTGAAACCCGACCAGGGACGTTGCTATATGCTTATCGGACTTATGTACGCAGCAAGCAAACCCTACGACGATGCAGTGCTCAACAAGACAGTATTCTGGGTGGCAGTAGATAAGTTCGTCAAGGCAAAACAGGTTGACCCGTCGGTAACTGAAGAAGCCAACAAATTCATTTCTTCCTACAGTCGCTACTTCCCCACCACGGAAGAGATATTCTTCCAACCTGAACTCGGCAAGGGAAAACCGTTCACGGTAGGAGGATGGATAGGTGAAACAACTACCTGTCGGTAATGAAACAACGCAAGACATATAAACAATTGAGCATCATGGTCTTCGTGACTATGGTGCTCACTTGCTTTCTGGCTTGCAACAATAATGACAAACCAAGAGCAGAGGCAGTGGCTGACCGTGCTGCAATGCCTGTCCTGTTGGCTGATACCGTTAATACTCTCGTCTCTGACTCAGGAGTTACCCGCTATCGTATCAAGACCCCCAAATGGGAGATATACGACAAGTCGAGTCCCCCTCATTGGCTCTTCCCTGATGGTGTGTACCTTGAGAAATTCAATGAGGCGTTAGAGACTGAAGCATATCTCGAGGCCGATTATGCCTACTATGACGAGGATACGCAGATATGGGAGCTTGACGGCAATGTGCACGCTTTGAACCTTGAGGGAGAGAAGTTCGAGACACAACAGATGTTCTGGAATCAGAAGACAGAACGTGTATATTCCGATTCGGCTATCACCATCACCAAGGCAACAAGCATAATCAACGGCATCGGGTTCGAGAGCAATCAGACTATGACCAGATACACTATCCGCAAACCGCAGGGAGTGTTCCCAATAAAGGATGAATAAGCCCACCCTAAGCTCACCCTAAGCTCAGTATATGTCCATAAGAAATACATAAGTAATGAATCTACTTGAAAACAAAACAGCCCTAATCACCGGAGCGGCACGAGGTATCGGTCGTGCTATTGCTCTAAAGTTCGCCTCCGAAGGTTGCAACATTGCCTTTACCGACCTCGCTTATAACGACTTGGTAGAGCAGACGGCCGCCGATATTGAGGCATACGGAGTAAGAGTGCAGTTCTATGCCGGCAATGCTGCCGACTATGAGTCTGCACACGAGATAGTAAAGCAGGTAAAGCAGGACTTCGGAAACATAGATATTCTGGTTAATAATGCAGGTATCACCAAAGACGGTCTGTTGCTAAGAATGAACGAGCAGCAGTGGGACGCAGTCATCAATGTGAACCTCAAGTCCGCATTCAATTTCATTCATGCCTGCACTCCTGTCATGATGTCACAGCGCGCAGGAAGTATCATTTCTCTTGCGTCGGTGGTAGGAGTCAACGGCAATGCAGGGCAGGCCAACTATGCTGCCTCAAAGGCGGGTATAATTGGTCTTACCAAGTCTGTTGCCAAAGAACTCGGCTCCCGCGGAATACGCGCCAATGCTATTGCTCCCGGGTTTATTCTTACTGATATGACTTCCGCCCTCAGTGAAGAACAGCGCAAGCAGTGGGAGCAGATGATTCCGCTCCGTAGGGGGGGTACTCCCGAAGAAGTGGCAAAAGTGGCACTTTTCCTCGCATCCGACCTTTCGTCATACGTCTCTGGACAAGTGATACACTGCTGCGGAGGAATGAGCTGCTGACAGATTGTAGAGTATGATATTAACTTTCTATACGTATGAAAGAACTGATTAAAAGAACTGTGTTTGGTGCAATATATGTTGCACTTGTTGTGTGCAGTATTTTGTTTTGGCGCCCGTTTTTCTTCCAACTGCTGTTTCTGCTTGTAAGTGCCTTTGCCTTGTTGGAGTTTCACCGTATCAACAAGTCGGATGTATTGCTTACGGTAAGCGGGATGTTGCTTGCGTGGCTCATGTTCTCCACCTTGGCACTTTTGATGAGCACTACCTGTTTCAAAGCGTCTTGTGTGATGGGGGCAACGTACGGGTTGGTGCTTATATTGTCGCTCGTGGCGGAACTGTTCAAGAAGGCCGAGGATCCTATCCGTAACTGGGGCATGTTGCTCGAAGGTCAGATACTTGTGGCACTGCCTTTCGCACTGATGAATGTGCTGTTCGCGGAGTCATATATGTTGTTGCTCTCGGTGTTCATCATCATCTGGGTGAATGATACCGGAGCATATTGCACCGGCTCGCTGATAGGCAGACACAAGATGTTTCCCCGCGTAAGTCCGGGTAAGTCATGGGAAGGATTCTGTGGAGGAGCTGTCTTTGCATTGCTCGCAGGGTGGGTACTATTGTCCGACCCGCTCGGTTTCACAGGTATGAGTTATGAGTGGTGGAAGTCTGTGATGATTACACTTGTGATAGTGGTGTTCGGCACTCTCGGCGACTTGATGGAGAGCCTGATGAAACGTACACTCGGAATAAAAGATTCGGGTAATGTAATCCCGGGTCACGGAGGCTGGCTCGACCGCTTTGACAGTATGCTGCTCGCCACTCCTGCTGTAGTGCTGCTCCTTATGTTTTTTGTATAGCTACGGCAAGTTGCGTCATTTGCCGGACTCGTTGCTGTCTATTATGATAGTGACGGGTCCGTCGTTTATTAGAGATATCTGCATGTCTGCGCCGAATCGGCCTGTCTCAACGTGTATGCCATACTCTTCGCAAAGAACTCTGTTGAACATATCATACAGAGGTTCCGCCGTTTCCGGTCTTGCTGCCGAGATGAAGGCAGGACGATTGCCATGACGGGTGTCAGCGTAGAGAGTGAACTGTGAGATACTGAGAATAGCACCGCCTGTGTCCTTAAGCGAGAGGTTCATCTTGCCCTCCGCATCAGAGCAGACACGCAACTGTGCCACTTTCTTTGCTACTTGGCGAACCTCTTTCTCTGTGTCAGAGTGCGTGAACCCGACAAGCAGAAGGAAACCGTTGTCAATACTGCCTACGGTCTCGCCGCCTATATCACATCTGGCACAACTGACACGCTGGACAACTACACGCATACTTATAGTCTTTTGGTTGCAGTTACGATTTTCTTACGTACTCCGCAAAGGTGTAAGGGTAGGGATTCTGCTCGTCCGCTTCATGACGCCCGGAAGACACAAGTTGCCACAGCGCAGGGGCTATCGCAGGGAAGAAGGTGTCGGCATCTTGCCACGAGTGATGAATATGAGTGATATACAGTTTGTCTGCAAGAGGCATAAACTGCCGATATACCATACCTCCGCCAATGATGAAATTCTCTTTGTCGGGGTCTGCCATGCGTATCGCCTCGTCAATGGAGTAGGCCGACTCCGCCCCTTCGAACTGCTCGCCCGGGATGTCGGTTATCACGATGTTGCGACGGTTGGGCAGCGGGTGGCGGGGCAGGGAGAAAAAGGTGCGTTTGCCCATAATGACTGTGCAACCCGAAGTAATCTGCTTGAAATGTTTCAGGTCGTTGGGCAGATGACAAAGCAAATCGCCTTGTCTGCCTATCTCGTTGTTTTCCGCTATGGCTACTATGATGGATATCATTTCTGTATATTGTTTTATAGTTGGCTATGATAAAGAGTGTTATGTCTATTCCTGCTGCGTTACACTGCGACTACTCCCGCAATATGAGGGTGCGGGTCGTAATCAACGAGCGTGAAGTCCTCATATTGGAAACCGAACAGGTCTTTTACCTCCTGATTGAGGAGCATCTTGGGTAATGGACGCGGCTCGCGGGTGAGTTGCAGACGTACTTGGTCAAGGTGATTGACGTAGATGTGGGCATCGCCCAAAGTATGCACGAAGTCGCCTGCACGAAGCCCTGTTACCTGCGCCATCATGAGTAGCAGCAATGAGTAGGAGGCAATGTTGAAAGGTACACCCAGAAATACGTCTGCCGAGCGTTGGTACAGTTGCAGGGAGAGGCGGCCGTCTGCCACATAGAACTGAAACAGAGTATGGCATGGCGGGAGAGCCATCTTGTTGACTTCTGCCACGTTCCACGCACTGACAATCAAACGGCGTGAGTCAGGGTTGTTCTTTATCTGGTCAACCAAGAGCGCAATCTGGTCGATGGTTCCTCCGTCGTAGTCGGGCCATGAGCGCCACTGATGACCGTAGATGGGACCAAGTTCGCCGTTCTCGTCTGCCCACTCGTTCCAGATGCGGACACCATGCTCCTGAAGCCAGTGCACATTGGTGTCGCCCTGCAGAAACCACAGGAGTTCGTATATTATACTCTTCAAGTGCAGTTTCTTAGTGGTGAGCAGAGGAAAGCCTTCCTCAAGGTTAAAACGCATCTGGTGCCCGAAGACACTGATTGTGCCGGTACCAGTACGGTCTTCTTTGCGAACTCCTTCAGTGAGTATGCGGTTGCATAAGTCAAGATACTGTTGCATGTCGGAATAGGGTTTGTTTTATCTGCTACAAAGGTATAACAAATAATACAAATACACAAGCATATTTTTCACGTAAGCACAAACAACCGATATAAAGGGTACTCCTAAGACTGCTATATATCGATTTCCCGCGTACGGATTTGCGTATGTTAGAAAATGAGTGTATCTTTGTATGTTGAAAGATATTTGAATATGAGCACAACTATTTTTATTATCATCATCGTTATTGTGGCAGGCAATTATCTGTTGGAGCAGTTGCTTGCCGTACTTAATCTTCGGGAGTCAAAGAAAGCGATTCCTGCTGAACTCAGCGACCTCTATACAACGGAGAAACGCAACAGACAACGTGAGTATCAACGCACTAACATACGTTTCGGCACTGTTACCAACACGATAGGAGTAGCGTTCAGTCTCTTTATGATCTGCCTTGGTTTCGCTTGGCTGAACAACGGTCTGCTGTCTGTCACTGACCATCCGCTGTGGCACACACTGCTCTTCATCGCTGTCTATATCGCTCTTGAGACGCTGATAGAACTGCCTGCGTCCATCTACGACACTTTCAAGATAGAAACACGCTTCGGATTCAACACTACCACACCCAAGACTTTCCTCAAAGATACGGTCATCTCGCTGCTTCTTTCACTACTGCTGCAAGGTGTGCTGATGTCTGTCTTGGTGCTCGGATATATGTGGCAACCGGATTGGTTATGGCTCATTGCATGGGTGGTGGTGAGCATATTCATGATATTCTTGAATATGTTTTACCCGCAACTCATTGTGCCGCTGTTCAATAAACAGACTCCTTTGCCCGAAGGTGAACTCAGAGAGGCAATAGAGAAGTTTGCAGAGAGAGTAGGGTTCAGCATTGAGAATATATACGTGATGGACTCCTCTAAACGCTCCACCAAGGCAAACGCTTATTTTACTGGGTTCGGGAAAAAGAAGCGTATTGTATTGTTCGACACATTGATAAAGCAACTGACCACTGACGAGATTGTGGCGGTTCTTGCGCACGAGATAGGACATCAGAAGCACAATCACACAATAAAAGCTTTGCTCTCGTCGCTTACAAAAATGCTTCTGTTGTTTGTGTTGCTCGGTATTATCATCCGTTACGATGTGTTTGCTCTGGCAATAGGTTGCGAACCTACGTTTGTGGCAAAATTCATCGTCTTTATGATGCTCTATCAGCCTGTAACAGTGCTGCTCTCTATAATATCTAATATCGCCTCGCGCCGTCATGAATATGAAGCGGATGAGTTCGCAAAGCAGAACAATATGCAGACACAGCTGGTTTCCGCACTGAAGAAGATGACGGTGAATGACCTTGGTAACCCAACACCTCATCCGTTTACAGTCTTTCTCACATATTCGCATCCTACACTCTCTGAGAGGATAAGACATTTGGAAACGAAAGAATAACAACTATGCTGAATGACTTTGTTGCAATAGATTTCGAGACTGCCAACGGAGAGAAGAGTAGTGTCTGCTCTGTTGGTGTAGTGATAGTGAAAGGTGGTGAGGTAGTGGATAGTTTCTATAGTCTGATTCATCCGCGACCGGATTATTATGCGTGGTTCTGTCAGCAGGTGCACGGTCTTGGTTATGACGACACTTGTGATGCCTATGATTTTCCCGAGGTGTGGAGCGAGTTGACAGAGCGTGTACACAACTATTTCCCCTATATGGAGGACTCTGAAGTGCCCTTTGTGGCGCATAATGCCCGCTTTGACGAGGGATGCTTGAAGGCGGTATTCAGGGCATACGGAATGGCATATCCTGACTATGTCTTTCTCGACACACTGTGTGCTTCGCGCCGTTGCTTCGGAAAGACTCTTCCCAACCACCAGTTGCAGACGGTGGCTTTAGCCTGCGGATTCGACCTCCGGCAGCACCACCATGCTCTCGCCGATGCCGAGGCATGTGCCGCAATAGCACTGAAAATATTGTGACAATGCTGATGAATCTCCGTCTCTGATAATGAGTCTCTGTCTCTGTTAATGAAGCACCATCTCCCCCCCCCGCACAATTACTATCCACTTGTAGAGACATTTACTCAGATGTTGACCTTCCCTGCTCCGAAACAGTAGCCTTGGGCAGGAGATTATCATTTGGCTTAGTATCATGAAAATCTCCTGTCAGAATATAAGGAAATGACAAAAAATACATAAAAAGCAAAAAAAACGAAAAAAGTTGCGAAAGAGGTGATAGATTTCGCCCTTTTTTTGCCTATATATGGAGGGGTATATGTAATTGAGATATGGATGGTGGAAAATCATTATAGATTTCTATAGCCGATAAATACCTTACTGACCCTTATTGCTCATGGCAGAAAGGAAACCACAAATATACTAACAAACTAATCAGACAATACATTTGAAAAGAAACTTACTATGACACAACTGCTGACTACACTATTACAACATAAAATGCACCGAAGACCGAGAGAAAAACTCAACTTTATGACACTGCATAATTGCTTCTTCAAACATTCTTACTAATTTTGCACTTTGGTGTTGAACCTGCCCAGCAGTATTTTATATGTTTAGATTTGGATATATCATATACTTTTTGTACTTTTGTGCGAATTTTAGTTTATAAATACAAGCAGCCTCCATTGCGAGTACAGAACTCCTTAAAGCAAGGAGAAGAACGAGAGACAAGTTATTGGAAAATGAGAGAAGAAAACGAAATATTAGGACAACCGCGTATTGTAAAATCCCACGATATACGTATCGATGGTGACTATGCGGAATGGATTGCTGAGTTGAAGCATCGGTATCGTTCGGCGCAAGTGAAGGCATCTGTCCGTGTGAATGCGGAGAAGTTGCTCTTCAATTGGGAACTGGGGCGTGACTTGGTGCAAAAGAAAGCCGAAGAACGTTGGGGCGCAGGAGTCGTCGAGCAAGTAAGCCTTGATCTACAGCGCGAGTTCCCGAATGCAGATGGTTTTTCTGCGCGTAATATTTGGTATATGAAGCAGTGGTATCTGTTTTATTATCAAGAAAATATAAAACTGCAACAGTTTGTTGCAGAAATAGGAGTTGAAAAACTCCACCAGACCGGTGGAGAAACAGAGAATTTAAAACTCCACCAACTTGGTGGAGAATTTCCATCTCCTTTTGCATGTGTACCGTGGGGACATCATATTGCTATCATTTCCAAATGCAAATCCGTGGATGAAGCGTTGTTCTATATTGATAAGACGGTAGAGCAGGGTATGAGTCGTGCGGCATTGGTGAATTGCATTAAGGCGAACTTATACGAGCATCAGGGAAAGATACTCAATAACTTTGCTGAGCACATGCCTGCTTTGCAAAGCAAACTTGTGCAAGAGGTGCTCAAAGAGAACTATGACTTCGGCTTTGCAACTGTCAAACATGAGATATATGATGAGCAGGAGTTAGAGGAAGCATTAAGCAAAAGTGTAACAGACCTGTTACTGGAACTCGGAACCGGTTTTGCTTTCATTGGACGACAGAAAGAACTGATAGCCTGAGATACAACGCGCAAAATAGACTTGCTGTTTTACCATATCCGCTTGCGCTGCTATGTAGTGTGCGAACTGAAGGCCAAAGCTTTTGAACCAGAGTTTGCAGGGAAACTGAATTTCTATGTTAATGCGGTGGATGATTTGTTGAAGACCAGTGATGATAATCCAACGATAGGCCTGCTTATTTGTTCGGATATGAATAAGGCGGATGTCCAATGGTCGTTCCGTGGCATCAGTACTCCGATGGGAGTGGCTACATATAATAATGTACGCATCAAAGACATGCTGCCTACACAGGAGCAATTGAAAGAACGTATGGAACTGCTGCAAAAAGAACTGCGCGAAACCAAACGGTTGATGAAATCTAATAAGTGATAAGCGAGTGTAGAGCGGGAGATAACCGAGAGAAAAATGTAAATATATATGAAAATTTACCACGGAAAAATTCTGACGATAGATGAAAAGAACAGCATCTATCAATATCTTGTAGAAGATGCAGGACGGATTGTTTATGTAGGAAATGAATGTCCTCCGGAGAAATACTCCAAAGCAGAAAAAGTAGAGTTAGACGATAAGGTGCTTCTTCCATCCTTCGTGGATACGCATCAGCATTTTGCATCGTTTGCTCTCTTTCATTCAGGACTGAATGTGATGGAAATCACCTCGAACAAAGAGATGATGAAGGCAATTAAAGAGTATGCCGACAAGACAGAAGACAAGATATTATTCGCATTTGGTGCATCCCCATACTCTGTAAAAGAGGGAATACTGATTAACCGCGAAGAATTGGATAGCGTTTGTCCCGACCGACCCATTATGTTGGTGAAATATGATGGTCATGCTTGCGTGGTTAATACCAAATTGCTGAAAAAATTAGACGGAAAATTGAAAAAGCTCCGCGGCTATCATCCGGAAAGCGGAGAGATGAACCAAGAGGCCTTCTTTGCATGTTCTGACTATATATCTAATTCTGTATCCATACCTAAATTGATACGGAATATGCAACGCGCAGTGGATTATGAGGCTTCAAAAGGGATCGGAATGGTACACACGGTTAGTGGTGTCGGTTTCCCGCTAAATGCAGATATTACAATAGAGAAACTCTTTGCAAAAAGTGTACAGGGAGGCTTTCAGATACGGGTATTCCCTCAATCGATGGATACAACTGTAGCAACAAGCAGAAATATCCCCAGAATAGGCGGTTGTTTCGAGTGTGCGTTGGACGGTTGCTATGGTTCGCAAGACGCAGCATTAATAGAGCCTTATGAGAATGATAAAAGTAATTATGGCGTATTGTACAAAACCGATGAAAAAGTCATTGAGTTTTGCAAGAAAGCCAATAGGATGGGATTGCAGATAGAAATGCATGCAATAGGCGATAAGGCGTTTGCGCAAGCGACGAAAGCGTTGAAGGCTGCATTAGATGATTATCCCAGAACAGATCATCGGCACGGCATCATTCACGCTTGCTTGCCAACAAAAGAAGGAACTGACATTTGTGCGAAATATCATATTAACCTATTGATGCAGTCCGCTTTTGATAACTGGCGTCAAGAACCACCGGAGTATACGGAGAGCATTTTAGGTAAGGAGCGCAATGCGCAACTGAATCCGGTGAAGACATTTTTGGAAAAAGGCTGTGTAATAGGTCAAGGAAGTGACGCCCCTTGTACTAATCCCGATCCGATAGATTGGTTGTACCATGCATGCAATCATACAAATCCGAGTCAATCCGTCAGTGTCTATAACGCATTACGGATGTTGACATATAATGGTTGTTATGCTACTTTTGACGAAAAAGAACGCGGTACATTAGAGGTCGGCAAGATAGCAGATATGGTCATCCTTTCTGCCAATCCCTATAAACTGAATCCGCAAGAATTGCGGCAGTTAAAGGTGGAGAAACTGATTCTAAATGGTGAGGAATACAAACCTCAAAATCAATCTATGATGTCCGTTCTTTGGAAGGGATTGACCAACAAACAGAAATATTAATCAATAAACATATAAGATTATGGTAGACAAGAATTATTGCATGAGTTCGTTTCTGACGTTCCGTTACATCGAAGATCCTAAGATGGAGTTCTATGAGGGCTTGCATCATACGGGAGATATGCCTTATCCTGAAGAGAAGAAAGTATTGGTGCGAACCGCGCAAGATATAGCAAACGCCTATAGAGAGATGTTTGCCGCCAAGGAGAAAGAAGCAAAATTAGGTATATTGTTGTCCGGCGGTATGGACTCAGGTTGCCTCGCTGCGTTTATGAAACCCGGCACAGATGCATATACATTCCGTTTCTTGGATGCAACCTATTCTACAGGGGATATGGAACGTGCAAAGTTGTATGCAGAGAAATACAAATTGAACTTGCACTATGTAGATATTAATTGGGAAGTGGTGCAAAAGAATCTTCCTGCGCTGATGAAAACGAAAGGAGCTCCGGTCCATTCGATAGAGCCGCAAATCATGGAAGCGGCTTTGCAAGCCAAGAAGGACGGAGTGGAGATGATGGTGGCAGCCGATGGAAGCGATCTTGTGTTTGGAGGTATGGACAAGATGCTTTCCAAAGACTGGACTTTCGATGAGTGGGTTGAATTCTATACATTCCTTGACCCGAAAAAAGTTCTTCGTGAACCGGTGTCAATGATAGATATCTATGAACGCTTCCGCTTGCCGGATAACATGATTGATTTCTTACGGTTCCAAGATGAGATTTTCGCCCATGAGTCCAGCGCGTCATATTGCAATGCTTTTATTACGGCAGGAATGAAATATACACCATTCTTTGATCCATCGGGAATGGTGAAGATGGCAGAGCCGTTGGATCTGAAACGCGTTCGTAGCGGGGAATCAAAATATCTTATAAGGGAATTATTCCATATGTGCTATCCGGAATTCCCGATTCCGGAAAAAGTGCCTATGCCACGTCCTGTGGATATCTATTTCAAGGATTGGCAAGGTCCTACACGCCCGGAGTTCCGCAGAGATATAGATATATCTGCTCTTACGGGCAATCAGAAATGGTTGTTGTATTGTTTGGAGCAATTCCTGAATATGCACGAGCCGCTCAAAATAGGTTATACCACGGGAGTCTATGACCTTTTCCATATAGGTCACCTAAACTTGCTGCGCAAGGCAAAAGCGCAATGCGACTACCTCATAGTAGGTGTATCTACGGATGACTTGGTGGAGTATAAGGGCAAGCGCTCTGTCATTCCGTTTGAGGAACGTAAAGAGATAGTAGGTGCTATTAAGTATGTGGATGAGGTAGTTATTCAAGAAGACATGGATAAACTTGGTGCTTGGAAGAAATATCATTTTGATGTTATGTTCGTGGGTGATGATTGGAAGGGAACCGAAAAATGGAATAAGATTGAGTCCGAACTCGCAGGGGTAGATGCAAAAGTTGTCTATTTCCCTTATACAAAGGGTACCAGTTCCACTCTTATCAATGAAACCTTAAATAAATTACGTACCATATGAACTTACCAAAGATCCCTGATGTCTTTTTTCAGAATCAGGTTATATGCGACTATCAGGTTAATTCCCGCATGAAAAAAATATGGGCAGTTGAATTTGATTTGCTTAATGAGTTAATCAAAGTATGTGAGGAATACCATCTAACATATTACTTATTCGGAGGAACAATGCTTGATGCTGTTAGACACCAAGGGTTTATACCATGGGATAATGATGTAGATGTGATATTACCAAGAAAAGATTATGATAAATTATTGGAAATAGGGCCAAAAGTATTTAAAGCTCCATACTATTTTCAAACACCTAAGACAGAAGATGGTAAATATTTCTACTTTTTTGCCAAACTATGTAATAGTCTAACAACGGGACGTAGCGATGTCGAATATAAGGCAGGACAGAATTGTGGTATATTCATAGATATTTTCTTCTTGGATAATTTGCCTGACGGTAAATTGGAACGTTGGTGGTATGTACATAAACTTAGTAGAATAACACGTATGGCACGCTTTTGTGGGGCTTCTATTTTGTTTACTCCAAAGAAAGGACTAATCAACATTCTGAAAATGAAAATTAACAAACTGATATACAAATTAAGTGGTAGCCCTTCGCCGAGTAAATTATTTGATAGATATAACCATGTGGCAGGGAAATATAAAGACAAAGAAACTGAAGAATGGGGACAAATAGTATGGGGGTATAGAGATAGTGTAACATGGAAAAGACATGATTGGAAGTCATCAATACTCGCATCTTTTGGTCCACTCGAAACCGTTATCCCGGAAAAATATGATATAGTATTAAGAAAGCAATATGGAGATTATATGCAATTTCCTCCCAAAGAACAACGCGTATGTCACGAATACTACGATTTCGATGCCGAGACACCATATAAAGAATACTTTGAACGAAAAACGAATGGTCGAAACTATGATACCTAAGATAATCCACATCGTCATGACGCCGACACGCAATGAGGCATGGGTGATACGGGCGTTTCTGGAATCCACCACACGCTGGGCGGATTATATTATCATCTGTGACCAGTTTTCTACTGATGGGACGAGGGAGATTGTCGCGGAATATGCTGCGCAGACCGCATCGCTGACAGAAGACAGACCGTTAGCACTGACAGAAAAGAAACGGGCGGAGGTAATACTTATTGATAACCCGAATACAGAGTTCAATGAGGCAGAGCGGCAACGTATACTCGTTGCCAAGGCGCGTGAGGTAGCCGCAGGGCGTGATGCACTGCTTTGGGGGTTGGATGCCGATGAGATATTGGCTGCCAACGCCTTTGAGACTGACGACTGGCAGAAGATACTTCATTCCAAACCCGGTGCAGTATTTTGGTTCCAATGGGCACAACTGACGCACGACAAACAGCATTACTATAATCCGCTAGCGTTCTATCCTTTGCTCTTCCACGATGATGGTGTAGAACCCCACGGCAATTATGTGCGCGAGATGCACTCCATGCGTATTCCTTACCCATTGGACGAGCATGATATGACACATGTGCAGGATTTCCGCGTGCTGCATCTTGGACCGGCTCCTCTAAATCGTGTCCATGCCAAGGAGCGGTTCTATATGTTTGTTGATTGGCAGGTCAATCACCGTCCGCCCTATACGATGGGACGCAGCTATATAGGCAGCAATGCTTATCCTGCGGAGCAGTTTGATTTGCCTGAGGAGTGGATATATACCCATGAGAAGGACAGTTGGAGCCTATGGGAGAATGTAGAATTGGACGAGACGCATTGCTGGATGGATGATTATATCTATGAGCGATTGGACAAGTTCCCGAAATCCACACTCGCCAAACTACCCATCTGGACGCCTGAGTTTATGGATTACTATAGCATCCAAGACCCCCGTCCGTGGTATGTGCGGTTGGTGCACAAGTACATTGACCTCACACAACCTCACAAGAATAACATCTGCGTTAGAGCAATAGACAAGTTGCTACGTAAGTTCAGCAAACATTAAAATCAATCATGGTGAACCGCCAAATCAGCACATTCGAGACATCAACAGACTGTCGAAGCCTTGTTCCGAAGATTATTCAGTTATCACCACTCAAGGAGTACTTTGCCGCATTGACCTGATTCCATGAGATCGAAGGCTTCCTGATACTGTTCAAACGGGAACCTATGTGTAATCACCGGTGACAGATCCAAGCCGCCGAGCAACATCTGCTCCATCTGATACCATGTCTCCCACATGCGTCTGCCTGTGATACCCTTGATGGTTAGCGCATTGAAGATGACATCCGACCAATTGACCTTCGTGTCAGATGGGAGAATGCCCAACTGGGCGATGTTGGCACCCTTATACATGTGCTGTACCATATCGTTGAAAGCGGCAGGGGCACCGGACATCTCAAGTCCTACATCGAAACCTTTGATATTCAACTGCTTCATTGCATCTTCCACGGTCTCTCCTCGTGAACCGTCAACCGTGAGAGTGGCTCCCATACGCTTGGCGATGTCAAGGCGAAGCGGGTTGAGGTCGGTGACCACGATGTTCTTCGCGCCTGCAAAACGGCATATCCCGGTTGCCATTGTGCCAATCAGCCCGGCACCTGTGATGAGCACATCTTCTCCAAGAACGGGGAAGGCAAGGGCGGTATGTGTGGCGTTGCCGAATGGGTCCATGATTGCGGCGAAGTCGTCGGGTATGGAGTCTTTGAGTTTGACAATATTGCTCTCGGGAATAGTAACATACTCTGCAAAAGCACCGTCTTTGCCAAAGATACCTACCGACAGAGAATGTTCGCACACGTGCCCCATGCCTCTGCGGCAGTTTCTGCAATGACCACATACGATATGCCCCTCGGCAGTTACGCGCTCGCCAACATGCACGTTTCTCACACCGGCACCTGTCTCTACCACTGTGCCGACAAACTCATGACCCATGGTGTAGGGTGGGGTGCAGTGGGTCTGACTCCACTCGTCCCACTTGTACATGTGCAAGTCTGTGCCACAGATGGCCGCTTTCTTGACTTTTATAAGAACATCGTTCACCCCCACCTCGGGCATCTGAACATCCTCCATCCAGATTCCACGCTCGGGGTAACGCTTAACCAAGGCTTTCATATTGAAGAATTATATTAGAGATTTGAACACTATTATATTATAATTATACCGTTGCGCTGTCAGATGTTATGCTAATACGCCTAATTGTTTGCCTACTTTGACAAATGCTGCAACACCCTTGTCGAGTTGCTCTTTTGTATGCGCTGCACTTACCTGAACGCGGATACGCGCCTGACCCTGAGGCACAACAGGATAATAGAATCCTGTAACATATATGCCCTCATCTTGCAATGCTGCTGCAAACTCCTGACTGAGACGTGCATCGTACAGCATAACTGCACAGATAGCCGATTGTGTGGGTTTGATGTCGAAACCTGCCGCCTTCATCCTTGTGACAAAATACTCTGTGTTCTCATGCAGACGGTCTTGCAGAGTGTTGTCGCGTGTAAGAAGTTCGAAGGTCTTCAACCCTGCTGCCGCAATCATAGGCGGGATACTGTTGCTAAACATATACGGACGCGAACGCTGGCGAAGCATGTCGATAATCTCCTTTCTTCCGGTAGTAAAACCTCCGACAGAGCCTCCAAACGCCTTGCCCAGTGTGCCGGTGATAATCTCTATCTGTCCGCGCAGATTGTACAACTCTGTTACGCCATGGCCTGTCTTGCCTACAACACCTGCCGAGTGACTCTCATCTACCATGACGAGGGCATTGTATTTCTTTGCCAGTTCGTATATCTTGTCAAGCGGACATACATTGCCGTCCATTGAGAATACACCATCTGTGGCAATGATGCGGAAACGCTGCTCCTGAGCCTTCTTCAGTTGCTCCTCGAGGTCGGCTACATCGCCATTCTTATAGCGGTAGCGCACTGCCTTGCAAAGACGCACACCGTCGATGATGCTGGCATGATTGAGTGCATCGGAGATGATGGCATCTTCGTCGGTGAGCAGAGGTTCGAACAGACCTCCGTTGGCATCGAAACAAGCGGCATAGAGTATGGTGTCTTCTGTGCCAAAGAAGTCGCTGATGGCTTTCTCCAACTGCTTGTGAGTGTCCTGAGTACCGCAAATGAAGCGCACTGACGCCATTCCGTAGCCTCTCTTGTCCATGCGCTCTTTGGCTGCTTTGATGAGTTCCGGATTGTCGGCAAGGCCAAGGTAATTGTTGGCGCAGAAGTTGATTACTTCTGTCTCTTTGCCGTTGTTGTCAACTTTGATTCCGCTTGACTGCGGACTGACGATTACACGCTCGTTTTTGTAGAGCCCTGCTTCACGAATTGACTGCAGTTCCGCCTGCAGATGTTTCTGAAATTCTGTGTACATGGTATGTTAGTGTTTATAGTTGTTTTGTGTTAATCTGTTCTTTGAAAGAATATCTTTTGAGCACACAAAGGTAGTGCAAGATTTTGGATTTTGCAAGTAGAATATTTGCCCCTGTCGTTTTTTTTCTTTACCTTTGTGCGCTCTTAGAGAATGAATATATAAATGTGAACCCCAAAATATCAATCTATACGATGAGAAAGTCTATATTTATACTGCTGGCTGTTGCGATATGCAGTATCTGTTTTGCAGAAGAACGTACTGAGAAAGAGGCTGCTGAGATTGCAGCTTCATTCACCAACAATCATCCCCAACTGAGTATGGCGCGCAAGTCGCCCCGCAAGTCTGTTGATATGCGTCTTGTTCAGACACGCAAACAGACAGGTAGAGAAAAGCCCGCATACTACGTGTTCAACCAAGACGACAACTCAGGATTCGTCATCGTCTCGGGCGATGACAGAACAGATGATGTGCTCGTATATAGCAACGAAGGTAGTTTCAATCCGGAGACGGTTAATCCTAATTTCCGCTTCTGGCTTGACTATCTTGCTGAGTCAATATCTACTATTGATAGCCTTGATGATGCCGGCGTAACTTCGTTAAAGACCAATGCCGCTTCTGTTACTGAAATAAAGCCTCTTCTCGGCAATACGGCATGGGAACAGGGCACGCCCTACAATAATCTCTGCCCGATAGACATTTGGGACAATACACGCTCTTATACCGGTTGTGTGGCTACGGCTGCTGCTCAGATTATGCGCAAATGGGAGTGGCCCAAGGTCGGCGTCGGTAGTAAAACATATACTTGGGAAAACTACGCATACACTAAGGTGCTTCAGCGGGTAGAACTCACTGCCAACTTCGGCGAGACGGAATACGACTGGGATAATATGCTCGACCACTACCAAGGTGTTAAATACAACGAGCAACAGGCACTTGCCGTGGCAACGCTGATGTATCACTGCGGTGTGGCATGCGAGATGATGTACGGGGGCGACAAAGCGTATGGCAGCGGCTCATTCACCGAGTTGATGGCTGACGGGTTAAACAAGTATTTCTCCTATACCTATGACCGTCTTCTCAGTACCTATTCCGAAAGAGAATATACATCTAATGGTAAAACCCCCATGCCCGAAGGAATGACTGTTGAATGGAAAGCCCCGGCAAGTCGCTTTGAAGAACTCTTTAATGCAGACCTTGAGGCGGGGAGACCTATTATTTTGGGTGGTGTTGATAGTAGTGAAGGAGGACATGAGTTCGTTTGTGATGGTCGTGATGCCGACGGTAAGTTTCATATAAACTGGGGTTGGGAAGGAGTCGGCAATTCTTATTGCTCTATCTCCTTGCTCCGTCCGAAAGGCGAATCTGCGAACTTCTCATCTTCTATTGATGCTCTGATCGGGCTTGAACCTGTAACTATAGACACCGTGTTTGTAACGGGCGTGGAGCTGGCACCTGAAAAACTTGAACTCAAGATAAACGAGAAACAGACTCTCGCTGCAACCGTCTCTCCTCAGAACGCTACTGTGAAGAGACTTACGTGGCATAGCGGCGATAGCACTATTGCCGTGGTTAATAGCAATGGAAAAGTGAGGGGCGTATCTCAAGGTACAACAGTCATTACGGTGACCACGGTTGAAGGTGGCTTTGAGGCGCAATGTGCTGTAACTGTAACAAACGAGGTTGTGCCGATAGAGGAGTTTACTCTTGTGACCGATATAAACGAACTCTCTGCAGGAGACGAGTTGATAATGGTTGCCTTACATTCATCCGCACCTCAGGCGGCTACGAAGAATATCTCCGCCAATGCTTCTGTGTCATATATGGGAGTGGAGAAGGTTTCAATAACCGAAAACACCATCACTCTTGAAGAGGGTAGCAACGTGGCTGTATTTACACTCGCCGGCAACTCTGATGCATGGACTCTTACCAATCAGGACGGGGCTTTGCTCGGCACTACTGCTGTGAAGAAACTTAGTTGGACAGAAGGCGTTACCGACTGGAATATCTCCATCTCTGACACCAAGGCTACTATCGTGCCGGTTGCTGACAATGCCGAAGACTACGGGCGTATGATTTACAACTACAACAACGGTAACCCCCGTATGTCTCTCTACACCTCTAATACAAGTTCCGCTATGTTGCTGCCGCAGATTTATGCCCGACCGCGAGACCCAAAACAACCTGCGGCACTCGACAACACGAGAACAGTTCCTGCTGTACACAAACTGATACGTGACGGCAGGATACTGATTATTCGTGACGGAGTAACCTACGATATTCTGGGCAGGAGACTGTAATAGCCTTGTTTACAACTCCACTTCTTCGCCCTTCTTCGGAATGCTTATTCCGCGGAAGCCGGCTTCGTAGAGATGGTCTTTGTAGGTTTCTGCTGCTACTTGTTCGCCGTGTACAATGAAGGTGTGGCTAATCTGCGTGACATCTTGGGTAGAGAGATAATCTGTCATCTCTTTCCAGTCGCCGTGACCGGAGAAACCGTCTATGCGGCGTATGTCTGCTCTGACCTTGTGCTCCTCGCCGAAGATGGAGATATACTTCGGAGAATCCGTCGTAGTATGATTCTCTATGAAGGCACGCGGACTGTCTCCCAAACCCGCAAGATTCAACAGTCGGGCACCGAGAGATGTGGGGGTGCAGTAGCCTACTATAAGTATTGTAGTCCTCGGGTCTTCGATATGGTTCGCCACATGGTGCTTCACACGACCTGCCTCCAGCATGCCCGAAGCAGAGATGATGATTGCAGGACGAGGGTCTGTGTTCAGGCGCTTTGACTCGCGAATATCGGTTATATAATGCAGGGTATTGAAACCGAACGGGTCAGGGTCATGACGCATCACTTGCTGCACTTCTTCGTTCAGCTGGTCGGTATATTGACGGAAAATCTCTGTTGCATTAACTGAAAGCGGACTGTCAACATATACGTCCACGTGGGGCAGAAAGCCTGCGTTATACAAGTTGTTAAGCACATAAACTATCTCTTGTGTCCTACCTACGGAGAAACTCGGTATTATCAATTTGCCTTGCTTCTTTACACACGTGTCGCGCACTATCTCAAGCAACTCGTTCTCCGTAACCTCCCTCTCGTCGTGAAGACGGTCGCCGTAGGTGGATTCGCAAATCAGATAGTCGCATTGCGGAAACGGCTTCGGAGGACACAGAATATGACTATGGGGGCGACCTATGTCACCTGTGTATGCAAGGTGTTTGACCTCGCCAAACTCGGTGATGGTGAAATTGGCTATCGCACTGCCTAACATGTGACCGGAGTCGGTGAAACGGAGCATCACACCCTCGCACAGGAAATAGTCGCGGTCGTACTCCACTGTCTTGAACAGACGCATGCAGCGTTGTGCCTGTTGGGCATCGTACAGCACATCTGCCGGAGGAAGCCCTTTCTTCTGCTGTTTGCGGTTGTACCACTTGATATCAAGCGCCTGAATATATGCCGTGTCAAGCAGCATTATCGAACACAACTCCTTCGTTGCTGGTGTGCATACCACCGTGCCCTTGAATCCTTTTCTATATAGATATGGTATCAAACCGCTGTGGTCGATATGTGCATGAGTGAGAACGATATAGTCTATCTCGCTTGGGTCAAAGCCCAAATCGCGGTTTGCACGGTCGGTATCCATACCTTTACCTTGATACATTCCGCAGTCAAGAAGAATATGCTTTCTTCCTACTGTCAAAAGATGTTTGCTGCCCGTAACTTCCTGAGCCGCTCCTAAAAATTGAAGTTTCATGGTATAGAGTGTTTACTATTCTGTTTGCAAAGATAGTACAATACTTTCATATTTGCAAGCAAAATAAGTTTTCTAATATACAGGAATTGCTGAATCAGTATCTAAACCACACTAAACATCAATATATCTCCACTATCGTGCGTTTGACGCGCTTCTTCATCTCCTTCTCTGTCATGGGTTTTACGTTGTCCGTCTTGATAGATACTGCACGTTGGGTGGCGCGGATTTTGAGAGGGATATCCGCCTTCTTTGTTGAGGTTATGAGCGCATCTGCTTTCAGATTTTTTTCCTGAGGGTAGAGATAGCCGTTCTCTCGCTTGTATATAGTGTTGAGATTCACTTTGGTGGAGGCACGGCGGATACGATATTTCTCTATGCGCTCGTTGTCCATATTCAAGAGATTGAGCATGTCAAGATAGACACCCTTCACCTTGTAGCCGAACGGAATAGATACTTGCACCTCGGCTTCTTCCGAGAAGCTGTGAACGCTGTAAGTGTCGCTGTCAACTATGAAATGACGCCTGAAGTCAATCTTCAGTATTCCCATATAATTATGTTTCTCGGTGTGAGTGAGCACTGTCTCGCCCTCATTCTCGTTGCTTACTGTCCAATGGCGGACATCACCCATCAGTTTCTCGAAGTCATAGCGGATATTGCCTAACGCCCACAGACCCTGATGTACAACGGCGCCCGAGTCGATATCTCCCGCTGCTGCACGCATGTTTACCGTCATCTTCGTGTCTGCGTACATGCTGTCGGCACGGCTGCGGATATTGCTGTCGATGAATCGTTTGCACACCTCGCCCGCTATCTGCACCGAGTCTCTGCCCTCATAACCTATCTTGGGTATGGAGACGGCTCTCGCTATCATCTGCTCCATGCCCCAAGGCTGATTGTCCGCATCCATCCGCACATCGCTTACAATACGAGCCTCGTATATCTCCTCAAGAAAGTCGTATTGCATCTGATTGTAAACCTTATAGAGCAGTTGTGACATCTCTTTGCGCTTGTTCTTCTGCTTGGAGGCTTTGGCAGAGACTACGGTCTCTTCAAGTGCGAGCGGATGTTCTTTCAGTCGCACGGTCTTGAGGGTGGTGTCGGCAAAATACTCAAGCGTGAGCTCCTGCTTCTCGTAGCCGAGAAAAGAGACTATCACCTGCGATTGTAGAGAGACGCCGGTCTGAAGGGTGAATATGCCATCTGCGTTGGTGGCAGTGCCTATCGACGGGTCTTGAAGCAGATAGACGGTAGCGTAGGGTAGGGGTGCACCCTTCTCATCGGTTACACGCCCTGTATATGTCTGTGCCTGAACAAGAAAGCAGAAGCAGAGAAAACTGAGTGTGAGAATTGTATGTTTCATGCTTGACTCTTTGCAAAAAATGTACCAAAATAGAGGGGTATAGTGTTGTTTAGTATTGTTTAGTGTGGTTTAGAGTTGTTTAGTGTGGTTTAGTGTGGTTTAGTGTGGTTTAGAGTGGTTTAGAGTTGTTTAGTGTGGTTTAGAGTTGTTTAGTGTTGTTTAGAATGGATGACAATCGCAAAAAGCGACTTTTTGTTAAATTTAGAGATGGCTAACACTCGGCTTAGAGATAGCATTCCGATAGCATGGCGGTATAGTGGAAAAAGCGACAAATTGTTAAATTTTGTGATGTGATATTTCGTCTCTCTATCTTCTCTTCTCTATTTTTGTTTCTTCTCTCTTTCTTCTCTCTTTTTGTTTTGTTTCTTCTCTCTTTCTTCTCTCTTTTTGTCGGCGGGCAGGTTGGGGGCATATAGACAATGATTGGGGATAAGCGGAAAAACAAGGCATACACTTGTGCATGTAGGGCAGAGATATAATTTTATGATGGATAATCTTAAAAATCGGCATGTTTTAGGGCAATAATATGGCTTATTTATATATGTGAGTCTTAATAATAGTATATTCTTTCGTAATGATAGATATTGTGTAGTGGTAAATATCATAGTATCTTTGCACCGTGAAACCAAGCGCATTTGCGTGCAGTGGTTTTTCACTAATAATCAAGAGTATTAATAAGACAACAAAACAATAAAAGATATGAGAAAAAACTACTTGCTTAAGATTAGTAAGGTATTAGTATTGGCGGCGATAACAGGTATAAGTGTCAATACCTATTCACAA
>CAJOMJ010000018.1 GCA_905235505.1 Paludibacteraceae bacterium
ATCAACGGACAGATATACCTGCGCCTTGACAACGGGCAAGTTTACAATATGATAGGGCAGAAGGTTGACTGAGATTTTTCTATTTGAAATATTCTTTGTAACTTTGTGGCACTAAAACCGGTATGTATATGAAAAAGCTTCGTAAGAGAATAATAAGCAGTGTTAATGTACTGCTTGCATCAATGATAACCGCATTGGGAGTAGTAGGTTGCTCCCATCAGAAGAGTGTTGCCAAACATCAGAAGAGTGCCGTAGATGAAGATGAGCAGGCTGTCGCAGAAGATTCAAAGGTAAGTAAGAATAGAGAAGAGATGGTATGTATGTACGGAGTTCCCCGTGCACAATACAATATACAGGGTGTAGTAGAGACTCCCTCCGGCAAGCCGCTTGCTGTAAAAGAGATAACCATTAAAATAAGCGGTGATGAGTACTATGTTGAAACCGACGAATCAGGTACTTTCAGCCTCAATGTTGACGGCTTCCCCGCAGAGGAGTTTGTGGTGGAAATCGATGGCAAGCAATACGAAGAGTCTGTCACCTACGATGGTGAACCCAAAGACGCTTGGGATCGTGGACCCGCTACCATGAAGGTGCAAATCATTCACCCCGTAGAACAAGTCAGCCGCCCCATAGAGCGACCCATTCTCGTTAAATACGGTGTTCCGCCTACAAGGATGGAGAAGTAGTCTTTCTTATGGTGGTCTATGAACGCAAAACTTCGTATAGCACTTGAACTTGAGCGGCTGAGAAGAAGAAACCTTAAGACACTTCACCCGCTGCAGCAACTCTTTTGGGAGAGCACTCTGCGCTGTAATGTCAGTTGCCGTCATTGTGGTAGTGACTGCCGGAGTGAGGTAACCGCACCTGACATGCCCAAGGAGGATTTTCTTAAAGTAATAGACGAAGAGATACTGCCGCATGTTGACCCGCACCATACAATGATAGTCATTTCCGGTGGAGAACCAACCATGCGCAGTGACCTTGAAGAAGTAGGCACAGAACTGAAGAAGCGTGAGTTTCCTTGGGGAATGGTAACCAATGGTCTTGCACTCACAGAAAGTCGCTACAAATCCCTGAGGCAAGCAGGATTACTGTCGATGACTGTCTCTCTTGACGGGTTTGAAGAAGACCATAACTGGATGCGCGGTCACAAACTATCCTTTCAGAATGCCACCCGTGCCATATGTCTTGCAGCTGCCGACAAGCGTCTGACCTGGGATGTGGTTACATGTGTAAACCGCCTTAATATAGAATACCTCCCTGAGTTGAGAGAATACCTCTGGAGTCTGGGAGTGAGAAACTGGCGGTTGTTCGGCATAGACCCGATGGGTAGGGCGAAGAACGACCCTGAGCTGCTTCTGACAGACGAACAGTTCACAAGTATGCTTGACTTCATTGTGTCCGAACGTGAGGCTGGTAGGCATGTGAGTTATAGTTGTGAAGGCTTCCTCGGAGACTATGAGGGCAAGGTGCGTGACCACCTCTATCACTGCGCAGCAGGCATAAGCGTGGCATCAATACTCATAGACGGCAGCATTAGCGCCTGCACCTCTATACGGGGCAAATACTATCAGGGCAACATCTATCGTGACAAGTTCTGGGAGGTGTGGGAGAACGGCTTTGAACAATACCGCAACCGGCAGTGGATGCGAAAGAAAGAACCATGCAACAATTGCAAGATGTTCCGCTACTGCGAAGGCAATGGCATGCACCTGAGAGAAGAAAACGGCGACCTGATGGTGTGTCATCTAAAGAGAATAGTCTGAATCATTTATAGGATGGAAGAACAGAATATAATACATATTGACGTGGAGTCGGTTGTGAACAGCAGTACGCCCAAGTTTGTGGTAAGATATCTTAAAAAGATAGTTCACGAAGACGAGATGAATAGTTTCCTGTGCGGGCATGTCGGCTTGAAAGACTACGACTTCATCCGTGCCGTCATCGGACCTGAGCTTCTGAATACCACTATTTCCATGGAAGGCTTGGAGAATATCCCGAAAGACAATACCCCTCTGTGCTTTGTAAGTAACCACCCGCTCGGAGGTCTTGACGGAATGATATTGGCACTCTGCCTGGGAGAGCAACGTAACTACCACCTGCAAGTGATAGTGAACGAACTTCTTATGTATATGACTCCTCTTAATGGTATATTCGTGCCGGTACACGTGTCAGGCAAGGGTGGGCAGAACAAACAATATGTAGAGAGAGTGAATGAGTTGTATAGTTCTGACTACGACATACTGACTTTCCCCTCAGGCAAGTGTTCAAGAAAAATAGATGGCGTAATACAAGACCCGGAGTGGAAGAAGTCGTTCATACAAAAGTCGGTGCAGCACAAGCGCGACATTGTCCCTATATATTTTGACGGGCAGAACTCAAAGTTCTTCTATAACCTCGGACTATGGCGCACACGGCTCGGAATAAAGAAGAATATAGAGATGCTTTACCTTGCCGATGAGATGTTCAAGGCAACAGGGAAACACTTCAGTTTCAAGGTTGGCAAACCTGTACCTTACACCACTTTCGACCATTCACGCACTCATGTTGAATGGGCACAGTGGGTGAGAGAAAGAGTGTATGAAATGAAATAGTAAATTGTAATATACGAAATATATGCAAGAGATAATTCCACCTATTGACAGAACTCTGATAAAGAAAGAGCTCAATAAACACAACTTTCTTCGTCCTACCAACAAGGCAGGAAATGAGATATATGACCTTAATGCACACGAGGCGCCTAATACTATGCTCGAGATAGCACGCTTAAGAGAACTCTCTTATCGTGAAGGTGGCGGTTCAACAGGAGAAAAAATGGATATGGACGATATGGATACTATGGAGGTTCCATATCACCAACTCATAGTGTGGGACCCTGAAAATGAGGAGATAGTAGGTGGCTACAGATACCTTTGGCTGCGCGACTGCACTTTCTCCGAAAACGGACAACCGTACATAACCTCTGCCCATCTATACCGCTACACCGACTATTTCATAAAGAAATATCTGCCTGTCACCATTGAATTGGGACGCGCATTTGTACAGCCCAAATATCAATCCCGTGAAATGGGCATAAAGGCGCTATTCGCACTTGATAACCTTTGGGACGGGATAGGCGCGGTGATTTATAACCACCCTGAAGTGAAATATCTGATGGGTAAAGTAACTATCTATCCCGACTATGATGACACTGCCCGCAACCTGATATACGCTTATTTGCGCCGCTACTGCTTCGATAATATAGGATTATTTGTCCCGTATAACCCGATAGATATAAGTACAGAGGGTCAGGAGATGGCAGATGAATTGTTCGAAGGCACCGATGCCACGGAGAATTTCCACATCCTGATGAAGGCAATACGTGCACGCGGAACAACCATACCTCCCATGTTTTCTGCATATCTCAACCTCACACCTGATTTGAAGTTTTTCGGCAATGCTATCAATGACGAACTGAGCAATGTATATGAAACGGGGATAATGGTGGCAATAGACGATGTTTATGAAGACAAAAAACGGCGGTATGTGGGTGTATATATTGACTATATAAGCAACTATATCTCTGCCAAACGCAATCGCAACCGACTCCTCAAGAAAGAGAAAAAAGAAAGAGAGGAAAGAGAGAGAAGGAACCAGAATAATAGCAACGGCTAAAATAATAGATAATATGCATATACGTATAGTTTCGCCATCATCGGCTATTGACCCAAAGTATATAGACGGAGCACAAGAAGTTCTGCAGTCGTGGGGACATAGTGTAACTGTTGCGCCTCATGCCAAGGGGCATTACGGTGGTTTTGCAGGCACGCCGGAAGAGCGTTTGCAAGACTTGAACGAGGCCTTTGCCGACCCTGAGGTAGATATGATTCTATGCTCGAGGGGAGGTTACGGACTCGCTCAGATAATCGACAGGGTGCAGGTGGCAGAAGGCAAACTGCTTGCAGGCTTTTCCGACATCACTTGCCTGCATTGTCTTTGTGCAAGGCATGATATGGTATCTCTGCATTCTATTATGGCAAAGCATATTGCTACTCTGCCCGCAGATAGTCTGCCTATGCAGACAATGCGTACTATACTTCAAGGCGGAGACATCTGCTACACTCTGCCCGTATCGCCTTTCTCGCGGGAGGGAGAAACAGAAGGAATACTGCGCGGCGGTAATCTCTCTGTATTCTACGGACTGCAGCGCACCCCTTACGAATTGATTGACAAGGATAGCATTCTCTTTATTGAGGATATAGACGAGCCGCAGTATCATATCGACCGTATGCTGCAAAACCTGCGAATGAGCGGAGTGATGCACAATGTGAAAGGTCTGGTTGTGGGACAGTTCGCAGATTGTAAAGACGACGAGCGTATGGCATGCTCTTTGCAAGAGACCATTCAGAAGGCTTCTGCGCAGGAGAACTATCCTGTATTGGCAGATTTCCCCGCAGGGCATGTGGATCTTAATCTCCCTATGTTTATGAATGCACCCTGCAGTATAAAGATAAAAGGTGAAACGGCGGTATTCAAACAAACGAATCCCATAAAGAAACTGATTAAATGAAAAAGAACTGTATCATTATCCTTTTTGCGCTCGTGCAGACACTATGCTGTCAGGCACAAATAAGCAATATCCTCGGAGATTGGCTTACCGTTGACGACAAGACGGGTCAAAACTACGCTGTGGTAAATATCTACAAGGCTGACGATGGCAAGTACTACGGCAAGATAACAGAGATGCTCATCCCGGGCACCGAGAAAGAGAAATGCATCCTTTGCACCAATGAAGACAAAGACCAACCCATACTCGGTATGGTTATAATACGCGGAATGACAGAGAAAGACGGTGCGTTAGTAGGCGGTAAGCTCCTTGACCCCGAGAGCGGTAAGTTCTACTACGGCAAGATATCCTACGACAAGGGCAGACTCAAACTCCGTGGCTCACTCGACCGCGCAGGTATTCTCGGAAGAAGCCAGTATTGGAACAGAAAGACAAAATAACATGTTTATAGCAGTTATGAAAAAGTTTCGTTACACTATTTTACTCGTCTTTGTGCTGTTTGTCTCATGTATAAACGAGCAGCCGACAGGAGGCGCTGATCTTCATGTGGGAGACAGCCTGCCGGTATTTGAGGTGGTGATGAATGATGGCAGTGCCGTAAACAACGCTACTCTTCAAGGTGTACCTGCCCTTATAGTCTTTTTCAATACCGGTTGCCCTGATTGCAGACAAGAGTTACCTGTGATTGAACAGTTCTATCTGCTTCAGGAGCAGGCTAAAAAGCAGATGCCTTCTTTTGAAGATGCAAGCGGAAGGCGTGTAGAAGGCGAGTCTGTCAAGGTGGTTTGTATCTCTCGTGAACAAACGGAAGAGGAGGTGGCAGCATATTGGTATGCCAAAGGTTTTACGATGCTCTATTCGGCACAGTCAGACCGCAGTGTGTATGAGTTGTTTGCTCAGTCAAGAATCCCCAGAGTCTATGCTGTCAATGAAAAAGGTATCATTATTGCCATGTGGGACGATACCGACATGCCTACTCTGTGCAGAAAGCTTTTCTATAAGATTCCGTCTTTCAATATTTTTTTTAGCGAATTTACCTTGTTGTCGTTTTTAAGCGACTCTAACTCTTCTTTCATTACGTTTTATTTTTGTGCTCCTGCCACATAGGTGGTGAGTTGAGGAGAGTTTTGTCTGATGGTAATGACATCTGTAGCTGTTAGTGGTTGACCGAGGATAAACTGTGATGCAGTAAAAAGGTCTCCGGTCTGCAATTTTGCATTTGTGGAATGTAGTACTAAGAACGAGTTTTTGCCGAGGTATTCAATAATACATTCGCGAGCAGGAGGGTTCATCGCGAGTGAAACTCGCTGTTTAGGATGGTTTCCCTGAAATGTACCAAATAGAACAATTTTGCCATGCCGGCGGATAAGCCGAAAGTAGCCGAGTGTTTGCCGAGTCCTCAAAATGCCAAATCTACCTTTTAGAACAATTTCACAATGTCGTTTGTCAAACTAAACCGATCAAACTTACATTTGGACTAGGCAAAACCGAGGCTTATTAACGGGAGGATTTTGGGAGGACACTCCGAAACAGCTCGGCTGTTGAGGAAGAGCGGAGGCTTCGAGGACTATAATGGAGATGAAATCTTCAGTCCGTGTCCGAGAGTGCCGAACGCGAAGTATACTAGACTTTCCCAGTATTTCCTAGACTTTCTCATTCAAATTCCGGGAAAGTCTAGGAAATTCTAACATACTTTTTTATGCAGTTTTTCGATACGATCCATGTGCAACTCTCTGAATGACAGATTGTTTTATCCAATTGTCCAACCAGTAGTTCAGTGTCTTGACGGACACTCCGAGGGTGCTCGCTTGGATGACCGCGAGATTCTTTTCAAAGTCCGCGGGAAGCATCTCGAAGAACTGACGAGAAAGGAGACTTCCTGAAACGGGAGTTGCCTCTTTCTTTCTGGTTTCGGGAATCAGATTGAAGATTATCGCAGCATGCATCAGGAGCTTGTGACCGATGAGAAGCATAGTGCGGAAATCTTCATCCGAACAAAAGACTTTCTCGGGCAATGGTTTACTCATGTCGAGACGCAGACCCGTGAGAATCATGGCTATTCGCTTCATGATAACCGGCATACGCTTCAGAGTCTGATCGAACTCATCAGGGAACTCACCAATATAACTGTCGAACTCGCTTCTGAACATACGTTTTGCACATGAGCGTTGTGAATCTTTGAAACAGAAGAGACATTTATGCCCTGCATTCTTCATCCAGAGATACCTCTCCAGGAGTTTGCGACTGAGGGTCAGAAACACATCGGCTTCAGTGTCTTGATAAAGACTATCGTCATCGGCATCCCATGCCTCATCCTGGAAATCGGCACGTTTGTCGACATAGTAGCACAGAAATCGACTTGTGAGTCCATTCTCTCGTGAAGAGATTAGAGGGTGAAGTTGATTCTGAGTACCAGAAAGGAGCATCACGAGATGCGGATCACGGATCTCGACAAACTCATCTTCGGTTCGGCGAGCAATTCCTACCGGTTCATGCTCGAAAGCACATCGGATTACGTCGGAAAACTGACCATAACTACTCCTTAATACGCGCGAAAGAGTATCCATTTCGGTTGCCATGATGATGGCTTTTCCTCCGAATTCATACAGATTGGAGATGAGTGCGGATCCTGAAGTATTGGCAGGAATATACACCTCACCGCGGTTGGCGAGTTCGATGTCTGCCATGAGTTTTCGCCCGTAATTCATGATGCCTTTGCCTGAAGCGGCAGGAGCGAGCACCATGGTCATGAGTTCCGGTCCGTATTCATGACGTGGTTTACCGTGGAGAGCGCGCATGGCGGGCAAAGCATAACCACAGTTGGTGATCATACTGAGAAGCAACATGTCGCGCATCTCCGGTTGATTAGTGACTTGGAGTCCTTTTTCAAGGATCTCCGGCAACTGACCTGCATTGATGAAAGGGGTTATAAGCAGGTCCTCCCCTTGTTGCGACTTACTCTCTTCGGTCGCGAACAGATTAAATTTTGATTTTTCCATGATATTATATTTAAGTGCAACACACTTATTTTCTTTTTTCGACCGCAAAATTACAACATTAAGATGCCTATGTGTTAGGCATTAATGCCCAATTTTGCTGCAAAAGTAATATATATTTTGTCTGTTTGTTGGTCAAGCTTTACCAATTCGACTGCAAAAGTAATATATATATAAGGTGTGATCGTTGGTCTTTATACACCAATCTTGCTGCAAAGATATAACATTTGCAGTCTTAGGTGTTAGGCAAGCTTGAACAATTTTGTTGCAAAGGTACGGCATTATGAAATTCTAATGTCCACTTATGGCGCGCTCATGCTTTGTTTTTTCGTCTAACACGCTGCAAAAGTATGACAAGAATATCCGACATTTACCGGACATTTTTGGAAAAAAATGATTTTTTTGTGCACTTGAATGCCAAGATTAGAGACTATGGGGATTTGTATTTTTTATAAAAAGAAATCAAGTTGTCGTAATTTGGCAGTGTGAGGGTGTATTTTTGTGGCGAGAAAAGAAAAAGTATTGCAAGAATTGAGATTTTTTATTAATTTTGTCGCCTAAATATCAACATTATGCCGAAACAGAATTCTGCCATTTTGCTTAACCGCTATGTGTGGTTGCTTGATACAATATACTCTGCCGGTTATATATCAAGAGAGGAGATCGACCGTCGCTGGTGCAGGTCGCTTTTGAGTGAAGGGGAGATGTGTATTCCCGAGCGCACTTTCCATCGTTATAAAGAAGCTATCCAGGAACTTTTCCAGATAAACATAAGCTTCGACAAGCGTCGCGGTTACTATATAGAGGACTCGTCGGATATTGAATTCGAAGGTATGCGCAAGTGGCTTGTAAGTACTTTTGCCGTAAGCAATCTGATTCAAGAAGGTCAATCGCTACGAAAAAATATCAGTTTTGAGGCTATACCATCTGGTCAGAAATACCTGTCTTTAATACTTGAATGCGTGCGCGATGGAGTGAAAGTAAAAGTCGCGCATCAGGGTTTTGGTAAAGACCATTCAACTACATTTATAATAGCACCTTACTGTCTGAAGATATTCAAACAGCGGTGGTATGTGTTGGCGGAATCGGAGTATGAAGATCACCGGTTGTTGATATATGGTCTCGACAGATTTTTATCGGTTGAGCGCACGGATGTGCATTATACGATACCTGAAGATTTTTATGCGGATGAATACTTTGTACAATTTTACGGTGTGAGTGTGCCGACGGGTAAGCCGCAACTTGTAAAGTTGAAAGTAAGTGCCGCTCAAGCAAACTATCTTCGCACCTTGCCGCTTCATCCCTCACAGCAGGAGTTGGAAAAAAATGACACGCATAGTATTTTCCAGTATTTCCTAATACCGACCTATGAACTTCGCCAGGAGATTCTGTCACATGGCGCGGATTGGGAAGTGCTGTCACCTGCAGGATTAAGAAATGAAATAAAAGAACAAGTGGAGAAGATGGGAGAGATAAGTAATAAAACATATGAAAACAACTACTCGAGACAGATTGCGTGAAGAATACGCAAAATTAGTGAAAATATTTGCTAAAAATGTAAAGGGCTTAAATATTGATGGCATACCCGCACCTCATATCCCTGTTGTAGGAAATTATTACGATGAGTGTGCATATAAGATGGCTTTTGTGGGTATGGAAACGTATGGATGGGGTAATATTACTGATTTTGTCGACTTAGCAGAGCGCAGTCCAAAAGAAGCAGCAACAATGTATGAAAGTTGGTTTAATGCAGGAGGTATGGTCGAACATAGCGGAAGTGGCACATTCTGGGGGTTCATTATAGAGTTCTTAGAACATTTCTACAAATTAGAGAAAGACTCACTGAAGCACAAGAGCAAAGAGGGGATATATCATGAAGTTTTATCCTCAATTATTTGGGGAAATTCCAATGCAATTGAGAGATACGAAGTAACTGCTAAAAAGCAAAATGTTGATATTGCAGAATGGCGAAAAGTTAAGGAGTATAGCAAGCCACTTGATAGCATCAATCACATTATAAAAGCAGCTAATCCAACTGTGACTAAACCAATTGTGATATTCTTAACATATAAATATGTAGACGAGAATTATATTGTGCAGGATAGCGATATTCACAAGGAAATACCTGAGACTAAATACACATACTCATATAAACATGTTTATCATTGTGATGGAACTAAAGATATTGAGTTTAGATATTACTATCTTCGTGACCAGCACACTCACGTTTTTGTTACACCACATCCTAGATGGATAGGAGTTCATAGTGGGATAAAATTTACACGCTATATTGATGCTTTGATGCAGGTTATAAAAGAACACAAAATTTGGGCAACTTTACCGAAGTGTATTGATGATTGGAAGATTAAAGAAGAAAACCGTTCGAGTTCCAGTTATAAATACAAATTTATTGCAGAACTTGCTGATTTTTTGGTTGACAGGAACCTGGTCATGACCGGAGAAGAACTTCAGGCAATGTTTAACAATAATAACATTAAAAGGAATAAGGGTGGAAAGTATTCAGAAGAAGGTGGGCGTGGTATTCACACCGTAATAAGGAAAGCTTGGAATCATTATTATAATAAAGGAGAATATCAAATAGCCCTCAATATTACAAGAGCATTCGTTGGAAAAAACTTACATTACACATATAAATAAAATTTATGACAACAGAACAAATCGTAGCTTATTTAAAAGCATACGACGCAAAAGGTCGCGCACGTGAACAAGCGTATTGGGATAATGAATATGACGGCGATTATGCCGTTGAAAATATTGTATCCGTAGATAAAAACAAGTATTCTAATGCAGTTGTAATATTATTTACTCCGTATGATAATTGGGAGGTTTATCCTGGAGAATACGAGGCTTCTCATAACTGGACATTTGTAATTAGAGACGATCACAAAAGTTACGTTTATTTTCGTCAAATTGTACGCTACCCTAGTGAGAAAACAATTGTATCTGATAATTTTGTTCAAAAAAAAGAATTATGGAAACAATTGACACGTACTTATGGTGGTTCTGCAAACTTTAATGATTTAGAGTTGACGGAAGAAAAAATCGATGACTTGCTTCGTGAGAGTGCTCAAATCTCCATAAAAGAAGATAATATCTCGTACAGAGAAGCTTAATAATATTAACTCTGCCACAATTCGGCAGTTTGAGGTGATATCTTTGCAGCGATTTTAAAAATTGCGCATATGAAAACTAACATGAAAGATTCTGCTTTTCAGAACGAAAGAACCATTTTGAGCGGCTTTGAGAACATTGTGGTTGGCACAAAGCTGACTTGATACTTGTAGCCGGAAGGCCGGCAATGGGAAAAACTGCATTTGCCGTTAGTATGGCTAATCAGATGACCGAATGCTTGGGATATTCCGTCGCATTTTTCTCTCTTGAGTTATCTAAAACGGTTCTTTTAGAGCGTTTTGAAAAAATAGGAAATCCAGCGCTTAATACCCAACTATATATTGAGGATAATCTGGATTTTACGATAACCGAAATTATTGAAAAAGCGCGTGCATATGTGGTAGAGCAAAAAGTACAGTTTATAATACTTGATTATTTGCAATTGATTGTTACGGCAGAGAATATTTTTACAAACAGGAAAGAAGAACTTGGTCAAATACTACAATCGCTGAAAGCATTAGCTGTAGAATTAGATGTTCCCATTATAGTTTTAAGCCAACTTTCCAGATCAGTAGAACAAAGCGAAGATAAAAAACCAAAATTAGAGGATTTACGAGATATTGATATACAATCTGTTGATACAGCCATTTTCCTATATCGCCCAGGATATTATCATTTAAGTAGGAGCGATAATCGAAACATAGCTGAACTGATTATAGCGAAGAACAATCATGGGAATGTAGGAACTGCAGAATCACGTTTCTTTGAAGAAACAATTTCGTTTAAAGACTATAAATCCAAAATAATTATGAATCCAACATCAGAAGATTTGAAAACAATCACGGCATCTCTGAACGAGTGCAATGGTATCTTAACAGCAGAACAGGAAATATCTCTTGTTCGTCAGATTCGCGAAGGTAATCTCGATGCTTTGGCAGAACTTCTGGAAGGTGACATCCGTTTCGTTGTTTCCGTTGCCAAGAATTATCAAGGCAAAGGCTTGGATACACAAGAATTAATTGCTGTGGGTACAAAAGGTCTTGTGCGAGCTGCACAAAGCTTTGACGAATCACAAGAGGTTCGCTTCCTCAGTTATGCTATCTGGTGGATTCGCCAGAGTATTATTGAGGCAATAGATGCAAAATAATTACTTGCTCTGCCGCAATTCGGCAGTTTGAGGTGATATCTTTGCAGCGATTTTCGAAATAATCGTGCCTTCGGGCTAAGAAAGAAGCAAAATATTAACCATTTAAACACCAACTAGTATGAAACTTTTATTGGAACCGACTCTTGCAAATTTGCAAAATGATGATGAAGTAAATGACTTCGTTGACGAAGAACAATTGGAAGAAGAGCTTCTAGTTCGTCAAGGTTTTGAAGCCGAGGAGATAGATGTAGAAGATAGCGAAGAGTTCGAGATACCAGAAGGTATGTGCGCCAGCGTGATTAAGAACGAAGAAGACCCTACCGGAGAATTTGAATTTGACGAAGAGAAGGAAGAAGCATACAAATTGTATGCGGAAGTAGAAGACGGCGTTTGGGACGAGGAACCCATCCGGGAAAATCTTCAAGCAGGTCGCTATAAACTCGAAGGACATTTGATTAAGGTAATCGAGTTATACGACGAATAAAGATTTTTTATTACTCTGCCGCAATTCGGCAGTTTGAGGTGATATCTTTGCAGCGGTTTTGGAAAAGACCCATTGTTTAACCGTTAAAAATTCATCAATTATGAACATCAAAGACATCACAAATCTGGCACACATCAGTGCATTCACAGGAGAATTTGCAATTTACAGTACCGAAGAAGGAAAAGAAGGAATAATCAACCGCAAGGGTGAAATTGTGCTCGAGGCCAATAAGTATGATTATGTATTTCGCGAGATGGACAACTTTATCTACACCGTTGCATGTGATGGCGCTCCTGTAGAGTATTTCGATGCAGAAAAACGAGAAATAGTTCAACTTTCGACACTTGAAATCTACAGAGCGAAACATTGGGAGGAGAACATAATTGTTATTAGCAACAAAGATGGGAAGGGGGCTCTCAATCTTACAACCGGTGAAAATGTTCTTCCTTGTAAATATGCTTTGGTTTCTTACAAGAAACAATACAATGTAATTTTAGTAAAAGAGAAGGATGGTAAATACGGGTTGTTTGACGAAGAGGGGAAAGAGGTTATTCCGGTGGAGTATGATTATATGAACATTTCCAAGGATAAAGGCCTTGATGAAATTGCTGTAAAGAAAGATGGTCGATGCTATTTCATCAACGTGAAGCAAGAGGAAGTTAAAGTATTCTAAATCATTCGGCAGTTTGACACATTATTTTTGCAGCGCAAACCGGAAAAAAGATTGTGTTGCAAGAGTTAAAAAGAATACTATTAATAACAAATACCTTATTTATTATGGCAAGCATTGATAGATTGATTACACCAAAAGATGCTAAGAGTTTTTATTTGGCTCATTCTTTGTTGGATTTGAAACATTGTCAATATGACGAAGTTAATGTTCTTCATCTGACCTCAAATATAAAGAAAAACGCGGATGGCGCAATCGTATACGAGAAGGATTTAGAATTTGTTTCTCCTGTTCCTAAAGCATTTGAAGTTGATGAAGATAATCCATATTTTACCACAAGAGATGGTGTTTTGTTTTCCAAGGACATGAAAACTTTGGTGGCATTTCCTAAAAAAGAGGAGGATTATGGATACTTTATACCGGAGGGTGTATTATGTATAGGAGTTAGTGCTTTTCAAAATCAAACTCATTTAGTATCCATACATATTCCAAATTCTGTTGAGACGATTGAAACACATGCTTTTCTCAACTGTACAGGTCTAAAAAATGTGGTTCTTCCGCAATCTTTAAAGAACTTGGCAGGCTTTACTAATTGCTATAATATAGAAAGTTTTTGTATTAGTGAAGAAAATCCGCAATATACAACCATTGATGGAGTATTGTTTTCTAAAGATATGAAGAGGTTGCTTCATTATCCATCGGGAAAGAAGGAATATTCATATCAGATTCCGGAAGGAGTAGAGATAATAGAATCTTGGGCATTTTCTTACGTTAAAAATTTACAGTCTATAAGATTTCCTTCAACATTACAGGAAATGGATGCATCGGCATTTGTTGGTTGCGAGAAATTACAAGATTTTGATGGCTTTTCTGAAGAGTTTATTTATCGGATGTGTTTGCCTAAAAAAGAATTATCTCGTTTTGGTCTTAAAAAAGTAAATGTATCTCATGTTTTCTTGGGATGTCCTATTCTAAAGAAGATTTTTGATATGAGAGAAAGAATAATGAAAGAGAATAAGGAATAAATAGTATTGATATAGATGCGTTTGAATCTTGCACAAATCTAAAGAAAATAATTCTTCCGAAGTCACTAGTTGAAATTAGTGACGGTGCGTTCAAAGATTGTCCCAATCAAAATTTTATCACATATGCGGATGAAGTAGAATAAAGTTCATTTTTTCTTAAAAAGTATAGGCAGGCTGTCGGAATTCGGCAGTCTGCCTTTGTATTTTTGCAGCGCAATAAAATAGAATATTAACAATATAATTAAAAATATGAAACAAAGAATATCAGATCTTTTAACATTTTTGAATGCCGGTGTTTATGAAAAAGAAACAGAAATCAAGATGGCGCTCCTTGCTGCATTAGCTGGAGAAAATGTCATTCTTCTTGGCCCTCCAGGTATCGCAAAATCAATGGTAGCGCGTCGTTTAGCAACTGCATTTGGGGGCGCTCATTCATTTGAATATCTAATGTCTCGATTCTCTACTCCAGACGAGATCTTTGGACCAGTCAGTATTGCTCGTTTAAAGGAGAACGACAAATATGAACGTGCAATAGATGGATATCTGCCCACAGCAGATGTAGTTTTCCTCGATGAGATATGGAAGGCTGGACCTGCAATTCAGAATACACTACTTACTGTTATCAACGAGAAAATATTTCGCAATGGTGATAAAGAGATAAAACTGCCATTAAAATTGTTGATAGCAGCCTCTAATGAATTGCCAGCACAAGGAGAGGGGCTTGAAGCATTATGGGATCGTTTTATCATTCGGGTAGTAAGTAAGAATATAGAATCTGAAGGCGAGTTCTGTAGAATGATAACCGATAAAAACAATGCTCAGCCCAAATTAAATCTCTATCAAATACAGCCTGCGGAATATAGCAAATGGCAATCTCAAATTGATTCGATCGAAGTTCCTCAAAAAGTTCTCAACGCCATCTGCCTTCTTCGCCAAAATCTTCACAACGTTATAAACGAAGAAGGAGAAAAACACGATGTTTATGTAAGTGACCGAAGGTGGAAGAAGATTGTGCATATTCTCCGTACTACTGCTTTTATGCATGGAAGAAAGGAAGTTTCTTTGTCTGACCTTTTAGTTTGTACAAACTGCTTTTGGCAGGAGTCTGAAGAAATACCATTTATTAGATATTTGGTATTAGAGACAATATTGCATGATATTGAAGTGGATTTCAAAAATCTCAAAAATGATGTTTCTGCCCAATTGAGACATTCGATGGTAAAGAATGCTTTGCATAGACTTTGGGAATATGAATTCTCTCCATTCCCTAAAAGACGAGATCCGTTAAAAGCATTAGATTACCGAATCAAACTATATGATGGATTCTATTGCCATATTGCGAATCATGGGATAGGAAAAACTTATTTCTATTTTGCTGATTTTATAAGTCTTAGTCGCAATCCGTCGAATCCCTCTAAAATGCTGTTTTATTCGGACGATGAAGATCCCCAAAAGACACTTGTCCGTTTTTATGCCGAGGGAGACAAAGAGGCCAAAAATGATATAATGATTCGTCATGTATATCGAGTGCGTGACCTTGAAAACTTTGATGTTCTTTATATCGATGGTGTGGAGTATAAAGTTGATTTGCTTGCCGAAGGAGAAAAACATAAACTGCCGCAAGTCGGCGATAGTCTCGAGATTTGAATACAGAAACCCTTATTCTTAAAAAGGCTCTAGATGATAGAATAGTAGATATCACCAGTAATATATTTGTTACAAAAGAAGATTTAGTAACATTAGAAGAACTGCGCAAAGATATCTCTAATAGAATGACTAACACCGAATTTGAAACTCAGAAATTAGTTATAACAGATGGAGTACCTGGAAAAGTTGGAAACGATTGAGGATGCCATGGCGTTTCTGCGAGCCGTTATAAAATTCATGGAATCTAAAGAAACTCCGGGTTTGTATCTGGAATTTATAAACGGATTTTTAGAAAAAGCAACTATTCCAGAATTGGAAGACGATGCGTCTCCTCTTCTCCATTATGTTGTAAATCTCATGAAAAATCCGTTTATACAAGTGATGGTTTTTACAAATCCTTTAATGGCAATAGTTTTCCGAGAAACGACAATGCGATATGTTATAGTGCGTCTAAATCAAATGAAATTTCAACGTCAATGTTCTCAGTCTGCTGCTCGGGATATAATGCAGGCATATCAATTTTCACCAAACATGCGTGGATTTGGATGGAAAAATCTTGTCAGCAAAGTTTCTGCACAATATGCAGATTATGGTTTTAACAAGAATTTTATGGAAAATCTGCTTGATAATGGTGGTGCTCTAGAACCTCAAAAATGGAACAAACTGATAATTGATTGGGCAACAGCATTACAACGCAAAATGACTAGCGAATACATCGATAAGGATAATAGTGTAGAGACGCGCTCTTTTAAACCGGATGAATACGTATTTGAAAAAATAGAAAGAGACATGTCTAACTATTTGCAGAGTTCCACATTGTCAGATTATGAGGCAAATGAGATGTCCCTAAACATTATGCATGGTATTTGGAGTAGGTCGGAATATGAAAGTTTACAACCTATCGTTCGCAGACAAAGAAACTATCCGTCTATAGTGGAAGTAGTTAATCAAATGGGGCGTATTTCGGATGAAGAGGGAAATAGAAAGATGTTCGTTGTTTCCGGCAATACACAACGTCTTAATCATTCCTCCGGCAGTGATATAGAAGGAATTACAACTTCGCGCCAATTAACGTGTTTACTCCCTGTGGAATTAGCATTTTATTCTGACGAACAATTATGTGATATATTTTGGCACAAATATTTGCATGGTAACCTACAGAGTTTTCGTTATAAATCAAATATTATAAAACCGACTCATAAATTATTTTCCATGGTTCATGCAAAACCTAAAGGTCCTATGGTAGTTTGTGTTGATACATCGGGTAGTATGTCGGGTGAGCCAATGCGTATAGCACAATCATTACTAAGCCGTGTTATTTGGATGGCCAATAAGCAATTCCGCAGATGTTATCTTATTTATTATTCTATGCATATTAAGACGATTGATATACATTTGGATAGATGGACTTTTGATGAACTAAAGTCTGTAACAACAGGTGGTACTGATGCAACCGAAATGTTGAAAGAGGTCTATCGTCTGTTGAATACTGATGAGAATTATATGAGTGCAGATGTGTTGTGGATTTCTGACTTTTTGGTGCCAGATGTGGATGAACAATTAATTATGCAAATGAGCGAATTTCGCAAATCAGGCACTCGCTTTTACGGTTATCAAATAGGGGTTTATGATACTTTATGGTTTTCCCGATTAGATAAAATATATAAGTGTCGGTTTTCCGAAGAAATATGATAATGATTTTTGAAAAACATTGGCAGGCTGTCGGAATTCGGCAGTCTGCCTTTGTATTTTTGCAGCGCAATCAAGCCTGCTACAGGCTTCAATAAAATTAAACAACATAAGTCAAACAATAATAGGTTTTAATTAATGAAAACATTACTTTGGCTGGATGATTGTCAAGATCCTTTTGACGGGAAGAACGATTGGTTGCGGTATTCACCCATAGGAAGAAATGTGGAGGTTGCAGACAGTGGATGAGTTTTTCTGCTATATTGACAACTACGGTTTGCCGGATGCTGTTTGTTTTGACCATGATCTGGGAGAAGACAGTTATGATGAGCGAAATGGTTACGATTGTGCGAAATATATGGTGGACTATTGCCTGAATCATAGCTTGGATATTCCGCCATATTCTATTCAGTCATCAAATCCAGTAGGAAAAGAGAATATTAGAAAATTATTGGAGAATTATCATAAATACTATTTCAAATACTTACACAAATGAAAATAAAGGATTTAGTTAGTCATATAATTGTTGCAGAAGTTGATATTTTTACCGAATATCTTTCTGCAGCAGATATTGCCTTAGAGGCAGAGAATTCTCATAAAAGGCTATTATTATTGAGAATATTGTATCTTCCTCAAGAGACCATAGATGAAGCAGAAATACGTCTTAATCAAACTATACGACCGGGATATGTAATAATAGAAAAAGGTGCGGATTGGATATTGGCACTTGTAGCATTGTATGACGTTTTATCCGAAAGACTTGATTTGAATCATAAAATGACACAAATTAGTTTTTGCATCTCAACTCAGTGTACTAGAGGCATAACAGAAGATGCTCAGAAAACTTATCAAAAGACACTTGATATGATTCGGAATTTTTATCGCCTCCGTTTGCAGCAAGAGTCATATCAATACTATCAGTGGTTATTAAAGAGAATTAACAACATCACACTATAAACTATGTTTGGAAAACACAAAACTTTAGATTATCTCAGTCTCGCAAAAGAGTATGATGAACTTTTGCAGGCGCAAGAAGAGTTGCGAAAGAAATATTTATGTTGGCAACAAACTGAAGGGGAATGGCAGATTGTTATACCAATAGAAGTATATAACCAGATGCAGAAAAACGCGCAACAGATAGAGCTTTTGCATGGTATTATGCGTAAAAACAGGCTTTTGGCGCTTAAAGTTGCCTTGCGTAAGTTGCAGAAATAGAGGGTGTTATGAAATGTATGCCAAATTTTGGCGTTTTACTAGGGTTTAAATACCTTAGGGTGTTTAGATTTTTTTCTAAACACTTTCATTGAGTATTTCAGGCATATTTTTAAAAATAAAACCTTAACTTTGTTGCTTAGGCTGCCGCAATTCGGCACTCTCAAGTGATATCTTTGCAGCGCAAAATAAAAACAACAACTTATGAAAGACTTCGTAGCAATAGATTTTGAGACTGCAAATTTTGAGCAATCGAGTATATGCTCTATGGGGATTGTCATCGTCAAAGATGGTGAATTGGTGGATAATTTTTATTCGCTCGTGCGCCCGATACCGAACTATTATAATGAGACATGTAGTTCTGTAAACGGCATGTGCTATGATGATACTTGTGCAGAACGCGAGTTCCCTGAAGTTTGGGCAGAAGCGCAGCGGAAGATTCACGAGTACTTCCCCTCCTATATTGAAGATGGCGAAGTGCCCTTTGTGGCGCACAACGCAGGATTCGACAGGAGCTGCCTTAGTGCGGCTTATGCGACTTTCGACTTATCCTATCCATGCTTCCATTTTATGGACACATGCTCCACCGCGCGTCGCGCATTGCCCGGCTTGCGCGACTACCAACTGCAAACGGTATCTGCGGCCTGCGGATATGACTTAGAGAATCACCATCACGCCCTCGCCGACGCCGAAGCCTGCGCGTGGATAGCAAGAGAAATATTGTAAAATTATATATATTCAAATATGGAAGCTTCTACAACAATTTTAGGAATGACTGGAGGCAATATTATTCTTGTCCCCGACTATCAACGTGCCTATTCTTGGGATACTAGTGAAGATAAATCTTCTTCCAAGAAGCAAGTTAATACCTTCTTAGAAGATTTGGAGGATTATCTTCATAGTGAGGTTACTACTCCTTATTATTTTGGTCATTTTTTGTTCGAACGACTTGCAGATAACAAATATGCTATCATTGATGGTCAACAACGCTTAACTACAATTACTATTTTTATTTCTGCGTTATTTGCTTCTATTGCTAAAGTACGGACTTGTAACGAGCCCGAAGAAATCATATATGAGGATATGATTAAGCGGAAAAGCCAATACAAGTTTTCTACTGTTCCATATGACGATCAGTTGTTTAGAGATTATGTAATAGATCATATCAAGACAGATCATTATGGTATAGACACTACATCTGGTCAACGTATTGTTGATGCATATGATTATTTTGCCAAGAAAATTGATTTGATGCCATTAGAGAAACGTGAGGCTCTTTTGGACGCTGTAGTAAATGCGGCTTGTACTACTCATATTGTCAACGGAGAAGCAGAGGCTATACAGATGTTTATTTTCCAGAATAATCGCGGTAAAAAGCCTTCGCATTTGGAGATTATCAAAGCTCAATTCATGTACCACATCCATATCTATGGCGGAGAAGAAACGGATTCAATGCTTCAAGAAGTCAAAAGCCGCTTCGAGCATATTTATCGTTCGATATCTTCCATAGAGAATTTTGTCAATGAAGATGATGTTCTTAACTATACATTAAAGGTCTATTTCAATTCTCTATGGGAATCGGAACCTTTAGTGAAGGTAAATGAAGAATTAGCAAAAGATTCTCAGTTGGAGTTCATCAGGAACTTCACATTATCTCTTGAGCGGAGTTTTAATAATCTTGCTCGTTTGAATGACGACAAAAAAAGAGACGTAAATATTGAGGCCTCGTTACTATGTGGGCGGTACGATATTATACTCCCATTCTATATAAAAGCATATACCAATGGCATGTCATTCAAAGATATCTGTCGAATGGCAAAATCCTTGGGGGATATCTTATTTAGAGATATGGTGGTAAAAACAAGGGCAGATTTACGTTCGCGTATAAATGAGCTATTCAAGAGATTAGGTGTTTCCGTGGATAAAATTATTAGTCGGATTGATTATATGAAGCACACATCTGATTGGTGGTGGGCATATTGGAATGATGAGGCTCTAAAAAATGCCATCGAAGAAAATTGGACATCAAGTTATCATGGAATAGCTAAAATTCTACTTTGGAAATACGAGAACTACCTTATTGAACACGAAGGGAAAGGAGGATATTTGCCGATTAGTTATCGCAGTATTGTAAAACCCCATTTGGAGCATATTGCTCCACAAACAGAAAATGAGCAGGTTGCAAGTGGCTATGATACTTATGATGAGGATTTTCGTGAACATTCATTGTTGTGCTTAGGTAATTTCTTATTACTTTCTGCTCCTCACAACGAATCGATTGGAAACAAACCATTTGAAGTAAAAAGAAATTCATATAACCAACTCAAACAACAACGCGAGGTGCAGCAAATGACTGAAATTGACTGCACATGGGATAGAGAGAAAATAAAGAAAAGAAAAGAGAAAATCATATCGTTTGTATTAGAGAATTTATAATTATTGACCCATTTGGCGTTTTTACTAGGGTTTAAATACCTTAGGGTGTTTAGATTTTTTTCTAAACACTTTCATTGAGTATTTCAGGCATATTTAAAAAAATAAACCTTAACTTTGTTGCTTAGGCTGCCGAGATTTGGCACCCGAGAGTAGTATCTTTGCGGCGCAATCCGAAACAGGATTGCGTCGCATTAAAATGAAATAACAATATCAACCTTATAAAATTAACACGCGTATGAACGTAAAAGACATCAAAAATCTCAAGAGTATTAATGCCTTCAATGGCGAGTTTGCAATCTTTACTGAAGTTTCTTCGAGACAAGGGCTAATCAATCGTCAAGGAGAAATTTTGCTCCCGGCAGGAGAGGCAGAAGACAAACGCATAACTCATATATGCGACGATTTGTTCAAAGTGGAGCATTTCAATCAACTTGACGAATACACGATAGAAATGGAACTGGATTTTGTTTTTGATGCAAAAAAGCAAGAACGCTTGGAGCAGAAAATAGTATGCAAATTGCAAAGTGGCGACTATGTAGTTCAATCGGAAAACAAAAACTCAAACAATGAATATTGCTACGGATTGATTGATGCAAATTTCAACAAAGTGATTCCGGCAGAATATAACGGAATAATGGTTTGGAAAGATAAAGTTATCGTAACAAAGAATGGCAAGAAGCAGATAATCGACAGAAAAGGGGAATCGGTATCTCCGTTGATCTTCGATAGTTGTGTTTTAAAGAACTGGGATGCACCAGAGATGAGTATTGCTATCGACGGCGAATGGTTTCTCATAAACGACAAAGGTCAGCGCCTTACTAATGGCAAATATGAGTATATTGAACCTTTTAATTCTGCCGGATATACAATAGTCCAATTAAACGGCAGAATTTGCATTATCGACAAACAAGAGAATCTCGTATTAAGCACCGATTTCACTGAATTGCAAAACAACATTTTCTACAACAAGTTTCTTACAGGTGACAAATTTGCATTTGTGGAAAATGACAGATGTGGAATAATGGATATTCGAGGCAATGTTTTGCTTCCTGCAGAATACAAACACATAAAACTATATGAGTCAGACGTAAAACGTGTTGTTGTGGTTGATCAATTCGGCAGGCAAGGTGTGATCGATACAGATTGCAATATCGTGATCCCGTGTCAATACAAGTTGATCATTTATCGTCCTCAGCTTGAAGTATTCAAGGTGAGAAATCAGGAAAACAAGTTTGGTTTGTTGGACGAAAATGGCAATGAGATACTGCCAACTGAATACGATCACATCAATATCGGAAACACATATGGTCTTGATGAGATCGCGGTAACAAAAGATGGTGAATGCTATTTCGTAAACAGCCAAAACAAGCGAGTGAAGGTATTCTAACACATAAATAGCCTCGGTAGAAAACCGAGGCTATTTTTTTTGCAAAACCGAAAGCAAATCGTCCAAAGTGCAATACAAAAATAATGACTACTATTAGGTATTAACTATTTATTTCTCTCCTGCCATACCCATTGCGAGGACTGAAAAATGCATGCCGTGTACAGGAGAGGAGTGAGCAGATTGATGCAACTACGCATGGTAGAGCCCGTCGTGATGACGTTGTTTACTGGACACAGCTTACTTGGGTCTACAAACGCTTCAGGAAGAGAATTTTGTGACTGTCTTTTTCTACTGAACGACTATCTCATCATGATACGCAATTATGCCAAGAAACCTTCTGGCCTCTTCGCGAGGATGGCTGCTAAGATAGCGGCATTCACCATGTTGCAGTATTCCAATCTTCTCAATCATAGGCGCATAGGGCAAGTTAAGTATGCATTATTATAATTCAACCAACAGATTAATTATAATAATAGAGACCGATGATTCGGTCTCTATTATTTATGTTGTCTCTAGAGAGATTCCTTAATTCAACAATGGGGAGAATCATCTATTAGAGTACGTTGAGGTCCTTAAGTACGGCGGTTGTCTTGCGTACAGCAGCCTCTGATGCTTTCAGTTTCTCGCGCTCGGCGTCAGAGATGTTGAGTTCAAGAATCTTCTCGATACCATTCTTGCCGATGATGCAAGGTACACCGATGGTGATATCGTGCATGCCGTACTCGCCTTCAAGAGCAGCGGAGCAAGGAATCATCTTCTTCTGGTCTTTGATGATAGCCTCTGCTACAGATGATGCAGCAGCACCGGGAGCCATCCATGCACTGGTGCCGAGCAGGCCTGTAAGTGTGGCACCGCCAACCATAGTGTTCTTTACAACTTGCTCAATCTCTTCGTCGCTCAGGAACTCACTTACGTTGATGCCTTTGTAAGTGGTGTATGAGGTAAGAGGAATCATAGTGGTGTCACCATGACCGCCTATTACGAAGCCGTCAACATCGTTAGCATTGCAGTGGAGAGCTTGGCTCAGGAAATATTTCAGACGAGCCGAGTCCAGAGCACCACCCATACCGATGACACGGTTGCGAGGCAGGCCCAGTGCGTGCAGTGTAAGATATGCCATTGTGTCCATAGGGTTGCTGACAACGATAAGAATAGCATCAGGTGAGTATTTAAGTACTTGAGTGGCAACGCTCTTTACTATACCTGCGTTTACACCTATGAGTTCCTCGCGTGTCATACCCGGCTTACGGGGAATACCTGAGGTTATAATAACTACGTTGGAGCCTGCAGTTTGGCTGTAGTCGTTAGTTACACCCTTAACTACGGTATCAAAGCCCATCAGTTGGGCTGTTTGCATAATGTCCATAGCCTTGCCTTCTGCAAGACCTTCCTTGATGTCGATAAGACATACTTCGTTGGCTACTTCGTTCACTGCCAACACGTTCGCGCACGTAGCACCTACGTTACCTGCGCCTACAACGGTTACTTTTGACATAATTGTGATATTTATATTTGTTTGAATATTCTGTGCTAAGTATCAGTAAATACATCTGCATTTGTGACCTGCATACTTTTACGCTGCAAAGATACGGCAATTTCCTTGAATACGGAAATATTTCTGTAATAATTTTGTTTCTACCCCTTGTGAATTTTATATATGCTTGTTATCTTGTCTGTAATATAAACAAAAGTGGCAATGACCTATTGCAGTGCCTCTTTCATTTCGGTTTCAAGCCCTGTTAGTTGTTGTTGGCAGAACTTGATGAGTTGCTTGGCCTCTTTGGCTTTTTGCTTATACTCGTCGATGCCGAGAGCCTCGCCCTCCTCCATAGACTGCACTATCTCTTCAAGTCTTTTTATTGCTTCGTCGTATGTCATGATATTTGTTGATTAGAGTTTAGTGTTATAATATAGTCCGGTTTTATTCATCCCAACCTATACCTTTGTATTTTGATAAATCCCAATCTTCATCCACTTCGTTGAGATAAATGGTATGTGGTTCGTCATCTTCATCTTCTTCATTATCGCCTTCCTCTTTCTCAATCTTCTTTATGTCGATAGGCATGTGGGAGATTTCTATCACCTGGTTGCTCTCTTTCTCAAGTTCTGCCCAGAGCATGTCTTTGAGATGGTCTATACCAAGTCCGCTTACAGAAGAAATGAACACCGTGGAAACATCTTCAGGTAGCAGCTTCTTCATTTGCTCCATCATTTGTTCGTCAAGCATATCGCATTTTGAAATAGCCAAGATGCGTTCTTTACTTAATAACTCGGGGTTGTATTTTTCGAGTTCTGAGAGCAGTATGTTGTAATCTTTCTTGATATCTTCCGAGTCGGCAGGCACCATGAATAGCAATACTGCGTTGCGCTCTATATGTCTGAGAAACCTTAGCCCCAACCCCTTGCCTTCAGCTGCCCCTTCTATTATTCCGGGTATGTCAGCCATACAGAAAGAGCGGTTGTCGCGATAACTTACTATCCCCAATTGGGGGGTGAGTGTGGTAAAGGGGTAGTCTGCTATCTCGGGTTTGGCAGCACTCACCACTGAGAGCAATGTGCTTTTGCCTGCATTGGGGAAACCTACAAGTCCTACATCTGCCAAGACCTTGAGTTGGAGAATAATGTTCTTCTCTATTGCAGGTTCTCCGGGTTGGGCATAGCGTGGTGCTTGATTGGTGGCAGTGCGGAAATTCCAGTTGCCTAAACCGCCTCTGCCGCCTTTGAGAAGAATAATCTTTTGCCCGTGTTCTTTCACTTCACAAAGAAACTCTCCCGTATCACCGTCATAACATACTGTGCCAAGAGGTACTTGTATTATCTTGTCTTCACCGTCTTTGCCAAAACTGCGACTCTCACCGCCATTGCCTCCGTTGGTGGCAAAGATATGCTTTTGGTATTTCAGGTGCAACAATGTCCAAAGATTACGGTTGCCCTCCAAAATGATATGTCCGCCTCTGCCTCCGTCTCCGCCATCCGGTCCTCCTTTGGGCACATATTTGGCACGATGGAAATGCATGCTGCCTGCGCCGCCCTTGCCCGAGCGACAGAAGATTTTCACGTAGTCAATGAAATTTCCTTGTGCCATACTTACACATTATAGATTGTCAATAACCTCTTCTATGCGGCTGAATATCTCATCCACGGTTCCCATACCGTTCACAGGGTGATACTTGTCGAGTTGCTTGTAGTATGTTGATACTGCCTCCGTCTGATGGTGGTAAACCACAAGCCGTTTGCGTATGGTCTCAATGTTATCATCGGCTCTGCCTGACATCTTGCCGCGGTTGACCAGACGCTCAATAAGTTCGTCTTCATCAACATGCAGGTCGATGAGATGAGCAGAAGTCTGTTTATGCTTGAGCATCTTCTCAAATTCGATTGCCTGGTTGAGTGTGCGGGGAAAACCGTCGAAAATAACGCCCGGAGTGTTATCCGGTAGATGCTCTAAATATTGGTCGATTAAACGGAGCATTATATCGTCTGATACAAGATTTCCTTGAGATATAATGGCGTCAATCTGTTGCCCGAACTTGCTGCCTGTCGCTATTTCGCTACGAAGCAAATCACCTGTAGAGAGGTGCTGAAGTCCGTATTTCTTTACTATGTACTCGCTTTGTGTACCCTTGCCTGAACCCGGTGCACCGCAAAGAATAATGTTAAGCATATTGTTGTTTTGCAATTACGCTGCAAAGATACAGCTTTTATTTCATATATATAAATTTTGAGAGAGAAAAACTATAATTTTCAATCTCTGCATCTATAGGGTAACTCCGTTTTTGAAAATAGCTATCTCGTGGTAGCCGTTTTTCTCATTATTGGTAAGGTTGCCGTTGGCAATGTCGATGACGAAATCTATGAACCGTTGTGCGGTAGTCTCCATAGGCTCGCCTTCTGCTATCACGCCTGCATTGAAGTCAATCCAACCAGGTTTGTTGGCAGACAATGTGCTGTTGGTGCTTATCTTGGCAGTAGGTACGTATGTGCCGAAGGGTGTGCCTCTACCGGTGGTGAATAGCACCATGTGGCAGCCGCATGAAGCAAGGGCAGTACTTGCCACAAGGTCATTACCAGGGGCAGACAAGAGGTTGAGACCTTTGTGCTGCAGTCTCTCACCGTACTCCATCACTCCGCGCACAAGTGATTTACCGCATTTCTGCGTGCAGCCGAGAGCCTTGTCTTCAAGGGTGGAGATACCACCTGCTTTGTTACCAGGAGACGGGTTCTCACCTACGGGTTCGCCGTGTGAAAGGAAATATTCTTTGAAGTTGTTAATAAGCGAGACAGTCTGCTCGAATAGTTCGGGTGTGGCACAGCGGTTCATCAGTATAGTCTCTGCACCGAACATCTCAGGCACTTCTGTGAGAACGGTTGTACCACCTTGCGCTACAAGCCAGTCACTGAGACAACCCAATAGCGGGTTGGCTGTTATGCCTGAGAACCCGTCGCTGCCGCCGCATTTAAGCCCTATACGCAATTCGCTTACCGGCACTGCCACTCTCTCATCTTTTTGCATCTGCTGATATAACTCGCGTGCTATTCTGAGCCCTTCTTCCACTTCGTCACCATGCACTTTCTGCGATACCATGAAACGTACGCGGTCGTGGTCATAGTCACCGATGAAATGCTCAAACACATCGGGCTGGTTGTTCTCGCAACCGAGTCCTACAACAAGCACGGCACCTGCGTTGGGGTGTAGCACCATGTCGCGCAGTATCTTCTTCGTATTCTCATGGTCATCGCCGAGTTGGGAACAACCGTAGTTGTGGGGGAAAGCGAAGATGTTGTCAGCGCCTGTTTCCTCGCGCAGACGCTCTGCTATCTTCTGTATAATGCCGTTCACGCAGCCTACGGTAGGTATAATCCACATCTCGTTGCGGATACCTACATCACCGTTTTTGCGCCTGTAACCCATAAAAGTGCGTTTCTCGTCAGGTATGTCAAGCACTACATCTTGCGGGTGATACTCGTAGGATAGCAGACCTGCAAGGTTGGTCTTGATGTTATGTTCGTTCATCCACGAGCCGGCTTTCTTGTCTTCGCGGGCATGACCGATAGGGAATCCGTATTTAATGATATTCTCCCCTTGCTGCAAGTCTGTGATGGCTATTTTGTGTCCTGCGGGCACATCTTCCAGAATAGTTATCTGCTTGCCGTCAATCAATATGACGTCGCCCTTGTGTTGCGGTTGAATGGCTACTACTACGTTGTCGGCGGGGTTGATTTTGAGAATTGAAGTCATGGCATGTTCTGTATTAGGTGAATATATGAGTGTTTTTACTCTTCGTCCTCAAGTTGTGAGGAGACCTCATAACGGTTTTGCCCTTTATAGGCGGTGAGGTTGGATAGTGAGTCAGTAGTGATTGAGATTCGTTTGGGTGAGATGTCTTTTTGCTGTGTCAGGTAGCGCGTAAGAATAGCGTTGCGCATGTCAGCCTGTCGGAGAATTTGTTGCTGTAGCGAGTCGGTAGTGTAGTATTCAACGGCAGTGACAGTTATCTTGCCCTTCTTGCCGGTAAGTTCTTCTGCATAGCGTTTCAGACCAATGTCACCGGTGTTTATCTTTTGTATATTCTCAATGTCAAGCAGAGTGAGCGCACCTATAGCAGAGTTCTGCTGCTCATAGTAAGCCCGCTTGATGTTGAAGAGGGCTTGGTCCTCAATCGCTGATTTGAGGTTGAACTGTTGAACCATCACAAGACTGACGTTTTTCTGTTCGGTCATCATCTGTGCTATGAGGTCAAGTTTCTTGTATTGCTCCAGACTGATGTCAGGTTGAAGCAGGTCAACCGACATCTGAGTCAAGTCGCCTGCTTTTATACCGCTTGCTTGTGCCATGGCAACAAAAGGAGCAATAGTAGCTTTCACCAGAGTGTTGCCTATGGCACGACCGATAACTTTGTCAAGCGAGAACTTAGGTTCGTTCAGGTCGCCTTCCACCGGCACTTCCAATAGTATCTTGCCGCTCATGTCTGTCATAAGACCTATGGCAGATTTGAGCGGTACACTCTTAAACTCTGCGTCAGAACGATTCTCCTTGCGCCCGAGTTTGAGGTCTGCTATCTCTATCTTCTGCATTCCGTCTATGATGCCGCCACTGATACTGTTGTCGCTCGTGAGAGAGAGAATACCTTGCTTTACCGGATATGCAAACAAGTCTTCCACCCATGGCGAGAGGTCTTTAAGTTGCACATTTCTGAGCATTGCCACCACACGGGCATCTTTCTTCTTGTAGTCGAGACTGCCCCGCCAGTTAAGCATCATACTCCCTCCGTCTGGCAGACTGCCGTTGAGGAGAATATGGTTCTGCCCGTTGTTACTGAGATTCTGTGCAGAGACATTTATTCCGCGTATCTTGTATGAGAATCTGCTTGAAAGAGTCTTGTCGGTTAAGTTGATTTGCGAATTGCGCAATGCCAGTTTGTTGACAGTAAGTTTCAGCGGCGTGGAGTTTGTCTGTGCAGGCACTTCTGTCTGAACGCTGTCTTCTTCTTGCTCTGACTCAGGAGAGGCAAGCAGACGGCTTAGTGTATTGCCGTTATTGTCCCGAACAATACCGAGTATAACGCTGTCGATGGCTATACTGTCAAACTTAAGACTCATCGTCTTAGGCACGATGCTGCTTATACCTATGCCTATTCTGCTCACTTCTGCCACGGTCTTGCGGTCGGTATCTCTAAGTTCAAGGTCTTCAACTTGTGCATTGCCTTGCACTTGCACTCCCATCACATCGTCCAAACTGCCGTGCGCCACTATATGTGCACCCAACCAACCGTCTATGCCGCCTGTCGAGATATGCTCTTGAATGACAGGCAGGAGAAAATGAAGGTCTATATATTTCAAATCAGCGATTAGAGAGTACATGTTGCTTTGCATGTCGTATGCTCCGTTTAGCGTCACCTGCCCTGAGTTGTCGGGCAAATCGAACCTGAGTCCGGCATCTGTCTGCCCTGTTCCGAACTCTAAACCGGGCACATCGAGGCGGAGATGCTCAAAATCCCATTTCTGATTGTGTTTTTTGTCAGAATAAGCTATGTTGCCATTTCGAAGACGAATATCATTGAGACTGATACGCCAATTTGAAGAAGTTGCGGTTGTGTCTTCAGAGGCAAAACGCTGCGGCAGGTCGGAGAAATTGAAGCGTTGCCCGTCGTTCCACACATTGATGCAGAAATCGGACAGATGAATATGTCTGAGATAGACATGCTTGCCCAACAGTCGTGCAAGACTTATGTTTACATAAAGTTCTTGCCATGAGGCGAAGGTGGCGGTATCCGCCTCGTCGGTTATCCTGAGATTCTTGATTCGCACATTACCCGTGAGGGCACTTATGCTCAAACTGCCGATCTCCACTTCTCTGCCTATCCACTCTTCACTGTTCTTTTCTATCACCACCTTGGCTATCGGCGAAGCAACAAAACGCACAAGCAAGAGCAGCCCTATTATAACTGCCAAAATGATAATCAATACTTTCCAAGTCTTTTTCATTTTTATTTGAACTTCTCTCAACTTATCTCAATTCCTGTTCTTCTTTCTTGCGCTGTTCAAGTTCTCGTAGATAGAAGGTCATATTCACTTGTTGTTGTGCCGCATCGGCGGACTCCATTTTGCTGAAGGCCTCGATAGACAGAGTTTTGCCCACTTTATCGCTGCATTGATATCACCTGTTATCTCGTTCGCTACAGCGAGGTCTGCTGCGGAATATGCACAATTCTCCGTCAGGTTCTTCTGCTTCTTGCTTCCCGATTTGGAGAGGTCGTAGCATGACTGCCATAATTCAATAGCCTGCTCCCATCGGCGGTAGGTGAAATGGCGCATTGCTTCTTTCATGAGCGAATCGGTATTCTCGTACATGTATCTATCCACAGTCTCCCATTGCGGAATAAATTTCTTTGCGAACTGCTCGCCTGTATATTCCGCTACATCGAGTAGTGCTGTCTGACGGTCGGGCAACTGCTCGAGAGCCTCACTGCTGGTGCGCGACAGACTCTCCCAATAGAGAGTGTCAACATGAGTGAGAGTCGTAATCTGACCGTTTCTGCGGGTGAGAGTCCAAGAACTGACTGCATATACTTCCAAATAAGCGTAGTAGTTATAGTTCACATCAAGATCTATCTCTTTGCGGTCGTAGATGACGAGTCTGTCGAGCGAGAGAGCAGCATCTGCTTCGTAAGTGCTGCATAGCGAGTCCGTCTGAGGTCTTAAAAGACTGTTGCTCGCAAAGAAAGTGCCTGTTGCCTGCGACTTAACCACCAACCCGACGGATGAGAACAAACCGCTGAAATCAAACTGCTGTGTTGCAGCGAACAAACAACGGGTGGCAGCCTGACTGAGGTCGATACTTTCATTTCCCTTCACTGACCCGTAGGCAACAAGAGCATGACCGAAATCTTCGGGCTGCTGCACCGTATTATTGACTATCAGGAGGTCGCTCACGCCTTGGGGAAAAGTCTTCGCAGCCGGTCGAAGCACATCAAGTGTGGTATGCCATTGTTGCGCAAAAACACTGACAGACAACAATGATAACAGAAATATAACGAAAGACTTCCTCATACTTGCACTTATTTGCCTGCAAAGGTACAAAAATGTTTTCACAAAACAAAATGCAATTAGTTCGACAATTATGTCACTTGTAGAGACATCCGGTATACACAGCAGTCGTTCCCCTTAATGTCTCACAATAAGGCTTGACTCAACCTCTTTCAACCCCTCCGGCTACACCTATTGAACCAATAAGCCCCTGCAAACTATTGATTTGCAAGGACCCGTGCATATTACTAAGTACCGCGAGTGGGACTTGAACCCACACAGCCGTTTCGGGCCAAAGGATTTTAAGTCCTTCGTGTCTACCGATTCCACCATCGCGGCATTCCGTTAGCGGCGACAAAGGTAGTGCAAGTTTTTGGAATATGCAAGGGGTTTTGATAAGTTTATATATTTAAGAGGCTCAATTATAAATGGGAAAGTAATGTTCAAGTAAAAAAGAAAAAGTAAAAAAGCGCCGTACGATGTCCATGAGTGGATACGATAATATACGTTTCTGAAAGAAAGTATAAACCATTATTCAGTAGATAAATCTATTACTATCTCTCATAACTCTTTTAGTGCTTTTTTATTGAGACATGACGGTGTCGCGTCTCTACGCAAACCCATCCTACTCCTCATTGCTCTCGTACAATCTCTATCTTCCCGACAGGTTTCTTTATCTTGGCAAAAGCAGTCTTCAGTTGCACCGTATCTGTCTTTGCCGGGTCCCATGTGAGGGTGACGGTCTGTTGCTCCTTGTTGATTCTCATGTCTTTAAGACCTTTCTCAAAGGCTATGTTGTCTTGAATACGTTTTACGCAGTTGTCACATGAGATCTCTACATGAAACACTGCTGTCACACGCTCAGCCTTTGGTTTGGCATACACCATGATTGATACGGCGAGCAATGCAATTAACAAAAGTTTTGTCTTCATATATAGTTACTCTTCTTTCTTTGCAAGATTCCAGCGGAACCCAAGGTATATCTTCCACCCGTTTATCGGACCATACACCATTGAGGCGTCAAAATCCGTACCAAAAGGTTGGTCTGCTGCCACTACAGGATTCTTCTGCATGAAGTTGGTCATGTTCTCTGCCCCGAGATATAGTGAGCAGGTGCGCCAGTATTTGGTAATCTGTGCCATTAGTTGCGGATACCACTGGTAGTTGCTTTCCCACAGAGGGTTTAAGGGGTCCGGGTCAGGCATACGTCCTCCGCCGTTGAATTGTGCCGTTACATCAAACTGCCAGTGCTTGAGAGGCGTAGCATACGAGGTGGTTATCAGTCCTTTGAAGCGCGGAGTAAGAGGTTTCTCACGAAGTACACCGCCTATAGTCTGGCGCACATCGGTGTAACGGAAGGCTGCTGTAAGAGTCCAACCCCGCAGTATCTCCATCGATGCCTCTGCCTGAGCACTCTGTGCAAAAGAACGCCCGCCGTTCAAGTTGCTGAATATAACCTTGTAAGGGTCGCTGTCAAGGTCTGCAATCACGCAGTCGAAGAAGTTGGTGTAGTAGTACTCGAGCGAGAGTTGCAGTTCTTTGCTTTTGATCGGGATATAGAAAGTGGTGGAGACACCTGTATTGATAGCTTTTTCTTGATTCACACCTTCTTCTGGCAGCACCCATTGTCTTGACGAGGGCAGGGCAAAAGCGTTGTCCGCTACAATGTTGGGAGAACGGTAACCCATGCCGACGGATGCACGTATGTTCCACCACTCCCACGGCGAGTAACGAATGTTCATTCGCGGAGTACAGAACACACCATACCGGCTTGAGTAGTCGAGCCGTACACCTGCCAACAGTGACAGGTTCTCCAACGCATGATAACTGTATTCTGCGAACACGCCGGGCGTGACTTCTTGTCGGGTAAGGTCTTGCATACCACTCTCCAAGTTCAATACTTCTGCATATCTGTCGTAGTTGACGGATAGACCGGTGGTCACCTTGTGCCCTTCTGCGGGTTCGATGGCAAAGAGGGCATTGAGATAGGCATTGGTCTGTGCCGCTTGCCACAGACGGTTGCCATAGGTGTTATGCTGGTTATGGTGCGAGAAGGCAGTAATGACACCTATAGACATCTCTTTCTCGTGGTCGATAACATACCCGTTCTTCATGAACCCGTCCACACGCCACGTGCCGAGGTCAATCTGATATAGCGGCTCTGCTGGCTGTGTACGGGTGAAGAGGTTGCCGTTCTGCTGCCCTGCAAACCGCCTGTCGTACAGACCTCTGACGAGTATTCTGCCCGTGTATGCGCCTTTGGATATATCCCAGCGGTTGAGTATGTTGGCATTGTAACCCATTGGCATGTCAAGAAATCCGTCTTTGTTCATATCCATATTCATTGGCAGCAACTGCCCGTGTGCAAGCAGGGCGGTGGAGACATCGGCTTTGTTTCCGTCTTCATCGGGTTGGGTTACCTGCCACCCGCCCGTGAGGTTAATCTCCGAATGAAGTTCGCTGTTGACCATGAGGTTGATGGCAAGCGGGTCTGCGGTTTTAGGCTTGAGATACTCTATGTTGATCTGACCTGTGGTGGCTTCATAGCCGTTGAGCACGGAGGCAGTACCTTTAGACACTTGTATCGACTCCATCCACGACCCTGGTATATACTCCAACCCGAACTGTTGGGCAAGTCCGCGAATACCCGGAGTGTTCTCTGTTAGCAGTTGCACGTATGTGCCTTGCAGACCAAGCAGACGTATCTGTTTGGCTCCTGTAGCGGCATCGGAATATGCCACATCAACCGAGGCGTTGGTCTCGAAACTCTCTGATAGGTTGCAACATGCTGCCTTGCACAACTCAGTGGAGTTTATCTTCTGTGTGTCGAAAGCAGAGCTGCGGCTTTTCACTGTAGAGGCGCGACGGGCACTCACCGACACCTCCTGCAAGTTGAAATCTTGGGCGGAGAGAACCAATGTGTCCTGCTCTTGCGCCTGAATTGTAAGACACACTGATAACAGTATAATTGATAAAGGATAATAATGTTTCATGATTATTCGTAGGGTGAATATATTGTGTTGTCAAAAGAAAGTATAGGCATCTGTCTGCCGGCATCTTTCTTTGACCCTACAACAACCACGAACAATCTCTGCAGCACACAGTTCCCCCTTCTAACGGGACGGTTGTGCACAGTTCTCTCTGTTCTGCCTTCTGCACTTTTTCAGTGCAGAAGGTCAGAGAGTGTGAAAATATACTATAAAACAGGTTGGCTACAAACTGACAGTCTTGCGTATAATCGTTGTCGGAACCAATAGTAGTCTCGCCTATGGCAAGATACTGCAGATGGCAACTTCTTCCGCAGTGGCACGCCTGATGAAGATGCACCTGATGATGCTCCGGCGCATCGCAATGCTCCTCCACGATATGCTTTACTCCCATGGCCTGACTGCAATGGCAACAATAATGTACCACAGTCAGACCCGAACCTGCCACAGGTAACCATACGGCAAGCAGAAGTGATATGCAATATGTGAAAAAGCGTTTCATTGGCTACTTTATATCATGGTGCAAAGATAGTGCGGATTATGATTGTGCGCAATACCTATTTATAGTGATTTTTGTATCTGACTTATATACCCCGCAATGATTACTATAACTTCTCTAACTTGGCGAACTTGAGCAGCAACGTCTTCTCGCCTGCTTTGTCAAACTTGACAACAATCTTGTTGTTGCCGTTCTCTTCGAAGGTCTCTCTTACCGTGCCCTCTCCGAAAGTGGCATGTCTGACTCTCATACCTGCCGTGTAACCTGTTTCTATCGGAGTCTTGCCCGATGAGACCTGCATGCCTGTCGTTTTGCTTAGTTTGCGTGGAGCAGTAGGAGCGGGTCTTGCCGCCTCCTCTCTTCTCCACTCGTTCTGCAACCACGACGGTTGCCAGCCTGTCTGAACAGCAGTTCGTTTCTCTCCCGAGCGGTCAAGATACTGCTCGTCGATATCTTTCAGAAACCGGCTCGGCGAGGAGAACACTATCTGACCGTTGCGGAAACGCTGTCGGGCGTATGTGATATAACACTCGCGCTCTGCCCTCGTTATCGCCACGTAGAATAAGCGCCTCTCTTCTTCAATCTCACGTATGCTTTCGGCAAAGGCGGAGGGGAACAGTTGCTCTTCAAGACCTGCTATTATCACTGTGGGAAACTCCAACCCTTTCGCCGCATGAATAGTCATAAGCGACACGCGCGGAGTGTCGTCGTTGAGGTTCTCGTCCTGGTCGGTAAGCAATGACACTTCTGCAAGAAAATCGGTTATATATGTATCTTCACCCTGTTCCTGTCGGTTTTCTGTGAACTCATGAATACTGCCGAGCAACTCCTGCAGGTTGTCGTAGCGGTCTTGCCCCTCTGCTGTTTTGTCTGTCAATGCCGCACTCAGTACGGCAGTCTGTTTCAGCACGTTCTGTGCGAAATTGTAGGCATCTGAAGTCTGCACCTGTACGCGGAAGGAGTCTATCATTGCGGCAAACCCTCTGAGTTTGTTCTTCGCTGCCATAGACGACTCAAGTCCGTATCTGTCAGGGTCGGCAACCACTGCGTAGGCAGGCACTTCTGCCATGTGGGCGGTATCAAGCACGCGTCGCATGGTAGTGTCTCCTATACCTCGGGCGGGGAAATTGATTACTCTGAGCAATGACTCATCGTCTTTCGGGTTGACAATAAGGCGGAAATAGGCAATGGCATCTTTTATCTCTTTGCGCTGATAGAACGACACATTGCCGTATATGCAGTATGGTATATTGAGCTTCCGCAGTTCGTCTTCTATCACGCGCGATTGCGAATTAGTGCGGTATAGCACAGCAAAATCATTATACTGAGCCATGCCTGAGCGCTTGCCCTGCTGAATAGTCTTGGCTATGAACTCGCCCTCGTGGCGGTCGTTCTCATGTGCAGACAAGTGTAGCAGTGCCCCGCTCTCTTTCTCCGAATATACATTCTTGCGTATCTGTCCTTCGTTCTTCTTTATCAGACTGTTGGCAGCATCAACAATGTTCTGTGTAGAGCGGTAGTTACGCTCGAGTTTGAAGAGTTGCGCCCCGTTGAACATACTCCTGAAACCGAGTATATTGTCGATGTTCGCCCCGCGGAAAGAGTATATCGACTGCGCATCATCGCCCACTACGCAGATGTTGTTCAACGGTGCTGCCAATTGCGACACTATGCGTGCCTGGCAATAGTTGGTGTCTTGATACTCATCAACGAGGATATAGCGGAATATGCTGCAGTATTTCTCCCTGATGTCAGGATTCTGCTCGAGCAAGATGTTCATATTGAACAGCAGGTCGTCGAAATCCATCGCGTCAGCTTGTTTGAGACGCTTGTTGTAAGTGAAATAGATGTCTTGCAGTCTATACAGGCGCGCTCTCTTGTCTTCTTCTGTGAGTGCCCTGTTGCTTGCATAATCTTGCGGCGAGAGCAGGTTGTTCTTCGCCATTGATATGCGTGCGGCAATCATGCTCGGTTTGTACTGCTTCTCGTCAAGCTCCATCTCTTTGACAATCTGCTTTATCAGGTTCTTCGAGTCGGTGCTGTCGTATATGGTATAGTCGTGTGCATAGCCGATGCGCGAACTCTCCTGCCGCAGTATCCTCGAGAAGACGCTATGAAAAGTACCCATCCATAGGTATCGGGCGTACTTGTCTCCCACAAGTGCGGCGATACGCTCTTTCATCTCGCGCGCTGCCTTGTTGGTGAAAGTAAGGGCAAGAATATTACTTGGCGACACACCTTGCGATAGAAGCCACGCTATACGGTAGGTCAGCACACGCGTCTTGCCCGAGCCTGCACCGGCAATAACAAGCGATGGACCTTCGGTACATACCACTGCCGCACGCTGGGCATCATTCAGTTCCTCTAAAAAATTAGTCATCTGCACCTGTTGTTTTTCTGCGTGCAAAGGTAATGCTTTTTGACTTTACTTCAAAATCTAATTTTGCAATATCAACTATTCTTTGTAACTTTGCAAACTGATGTGGAGATATTGCTTTCTATAAATGTCTGCATCTCTTTGGATGTAGTGTTTATCAGACAGGTTATCTCTGCAATCAGTAGTAAACAACTCAAAGACAAAAGCATTTATACTCTTGTTGCCGCTTGATTTCATAGACATCATGGAGTCTCAGATGGGACTTGAACTTGATAGCTTCTGCCGCTCTATGCAGCAGGAACCTGTCGTGTCGGTGCGTATCAACGACAAGTCAGACCTTAGTCTCCCTTGGGCGGGGCGGGTGCCTTGGTGCGAGGATGGCTGGTATCTGAGCGAACGCCCGCAGTTTACTCTCGACCCTCTGCTGCATGCAGGGTGCTACTATGTGCAAGAAGCCTCGTCAATGTTTATAGAACATATCCTCAACACTTTTCTGACACCTGACAGTATTGTGCTTGACCTTTGTGCAGCACCGGGTGGCAAGAGCACACTGATAAGCCAGTGGCTCGGTGATGAAGGACTCTTGGTCAGCAACGAGGTAGTGCGGCAGCGGGTGTTTATTCTCTCCGAGAATATTCAGAAATGGGGCAATGGCAATACTGTTGTTACCCATAATCCTGCACGCGACTTTGGTGAGCGTTTGCCCAATATGTTCGATTGCGTACTTGTCGATGCACCATGTTCGGGCGAGGGCATGTTTCGTAAGGACAAGAATGCAATAGACGAGTGGAGTCTGAGAAATGTTGACATGTGCGCTACCCGTCAGCAGGAGATACTGATGGATGTCTGGGATACACTCAAACCCGGAGGTCTGCTTATTTATAGCACTTGCACTTTCAACAGGAAAGAGGATGAAGACAATGCCCGTTTTATACAAGACCGTCTTGGTGCCGAACTGCTGCATGTGCCTATAGAGAAAGAGTGGGGCATTACCGAGACTGTAGGTTATCATTTCTACCCGCATAAAGTGCGCGGTGAGGGTTTCTATGTGGCAGTGTTCCGCAAACATGAAGAACCCTATCAGCCGCTCAAGATTCGCGGGGAGAAGAAGAAAAACGCAGTCTCAGTGGAATGTGAGGAGGAGTTACGCACTTGGCTTAGTCATCCCGAGCAATGGGCATTGCGGCAGGAAGACCGTTTCTCACTCGCCTATCCGATGAAGTACAAAGAACTGATAGATTTTCTTGGTACCCGCCTTACATGTATCTCTACCGGTTTCGGAGTAGGTGAGATGCGGGGCAAGAGTCCTTCTCCCCAACATGCTTTGGCTATGGCTAAGGATTTCAAGGCGGAGCCTTTCCGTACTGTGGAGTTGGATACGGATTCTGCTCTCAAGTATCTGCGTTGTGAGGCCATTGCTCTGCCTGAGCAGCCTTTCGGAGTGCTGCTTCTCACATACAACGGTGTGCCTCTCGGTTTCGCCAAGAACATAGGCAATCATTGCAACAACCTCTACCCCAAAGAGTGGCGCATACGAGTGCTGTAATTCTTACCGTTATCTTCAATCCCGTATAGACGCGACATTGTCACGTCTCAACAACCCTCAACTCTTTCTTACTCAACATACAGCACCAGCCCTTTCAGGTATTCTCCTTCGGGGTGGTAGATATTTACGGGGTGGTCCTGCGGTTGTGTCAGTTGGTGCAGTATTCTCACTTTTCTCCCCGACATGGCAGCGGCAGAGAACACTGCGAGGCGAAACATCTCTTTGTCAACTGCCTGCGAGCATGAGAAAGTGAATAGTATTCCATCCTTGTCAATCATTTCGAAGGCTGCATGGTTCAGTCTCTTGTAGCCCTGCAGGGCATTTCTCACCGCCCCTCTGTGTTTGGCAAAAGCCGGCGGATCGAGTATGACAAGGTCGTAACTCTCTTTGCCCTCTTTTTGCACTTTGTCAATATAGCTGAACGCATCGGCGCATACTGCCTCGTGTCGCGGGCAGGCGGGGAAGTTCCTCTCCACGTTCTGCTTTACGAGTTCTACTGCCTTTTGAGAACTGTCAACCGAGCATACATGTTCGGCTCCGCCTCTAAGTGCATATACGGAGAAGCCTCCCGTGTAGCAGAACATATTCAGCACCCGTCTGCCTTTTGAATATCTCTCTACCAAACTGCGGTTCTCGCGCTGGTCAAGAAAGAAGCCTGTCTTCTGCCCTTGCAGCCAGTCTATCTTGAAATCCAAACCGTTCTCTGTCGCCCAATGACTCTCGTGCAATGCCTTCTCTTTGTCTTCCGCTATAAGATAGCCGTCTTCTATGTCGGAGAAACTTCTGCGGAAAGGCAATGTGGCTTCCGACTTGTAATACACATTCTTCACTGCAGGTATGATGCTCGTCACTGCCTCCGCCAACTCATGCCTTGCAATGTGCATGCCTGCCGAATGAGCCTGAAGAACGGCTGTGTCGTTGTAGATGTCGATTATCAACCCGGGCAGGAAGTCTCCCTCGCCGTGCACAAGGCGGTAAGCGTTGTTGTTCTCACTGACCAAGCCCAACCCTATGCGCATATTGTAGGCGGCACTTATTCTCTGCTGCCAGAACTTGTCGGGCAGGGTCTCTGTCCCGAACTCCAGTATTCTCACGGCGATGCTGCCCTCCTGCCAATGCCCTACACCGAGCGACTCTCCGTCAGCGGAGCGTACTGCCACGTTGTCGCCTTCTTTCGGTTCGCCTTTGATATGACCTATCGCACCCGAGAATACCCAAGGGTGAAACCTGAGCAGCGATTCCTCTTTATGTTTCTTGAGATATATGGTTGTCATGCTTTTTCGGGTTTATTGTTGTTCTTTGCTTCTTCTGCTTTCTTCGCCTCTTCTGCTCTCTTCTGCAATGCCAAGGCCTGTTGTTCTTGCTGACGTTTGACCTGCAGGATATGGTCTTCTTCTATAATCTTCTTGCATTGTTTCTCGGGCAGTTGTTCTGTGTTGATCAGTTCGAGATAGATACGCAGTGTAGCCCATGCGTCGGTCGAAGCATATCGTGCCTGCTCGTCGGTAAGCACGGGGTTCTCCCAGTTGGTGAGTTGCTGATTCTTGGTTATCTTCTGCCCGAATACAATGGCAAACACTTTCTGCAGCCCCATGTCAAGTATGCCCCATCGGTTCACTATCTTCTGTATGTCAATGCAGTTCCGCGGTTCGAAATAATGCAGACGTCTCAACCCGACGAGGTCATCATTAAAGGCGAGCCATATCTTGGCAACTGCAGGGTTCCCGAAGAAGTCTCTCAGCGGCTTAGGGAATCCGAGATGTTTGATTTGGAAGAGATAGCAACGTTGCTCTGTGGCAATCTGGATGAGTGAGGTAGGGTAGTAAAATCCATGCACAAAACTTGGTCGTGTCTCTGTGTCCACACCCACGTACTTCTGCCGGTTCAGATAGTCGATAGCGGCTGCGAGAGCCTGCTCGGTACGGACAACGACCACTTCTCCGTCGAAAGCAGCCACGGGTAACCGGTTGATAGTCTCTTTGTCTATTCTATGTCGAAAAGTGTTCTCCTTCATTGTCTTCTTCGTGTTGTAGGTTGAGAGCTTACTCGTAGGGACGCGCCACCGTCACGTCTCAATAATTCCGCCACTTGCAGAGACATTTGCCTGAGTGTCTCTCACCAAATCTCCACTTCCGGGCGCAAGCATTTGGTTCATAGTTTGGAGAAGCGAAAACTTTCCTGCCCTCATAACTTTTAACCAACTCTCAATTCAAATTCTCGTCCAATACACCGCTTTCCAAGAGGTTGTGCAATGCCCGCATGGCATTTAGCAGTTTCTGTCCCCAATGAATATGAAACGCCTCGATACAGTTTATGACGGCATACTGCATCACTTCAGGGTCTTCGGTCTGATAGTTCGCTGCCATATCTTTCAGCTCCTGATATATATCTGCGAGGTTCTCGGAGATAAATGCCGATACCGGCTCGGCTGAATAGCGCATATCTTCCACGAACACCTCAAGATAGACATCATCCGTTCCGAGCATCTGTTTCACGTTTTCTGCCACGTAATTGTAGTCTTCTTCTGTCACGAACTGCTGCTGATAACCTTCCTGTTGTGCATCGGGCAGACTGACTGCACGTGTTTTCTGATAGAGCAGAGGCAGGTAAACAAGTAGTTTCTCGACGAACTCTTTTTTCTCCTGTTCCTCGATGTGTTCGAGTAGCAGACATGTCTGGACCGAGACAGTAACAAACTCTATCACATCGGAGCGATATACAAACTCATTTGTTGATTGGGACATATTTTCACGAATTTAGTTTGCAAATGTAATGCTTTTTTCTCAATCAGGCAAAATAAAAATGGTGCACCTGCTTCCTTTCTGCCATGAGTAACAAGAGTCCGCAAAGAATATGTCTTATATAGCAACTCGCTTAATATTTCCCGCTCTCCATATCTCAATCCCTCCACCCATGTATAGACAAAAAATCTCTGTTACATATACCCCTCCATATATAGGCAAAAAAAAGGCGAAATCTATCACCTCTTTCGCAACTTTTTTGTATTTTTTCTCATTTTTTTTGGGGAGATGCATTTCTCTCAGCGGGTGCAGCAGCCATGTTTGGTTGTTCTTGTCAACTTTCGTAGAGACGCGACACCGTCACGTCTCCCCCACAATCCTATGTTCTACCTATATAGACATCCGCTGCAAAGGCAGTAAAAATTAAGTTCAAGACAACTTTAGAACTACACCTCTAAAGTTGTCTTGAACCTAAAACATTATACCAACTCTTAATGCCCTTTGTAATTTGTACATTGAACATTGTAAATTGTACTTTTTCTACAGAAAGAACAATATCATCATCTGTCCGGTCAGAACGCGGAGGAACATCGTCAACGGATAGACCGTCGAATAAGCCACGGCAGCGCGGTCGTTCTGGCTGCTCTGCGAGGTGGCGTAGGCCAGCGCAGGCGGATTAGTGGTAGAACCGGCTATCAGTCCCATCAGCGTGAAGTAATCCAGTTTCATCCATTTGCGTGCCGCAATACCGATCAGCATCGGCGGCAGCAGCGTGATAATAACGCCGTAGCCGATCCATACGTAACCGCCGTCCAGCAATGTTGCCACAAACGTCTTACCTGCTCCGAACCCTACCGCAGCCAGGAAGAGCGCAATACCTATCTCGCGGATCATGAGGTTGGCAGAAGAGGTAGTATAAGTGACCAAATGCCATTTGGGACCGAAGGCTCCGATAAGGATTGCCACTATGAGTGAACCGCCGGCTAAACCCAACTTGAAGGGTTGTGACAAGCCCGGAAGCATAATGGGCAACGAGCCCAGCAACACACCTAACACGATTCCGAAGAACAATGATGCCAGGTTAGGCGCGTCCAGTTTCTTGGTACTGTTGCCGAATACTTTTGCTACCTTATCTAAGGTGTCTTTTTCCCCTACTACTGTCAAGCGGTCGCCCAACTGAAGAACCAGATCCGGCGTAGCCAGCAGTTCAATACCTGCGCGACGAATACGTGTAATAGTAATATGGTACGCTGCACGCACATTCAGATCGCCGATGCGCTTTCCGTTCAGTTTCGGCTTTGTCACGATAATATGGCGATTTACCAAATGTACTTCCGTGTTCTTCTCTTCGGAAGGAATCTCCGTCCTCTCGCCAAGCAGAAGCACGGTACGTTCGTCTTCATGGTCACCGACTATCCGCACTTTATCGCCTATATGCAGTACGGTATCGCCATCCGGTATCTCATCTATACCATCTGCATGAATAAGACGGCTTACTATCAGTTTGACATGTGTCAGTTGGCTCAAGTCGCGCACACGGAGACCATCCACCTGTGCATTCGTCAGCTGCACGTCGATATGCTCTATTTGCTTCTGTTCGCCTTTCTCTTTGGCCACCTGCTCTTCCTCGTTTTCCGTCTTGATACGGAAAATCAAGCGGATAAGCATCATCGACACCAGGATTCCCACCACGCCGAGCGGATAAGCCATCGCGTAACCGCTGGCTATATCGGGATTCGCCACACCTGTGATGTCCTGATAAGCCTGTTGTGCGGCACCCAGACCGGGCGTGTTGGTCACCGCTCCGAACAGGACACCTGTCATAACAGCGATGTCCTCGCCGCTAATAAAATGAATCAGCCATGCCGTAACACACCCTAACAATACTATGCTGAGTGCCAGCATGTTCAGTTTCAAACCGCCTTTACCGAACGACGAGAAGAACGACGGACCGACCTGCAAGCCAATCGAATAGACAAACAGGATCAGACCGAAATCCTTGGCGAACGACTCCACCTGCGGATCCAGATGCATGCCGAAATGGCTGAACGCAATCGCACTGAACAGGATCCACGTGATTCCTAATGTAATACCTTTGATTTTGAGTTTCTCGCTCAGAAACAGACCCAACGCAATCGCCAGTGTCATCACTAAGATCGAATGCGCAATACCTGTACCGAAAAACAGATTTGTAAACCAGTCCATTGACTATTGGTTATTGATTGTTTGTAATTGGTGATTTCAAAAATGGATGCGAAAGTACAACAATTATTCGACATACGCAAATAAAAGTGCTATTTTGATATATTGGCAGGTTCAACATCAAAGTGCAAAATTAGGAAAAATATTTGAAGAAGCAATCTTTAGGTGTCATAAAATTGAGTTTTTCTCTTGGTCTTCGGTTTGGGTGTCGGTATTTGTTTATCAATTCATTCAATGCAGCGACCCATGTAGTATTATCGGATTGGCAGAAGTTGGAGAACATTATCCTCCGGAATGAATACCAAGACCTTCAAACTATTTAATTCGAACAAATTTACAGATCCATTGTATGAATATGGATCAATTGATTTCTCCTTTCAGTAGGATAAACAGTAAGAATCGATAAAATCGATATAGCAATAGTTGCTGGCCACAAAAACCAAAAAAAACATACTATACAAACATTAGCAAAATGCAAACGAGAAGTCTCATTCATAGTATAGAGACTGAATATTACCAGACCTAGCCAGATAATACTCTAAATGATTAAAAATGTCATGATTTATAAAATTTTATTAAGTATAATGTTGATATAAAAATTATTGTAAAACAACTTAATATTAAATACCAATGAGCAATTATAATAGAAAATAATGAAATACTACAAAGTATAAATAATAATGTAAATATAAAAAATGTTATTTTATACCATGTATATTCATTGTAACAAAATATTATACTTATTTGATTTAATAAGAAAAATCCATATACAAATATAATAAGATTTATTTCTTCATAAGTATAATTATATATTTGTGCCCACTGGATTAAATCCCTTTTACAACTATGAAAAGAAGTTGATATATCTTGCCATTCTCCAACACAATGATATGGATATGCTTCAGAAAAACAGCACATTATTATAAAGGGAATAACACTCCACAAAACTCCCAAAATAAATATTAGTATATATGATAAATTTTTAGTTTTAAAAATATTGATAAAACTAATAATAAAACAAATTATAGATATATACCAAATTATTTGAGGTAATATGTGACAACATAATAATACTGAAATCTCTTCATATGAGAGTCCAGTTATGTGACCTATTAAATACAATAAACCACATAACAAACCAAAAATTATCATAATCCTTTAATTAAAGCATCATATACCTGTTTTACTTCAAGTTTTGTACGAACTAAGAAAATAGGTTGCATACCATGATCCCGATAATACATTAATGTATCATTGATTTCATCACTTGTTACCTGCTCCAATGTATAGACTCTCTCGAGTGCATACTTAAGACAGTGAAGCTGAGCCGCTTCAGTGCCTATAAATTCTATAAACATTATTGTTGAAGTAAGATAATCATTTTCTCTTATAAACCCTTGCAAGTCTTTTAGGTTTGAAGCTATTGACTTAACTCTTGTTGCACTTGTCTGCGAGCGGGCAGTCTTTGCAGCCTTCTTGATTCCGGCAGTCTTGCGGTCGTGTGATGCGGCGGTAGGTCAGCCATGCACTCACGAGCACGGCCGCTGCGATGATTATATAAACGATAGCCTCTTGCATAACTCTCATCTCTACACTGCTATCAGACTCGCTATTTGGTAGAACCCGAAGCTGACAAGCCATGCAATCGCAGTGTTGTATATCGCACTGAACCACATCCAGCCTCTGCCTATCTCTTTTCTGATGGTGCCGAGTGTGGAGATGCAGGGGAAATACAGCAATATGAACAACAGCATTGCGTATGCGGCTATCGGCGAATAGACCTGCCTGCCATCGGCATCTTTTACGCTCTGCAGTTTCTGTGCAAGCGACGTTGCATCTTCACCCTCTTCATCTTCTACTCCGTAAAGAACTGCCATTGACGAGGCAATCACCTCTTTAGCACTCGCACCTGCTATCAGGCTCACTTCTGCGCGCCATTCCATTCCCAAGGGGCGGAACACGGGCTCAATGGCATGACCCACCATGCTCAGATACGACTGCTCCAACTGCTCTCTCTTGCTCTCTGTTTCCATTCGCGGGAAATAACCCAACGCCCAGATTATCACTGAGGCTAACAGCACAACGGTGCTGACCCGCTTCAACCACTCGCTCGTCTTGTCCCAGGTATGAATGGCGGCATTGCGCAGTGTGGGCACGCGATAGGGCGGCAGCTCCATAACAAACGGATTGGCTTGTTGCTTGAAATGTACCTTGCTGAGAATGAGTGAGGTGAGTATTGCAAACGCAAGCCCTATCAAATAGATTGATAGCAGAATCAGAGCCTGATGTTCGGGGAAGAATGCTGCCACAAGAATCATATATACCGGCAGTCTTGCCGAGCACGAGATGAAAGGCACGGTGATTATGGTCAGAATCCTGTCTCTCGGGTTCTCTAATGTGCGCGCGGCAAGCACGGCGGGCACAGAGCAGCCGAAACCTATAATATAAGGTATGAACGACTTGCCGTGAAGCCCCATCTTGTGCATCAGCTTGTCCATTATAAACGCTGCCCGCGCCATATAACCTGTATCTTCAAGCACTGAGATGAAAAGAAACAGAATGAGTATCTGCGGCAGAAAGACAAGCACTGCTCCCACGCCTGCCAACACTCCGTCAACTAACAAGTCGGTCAGAATCCCCGCCGGCATTGCCGAGCGGAGCCACATGCCGAGTGCATCTATCCCCGTCTCAAGCCAATCCTGCGGATAAGCGCCTAATACGAAGGTTACTTCGAACATGAGGAACATGAAGCAGAATAGAATCGGGAAGCCCATAAAGCGGTTGGTGAGCACCTTGTCGAGCGCATAACCGAGTTGCTGCTTCTCTTTCTTCTGTGCCGGAGTGAGAGTTTCGGAGAGCGCCCCGCGGATGAACCCGAAACGCAGGTCGGAGATGACAGAGGTTATATCTTCGTCATACTCTTTCTCGAACTTCGCCTTGTATTGGTCCGCTTGGGCAAAGATGGCTTGCGAGTTGGGCAGGCTTGCAACGCGTGTTCTCACTGTCTGGTCGCCCGCAATCAGTTTGAGTGCCACATATCGGGGGTGATAGACCGTGCTTATGTTGTCTTTGTTAAGAAGACCTTTGATGTCTTCTATCGCCTCCTCCATCTCACTGCCGTAGTTGATGTGGATATGTTTGGTCACTTCCGACTGACCTTCATACACCTGCACTATCGCCTCAAGCACATCCTCTATTCCCCAACCTGTGCGGGCAATCACCGGCACAACCGGGAATCCGAGCAGTTTCCCCAATGCCTCATAGTCGAGTTTGTCGCCTGAGTTCTGTAACTCATCGTACATGTTCAATGCCATCACCATCGGGTGGTTGCGGTCGATAAGCTGGGTGGTGAGCAGCATATTCCGCTCCAGATTGCCTGCATTGACTATGTTCAGCACTATGTCAAGGTTGTGATTGTCAAGGAAATCGCGTACATATAGTTCGTCAGGCGAATATTCTGTCAGCGAATATGTGCCGGGCAGGTCAACAAGGTTGATATCATAGCCGCGATGGTGGAAAGTGCCGGTCTTGGAATCTACAGTCACACCGGAGTAGTTCCCCACTTTCTCGCGCATTCCTGTGGCGAAGTTGAAGAACGAAGTCTTGCCGCAGTTGGGGTTGCCCACAAGAGCAACGGTTATCTCTTTACCCAACTGCTCCACCTCTGCGCGAACATGCTCCTCCAGTGTGCCGTGAAAATCTGCGGTGAGGTCGGGGTGCGCATCTTTCGAGAGAGAGACGACATCTATCTTATCCGCTTCCGAATGGCGCAGACTGACATGAGTGCCCATTATCTCGTATTCCACAGGGTCGCGCAACGGAGCGTTCTTCAGTACATTGACTATCTCGCCACGGACAAATCCCAGTTCCAATATCCTGTGACGGAACCCGCCGTGACCATGCACTTTCACAATCATGCAGCGTTCACCGGTCTCTATATCCGCCAATGTGAGTTGCCTTTCTCTGGCCTCAATATCTGCCATCGTGTGTTGTCTCTCTTCTTCCATGCCGCAAAATTAGTGCATATTTTCTGTTTGTACAATCACTAATAATAGTGATTTTCCCGTAGAGACGCAACACCGTCACGTCTCAATAAATAGAAGGCTCGCCACACATGTAGAGACATTTGACAAAATGTCTCTCACACTCCCGCCTCCGATAGCGCGGCAGTTTTCAGTAATATATCGCCATCCCTGCCAACCCGCACAACACAATGAGAAATATGGGGTTCATCTTGAATCTTGCCGTGCATACAAACACTGCCGCAAACAGCAGATAGCTCCACACATCTATGAAATTGTCTGCTGTCATCAGCGATAGAGCCGCTGCTGCTATCAGACCTATCACCACATATCTCAACCCCTGCATCACACCATCTGCATACATATTTCCCTTCAGCCGCATATATATCCTGCACAATATCAGCATTATGATGAGTGACGGCAGTATAATCGAGAACGTGGCAACCGCCGCGCCCAGCACCGACCCTGTGCTCGTATAACCTACGTATGTCGCAGCATTGATACCTATTGGACCGGGTGTCATCTGACTTATCGCTACCATGTCGGTGAACTCCTGGCTCGTCATCCAACCATAGTGGTAGATCTCTGACTGTATCAGCGAGAGGATGGCATAACCGCCTCCGAAGCCGAACAGACCTATCTTGAAGAACGAAACAAACAACTGCAGATAAATCATTGCTTTGTCCTCCTTTCTTTCCGGTCTTTCAGATATACTATGGCGAGTGCCGCTATCATTGTGAATACAATCACGAGCACAGGCGATAAGTCTGCGAGCCATATCAGCAGGGCAACGGCTATCGGTATCAACAGAAGCAGCCAGCTCACCGCCATCTGTTTCTTCTCCGCCTTGTCTTTCCCTGTCTTCATCATTCCCGCACTCTTCGCCATCTTATACAGCGGCGCGGCTATCAATGCCACCACTGCCGGTCTTATGCCTCTGAATGCAGCCTCCACAAGCGGGTAATCGCGGAAACGGGTGAACACGGTGGTTATCAGCAGTATGATGACGAACGAAGGCAGTATGCTGCCTGCTACTGTGCACACCACGCCTTTCCAGCCGCGCATCTTGTAGCCGATGAAGATAGCAGCGTTCACTGCCATCACTCCGGGGGCGGACTGCGCAAGGGCAAGCATATTCAGAAACTCCTCGTCTTCTATCCACTTCTTCCTGTTCACCACCTCTTCCCTAACCAAAGGAATCATGGCATACCCGCCGCCCAACGTGAATGCGCCTATCTTCAGAAATGACGCAAACATCTCGAAATATATTTTCACCGACTCTTTCATTACACCTGCAAAATTACTGCTATTATTCGAATTGTACAAAAAATATAAGAGCAAAAATCCTCCACAGTAGAAATCAAACCAAACTTATTTTACAATAGCATATTTCTCCCTGGGCGTATTTTGATAGAAAAATTGCGTCTGTAGTTGCACAATTGAAAAACTTGCAGTACCTTTGCGCCGCAATTCGGTGAGAATTGTGCTTTTATGGTTTCCTGTGTATTGCTGATACACAAGAATTAAAAGGGAAGAATGTGCAAATCATTCGCTGACCCGCAGCCGTAAGTCTTACAACTGAGTCTTGAAAATCTCTTATTGCCACTGTCGGTTTTTTCTTCCGATGGGAAGGCACAAGACGAAGGAGACGAGCCGGAAGACCTGCCATAAAAGTGGAAATGCTATTTTAGTCCTCGAGGATTAGGACGGAGCAAGATGAGACATAACATATTTTCTAACATGGCATTATTCCTGTGTCGTTGCTCTCGGGGGAGAGTAGCGCTGTTGTTGTTTGCCATACTACTTGCTTCGTTTGTCAGTGCTCAGAGTCCTTACATCAACAAAGTTCACGAGTATCGCCCTGCTCCGGGTCAATTCATAAACCTCATGCCTCAGTATGCAGAAGGCGACACCGAAGAGTCGATGCGCCGGAAGGCAGAAGCATTGCTCTGCTCACCCGATAGCGGCACCATCTGTCTCGGCGGTTGGGGAGGCTATGTCATTTTCAGTTTCGACCACCCCCTTGTCAACCATCAAGGCGAGTACGATTTTCGTCTGCTCGGCAATGCTTTCTATGCTGACGCTGCTGACCCTACGAAAGGTGGTAGCAGCGAACCCGGTATCGTCTATGTCAGCCGCGATGACAACCAAAACGGTCTGGCGGATGACACTTGGTACGAACTTGCAGGCTCAGAGTATCAGCGCTCAACACGCGGTTATCAACTCACCTATTTCCGCACTCCTGCCGACCATCAGCGCACACCCAAGCCGGCAGAAGACCTCGTAGATACCACCTATATTCTCTATCGCGACCAGAACGGCAACCGCGGTTATATCACCCAAAACCGCTACCACCTGCAGAGCTATTGGCCTCTGTGGCTCACCGACGATCGACTGACCTTCACCGGCACCCTGCTTCCTCAGAATGCCACTCCTTACAACATAGAAGAAGGTAAGACAAAATATATACTTCAGTGCTACTCCTTCGGTTATGCTGACAACCACCCTAACAACCTCGACGGCAGCAAGATGATGATCGACTGGGCTGTCAATTCCCGTGGTGAGAGTGTAACGCTCGATGTGGTGGATTTCATCAAAGTGCAGACAGGAGTCAACCAACAGTGTGGGTGGATTGGTGAGACATCTACCGAAATCAGCGGAGCCGTTGACCTGCATCCCTCTGCCGTCACCACCGACACTGAAGATATACAACACACTCCTCAAGCCGCAAAGATTCTCCGTGACGGCAATATCTACATCATCGTCGGCAACACTACATACAATATACTCGGTAAGAAAATAACTAACACACAAATACAATGAGAAAAATCTTTACTTTCATCGCTTTGTCAGCACTCATGCTGCAGACTGGACTGCGGGCAGAAGACTATCTGATGCCCAAGTGGGGCTATGAGGAAAAAACCATAGCCACTTCGGAAACTCTTACTTTTTACGACTTCAACGGTGAGACGGATATTCCCTCATCCTCTTCCAGCAATAGTTACAGCACTGTGGTCTTCAAGCCGCAAGAGGCAGGCTACGGTGTGCAAATCAACTTTGAGTATATCGAGGTTAAAGACGATGGCTCAGGTTGGGTGGCTTACCTTGATGTATTCGACGGAATATTCGACAAGAATCTGGTTAACAACGGCACTTATCCGAGTTCTGTCTCGGGTTCTACCACTCCCTTCTCCCAACTTGCCACTCCGCTCAAGCACTATGAAAACGGCAGTTTCAGCAACCAGAGTTTCCTCTCTGCCGATGCCTCCGGTGCTCTCTCTGTTTGTTTCCACTATCGCTATGCAGCAGCTTCAAAGGGTTGGAAAGCAACCGTCAGTTGTGTCAAACTTCAAGATATGCAACTCAAGTCTGCCTTTGCCGTGTATGACCATGTGGATACCACGGTGTGGGCAGGCAAACACAATGTCGCTTTTGCAGGGTTGAATATTGAGGCTGAAGGCTCCGGCAACCCCGACGCTTTGCAGAAGATAAGTTTTACTATAGAAGGCACTTCGGTCATAGATGTCGCTTCTGTTGCTGTTTATTCCGGCAAAGCAGCCGATGTGTCTGCGCTATCCGTGCAGGAAGCAACAATAACTCTTGCAGACGGTGTCTATACTGCAACTCTTAACAAGACTCTTGGCAACGGCAACAACTATTTTACTATAGGTGGCGACATTCTCACCACCGCAGCCTTCTATCAGACTGCTAAGGTCAATGTCACCGGTATTCAAACCGCAGCAGGCTTCTCTGCTTTCACTGCTGCCACACCTGCCACTCTCAAGGTCGCTCCTATGTATCTCATGGCAACCGATGCCGCCTACACTGTCTCCGACTCTGTTTGGTTCTACGACGATGGTGGCAAACAGGGCAATGTAACCAAAGGCTTCGATGGTAAAGTGGTCTTCTCACCTGCCACAGCAGGCAGCAAAATAAAACTCGACTTCAAAACCATCAACCTCTTCTATACCGAATATGCAGCCTCTTCGTCAGGCTATGTTGACTACCTCAAAGTGTTCAACGGCAACTCCACCGACGAGAAAGACCTGCTCTGGCAGGCCACTCAGTCTGACTACACCAACATCGTCATCAAGAGTACTGCCGACAATGGTATGCTTACCGTCACACATAAGAACAACATCTCCTACGATGCCAATCTCAAGGCAGGCTGGGAGGCTGTAGTAAGCGAGTTTATTCCTCAACCTATGCAGGTAACAACTGTCGATGTCACCAAGCAGACAGGCACTACCGCCGCTGGCACTGAGGATGTACTCATCGCTCAAATAAAAATCACTACCACAGAGACCGAACCCGCTCTGGTGGTTAAGCAACTTGAGTTCAACACCAACTCCACCTTCACCCAACTCAGCAAGGCAAGCCTCTACTACTCCAAGCAGAACGATTTCTCCACTGCCACTCTGCTCGGCCAGACTCAGGTCAGCGCCGACAAAGCAGTCATCGTTGCCTCTGAAAATGTCAATTTCCGCGAAGGTGACAACTACCTCTGGCTCACCTACGACATTCAGCCTCTTGCCCAGAACAATCAGAAAGTGGATATTGCACCTGAAAAGATTCTGTTCACCAACTCCACCGAATACACTTCTTTCACCGCCCTCGACGGCTCTCTTACTATCGACAATGTAGCCGTGCAGGCATGCGGGGAGCAGACACTTACTATTCAAGGCTCATGGCAGTACACCCACACCATAGCATCCGAATATAGCAGCAAGTACAAACCTGAGCAGTGCGACCAGACTATCATCTTCCGCCCTGCCACTGCAGGCAATGTCATACAAATCGATTATGCCGATTTCGATGTTTACTATGCTACATCATCCTACTCTACCCGTGCCAAATACATAGTATATGCAGGCAGCGGCACCACAGGCGACATTCTCTGGCAACTCGACTCCAATGGTAAGCAACCCGCTCAGATTCGCTCTAATGCTGCCGATGGTGCCATCACTGTAGTCTTCAATCCTAACACCACTTCAACCTACTATACCGGCAATGGTTGGCATGCTACCGTCACAGAGTACACTCCGCAGAACATGAAGGTTGACACTATCGCTGTCAGTCAAGCATCTACCAAACTGGTGAAACTGGGTCAAGAGAAAGCCGAGATACTCAGTCTCGACATCAAGACTCTCGGCACTCTCTCTCCTCTTGCTCTCAACGAACTCGTGGTCAACCTCAAAGGCTCCGAGCAGAACCTGAGCAAGGTATACCTCATGTGCGATACTGTTGTTCTTGCTGAGGCTGCTGCCGCCGCTTCTGTTACTCTCACTCTTGCTGAAGCAAAACAACTCTCTGAATACAGCAACCTCTTCACCATCTGTCTCGACATCAAGGACAACGCTGTCGTTGACCAGACTGTCGATGCTTCTCTCGTCTCCGTCAAACTCGGTGAGACCACACTCAGTGTTGCCGGCGGCGACCCCGAAGGTTCTCGCACTATAAAGAACGTCTTACTCATGCAACCCGGCGACAACGGCACCGTCATCATCGGCGCTACCAGCCTCATGTTCTACGACGATGGCGGTGCTGACCAGAACTACACCTCTTCCTTCGAAGGCTATGTCACATTCCGTCCGCAGACCGAAGGCTATGCTGTAGAACTCATCTTCAAAGATTTCGATATCGCTTATATCTCAGGCGACGCATTCCATATCTTCTATTCCGACACTTACAACTCTGAGGCTACCCCCGACAAGAAGTTCGGCATGTACTCCACACCCGCGGCTGACGAGAGTGTCATCTCTCGCGCTGACGACGGCTCACTGACTGTGCATGTCAAGATGCCTTCAAGCACCAAGCGCGGATTCGAAGTCGAGGTGCGCCAACATCTGCTTACCAACCTCGCAGTCGACTCTCTCGTCGTCACCTCTCTCGCGCCTGCTGAGGCTACCAAGGGTACAGGCGACATCAAAATGATGCAAGCAGCAGTATTCGTTTCCGGCGACCGCACTCCTGTCACCATCACTGACTTCGAGCAGACAGCATCTGCACTGCTCACCGACCGACATATCTATGCCACAGGCCATTCCACCACCTTCGCCACTACCAACGAGTTTACCGACTCATACACTATTAGCGAGAATGGGGTTTACTACTTCTGGTTCATCGGCTCCATCTCCACCGAAGCACAGGTAGGTGACCGTGTGTCGCTTCAGATCAACAACCTCGTCTGTGGCGAGCACAAAACTGCTCCTACAACACAGACAGTAGCCAATATCAACGTTGTCAGTGGTGCTCATGGCTACTACCAGATAGGCGCTAGTGTCGAAGCCGACTACCCGACTCTCACCGCTGCACTCAACGCTATTCAGAATATAGGTATGGATGGAGCCGTCACTCTCGCCATCGAACCCGGCACCTACACCGAGCAGGTCACTGTGCCTGAGATTACCGGAGCCGGAGCCGCCAACACTCTTACCATACGCTCTCTCACAGGCAACCCGAGCGATGTCATCTATCAGTACAACAATGCACTAACATCCACTCAAGGCGTATTCACCATCGCAGGAGCCGACTACGTAACACTCCGTGGACTCTCCTTCACCAGCAACTACACAAGCAACCAGACTCCTACCATCGTCATCGTCAACAATGCCTCCAATCATGTCACCATCGACAGTTGCCGTATCTATGCCGAGCGACTGACCGAATATACCGCTCGCCTTGACTTGCTGCGCGTCGATGCAGGCGAAAACCTCTTCAACAACGACTTCTGCCTCACCAACACCATGCTCTCCGGAGGATATATGGGATTCTATGTCTCTGGACACAAGGCTGCTGCCGACCCACTGCAGAAAAACATGCTCATTCAAGGCAACACATTCTTGGGCCAAGGCAAACAGATGCTATATGGTGACGCTGTCAGCAACCTCAACATCATCGGCAACACCTTCCGTGCTGAAGCCAAGTCAAGCAACGCTAATGCTATCGACTGGCTGCTCATCGGCGACACCGCCAACATCATCGGCAACGACATTCTCTACACCGGCACCGCTGCCGACAACCAGAGTATCAAAGCGATATATATTCGTCCTAACTCCTATCAGGACAAAGAGAATGTACTGCTGCGCGTCATCAACAATGTTGTCAATGTGCAGAATGCTTCCGACTATGCATCCTACTGCATCAACTTCAGCACCAACCTGCCCAAACTGCTTGTTGCTAACAACACTTTTGTAATCAACTCACAGGCTACCGCTTCCTCACCCTTCTACCTCGAGGCGGCACCTACCGAGGGTTCTCGCTTTGTCAACAACATATTCCAGGCTTCAAGCAAGGGCTACGCTGTGCGCTACCGAAACACCGCTTCTATCAACAGCAATATCACCTACGAGCATAACATCGTCTTCACTCCCGAAGGCAACACCTTCGGCGCCGTCTCTGCCGTCGACAGCTTCGACAAGTGGAAGACTGCCGTCGGTATCACCGATGCTCAAGGCAACCTCAGCGAAGCAGTCGTCTTCGCTTCAGATGACCTGCTCATACCTAAGCAGACCAACGAGGGGCATCTGCTCACCGCGGCCTCTCTCGACTTCGTCACTACCGACATCACAGGCAAGCAGCGCTCGCTCACACCTACCATCGGCGCCTACGAGTTCGATGCCGACCTCTTCCGTATGCCCGTTCTCAAAGCAGGATATCCTAAAGTGGATAATATAAAAGATGTCACTGCCGACCTCACACTCAATGCCGACAACCTCGGCACTGCACAACTGCTTGTCCTCCCTGCTGACTCTGCAGCGCCTTCGCTTGAGGCAGTCCTTGCAAGCGAGACTTCTCTTGCACTCAGCAAAGACAAAGATGCTGTCATCACTCTACAAGGTCTCACTGAAGAGACATCCTACAGAGTCTATATCCTGCTCCTCTCTCCACTCTCAGAAGCAGCCGAGACCGTCATCTCTACCGATATCTTCACCACTGCCTGGACTCTACGCCCTGTGCAGTTGCAACCCATAGCCTCTCAGACAGTAGCCGAGTCCGCATCTGTCACACTCAGCGCTGTCATCGCTCATGAGTACGACCAGGCAAAACCCTACACCTACCTCTGGTACAACACCTTCGCTGATACGCTCTCTCACGAGCCAACACTCAACTTCACCGCCGAACGCACTACCGAATACGTACTCCTCGTAACCGACCGGCATGGGCAGAGTGCATCGCTAACCACTACCGTCGCTGTGCAGAAACCTTCTACTATGGCAGGCTTCGAAGAGTATCAACTCACCAAACCCGCAAGCAAGTATGTCGAGAACGCCTGGGCTGACAATACACCTGCATGGCTCTATAGCGGCACTTACGCTTTTGCCAACACGCCAAACAAAAACTACAACGCCTTCAATGGATATGCCGTTTGCTCCGACACCTCGTCTCTCTATTCAGGCAACTATATGCTCGACCAGTTCCGCTCTGCTGCAGGTGGAGCCTACGAAGGCGACAACTTCGCTATCGCATACTACAGCGCTCCTTCGCCCGCATGGGGATTCGCAGGATATAAAGACACTATATCTCTTACCAACACCAATGAACCGCAGATTATCAGCGGTATGTATGTAACCAACACCGCTTACACCCTGGGCAATATCCTTAATGGTGACTACGCTAATCCTGCCTTCGGAATAAAAGACAGCACCCTCGCTGCGCAGAAAGACTTTCTACGTCTCACCGTCTATGGGTACAACGGCGACACACGCACCGCTACCCGCGACTTCTATCTCGCCGACTACCGCAACGACAATGCCGACGAACACTATGCCCTCGACACCTGGCAGTGGCTCGACCTCCGTGAACTCGGACCGGTGACAAGTCTGCAGTTCGAGATGGTCACCACTAAGTCCGACGACTACGGATTCACCACTCCTACCTATTTCGCTCTCGACAATCTCGGTGGACAACCCGCCATCGACACCCTCGAGAATATAGTCTTCGACGAGAACTTCATCAATATCAATCTCGACGACTACTTCTCGCTCGAAAGCAAAGGCAATGCTGTCTATTCTATCTACAACCGACTTACAGAAGAGTCACTTGCCATTGTCTCGGGCAACCTCCTCCGGGTTGAGGCACAGAATGTCGGAGCAAAGGCTGATGTCACTGTCTGCCTCACACAACGCGGCAAACAGCAGTTCAAGCACTTCTCCGTGGAACGCGTCACAAGCACAGACCTCTATCAACACAAGAACCTGATATCCGTATATCCGACTCTCGTCACCGACCGCCTATATGTCAACATAGGAGAGGACAACTGCCGCATCGAAGTAATCTCGGCTGATGGTCGTCTCCTGACCGCCACCTGTGGCAAGCAGCATAACTGCCTCAACACTGCCGCATGGCAACAAGGACACTACCTCATCCGCATCACCACCAACAACAACACCCACGTTCAACACATTATAAAAAAATAACCAGTAACCAGTAACCAGTACCCCCCCCGGCGCACACCGTTTTCTGCCAATACCCTGTTGTGCGCCTCTGAAAAGAGGTTGTCGGGAGACAGCCTCTTTTTCAAAACTTAACAAACTTATCAAACTTATCAAAAAGTCGTTTTTCACACCACACCCCCAAGCATACTCCAAGCATACCCTAAGCATACTCTTAGCATACTCTATTTTTAACAATTTGTCGTTTTTCTCATGTTCTATGATTTTGTCAGGTTATCATTTTTTAGTACCTTTGCATGCTGAAATGAAACGTTCATCAATCTGTCTCGGTTTCTCGGTCTCACTCCTGCTTTTCATGGGTCTGACATCTTGCTCTCCTCACTCAGAGGTGCCTGAGCAGATTGTGGATGCCGACTCTGTCGTCGTGCTCGAGTATCGCCCTGCCATGGGTCAGTTTGTCAATGTCCTTCCCAAGTACGAAGATGGCGACACACACCGGGATATGTGCAGGAAGGCTGAGCGCGCATTGCGTGATGGCTCTGTCATCACTCTCGGCGGGTTCGGTGGTTACGTGACTCTCACTCTCGGCACTCCAATCCTAAACAACCCCCATCAGCGCGATTTCCAAGTGCTTGGCAATGCCTTCCTTCAGCAAGGCAGTGATACCACAGGCAACAGTGAACCCGGCATAGTGCTCGTCAGTCTTGATGACAACAACAACGGTCTGCCCGACGACACTTGGTATGAACTCGCCGGCTCCGAATACTATAAACCTGAGACCAAGCATGATTATCATAAGACATGGTGCAAGTCGGATACCACTCTGCTCAACCCCTTCCACAAGCAACCATATTTCCCGCAGTGGCTCTCTGACACTGTTATCTCTGTGTCGGGCACTCTGCTTGCCCCGCATACTGTGGTTGAAGGCGGCGTGATAGCACAGCGAATTCTCGACTATGGTTATGCCGACAATAAACCCAACACCGACACTCTCGGCACTGCTTTCGACCTTGACTGGGCAGTTGACGACGAGGGTAACCCCGTAGAACTCCCATATTGCGATTTCATACGCATACAGACAGCCGTTGACGAAGTCTATTCGATGATAGGCGAACTTTCTACCGAAGTGTCAGGGATGAAAATTATGAATAAACAATAGTAACAATCAAACAATAACAAAACAATGAAAAAAAACATTTTCGGCGTTGCAGTACTCATGTTAGTACTCCTCGCAAGTTGCAACAAAAAAGAAACCACAGTAACAGTATGGACTCTCGACCTTAGCAAGGCAGAAACCACAATCACTTTCGATGAAAACGGCATCTGGTCCGACCTCTATAACACGGAGGTAGGCAATATTGATGCAGGCGCATTTGAGTTTCAGCATGAAGCAGCTGTCAGTTCCTATGTGTACGAAGGAGAAACTTTCAACTACCCCTATTACATGGGATTTGCTGTAAGCAAGAACGACAAGGCCGATGCTTTGATCCCCGAATCTGCTATTACCAAAGGTGGTGTGAGCGGTCAGGGCACACCTTATTTGACCTGCTATTGGGGCGACTACTACGACTTCGAAAGCAGTGAATTCAATCGCACAAGCGACATCATCTTCAGCAGTGCAGACAGTTATGCTCCTCAGGCAGTGTATGTAACCAACACCGCACAAGTGGTTAGCACACTGAAGAACGGAGGCACCTATGGCGCCCGTGCATTCAAAGAGGGCGACTATTTCTTGCTCACTGTCAAGGCTCTTAATGAACACCATGAAGTAATCGAGGGCAACGAGGTGAAATACTATCTTGCTGATTTCCGTGATGGTAAGACTTATATCTGCGAAGATTGGGCAAAGGTTGACCTCACCCCGCTCGGCGGATGTTACGGTCTTACCTTCTCTATGGAAACCACCGACACCAACCCTTATGGAGCCCTTACACCTACATACTTCGCTCTCGACGCCCTCTCCGTCATTCCCGTTTGGGCAAAATAAGGTCCTTAATACATATTTCTTTAACCTCGGAATCCTTCCGAGGTTTTTTTTGTTCGGGGTTTGGGGTACTGAGATTTGCTCATGTCAAAAACTTATACTATTTTTGCAGGTGATTGGAGACCTTGCCAAGTCAGTGCAGAAACTCTGAACTCTCAGCACAATCAACTTCTCACACTTGGCAACCTCGGCAAACTTATCGAATGTCTTATACTTAATTATATCTTTCTACTGCGTATGAACATGAAGAAATTTCTCAAGAACTCGAAGACAGCCTTTGTTATCTACTCGCTGCTCGCCGCAATAGTAATAGGTCTGATAATCTTCTTCCTTGCTTTTCTCTGGCTTAAGCACTATACCCGTCACGGAGAAGAAACGCAAGTGCCTTCAATATGTGGCATGTACTTGGGAGAAGCTCAGACCATACTCGCTGCCCAAGGCCTGAAGTTGGAGGTCATTGACTCTACATACTCCAAGAAAGCAGGACTTGGAACTATTGTGGAGCAGAACCCGCCTGCCAACTCCAATGTGAAGAACGGGCGAACAATATATGTTATCATGAATGCCCGCTCTCACCGGCAAGTGCCCATGCCCGAACTGCATGACATGAGTTATCGTCAGGCGGAGGCAACTCTCAATGCTATGGGTCTGCAAGTGAGAGATATAGTATATGAACCTTCAGAATACCGCGACCTTGTTCTTGACGTGAGAGCAGAAGGTGAGTCGGTTGTAGCAGGTACGCGTCTGCCCGAAGGCACGCAGATAACTCTCGTAGTAGGGAAGGGCAGAGGGTCAGCCGAGACCTATGTGCCCGACCTGAAAGGCAAGAGTCTGGTAGGGGCACGCTCCACTCTGCTCGCGCAGAAACTTATAGTAGGGGCGGTAAGTTATGACGAACAACCTTCACCTGACGACGAGACGCAGACCTTCTATGTTTACGACCAGAAACCCAAGGGAGGACAGATGGTGATGGAAGGCTCGCATATCGACCTCTATCTCTCCACCGACCCCGACAAGAAACCCTCAACCCAAACAACCGAAGAAGAGGATTTCTTCTGATTAGTCCGTAATGACGCGACACCGTCACGTCTCAATGCAAACTAAAATCTACTCCCGCTGTCCCCTATGACCGATGAACAATATGACAATATAGAATCGGACTTCGTCTTCGAGCGTTTCCGTTGTGTGGTTGACAAAGGTCAGACTCCTCTGCGTGTGGACAAATATCTGACCGAGCACATGGCAGGCACCTCCCGCAACCGTATCCAATTAGCGGCTGATGCGGGCAATGTGTGGGCTAACGGCAAACCTGTCAGTAGCAACTACAAGGCCAAACCCGGCGATGTGCTGCAAGTCTTGCTCGACCACGAACCGCGCGACTACACTATTCTGCCTGAAGACATACCCCTTAATATTGTTTATGAGGACGATGACCTGATGGTGATAAACAAACAGGCGGGACTCGTGGTTCACCCCGGACACGGCAATTGGTCGGGCACTCTCCTGAACGCCCTTGCCTACTATTTCCGTGATAACCCTGCTTTCGACGCCAATAACCCCGACATCGGTCTTGTGCACCGCATTGACAAAGACACAAGCGGACTGCTGCTGATAGCCAAGACTCCCGAAGCAAAGGCTCATCTTGCCAACCAGTTCTTTCTGCATACCACCGAACGTACATACAATGCTCTCGTGTGGGGTACTTTCCCCGAAGACAGCGGCACTGTCGAAGGCGCTCTCGCCCGTGACAACCGCGACAGAACAATCTACCGTGTCTGGAACATAGAGGATAATCCCCTTGCCAAAGAGGCGATAACCCACTGGCAGGTACTTGAACGCTTCCCTTATGTCACTCTCGTTCAATGCCGTCTTGAAACAGGGCGCACTCACCAGATACGTGTTCACATGCGCCATATCGGTCACCCCCTGTTCGCAGATGAGAAATACGGCGGCACGGAGATTCTTAAGGGTCTGCCTACGCAGAAATACAAGCAGTATATCCGCAACTGTTTCGAGCTGTGCCCGCGTCAGGCTCTGCATGCCAAGACCCTTGGCTTTACCCATCCGCGCACAGGTGAACGCATGTTCTTCGACTCACCTTGGGCACCCGACTTCGACGCACTTATCAACAAATGGCGCGCTTACTCCGCCAACTATCAGTAGGTTTGGAACGGTTTTTGCCCTCAACTTATTAACCTGCTTACTTGTCTAACTAAAACTCACAAGACTATGACAACTATTCTTTGGGCTGACGATGAGATAGATCTCCTCCGGCCGTACATCATATTCCTTCAGGAAAAAGGCTATGAGGTAGTCACTGCCAACAATGGCAGCGATGCTATTGACCTCTGCCGTGAACAGCAGTTCGACATCGTCTTCCTCGATGAGAACATGCCCGGTCTCTCGGGGTTGGAGACACTTACCGAGATAAAGATTGCCCAACCGGCTCTGCCTGTGGTTATGATTACCAAGTCCGAAGAAGAAAACATTATGGATATGGCAATAGGTGAGAAGATTGCCGATTATCTTATCAAACCTGTCAACCCTAATCAGATTCTCCTTACCCTCAAAAAGCATATCCACCAGCGTGAGATAGTGCAGGAGCATACCGACACTGGCTATCGTCAGGAGTTTTCCGACATAAGTTATATGATTGACACCGCCACCACGCTTGACGAGTGGATGGCTATTCACCGCACCCTCGTCCGTTGGGATTTGGAACTGCAGAGCACTGACTCGGGTATGAAAGAGATGCTCGCCATGCAGCGGACGCAGGCGAATAAGGCTTTCTCCAAGTTTATAGTAAAAAACTATCCGCAGTGGTTTCATGACCCGCAACAGCGGCCTCTGCTCTCGCCCGACATTTTCAAGACCAAACTCTTCCCTCTGCTTGACAACGGAGACAAACTGTTCTTTGTCGTCATCGACAACTTCCGCTATGACCAGTGGAAAGTCATCCAGCCGCTGCTCTCTGAGTTCTTCACTGTGACGGAAGACCGCATGTTCTGCTCCATTCTGCCTACTGCCACCCAATATGCCCGCAACTCTATTTTCTCAGGCCTTATGCCGCTTCAGATACAAGAGATGTTTCCCGACTATTGGGTTGAAGAGGAGGACGAAGAGGGCAAGAACCTGAAAGAGAAAGAACTCATTCAAACCCAACTCGACCGCTTCCGCAAGCGCTATCAATACACCTACAACAAAATCAACGAGAGCGACTACTGCGAGAAGGTGATACAGAAGATGAAAGGGTTCCAGTCTCCGCTTAATGTGGTGGTTATTAACTTTATCGACATGCTCTCCCATTCGCGCACAGAGAGTAAGATGATGCGTGAACTTGCATCCGATGAGGCTGCCTACCGCTCCCTCACTCTCAGTTGGTTCCAGCACTCGCCTACACTGCGCCTGTTCCGCCGGATAGCCGAACTCGGCTACAAACTTGTTCTTACAACCGACCACGGTACAGTGCGTGTTGAGAACCCTGTGCTCATTATCGGTGACAAGAATACCAACACCAATCTGCGATATAAAGTAGGCAAGTCGCTCTCATGCAAGTCGAAAGATGTATTCACGATGGAGAACCCCAAACAGTTCGGCTTGCCTGCACCCAATGTGTCGAGTTCGTATGTCTATTGCACAGGCTCCGACTTCTTCGGCTATCCGAACAATTTCAACTACTACGCCCAATACTATCGTGACACCTTCCAGCACGGCGGTATATCAATGGAGGAAATGCTTGTGCCGCTAATCACTATGGAGCCAAAGAAATAAGCAGACCAAAACAAACTCTTTGACAAATTCAATATCTTGCCCGCATGTAGAGACATTTGACGAAATGTCTCTCAATACCCCCGTAATGCCCTGCATATAGACGCACCCCCCTCGCGTCTCTGCCAACTTGCCAAATAATTCACACTTTGCGTCAGTTTATACGAAGCAGTATTCATGGAAAGCAGTATCTTTGCGACCGATAAAAAACGCATTGTTCGGTATTAACTCAATAGAATAACATAACACAATACAATAACATAACACAATACAATGAAAGCATTAAACAAACTCACTGCGCCCAAGAGCCAGGCTCCCGAGCGCATCATCCAATTCGGAGAGGGCAATTTCCTTCGCGCCTTTGTTGACTGGATTATCTGGAACATGAACCAGAAAACCGACTTCAACTCCTCTGTGGTTGTTGTTCAACCTATCGATAAAGGTATGGTTGAGTGGCTCAACGGACAAGACTGTATGTATCACGTCAATCTGCAAGGCAGACTCAACGGCGAGGCAGTCAACTCGCTTGAGAGAATCGATGTCATCAGTCGCGCCCTCAACCCCTATTCGCAGAATGCCGCTTTCATGGCTCTTGCCGACCAGCCTGATATCCGCTTTGTGATCAGTAACACTACCGAAGCCGGTATCGCCTTCGACCCTGCCTGCAAGTTCGCAGATGCTCCCGCTTCTTCTTATCCCGGCAAACTGACACAGTTGCTTTTCCGCCGCTATAAGACTTTCAACGGCTGCCCCACCAAGGGTCTTATCATCATGCCGTGCGAACTTATCTTCCTCAACGGGCATCATCTCAAAGAGTGCATCCGCCAGTATATAGAACTCTGGAAGGATGACTTCGGAGCCGACTACGAAGGATTCAAGCAGTGGTTTGAGAAATACAACTATGTATGCGCCACCCTCGTTGACCGTATCGTTCCCGGTTTCCCCCGCAAAGAGATAAAGCAGATTCAAGAGCGTGCATGCTATGCTGACAACCTCGTTGTACAAGCCGAGATATTCCACCTCTGGGTGATAGAGAAAGCCGAGAATATGACTGTGGAAGAACTGCGTGCCGAATTCCCCGCAGAGAAAGCTGGCCTGCATGTTATAGTTACTGACAACGAAGCACCCTATCACGAGAGAAAAGTGACTCTGCTCAACGGTCCTCACACTGTTCTCAGTCCTGTGGCTTATCTGAGTGGTATCGACATCGTCCGTGATGCTTGCAATCACCCTGTGATAGGTCAGTATATCCACAAAGTGCAGTTCGAAGAACTTATGCAGACTCTGAACCTGCCGATGGACGAACTCGAGCAGTTTGCAGGCGACGTGCTCGAACGCTTCAACAACCCGTATGTTGACCATCAGGTTACAAGCATCATGCTCAACTCTTTCCCCAAGTTCCAGACGCGTGACCTGCCCGGGTTGAAGACTTACCTTGAGCGCAAGGGCGAACTGCCTAAGGGACTTGTACTCGGACTTGCTGCCATCATCACCTATTATAAAGGCGGCACCCGTGCGGACGGCGCACCTATACAGCCTAACGACGACGAGAAGATAATGAAACTCCTCTCCGACCTCTGGGCTACAGGCGACCTCATGAAAGTAACTACAGGCGTCCTCGGAGCCAAAGACCTCATCTGGACTGAGCACGGCGATCTGAACCAAATACCCGGCCTGACAGACATGGTTTATGGTTTCCTGAAGGATATTCAGGAGAAAGGTATGCTCGAAACGGTAAAGAGCATTCTCTAACACATAGTGCCTTACACGGTAAACAACAATTCACTTGCATCGGCAGGTGAATTGTTGTTTTATTGTATGCTCTATATTTTGATAGTCCGAAAAATTTTACTACCTTTGCACCCGTTTTTGTGATACAAATATCACACCCTGCAAACTAAGAGAATATAAAAACAATAAATATATGAAAATCAAAGTAAGTAATGTCAATCAGGCTGCATGGAAAGAAATCAATGTACACCAGAATCTGCCTGAAAACCTCAAAAAACTTGAAGAAATAGCATATAATCTGTGGTGGGTATGGAATGCCGATGCCAAGAATATCTTCCGTTATATCGACAACGATGCTTGGCACAAGGCACAATCCAACCCTATCGTACTCCTGAATATTATCAGTTACGACAAACTTGTGGAACTCGGCAAGGACAAGAAGTTTATGGATCAACTCAATCGTACCTATGCCGAGTTTCGCGCATATATGGACGAAGAGAAAAACCCCTCCAAACCGAGTGTTGCATACTTCTCTATGGAATATGGTCTGACCCACATACTGAAAATCTATAGTGGCGGACTCGGTATTCTTGCCGGCGACTACCTCAAAGAGGCATCCGACTGCAATGTTGATATGACTGCCATCGGTTTCCTCTATCGCTACGGATATTTCACCCAGACTCTCTCTCCCGAAGGTCAGCAGATAGCCAACTATGAGGCGCAGAACTTCTCCAACCTGCCCCTCACCCAGGTAAAGAACGCTGACGGCACTCCTATGGTCATCGACGTACCCTACCCGGGTAGAGACGTGCATGCCTATCTCTGGAAAGTGGCAGTGGGTCGTATCAACCTCTATCTGCTTGATACTGACAACGACCTCAACTCCGAGTGGGACCGCTCTATCACCCACCAGCTTTACGGCGGCGACTGGGAGAACCGTATCAAACAGGAAATCATGCTTGGTATCGGTGGTATGCTTGCCCTCAAGAAGCTCGGCATAAAGAAAGACGTATATCATTGCAACGAGGGTCATGCCGCCTTCATCAATATCCAGCGGTTGGTTGACCTTGTGCAGGACGAGCATCTCAGTTTCAATGAGGCACTCGAGGTGGTGCGCTCATCGTCGCTCTACACCTGCCATACCCCCGTGCCTGCCGGTCACGATGCTTTCGAAGAGGGGTTGTTCTATAAGTATATGAACGAATATCCGCAGAAACTCGGGCTCGACTGGGGCGAATTCATAGATATGGGTCGTGAGCACCCGGGCAGTCAGGAGAAATTCTCCATGTCTGTCTTCGCATGCAACTGCTCGCAGGAGGTAAACGGTGTAAGCTGGCTGCACGGAGAGGTGTCGAAGAAGATGTTCTCGCCTATCTGGCCCGGTTATTTCCCCGAGGAACTGCATGTAAGTTATGTCACCAATGGCGTCCACATGCCTACATGGGCTGCGTCGGAGTGGAAGAAAGTGTATTTCGAGACTTTCCCCAAGGAGTGGTACAAAGACCAGTCCAACCTTGAGATGTGGGCTCCGTTCAACGACCTGCCGGACGAGAAGATATGGGAGACCCGTATGGTCCTCAAGCGCAAACTCATTGACTACATACGCGAGCAGTTCCGCGACACATGGATGAAATCGCAGGGCGACCCCGCACGTATCGTGCGTGCCGTCAACGACATGAGCCCTGACACACTGATTATCGGTTTCGGCCGCCGCTTCGCCACCTACAAGCGTGCGCACCTTCTCTTCACCGACCTTGAGCGTCTTGACAAACTGGTCAATAACCCCGACCACCCTGTGCAGTTCCTCTTCACTGGCAAGGCTCACCCTGCCGACGGAGGAGGTCAGGCACTCATCAAGCGTATTATTGAGATAAGCCGTATGCCCCAGTTCCTCGGCAAGATTATCTTCCTTGAGAACTACGATATGCGCCTTGCGAAGCGTCTCATCTCAGGTGTGGATATCTGGCTTAATACTCCTACCCGTCCTCTTGAGGCATCGGGTACATCGGGCGAGAAGGCTCAGATGAACGGCGTGCTCAACTTCTCCGTGCTTGACGGCTGGTGGCTCGAGGGTTATGTAGAAGGTGCCGGCTGGGCTCTTACGGAGAAACGTACATACGAGAATCAGGCACATCAGGACCAGCTCGATGCAGCCACTATCTACATGCTGCTTGAGAAGGAGATTATCCCCATGTACTACGACCGCAACACGAAAGGGTACTCCCCCAGATGGATAAAGACCATCAAGAAATCCGTCACCCAGATCACTCCCCGCTTCACCACCAAGCGCATGATGGACGACTATTTCAACAAGTTCTATAACAAACAGGCTCAGCGCCATGCCTCGCTCGTGGCGGACAACTACAGCAAGGCGCGCGAGATAGCCGCATGGAAAGAGAACATTGCAGCCCATTGGGACAAGATAGAGGTGGTGTCGGTGGAGATGCCGGACGCCATGCTCGACAACCCCAACGTAGGCGACAAGTACAAAGTAGCGGTTGAGATAGACACTAAAGACCTCAACGACAGGGGTATAGGTATGGAGCTGGTGGCAGTGCGCACCTCTACTCACAACAACGACAAGCTCTACGAGGTTGAGGAGTTGAAACTGGTGAAGGCAGAGGGCAGCCGCATGCGCTTCGAGAGCGAGTACCTGCTCGACTATGCAGGCGGTCTGAAGTTCGCCTTCCGCATGTTCCCAAAGAACGAAGACCTGCCCCACCGCATGGATTTCTGCTACGTCCGCTGGATAGGCTGAGAGCAATAGGCTAAGAACACAACTATAGCGAAAAAGCCGAACCGACACCTACACAGGTCGAAGCAGTCTTTGCAGAAAGAGATAATGAAATATCAAGAGAGACATCTTCAAATGTCTCTCTTGATATTTTATGTATTCTGTGCCACAAACTATCATTGCCGCATGTAGAGACATTTGACGAAATGTCTCTCAGTACATCCAAGAGATCCGAATGTTGTCCCCGCGTAGAGACGCGCCCCCGTCCCGTCATCAATCACTCCGCCACATGTAGAGACATTTATGTCTCTCAGTAGATCCAAGAGATCAGAATGTTTGCCGCATGTAGAGACTTGACCCACGCAACGTTCGTTCCCCCTTTGGGGGATAAGAAATGTCTCTCTTATAATGCAGCAGCCATGTATGGCTGCTTTTGTCAACTTGCGTAGAGAGGTGCCCCCCAATCACGTCATCAATCACTCCGCCACATGTAGAGACATTTGACTAAATGTCTCTCAGTACATCCAAGAAATCCGAATGTTTGCCGCATGTAGAGATGCGCCCCCGTCCCGTCTCAAGTAAAAAAGAAAAAAACACTAAATAAAAGTAATGAGAGATTCGAAAGTCTCACCTACTGAATAATGGTTTATACTCTTATTCAAAAATGTATATCATCGTACTCTTTCAAAAACATCGTACAACGCTTTTTTACTTTTTACTTTTTCATTTTTAATTGAAACTCCCGTCTCCTGCTGTTCACAATATGGAAAATCCCAATGTTATAATACGCAACAAACGATTATCTTTCTATATTTGCACAATCCAAACAATTCTTGTATCTTTGCTGCGTCATTTCCATGGAACTGACAAGACATAATAGAAAGCGTTTATTGACGTCGTTTGCAACTTGACTAGAATCTTCGCAGACTAAATCGGAACAAAGCTTGAGATAAACGTTATCGCATAAAGAATATGATTTCGTGTCAAGTTCTGGATTTCAAGAATTTCCACATGGTATCGTGGATATTATTGAGCAGTCATGTCGGTGTGTTGCACACTATGTCAATCAAGAGTTAACTATGATACATTGGCATGCTGGTAGGTCTGTTCTGCAAAAGATAGAATATTAAGAGAAAGCGGAGTAAGGTCAAAAGATAGTGGTGACATTGTCGCAACAATAAAAATAACAACTGGTGAAAGAATATTATAACTATGAAAGAAAAGATTCTAACACAGCAATTTGTAAAAGAAAATGGTTGGGATAGATTATCTGTCATCTCAGTTGAGATGCTTGATGGATTTACGAGTATAGACGATTTTGCTTTCTCTTCTTGCAGCGGTTTGACCTCTGTAACTATACCCAATAGTGTCAAAAGCATTGGAAGAGGTGCTTTCTATAATTGCAGCAGTTTGACTTCAGTTACTATCCCAAACAGCGTTATAAGTATTGGATATTATGCTTTCTGTAATTGCAGCGGTCTGACATCAGTAACTATTCCCAATAGCGTTACAAGCATTGGATATCAGGCTTTCTTGTTTTGCAGAGGTCTGACTTCAGTCACTATCCCCAATAGTGTCACACGCATTGAAGATTTTGCCTTCTCTGTTTGCAGCAGTTTGACATCAGTGACTATTCCCAATAGTGTCACAAGCATTGGAGATTGTGCTTTCGAAGGTTGCAGCAGTCTGACTTCAGTCACTATTCCCAATAGTGTTACAAGTATAGGGAAAATGGCTTTCTCTAATTGCAGCAGTCTGACCTCAATAATTGTTGAAAGCGGTAACAATATTTATGATAGTCGCAATAATTGCAATGCCATCATAGAGACTTCAACGAACACATTAATTGTCGGCTGTCAAAGCACCATCATTCCCAATAGTGTCACAAGCATCGGAGAAAGTGCTTTCGAAGGTTGCAGCGGTTTGACCTCCGTCACTATCCCCAATAGCGTCACAAGCATTGGAATGATGGCTTTCTCTAATTGCAGTAGTCTGACCTCAGTTACTATCCCCAATAGCGTCACAAGCATTGGAATGATGGCTTTCTCTAATTGCAGCAGTCTGACCTCTGTGACTATCCCCCATAGTGTCACAAGCATTGGAAGTTATGCTTTCTCTCATTGCAGCGGTCTGACCTCTATTACTATTCCCAATAGTGTCACAAGCATTGGAGATGGTGCTTTTGTAAATTGCAGCGGTCTGACCTCTATTACTATTCACTATTCCCAATAGTGTCACAAGCATTGGAGATTGGACTTTCCATGGTTGCAGCAGTCTGACTTCAGTCACTATTCCCAATAGTGTCACAAGCATTGGAGATGATGCTTTCGATGGTTGCAGCGGTCTGACATCAGTAACACTGAATTCTAATGCAATAGTAAGCAAAAATTATTCTTCATCATCAACTATAGGTTCCATATTTGGTTCACAAGTAAAAGAATACATCCTCGGGAATAGTGTCACAAGCATCGGAGAAAAGGCTTTCTCTGGTTGCAGCAGTCTGACCTCTGTAACTATCCCCAATAGTGTGACAGGCATTGGAGAAATGGCTTTCTATAATTGCAGCAGTCTGACCTCGGTGACTATCCCAAATAGCGTCACAAGCATTGGAATGATGGCTTTCTATAATTGCAGTAGTCTGACCTCAGTTACTATCCCAAATAGCGTCACAAGCATCGGAGATTATGCTTTCGAGGATTGCAGCAGTCTGACCTCTGTGACTATCCCCAATAGTGTGACAAGCATCGGAAATGGTGCT
>CAJOMJ010000019.1 GCA_905235505.1 Paludibacteraceae bacterium
TCTACGAACCGCTTCGGGTCCTTTTTCTTGGCGGCGGACTTCTGCGCATCGCTGATACTCTCCAACAGGATACCGCAGGCCATAACCGCTGCGCCTATCCATGCCCACAGCTCGCTGTCATGCGGACCGTTCGCCAGCCGGAATGCCACAGGGCTCACCTGCGCCACGTACAGCAGCGTGCAGAACAGCCAAATCATAATCATCACACCGGCGGGTTTCTTATCCGAATGACCCTCGCCGTACAGGATCTTACGATAGCCGACAGCCTTGCGCTCACGCACCAACAGATACGTACCGAGCCGGATACCGAAGATCAATAGTAGCACTAACATCACTGCGGTCGGAATACTCAGGTTTGCGTGATACAACACACCCATCGTCACCGCCAAAGCGGCAATGCCGTAGCCGTAACCGAGACTGAAGAAATACACAAAGTATTTCCACCCTACTGCGGACACAGCCATCGCCACAGCAAATAGAATCAATAAATCTGTCATAATTATATTTATTTTATTATTAGTCTTTCTTATCTATCAATGGTAATGTCGGAGGAGTAAACTTATCAAAATCCGATTCAAACAAGCGGTATTGTACAATGCGGTATTTCTCAAATTCCGTTTAGGCATACTTTATAGAATAGTATTGAGTTCCCACGGGAAGAGATGCTCCACTCCATTGTTATTCGGGAAACGGATTTCATCCAACGTGACAATCACCTTGCGATATTGGTCTGCAATTTTCAATAATGGCGCGTACTCACGCTTGGCGGTATCCTCATCACCGGCCATCTCCCAACAGACTTGCACATATATTTTCTGCTCACCTTTTATGCCGACAAAGTCCACTTCCGATTGTCCTTGCACACCGACATATGTCAGCCATCCCTTGCGGCGCATATCCAGATAAACGGCATTCTCCAACAGACTGCCCATTCCATACGTAAAACCGCGGTACAGATAGTTGTAATATGCCAGATCGTTGCTGTAGTACTTGCAATTGCCGGTAAGCAGTTCTTTCCCTGCTATATGATACCGTTCAGCCTTGTGCATTAAGAAAGCCTTACCCAGATAAGATATATACGAAGACAATGTCTCGTAGTTGGTTTTCCTCCCTTGTGATTTGAAATAATTGACAATATTGGAAACAGACACCAAGTGCCCTGCATTATTAACCAGATAGCGGAACAGCTCTTCCAATAACTGCGGATCTTTGACATTATACCGACGCACAATATCCCGCAGCATAATTGTATCTTTGACAGCAGACACATAATTGCGTTGCATATCTTCTGTGTTCAGATGGAATAATTCCGGCAGCATCCCTATTTGCAAGAACCGGAGATAGTTGGCGCGTGTAACCGGCAGACCCTCCATCGTTGTGTATTCATGGAAACTATACGGCAGTATCTCAAACTCAACGTATCGTCCTGAAAGCAAGGAAGCTAATTCGCCGGATAACAAATCGGAATTGGAACCGCTGATGAACAGTTCTTGCGGTTCTGCAAAATCCTGCGAGTGTGAATTGACGAACTGTTCCCATTGTAATACCAATTGCACCTCATCCAAGAAAAGATACACTTTTCCCCGGGGCTGAAGTACAGAACGGTATTCTTGGTATAACTGTTGCAAATCATCTGCAGTCTTAATATCGCCAAACTCCAGATATTCCTTATTTATATACAAGATATTTTGTGCAGGAACACCTTCGTCCATCAGCCGTTTGGCTAATTGACGCAATACATAACTCTTACCGGCTCGACGCTGTCCAATAAGAACCTTGACGAGATTATTGCCTGTCGCAGCATGTATCCGGTTCGTGTAATTGGTACGAAGAAATCCCAACTCCGGCTCATTGCCATCCCATAGATTGTACTTGCGAATTTGATCTAACATGTCAGTGATATCTTGAAGAACGCTAAATGTGTGTTTTTTCTCGGCATAAAAATGCCTTCGATTAAAAAACGCTACAAAGATACTATATTTTTTTCAAACACACAAGAAAAAAGCACGATATTCTTGTATTTTTTCAAATAGATTCTAAAAATATCAAAGCATGCATATATCTCTTAAACTAATCCCTATTCTATTCCTCTCTCTTATTAAACGGATTTGGGACGGGTTGATCTTTTTGCCCGTAGTAATAGGAATTGTCATTTCCTTTGATGAACAGTTCGCGGTCATTGATGATAGTAATTTCAGTCGCATGCATTTTGAATACAACTCACTGCTTTGTACTCATATTTTTGATAATATGTTATCTGTTGTGTCTGGTGTTTATAGATTTGTTTTTATATACCCCTCCATATATAAGGCAAAAAATACCCGAAATCTATCACCTAAAAAACAACTTTTTTCATTTTTATAGCAATTTCTCCAAATCTTCGATTGGTGGCAAGAGTTTTTTGAGTTTGTCGTCCATGTCGGCCGAAGTCTTGTAAGTTGCTACCCCCATAGGACGATTGTAGTCTTGGATGACGTATTCAACGAACTTCTTATTGGCACTCTTGCAGAGCATGATACCGATAGGCGGGTTCTCGTTGGGTTTGCGCACTTCATCGTCCAAGATACGCAAGTAACCGGCTAATTGAGTCAACATGCACTGAATTGTTCGTTTCAACGAATGAATTTGTTGGCAGTTTGGCAGTAGGGGGATCTTAGTTTTTCGGTGGTGATTGCTTCAAGTTCAGAAGAGTTTGGGCTGCTTTTCCATTTGAGACTTCAAAGATGCAAGGGCGCGGCGGTGAAGGTTGTAGAAATTAGGAAGGGAGACTCCCAATTCTTCTGCCATCAGCTGCGGTGTGTAATGCTCTCGATAGAGTCCAATCAATAATCTGCGGTAACGCGGATTAGGCAAGTTGTCCAGCGCTTCGGCTATCGCATATTGTCTTTCGGATGACTGCCCGGCAAAGAGACTGTCTTCCTCGGAGAACTTGTCCATCTGGTCCGGTTCCATATTGATTTCGTGCCTGTTGTGCCACGGGTCAAAATGTGTCGTTTTGTTCATGTTCATGTTCATTTGCGTTTTGTGTTAATAGATTCGTGTTTATATATACCCCTCCATATATAAGGCAAAAAATACCCGAAATCTATCACCTAAAAAACAACTTTTTTCATTTTTTTTCGTTTTTATATCAATTTTAGTGCAAAGATACGACACGGGGATTGAGGCGAGCAGTCTTGTGCAGTTTTCTATGCATTTTTATTTCTGCCCTTCTATCCCCCTATGTTTATATATGCGGACAGGGCATTATTTAATAATCTCCCAATGTCCGTTTTTGTTGGCTCCGATGCGGCGAAGTGAGCCCTGCTGCTGCAACCGGCGTAAGATCTTACGAATTCCGTTATCGGACATACCTAATGCTTGCATCATTTCCTGGATGGTAACAGATGGATCTTTTCGTATCAAATCAAGCACTCTTGTACCCGATTTATCCGTTACTTTATCCGCTACTTTTTGTTACAGTAAACGGTGGTGTGTACATTTTATATGTTTATTCTATAAGTTATTCCCTATCATTTCATTTAACAGAAACGATGTCAAAATATATCACCTAAACAGCAATTTTTTTATTTTTGTGCATTTTTAATTGAGCCATTACTCCTTTTATATCTTTCCAGTTGAAGTCAACTGTGATTAATTCTACACTCAAAGAGTATCTATAAACTCTCCGATGATGCGGAAATCTTCTATATCATCCGGCGTGAGGGAAATCGGATTATAGGCAGGATTTAGCGGACGGAGTTCGATAAACTCATGCTGCCAATTGCCGTACTCATCTGCAGATTTGGTACTATTATACTCCTTGATGGAGAAGGCTCCGGCATTGTCATCGTCGTAGTATCCACGGTGTTGCGCAAGTACTATCTTGCCGTTACGCGAGCCACCTTTGTATTGCTCAAAAACGCAATAGTCGCCATTATGGATACGCGGTTCCATGGAATTGCCTGCGGCTTGCACAACGAACATATCTTCGTTAAGCCGCCCAATACCTTCTGCGGAAATCCATCCTTGCACTTCCGCTTCCTCGCCTTCTCCGAAATAACCACATGCTGCACGGATGGAGTATAGCGGTAGATAATTCTTGTATCGTTCCGAGGCAGGTACACTATCTTGAATAAGCGGTCTTATCTCTTGTTGTTGCGGTTCTTTCACATCTTCGGTTGATGCCTTTTTCTGCTTGAAACTCTGATACATGGCTTTTGCCATTTCCTCCATCACTCGCTGATAGAATTCTGTATCTTCAAAGAGTTTTGAGAACGCATCCATCTGCTCGGTGTAACATTTCATCGCCACTTCCTCAAATGCTTTCGGGAAGATGTTTTGCGCAAACATATTTGCATCGGTATTCTTGGCTTGTCTGCGTAATTGTCCACCGGCTTTCTGCATCTGGTCAAAGATGGTCTCCACGATTACGCGGTCGGCTTCCGTAAACTGCCCTGCGTACATCAGATTGATTTTCTCGATGATGTTTGTCAGCAAGTCCCGCTTGGTCTCTTGTTTGTTTCCTTGACCGCCTTTTTCCGGATTCAGAGTCTTATCATCTTTCGTAGGAGCAAGGCTTAACGAGCCGGAGAAGGTCTCGGTCAGTTTGTTGTTGATGAGTGCCAGTTTGCCGTTCAAGTCCACTTTCTCATGCGGTGTCTTAGGCAAGAACTTATACAGGAACTCGGAGAAGATATAGGATTTATAGAGGTCTCGGTCAAACGTGCGAACCACTTGCGCCATGTACGCATAGAAGCGGTTGAAGTTCTTTACCAAGAAACGCGCTTTGAAGTGTTGCTCTTCGTCCAACTGCATGTATCTCTCCAGTGCAGGTTTGATAGCACTACTCAGTTTGCCCAAATCAGTTGCGCCTTGCTCTTTCTGCTTGTATATCTCATAAACTATATCTTCATCCGCAGCAGTCCATAGAGCGAATTTGTCCAACTGCTGTTTATAAGTATATACCATATTGACATCTACGCCTTGTGAAAGCAGCGTTTCTTCATAGAAGGGTTTGAAGGAAGCCACGATACTATCGGTTGAATTGACGTAATCCAGCACATACGTATCTATTTTCCCTTCGCAATGGCGGTTCAGACGTGACAATGTTTGTACCGCTTTTACTCCCCGCAAACCTTTGTCCACAAACATGGTATGCAGTAGCGGCTCATCAAAGCCTGTTTGATATTTGTCTGCAACGATGAGTACGTTGTACAAATCCGAACTGAAATAGAGCGGCAGATTACTCTCCGTGATATTGTATTCCTCTGTCGTGTTCAGTTTGCTTTCGGTGTATTCCACCCCTTGATATTCTACAGTGCCAGAGAAAGCCACTAAAGGATGCACATCGCGGTATCCCATCTTCTTGCAATAGTCACGCATGATAAAAAGGTATCGCACCGCGTGAGCACGACTGGGAGAAACGACCATAGCTTTTGCCTTACCGCCAATCTTTTTCAATGTCACTTCACGGAATTTCTCTACCATGACCGCTACTTTCTGCTCCAGCACATGCTGATGGTTGTCGTGATACTCACGGATGGCACGTGCTGCGGGCGGTTCCTCATATTCGGGATTCTCGGTGATGGCTTTGGCAATCTCATATGAGGTCTCTATAGTGGTGTAATATTTCAGTACGTCTTCTATGAAACCTTCGTCTATCGCCTGACGCATGGAATAATGGTGGTACGCATCAAACGAGCCATCCGCACGCAGTTCTCCGAAAGTCTCTAATGTTTTGGGTTTCGGAGTAGCTGTAAAGGCATAGAAATAGAGGTTCTTATGCTTGCCTTGGGTGAGCAACGTCTCTGTCATCTCATCCATATCGTCCAACAGTTCCTGCTCTGTTTTCTCCTCCCATGCTGCCATTTCACGCAATGCCTCATCGGTATCGGCTAATGCTTTTTTTACTGCCTCAGCACTCTTACCCGATTGACTGCTGTGTGCCTCGTCCACAATGATTGCAAAGCGTTTGCCACTATGGCTTCCCAATTCCTTGTAGATCAGCGGAAAACGATGCAGCGTAGTGATGATGATACGTTTGCCGTCGGTGATTGCGTCCCGCAGTTTGGAGGAGTTATCCTTGTCGGTAATGGTCTCTATCTGCCCTAACTGATGTTCAAAGCCGGTGATGGTGTCTTGCAACTGGCGGTTTAGCACACGGCGGTCGGTAATCACAAACACACTACGGAAGATATTGTCCCCTTGCGCATTATGCAGCGAAGCCAATTGATATGTCAGCCAAGCTATAGAGTTTGATTTGCCGGAACCGGCTGAGTGCTGTACCAAGAAACTTCGTCCGTCTTTGAGTTCACGCGTATGGGCTACCAGTTTCTCAACCACATCCAATTGGTGGTAACGGGGAAAAATAATCTTGGTCGAATGGCTTTCTTTTTTCTTACCGTTCACAAGCGAGATAGAAGTGGTAGTCTGGCGGCTGATATAGTGTTGTAAGATGCTTAAAAGGTTTTCGCGTTTAAGCACTCGCTCCCATAGATAGGAAGTGGTATAGCCATCCGGGTTTTCGGGATTGCCGCCATCGCCGATATTTCCTGCTCCGTTGGAACCTTGATTGAACGGAAGGAAAGAAGTGTTCTCGCCTTTGAGTTGCGTGGTCATATATGTCTCATACAGATCCACGCAGAAATAGACCACTACACGGGTGTCAAAATGGAACAGCAGTTCTTTCGGGTCACGCGTATATTTCCACTGGTTCATGGCGTTCTGCACACTCTGTCCTGTCAATTGGTTCTTCAGTTCGATAGCTATAATAGGAATACCATTGAGCGAGAGCACCATATCAATGGAATGTTTGTTTTCCTCGCTATAGAAGAACTGCCGTGTCTCCGTCAGGATATTGGCATTGTATTTCGCTACCAAATCATCGTTTTTGGTGGATGCCGGAGCAAAATAGCAGAAGCGCAGTTCAACGCCCTTGTCTTTCACTCCATGGTGCAAGACATGAAGCAGACCAAAGTCACTGACATTCTTTTGGAAAATCTTGTAGAGTTGTTTCTCTGCATCCTCTCCATAGAGCGACAGATAGCGTTTCCACATCTTGGATTGTGTGGTCTCAATAAAACGGAGCAAGGTGGGCATATAGAGAGCGTGCTTCTTGTCGTAGCCATCCATCGTACCTTTCTCATATCCGCCTGTTGTCAGCAGATATTGCTCAATGTCTTGTTCCAAGTTTTTCTCTTTGGTTTCCATTATAGTATGGGTTGTTTTTTGCCGGTTACATATTCATAGATGAGCGATTTCCTATACTCCTTTAGTTCCTCTATCTTCTGTAGTTTGATAGCAATGAGTTGGTCAATCTTTGCTGTCTTCTTATCCAAATAGTCTGCTATTTCTTGCTGCTCGTGGAGAGGGGGAACAGGCAACCATGTTTGTTTTATAATCTCTTGACTAATATTGGGTTGTCCTCCTCCTACAGAAAGCATATTCCAGTATGACTTTGCTGATTGCAATGCATAAAAGAAATAACTTTGTATTTGTTTGCTTTTTTGTAAAACACAACATGCTTGATTTACACATGCATCTATTAATGATATTGCCGTATTGCCTATAGATGCTCCATACATAGCAATTATTATATAAGGAGATGTATATATTTTTAATGCGCTATATTGATTTAATATTCTTTCTGGTATTTGATTTTGAGCTTTTTCTATATAGCCTCCATTAATATCTCCAGATTGAAGCCAATTAATATTCCTTTCTTCAATAATATCATCAAATTTTGGAGTAGTACCACTACCAATAGTTTCAAAGAGCCTGATAGTTTTATTAACATCCCACCTTTCTGGTATCTGTCCAATCCATTCGACTCCACTATCTTTCATAGGGGCATTGGGATTAAGACCGCGTGTGACCGTTTCAGTTATAATCGCTTGCCTATATGCGCGGAGTTCTTCTATAATCTTCTCCTGCAACGATACCATTTCATCCACCTCTGCACAATGCTTATCCAGATAATCCGCAATCGCCTTTTGCTCGGTAAGAGGAGGAACAAATATTAGATTCGTCTTAAATTCTTTATATGCTAAAGTTTGACGTAATCCCTTTCCCATCCCATGAAAAGCTTTGCAATTATCATACGCCTTAAAAAGATATGTGAGATATTCACTATTTATCGCTTTATCAGGTCTAACAGCCAAATATGCAGAGGTAATAACACCTTTTTCTTTAACTAGTCCAACTCTTTGTGAAATAAAGTCAAATGATAGATTTAACCCATTGATAATAATATCCCCTTTTTCTACAATATTATATGATTCTAATGTTTCAGGATTGTATTTACTATCACCTCCTTTTTTCGGAATGATAGTCCCCATTTTGAACTGAAGGGCATTACTTTCATTATTGGCAGAATTAGGACAATCTACCTCCTTTATGTGATTGCCGATTAACTCCACCTCCCAATGGTTAGGAATATTCCCTATCCACGGAATGCCACTATGTTTCATTGTGTTTGTCATTTCCTTATTGCTTATCGTTGGGGGAGTGGAGTATTTCCCAATGACCTCCGAAATCACCACCGACACGGCGGATGATACCAATTTCTCGGAGTTTTTGTATGTGTTTGTCGATACCCCTTGGATTCTTTCCTAACTTAGCCGCTATTTGCGAAATGGTAACATTAGGATTTTCCGAAATAATCTCTACAATACTCTTCCGCGTACCTGTCAACGTACTTGTCAACGTACTTGTCAACGTACTCGTCTCCGTAGTGGTCTCCGTAGTGGTCTGTGAACCGGTTTGACTGCCAATCAAAGTGCCATCGGTCATCTTCAGGTTAACATTATTCCTTCGGAATGTTACCAAAACGCCGCCTTGTTTTGATTCGATAGTGGGTTTGGGTAAGCCTGCTGCTACAAATCCATCACAGATTTTCTTCCAGCCACGCCCCCAAGACTCAATGAAGCCTGCCTTATAGAATACAAAGGCGAGGTTCTTGTTTCTCGGATAGGAAGCGTGCACATCTTCGATATTCTCCGGAGTGATTTTATCCGGGAGTTCACCATCATTCCATATCTCCACATAATGATCCCAGACGCGCATTTGTATTTGCGGACCCAAATAGTCCTTATGGCAAATGGCATTATACAAGATTTCACGCAGAGCATCTTCGGGAACCTCCAGTTTCTCTATGCGTTGTAAGCCCTCATAATGGATAGGCATAGTCAGGAACTTGTCTTTGAGCATCCATATCACGCGGTCCGCCATCTGAATAATACTGCTCTCTATCATCTCTTGCGATGAGAGATCCGCAATGTTCGTATGGAATCTGCCTATCTTAAACTCCGTTCCTGTAAAATAACGTCCGGGCTTTTTGCAGAACAATAGCAGAGCCGCGTTCTTTAAGTGTCCCTCATCATCCATCAGATGCAGGTTTTGCAGTACGGTAGTTGTGGGTGCATTTGCTTCCGCAGGGTCGATACGTCCCGCTTGAATACCTTTTTGCAGGAAATAGTCTATCGCTCCGCGATCCAAATCATCCACGGTGGCACGTTCATGCACCATATCGTCCCATGAGCGTCCCATCTTCTTGAGCATAAAGTTTTGCAGGGCTACGCCATTCAATTCCTGCAATGTGCTGCCGGAACGGAAATAATATTTGCCCTTGTAACTGATAGGTACGTTACTCGGCAATACGGCTATCTCTATATAGTCTTTGCCGTCCTGATTGAGCAGATTGACATCCGCTACTAATCCAAGAAACGCCACCACCTTGTTCGGAATATCCTCGGACAATTTATGTGCATTCTCCACACCGCAAACTTCGCCTTTGTCGTTTATGCCAATATAGAGTCTGCCGCCCTGCGCATTGGCAAAGCCGCACAACCATTTGACGTATTCGTCACGCCATGACTCTTTGTATTCGGTATTCTGACTTTCTCTTGGTCCTATTGTACTCATGGTAACAGACAATTTTATCGTTGCATAATGGATTTGAGGAGTTCTTGCTCTTGTTGCTCCAAGTCTTGCAGAGACGCAAAGATTTCTTCGCTGCTACGCGGCGCAACGTACTTGTAGAACTCACGGGTAAAAGGAATCTCGTAGCCTATTTTGTTTTTCTTCCCGTCTATCCATGCGTCCGGAGCGTATGGCAACACATTGCGCTGCATGTATTCGTTCACATCCTCTATCCATGGAATCGACTCCGTGTCACGTTTTTTTGTGTCGGGCTGCTTGGTACCTTTCTTCAATACCGGTTTGCCGGCTTCGTCTAACAGAGGTTGCTCCACCGTCACTTTGGAATACTTGAAATCAAAGCGGTTCTTGATCTTACATTCCACTTTCAGTTCTCCGTCCTTCCACACGCCATCTTCAAACGCCTTGTATGCTTTGGAGACAAGGGCTATACAAGGCTCTGTGAACTCGTTGCGCTTGTTGCCAATTGGCTTGCGGCGTTTCTCGCAACACTTGCTTGCATCAATCAGTTGCACCTTGCCCAACCGCTCCGGCGACTTGTGCTTGGTAACAATCCATATATAGGTGGCAATGCCGGTATTGTAGAACATGTCGTTCGGTATCTGCACGATAGCCTCTAACCAATCGTTCTCCAACAGGTAGCCACGAATATTGCTTTCGCCGCTTCCGGCATCTCCTTTGAATAACGGCGAACCGTTTTGGATGATTGCCATGCGTCCGGTCTCTTTCAGTTTGGCTATCCCATTGAGCATAAAAAGCTGCTGGCTGTCGCCTATAGCCGGTAGTCCGGGTGCGAAACGCCCTGCCTCGCCGCGTTGGTACTCTTCCTCCACGCTCTTTTTCTCGTTCTTCCACTCGATACCGAAAGGCGGATTGGAGATGATATAGTCAAACTCATAGCCTGTGAACCGGTCATTGGAAAGCGTGTTGCCGTGTTTCATATTCTCTGCGTTACCGCCCTTGATAAGCATATTGGCTTTGGCGATAGCAAAGGTTTTTTCGTTGAGTTCCTGCCCGAACTCGGTCAGAACAGCCGCAGGGTCTATTTCATGCAGTTTTTCTGAAAGACAATCAAGCATCTGGCCGGTACCCATTGCCATATCATAGATAGTGGCGGTTATTCCCTCTTGCTCCAAACGCGCCCGATCCGGTGCGACCAATAGTTCAGCCATCAGATAGATGATGTCGCGTGCCGTGAAATGCGCTCCGGCTTGCTCATCGTAACTCTCGGAGAACTTACGCACCAATTCCTCGAAGATATATCCCATATCCACGGCAGAGATAGCATCCGCTCCCATATAGGCTTTCCTGGAACAAAACTCCTGTATGACATTATACAGAATGCCGTTGTTGTCCAGTTTGTTTATCTCCTTGTCAAAATCGAACTTCTCAATAATATCTATCACATTTGGCGAGAAATGCTGAAGGTAGTTCTTGAAATTATCCTTGATATTGTCGGGATCACCCAAAAGGTCCTCAAAGGTAAACTTGGAGGTGTTGTAAAACTGATAGCCGGAAGCCTTGCGCAAGAAACCGTCACGTACTTGGATGTTACGTGCTTTCAGTTTTTCATCCTCGTCCAAAACGGCTTGTTTGGTAGCTGCAAGCGTATCGCTGAAACGCTTGATGACGCACATAGGCAGAATGACATCGCCGTACTCGTGAGGCTTGTATGTCCCCACCAACTTATCCGCAATCGCCCAAATAAGATTGGCTTTCTCTTGGATATTCGCGGTTGTTCGTTGTGTCAGTTCGGATATAGACATATTACATTCTAAATATTTTATAAACAAACTTTTTCTTTGCCAGTTTGAGCATTGGGAGATGAGCGTTCTTGTCTATCTGTATCTCCTCAAGAATTGGTTTTAGACAAAGAGCTTTCTCATCTATACTCATTTGGTAGATTTTAATATTCGGATTTAGTTTGACAAGAGCATAATTGGTGATTTTTTCTTTCAGTTCCGGATCTACATGTATGCCGAAATAGATAGATTCAAAACATTCTCCCTTCAAAGGCATATAATGGCGCACCTCTCTCCAATCTATCTCTCCTTTTCGGTCTGCTTGTTCCATCGTTAACTCGGCATACATGCCAGAAGGATCCTTGACTACTAATCTCACCTCTTGCTCATACTCCCATTTCTTGTCTTTCGTTTCCCATTGAAAATACCATGATGCTTGGTTACACAGCTGACGTTCCGCAATATCTTGGTATTTTACCTCCAATTCCAACGGTTCCAGATATATTGTGCCAAACATCGGAGGATAATTCTTCTTAACTTCATCCATGTTCAGACCTATGCAAATCCCGCGATGGTTGGCGCAATAATGACTCCACATCAGCATGGAATCGTTGACTTTCGACAGGCTGCACAGCCAAGTGGCGTTTCGCAAATTTAGAGCATCATTTTCTTCTATCTCCATTAACCATTCCTTCGGTATCCCTCCTTGTGTCATGGGATCCGGAATGTTGGAATAGTCCATCAGAGAAGGGGAGCAATCAAATGGATCGTTCAGTTGTGAGGCGTTTGTGAATTGGAGATTAGAATACGCGACCATACATTTCGCGCCCGTCACATCCAAATATTTATATAATGTTCTCCCCATTTTGTTCTATTTGTGTCTCGGTCATCGCTCGGTATTCTCACGTTCATCGGTCGGTCATATCTATGAAAGTGACATTTACTACGACATTTACTACGACATTTACTACGACATCTTAATGTTTCTTTCGCCAGTTTTATCGCTTCCTTCCCTAATAAGTATGCCTTTCTCAAATAATTTGGCAAAATCCCGTTGTATTGTTCGCGAATTTACATTCAATTTATTTGCCAATTCAACTGCTGTTATGGAATGATTTTTTTCTACCAATTCAAGTATCTTCTTCTGTCGTTCTGTAATATCCAAATCTGCTATTTCATGCACATTAGTATCCGGAATGTCCAACTCAACTTTGCGTTGAATAGTTACAGATGCGCCACCAAATGAATTTTCAATCATCGGGAAGGGAATACGGGCATCGGCAAACTCCAAACTAACCTTGTCGAAACCGCGTCCCCAGTTCTCATATTACCGCCCACTTCATCTTGAAACATCAGATCCGAAGGACGCGAGCCAAATCGTCCCAATCGGAAATATGAGTTGATAAAGAAATGTTGCGGATTTTTTCCAAATAACAATACTGCGGCGTTTTTCAGTTTTCCATCCTCGGTCAGCAAATCCAGATTTTGCAAAACTTTCTTTGGCGTATCGTGCATATTTTGGATAGGGATACGGCCAGCTTTGACAGCATTATTTAAGAAAAAGACAACTGCCTGACGGTCAATATCCTTAAGGCTTGCATATTGATTCGGCGTTTGCTCGAAGTCAACTCCTATCTTGTCAAATAGGAAATCGCGTAAAGCTGTTCCGTTCATTTCCTGCAATGTAGAACCGCTGCGAATGTAGTATTTCCCGTGATAGGAAATGGGTTGGCTACTCGGATTGATATGGATGGAGATATATTCTTTCCCGTCTTCGGTTAGGAGATTTACATCCGCCAAGATGCCCATCAGTTGGTTAATTCGGTTCGGGAGATTTTCCAGTAACGAATGTGCATTGTCAATCCCGCACACATTCCCAATGTCATCAATGCCGATATATAGCGTACCGCCTTGCGCGTTCGCAAAGCCGCAGATATATTGCAGGTATTCATCCCGCCAGGATTGTTTGAATTCTATGTTCTGGTTCTCGGTATTCATTGTAGTTCCTAATTTTGTTCTGAACGCAAACTTCGTGCAAATTTACAACTTTTTTCTGAAATATGCAAGGGAATTTAGAGTTTTTTTTTCATTTTGGATGCAATTACAAGTCTTGTTCTTTTCTCTGTCATTGATTGGGGGAGGGGAGAGCGGATAACAACCATTACAACTGACCTGATTTCCTATGACCTGTAGGTTTGAATTTTGTTATATCCTAATAAATACAGAAGAGATGATAAATACAGAAGAGACGGGCATCGCTCGTCTCTTCCGTTGGATAACCGCTATTGACGGATATGTTATCTTGCTTCGATAATTGTAAGGAAGTCAGGGGCTTTAAGTGAAGCGCCGCCAATCAGACCACCGTCAACATCGGGGTTGGCAAAGAGTTCGGCAGCGTTCTTCGCATTGCAGGAGCCGCCATAGAGAATAGTGGTGTTGTCTGCCACCTCATTGCCGTATTTCTCTGCTATGAGCGAGCGGATATAGGCGTGCATCTCCTGTGCTTGCTCGGGAGTAGCGGTAAGACCTGTGCCGATAGCCCAGACAGGCTCGTAGGCGAGAGTGATGTTTGCCCACTGCTCTGCGCTGAGGTTGAACACCGAGCCTTCCAGTTGTGCCTTCACTACTTCGTTTTGCTTGCCCGCCTCACGTTCTTCTTTCACTTCACCGATACAGAAGATAGGTTTGAGGTTGTTCTCAAGAGCCAATAATACTTTCTCGCGCAGTATCTCGGGAGTCTCATGATAGTATGCACGGCGCTCTGAGTGACCGAGAATGCAGTATTCAGCTCCTGTGGAAGCTACCATGGCGGCACTAACCTCACCGGTGTAAGCACCTGACACTTTGTCGGCACAGTTCTCGGCAGCTACCTTTACGGGAGTCCCCTTCAGGAGTTCTGCCACTGTAGCAAGATGAATGAAAGGAGTGCCGATAACAACTGCACATTTGGGGTTCTTTACTGATTGTTTCAATTCTGTAGCGAGTGCTACACCTTCCTGCAGGGTCTTGTTCATTTTCCAATTGCCTGCAACCATTTTTGTTCTCATTGTTGTATGTGTATATAGTTTGATAGTTGTTTGACGTGGTTATCTGTTCCGGAGGTTGTATTTGTCAACAACGGTGCCTTCCTGCAAAACCATCACTCCAGGATTGGCACGTACAATGGTCTTGAGTGTCACAGGGTCGGTCTGGCAGAAGTGCTCGGTTGACAGTTTGTCGGTCCTCTGTGTGAAGTCAACGATATCGTCTTCTCCGCTTCCGGTGAGCACATAGCAGGGGTGCCCTTCTACCAGCGCATCCTCAAGAAGGTCTTCAATCTTACCTGCTTGTTTAGTGTCCGCTTTCTTCAGGTCATACATTACTATGAGTACGGCTTTTTCAGCGGAAAGCACGTCATCGGTGATGTCATCGCCGTCAAGGGTGATGATTTCAAAGTCGTGAACAGGAGGCTCATAGCCTTTCTTTATCAGTTTCGACTGCTGGTCAACAAAAGTCCAAGTGGAATCTCCTTTAGGATAATTGTCAAGGGTGAAGATTTGCTGTCTGCCGTCTTTCTCGTATATAAACTGAACTTCGTACATGTCCGGTTCTGCATCCTCGGGATACTCCATGAGTTCAGGAATGTTGTTGCCGACCTTATATGGACGGAAATCCATTACCGGCAGATGCAGACGTGCATAGAGCATGAAACTTAATACGAATATGAGTGCTATAGAGCTGATGCCAAGTTCAACCTGCCATTGAAACAACCCGGGAATATGCCGTTTGGTCAAGAGCAGAATGATGACAAGCGCAAGCAGTACTATATTCTTCCAGAATGTAGCCCGGTTGCTTATTACGAGTGCATCGCCAAAGCAACCGCAGTCGCTTACCGGGTTGGCAATGGCAATATACAGCGTGAGCGGTGTCATCACAAGCATCATCAGCAATGCGAGCCAACTCGTCCATTGAGTCTTTATGTTGAGCAGCAGGCATATTCCAAGCACGAACTCGAAAACTATAAGGCACCATGCCGCAGGTTCTGCAAGCGGAATGAAACTGTTGAAGAATCCCCCGAATGCCTTCAGGTAGTCTTCTATTTTGTAGGTAGTGCCGAGCGGGTCAACTGCTTTGACAAAACCTGAGAAGACGAATGTTATACCAAGCAGTGTGCGTGCCACTGACCCTGTGATATGCAGTGCTTTGTTAGTTTTCATGTTGTCCTTCTGCTTTTATGAGGTTGAACACAGCGTAGTTTATCATATCGTAGTAGTTGCCGTCCACGCCTTCCGACACAAGGGTCTTGCCGTTGTTCTGGAGTATGGTTTTGTTGCGCAGAATCTTGTTGAAGATGAGGTCGGTTATGGCTTCTTTGTCCATATCACGCCACGCTTCACCATAGTCATGGTTCTTTCTGCTCATGAGTTCTTTGGATTGGGCGATATACTTGTCGTAGTAGGATGTCGCTTCATCTGCGGTCATGTCAACATTGTCTGCATACCCGAGCTCGTCCTGAATAAGTCCGATAACGGAGTAGTTGACGATAGCCATAAATTCGCCGATGGTATCTTCACCTACGAGGTTCACACCTGTAGTCTCAATCTCGCGTATGCGTTTGGCTTTGATAAACAACTGGTTGACTACAGAGATAGGCCGCATGGTGCGCCACGACGGACCATAGTCTTTCATCTTGAATACAAAGATGTTGCGGCAACGGGCAATTATGATGTCAAATGCTTGTTCGGTGGTCATATATACAGAAAATATATTAGCGTGCAAAGATAATACTTTTCACGCTAATACGCAAGTGCTGTTTTTCGGCAGGCAGGTGTTCAGGTTCAACATCAAAGTCCAAATTTGGTAAAAATGTATGAATATGCAATTGTATGGTGTCATGAACTAGAGTTTTTCATTTCCGTCATTGTGACGCTGTTGTCAATAATTGTGTCAGAATCTGTCCTCTATGTAGAGAACTGAAAGCCTCCTCTTTTCTTGCACTTCCAAGTTGAACTCAGTCTCAACTAATCGTTGATTAGTTTTTGCGGTTTGCCATCAACAAGCAGTATGTATATGCCCTTAGGCAAAGCAACGGACGCATGATTAGTCCTCTCAGCAAAGAACAGCCTGCCATAGATATCGAACATCTGTATTTCTGCATTTTTGGCATTGTCAAACATAAACATGCCGTTCTCTATATTTATCCGGAATGTCTGCCTCTGTTCCACACCTGACGGAGTATGCTGCACTCGCTTGCGGTAGAGTTGCACCGGTTGCTGCCCTGATGTGTAAAAGCGGAACATGCCTGCCGAGTTGTTATAGCGCAATGTGCGGGACGAGAGAGAGCCTGTGCCGCCTATAACCACGTCCGAACCTGACATGCTGAGTGCGACGGTCATAACCTGAGTGCTACTGTTGAGTGTGTTGCTGTTCTCACTGATGCCGAGGTAATAATTCTTGCCCGAGAGTAGGGTATAATTGCCGTCTGCAGCGGCTTCTATTCTTATTGCAGCGGCATCTATGGCGCTCGTCGCCTTGATAGTCTTGTTGTTGATTTCTACACCCAACTTGTTGGCTGCAGACTTTATTCCCGAAAGGTCATCTGCCAAAGAGGCGTTGAGGCAGTAGGAGTATGTGGAGTTGGCAATGAGGTATATACCGCTCCATTCCTGCGGCTCTGACTCGAGCAGATAATAGTCGCCGTCAGGTATCTCCACCTCAGTGGAGTCTGTGCTGCCGCAATCTGCCACTGTAGCCGTTACATATATCGTGATGTCATCTATGGAGTCGTTGCTGATTACAACCGACGCACTGAAAGTGCCGGTAGTATCGGGGGTGAAGATAAGTGCCACATCATGCCCATTCTCCACCTGTGCGGCTGTTAATACCGAAGGCGAGACCTGAAACATCGATGCATCTGTGCCTGTCACCGAGAGTGATGTGCTGCTGTTGAGGTTAGCCCCGTGTACATTGATTGTGAGTGCCGTCTGTTGGTCCTTACAAGAGTTCATAGTAAACGATGTGCCGTTCTGTGGTGAAGATATATACGGCGTGATGACCTGTTGCCCGTCGCCGTCGTAGGCGCATGTCAGTTCGCTCATAATCACTGTCTGACCTTTCTTGTTTCCCCAAAGATACTCGGCAAGTTCAGGGTAGTCGATAAAGGGGTTTCTGTTGCCTTGTGTCTCTTCTATGGCATCATTGCGCTTGAGCTCTTTCTCTGAGACAGGATCCTGACGATGCCATTTCATAAGAAGTGTTATGCCGTACTCTGTAAGTCCGAAGTTGCCTGCGGCAGTATAATTACCGGTGAAGATGGCACTGCCTGCCCCCGATGTGGCCTTCAGCTCCCACTTTGCCATCGTGCCGAAATAGCCTCGTGCAAAGTCACCTTTATATTCGTCGCGTGGCTCGAAGACAGTACCTGAGTACCCGCTGAGTGTGGAGGCTCCTCTCTTGTTGCCGTTGTACGTATAGTCGAAATTGGTTGTCTCTCCGAAGGCGTAACTGCTGCGAATTCCGTTTACTTTGCCGTCGGTGGGTACCACGTGGAAGATGTCGCTGCCTTGCTTGCTCTTATCCGGTGAACCTCCCCACCAGCTCTTTGGAATGGAGTGTTCCCGGTTGTAGCAGTCACATTCGTTTTTATAGCTTCCGCAGTTCTCGGAGAAAGTAAACGAGCAACCTCCATACATGTCAATGAGATTGCCGTTCTGGTCAACATCGGTCTTCTTGTACGCTGTAAGCAGACCGTCGTAACCGAGGTCGCTGTAGCCCTGTTGGGTACAACTGTAGATTGCCTCCCACAGATTCTGACCTTGTTTGTTCGAGAGTTGCGAGTAGTGGTTAGCGCCCGGCCGCGCTAATGCGGTCATAGCAACAAGCATGGCAGTTGCCATGAATAGGATGTGTTTTTTCATATTAGACAAAGGTGTTGTATTTATAAGGTTATTATCTCTGCAATAGAGTCGCTCTGAACTGCCTGTTGCTCGCCTGTTAGCATATTCTTGAGCATAACCGTGCCGCTGCTTATCTCATCTGAGCCGACAATGGCAACAAACGGTATATGCTTCTGGTCTGCATAGTTCATCTGTTTCTTTATCTTGCATATATCCGGATATACTTCCGTGTTTATACCCTTGCTGCGCAAAGCGTTGGCAATGGTCAGGCAATATTCTCTTTCTGCCTCTCCGAAGTGTGCGAATAGCAGTTGTGTCTGTTCCGAACTATGTTCAGGGTAAAGGTTGAGTTGGTTGAGCACATCGTATATGCGGTCGGCACCGAAACTGATACCGACACCCGATACACCTGGCATGCCGAATATGCCTGTCAGGTTGTCGTATCTGCCTCCGCCGGTGATGCTGCCCATCTCCACATCAAGCGCCTTGACTTCGAATATCGCTCCTGTGTAGTAGTTGAGCCCGCGGGCGAGACTTATGTCAAGCATGATATCAAGCTTCACTCCTGCACTCTTGCATAGGCGAAGCACTTCTTTTGTCTCTTCTATACCTTTCATGCCAGTCTCGGAATCCTTGAGTATATATGCAAGTTGTCCGAGCTTCTCCCCGTTGTCGCCTTGCAGGTTGAGTATCGGCTGCAGACGATTGACTGTGTCCTCGCTCAATCCTTTGGCTAACAATTCCTGATTGACACCCTCAGACCCTATCTTGTCAAGTTTGTCTATGGCAACGGTGATGTCCGTCAGCCTCTCGGCCTCCCCCAATATCTCTGCTATGCCGGCAAGAATCTTGCGGTTGTTCAGGTGCAGGCATACCCTGATTCCGAGACGGCGGTACACCTCCTCCACAATCTGAATCAACTCTGTCTCGCACAAGAGAGAATCAGTGCCTACCACATCAACGTCGCACTGATAGAACTCTCTGTATCTGCCTTTCTGCGGGCGGTCGGCACGCCATACAGGCTGTATCTGGTAGCGACGGAAAGGGAATTGTATCTTGTCGCGGTTCTGCACAACAAAGCGGGCAAAGGGTACGGTCAGGTCGTAGCGTAACCCTTTCTCGGAAATCAGAGTGCTTGCACTGTTAGATGTCAGGTAACTCATGTCATCAGATGACAGACTGCTGAGCCAGTCTCCTGAATTGAGTATCTTGAACAGCAGTTTGTCGCCCTCTTCGCCGTATTTGCCCAAGAGTGTGGAAAGATTCTCCATGGCAGGAGTCTCTATCTGCTGGAATCCGTACAGACGGAATACGCTTCTAATTGTATCGAATATATAGTTTCTGCGCGACATCTCCTCAGGAGTAAAGTCGCGGGTACCTTTTGGTATGCTTGGTCTTGTCATATTATATTGTTTGATTGCTCGTGATTATTTCCTTGAATATCTTGTCTGCCGCATCTGCCTCTGACATCACGTAGTTGCGTGCCGCCGTGCCCATTGTCTGCTTGTTCAGAATGGCATTGTCAAGTGCAGCCTCAAGTTGCTTGTAGTCTTTCACCGCCTGACCCGCACCCGCATCAATAAGCCCCTGCGCTTCCCTGAAACGGTGATAGTTCTTGCCCCACACTACAGGTATGCCGTATGCCGCCGCTTCAAGCGTGTTGTGTATCCCCTTGCCGAAGCCTCCTCCTATATATGCCACATCAGCGTACTGATATATGCTTGAGAGTAATCCCATAGCGTCAACCACTAACACCCGGCATGTGTCAGCATTGAGAAAATTAGCCTGCGTCAGCCTTATATATCTGCCTTCGAACATGCGGAATATCTCATGCAGATGCTCGTCGTCAATCTCATGCGGTACAAGCACAAGTCTTACCTGCGGGCGGTTTTCTATATATTGTTGCAATAGTTCTTCGTCTTTCGGCCATGTGCTTCCTGCCACTATTATGGCAGAATCCGCCTCGTTCATTGCCGACACCGACTTGTTCTCAGGCATACCTTTCACGAACCTGTCTATCAGAGGCAACTCCTGAGGGTTGGCGGATATCTGTGCCACACGGTTAAAACGCGTGTCACCGCCTACAACCGCATTGTCAATACCGTACTTCTGTAGCAGCTCTTTTGAACGCGCGTCCTGCACAATGAGTTTGCTGAAACAATTAAGGCGTCTTCGGTAAATCCGTCCTGTCACAGGGTGGAAGAAGGCTTGGTCAGGGCGGAAGACGGATGCCACACTATATGTGCTGATATGCCGTTTCTGCAACTCGTTGAGATAGGCTGCCCAGAACTCATACTTGATGAATATCGCCTTCTCCGGCTTTACTATATCAAGAAAACGCTTGGCATTGCGGCGTATCGGCAGCGGGAGATAACTAACCACGTCAGCACCCTTGTAGTCGTGCAGCATTTCATAGCCCGAGGGAGAGAAGAAGGTGAGAAGAATCTTCGCCTTCGGGAACTCCCGTCTCACTCTTTCCATCAAGGGTTTGGCTTGCTCGCACTCCCCTACAGAGGCACAATGAAACCACCACCAGACAGCATCCGGCGAACTCTTCCCGGTTGCCTCTACCTTCTCCCTTAGTCCGTCAAGAAGTCCGCGCTGACCTCTTAGCAGTTTCTTCAGTTTTCCCATCTCGACTTGCCTTATTCACTTACTTGCTTTCTTCCGGCGACATCACCACCTCAAACATATTGCCTCCTTGACGCAACTTGCCCAGAGTCTCCTTCACCGTCTCTGCTGTAACGGCATTCACAGCATCTTTATAGTCTTTCAGATAGTCTATATTATTGCGATAGTATTCCGGCAGAATGTAGTTGTGCCAGAACCCGTTCTTCTCCAGGTCCTCCTCAAAGTCTTTCAGCATCGACTCCTTTGCCTTGTTGAGGTCTTCGGCAAGAGGCCCGTCCTTGATGATGGTGTCAATCTCTTCATATACAATCTCCAGCAAACGATTCTCTTTTTCAGGGTCGGTGTCGAACTGAATGAGCAGAGTGGCTGTACCTACCGGGAAACGGCTGAGCCTGCCTGCAACTCCTACACCATAACTGCCACCCTCGCGCTCACGGATGCTTTCTAAGTAACGCATGTCAAGCACCCTGCCTATAACCTCCATATTGAGGTCATTGGCAAGCGTATATGGCATCTCCTTCGTAAATTGAATACGGTTGGTGGTCTGATGTATGGTCATCTGCTTGTCAAAGTAGTTCTTCTTTACACCTTTGGGCGCACGTATACCTCTGTCGCGGAAATGCTCTTTCTGCTGCTTGCACTTGCCCGTCTTAATTCCTCCCAACCATTGTGCTATAAGCCGTTGGGTCTGCTTGTCGTCAGGGTCGATATTGCCCGTGAAGGTGAATGTGAAATCTGCTGCATTGCCGAAGCGCTGGCAGTAGATGTCAAATGCCTTGTCAAGACTGACTTTCTGCAATGTCTCTGTGTTCCACACTACTGTGCGCGGGTTATAGTCTGATGCCATCATGGCCACTGAGTCGGAGAACTGTGCCTTCGGATTGGTGGCCTTGTTCTTAAGTTGGGTGTCAAGCATCTGCATCAGGGTAGAGAACGACTCCGCATCCTTGCGCGGCTTTGTGAAATACAGATAGGTGAGCATCAGCATGGTTTCGAAATCCTTCACGTTACTGTTGCCGCTCATCGTTTCCGAGTATTGGTTTATCTGTGGCGACACAGATACATGTTTGCCCGTCAGCACCTTCTGCAACTGCACTGAGTTAAGGTCGCCTATACCTGCAAAATCGGTAATGGCGGCAGCATAGACGGCCGATGGCAGATCTTCCACGTTGTCAACCATACTGCAGCCTCCCTCTGAATATGCCGACATGAGAATCTCGTCCTGTTTGAACTTGGTAGGCTTGATTATTACCTTAACTCCGTTGCTCAGTGTCAGCTCGGTTGTACCCAGTTCCTCGTTCTTCTCTGTTTTCTTTATCTTGCCTGCCTTCGGTGCTTTCTTTATGAGAGTCAGTTGCTCCGCATCTTCCTTCGGGGCCTCTATCTCTATGTCTCTAACCTCTGCCAACCGCTTGCGTATCTGCTCCTCCGACGGCAATACCACTCCCTCTTGCTCGGGGGCGGTGAAACTTACAATCACGTTCTCCTCTGTGGGCAATGCCATGGCATATTGGTTTACCACTTCAAGAGGAAGCATCGGCAGCACCTGCTTTACGAAATCGTATTCCCATTCTATTCCCGGAATAGGTTCTGCATCAAGATAGTTGCGGATGTACTCTTGCACATACTGTATATTTCGGCGTGAGTTACGCTCGTTATATGCCTTCTCGTATTTGGTGAGCATGTTCTGTTTTGCACGGTCAAACTCTGCCTGTGTGAAACCGTAGCGGCGCATTTTCTCTATCTGCTCCGTCAGAGCGTTGTACGAGTCTGCTTCTTTCCCCGGTTTGGCTACTGCTATACCTATAAAAGCATCCTTCGTCTTCACCACATCTGTGTATGCGGCTCCTGCACCGATAAACGGAGTCTCCGGCTTCTGTGCCAGCTCGTTCATTCGCTCGTCGAACATAGATACTACAAGCGAGTTGAGCATACTCATCTGATAACCTATTGCAGAGTTCTTCAGCTCGGCAGGTAGCGGATTCTTCTTGTAGTCTGTACGAATGCGTGTGTACTGTGCCTCTTTGTCGGTCACTACTGCCACTATCGGCTCTTTGTTGTCCTCTATGTAATACAATGTACGCTCACCGCGGTTCGCACGCTCCGGCACATCCGACCACAACTCTTTTATCTTCTTCTCTATATAGTCCACATCTATGTCGCCTACAACCACTATCGCCTGCAGGTCAGGCCCGTACCATTTGTGATAGTAGTCGCGCAATGCATCGTATGAGAAGTTGTTGATGACTGCAGTATCACCTATCACGTCACGCTTGGCATATTGGCTGCCCGGGTACATAAGCGGATTCAGTTTGCTCCACATGCGACGCTCTGCAGACGCACGCGTGCGCCACTCTTCACGTATCACACCCCGCTCTGCGTCTATCTCATCGCCCTCAAGAAGCAACGAGTGACTCCAGTCGTGCATCACAAGCAACGCTGAGTCAATTATGCCGGTTCTAATGGTCGGCACCTCCGAAAGACGATACACCGTCTCGTCAAGAGAGGTATATGCGTTTATATTGCCGCCGAAGTTAACGCCTATCGACTCGAAATAGTTTATTATACCTTTCCCCGGAAAATGCTCTGTTCCATTGAACGCCATGTGCTCAAGAAAGTGTGCAAGACCGTTCTGGTTGTCCTCTTCAAGTATGGCGCCCACTGCCTGTGCGATATGAAACTCGCAACGCTGCTTGGGCAGTTCGTTGTGGCGGATATAATAGGTGAGTCCGTTGTCAAGATGACCTATGCGGACATTCTCGTCGGCAGGCAGTTGCTCCACCTGTTGTGCACTCATAGCGAGCGCTGTTGCTGCCATTGCGGCAAAAAGAAATAAGCGTTTCATATTGTGTGATTGTTTTGCGTTTGTATTATGTTAGATGCATGCACCATCGGATTTACTACAAGAAGTTTCTTAAGTCCTGCATCGGTCTTTGCTCTTTATCCTTCATTATCTTCTATAATCTCGTCCTGACGGCTCTTCCAAGGACGCGGACCGAGAATCTGCTCCACATCTTCGGCTGTGATGACCTCTTTCTCTATCAGCAGTTCGGCAACCTTATGATGACCCTCCGCATTCTCGCGTAGTATCTCCTTCGCACGCTTCATCTGCTCTGCTATGATGTCTGCCACCTCCTTGTCCATCTTCTCTGCAGTTTTCTCTGAATAGGGCTTCGTAAAGCCATAATCTCTGCCTTGGGAGTCATAATAACTCAGGTTGGGAATTGACTTACCCATACCGTAATATGCCACCATCGCGTATGCCTGCTTGGTAACACGCTCAAGGTCGTTCAGCGCACCCGTACCTGTCTGGTTCAAAAACTCCTCCTCGGCTGCACGGCCGCCTAATGTGGCACACATCTCGTCAAGCAGGTGCTCTCTGTTCGTTATCTGGCGCTCCTCAGGCAGATACCATGCCGCACCAAGAGAGATGCCTCTCGGTACTATGGTAACCTTTATCAGCGGATTAGCCCAACGAAGCATCCATGAGATGGTCGCATGACCTGCCTCGTGGTAAGCAATAGCACGCTTCTCCTCCTCTGTCATTATCTTTGTCTTGCGCTCAAGACCGCCTATGATACGGTCAACAGCGTCCATGAAATCCTGCTTTGTTACCGACTTGTGGTCGCCTCGTGCAGCTATAAGAGCCGCCTCGTTGCATACATTGGCTATGTCCGCACCCGAGAAACCCGGAGTCTGCTTCGCAAGCAGATTCACATCCACCGACGGGTCGAGTTTCAGAGGTTTCAAGTGCACTCCGAATATCTCTTTCCGCTCCTGCAGGTCGGGCAACTCAACATGTATCTGACGGTCGAATCTGCCGGCACGGAGCAATGCCGAGTCAAGCACATCGGCACGGTTGGTCGCAGCAAGAATGATGACACCCGAGTTAGTGCCGAAACCGTCCATCTCTGTCAATAGCTGGTTGAGCGTGGACTCGCGCTCATCGTTGCCCCCCGTCAGAGAGTTGCGACCCCTCGCACGACCCACAGCGTCTATCTCGTCTATGAAGATGATGCTCGGCGCTTTCTCCTTCGCCTGACGGAATAAGTCACGCACACGACTCGCACCCACGCCCACAAACATCTCCACAAAGTCACTTCCGGACATCGAGAAGAAAGGTACTCCTGCTTCACCCGCTACTGCCTTGGCAAGCAGTGTCTTACCCGTCCCAGGAGGGCCTACAAGCAACGCACCCTTGGGTATCTTGCCTCCTAATGTGGTGTATTTCTTCGGGTTCTTCAGGAAACTGACTATCTCTTCCACCTCCTGTTTGGCGCCTGCCAAACCTGCCACATCCTTGAATGTCACCTTGTCTTTGTTGTTGCCATCCACCACTTCAGCCTTGGCTTTGCCCACTCCGAACACTCCTCCGGCACCCATGCCTCCGCTTACTCCTCTGCTCATCCACACAAAAAAGAAGATGATAAGTATGAACGGTAATATATTCACAAGTACTATATACCACCAGTCGTGCGACTTCTCAAAGCGCATCTCAATGCTCTGCTTACCCTCTTCCTTGCGCAGTGTGTTCTGTTCCGTCATATATCGGTTGAACTCCTCTACGCCCGGAATACTCACACTGATACTGCGGTCTGTGTGCTTGTCCTGGCTATCGCCGAATACCACTGCCTTCTCGCTCTCGCGAACAATAGCCTTTACATTGCCGTTGTCATATACTACAAGCGACTCAATCACATCGTTCTCTATATACGACTGCAGTTGGGTGTACGTAATATCTTTTGATGAAGTACCGTCTGCAAACAGATAACTGCCAAGCAGCACTGCAATGATTATCATGTATAACCAGCCCCAACCCATTCCGCCTTTCTTCTTCGGTTGCAGTGGATTCTGCTGACCCTTCTGAGGATTCTGAGGATTATTCTTTTCTGCCATAACTATTCTATGTTATTATATTCTGATGATGTGAAGAAAGAAACAATCTGATAAACTCCCGACTATATATTCTCAACTATATCAGTCACTTTCCCGTCTGCCCACAATGTCTCTATGTCGTAAAACTCGCGTGCTTCGCGTTGGAACACGTGCACTATCACGTTGCCGTAGTCTAAGGCTATCCATTGGGCATTGTCCCTGCCTACGTATGCCAAAGGCTTCTCTTTGGTCTCTTTCCTCACGAAATCCTCCACCTCATCGGCTATCGCTGTCACCTGCACATTGCTGCCGCCCTCGGCTATCACAAACCAGTCGCATGGCTTCACTTCAAGCTTGCGCATGTCTATCACGGTGATGTTCTGACCTTTCTTGTTCTGAATTGCTTCTACAATCTTGTCTATCAGTTTCATATTGTATGTATGTTGTGTTATTATTCTTATTTATTGTTACTTTCTATGGGCAAATGTTATGCCAAAACATGCCCCTCTGCCACAACGGCAGATTTTCACGCTGCAAAGGTACTCAAAAATATCCAATAATAAAAGTTTTATCTTATCTCTTGTGTATTTAATTGAAAATCCTTAACTTTGCAACCCGTAGAGACGAACATTGTCATGTCTCCCGCAATCACGTGTTCCACGTGCGTGCCCCACGTGTAGAGACATTTGTCGAAATGTCTCTCATTAAAGTAGAGACTCGACACCGTCACGTCTCCCCCCATAACCACTAAAGTAGAGACGCAACACCGTTATGTCTCCCCCAAAAAACAACAATTCAAACAATCAAATCCCATTATATGTTCATCATCGGTATTGCGGGTGGCACCGGCTCGGGTAAAACAACTGTGGTGCGCAAACTTACAGAGCGCCTGCCCAAAGGCGAAGTGGTGGTTATTCCTCTCGACTCCTACTACAAAGATTCCTCTCATATCCCTATGGAGGAAAGGCAGTTTATCAACTTCGACCATCCTGACGCCTTCGACTGGCCCCTCCTCGAGAAGCATATACGTATGCTCAAGGACGGCGAAGCAATCGAGCAACCCACCTATTCCTATCTGACCTGCACCCGGCAACCCGAGACCATTCACATCGAACCCCGCGAAGTGGTGATAATAGAAGGCATTATGACCCTCTGTGATAAGAAACTCCGTCAGCAGATGGATGTCAAGATATTCGTTGACGCTGATGCTGACGACCGCCTCATTCGCGTCATCATTCGCGACATAGTGGAGCGTGGCAGAACTACCGAAGCAGTCATCGAGCGCTATTCACGCATACTCAAACCTATGCACGAGCAGTTTATCGAACCCTGCAAACGCTACGCCGACGTCATCATTCCGCAAGGAGGTCACAACAATGCCGCAATCAATATGCTCGTCAAATTCATTAAGCAGCAAATAGCCGACAAAGAGAATGTGTAAAACAAAAGTCATATCTCTCCTCCTGTCACTTGTTGTCTTGCTTTGCTCTTTCTTGTGGGGATTTCGCAATCTGCCGGTTGTTGAAGAACCTGAAGAAGACAGAGAAGAAGAAGTGCTGACCGGGAATATCCCTTTCGAGAGCCTGTTCCGCCAATATGCGCCCGAAATAGGTTGGTCGTGGGAGATGCTCGCCGCACTCTGTTGGGAAGAGTCACATTGGAATCCTCAGGCAGCATCCGCCTCAGGGGCAAGGGGACTCATGCAACTCATGCCCGTAACTGGCAGACGCTTCGGACTCAACGACTCCACCTTCTGTCTTCCCGAAGATAATCTCCGTGCAGGCATTCAGTATATCCGGCACCTGCAACGCACCTTCTCTTTCATTGCCGACTCGGCAGAGAACCAGCATTTCGTACTCGCTTCCTACAATGCCGGACCTGCACACATTATGGACGCACGACGCCTCGCCAAACGATACGGACGCTCTCCTTATATATGGTTCGACAATACCGAATATTGGCTCCAACAACTCCAATATCCCGAGTTCGCCGAAGACTCTGTCGTGCTCTATGGCTCTTTCAACCCCATCGAGACTGTCAGTTACGTCAAAAAAGTAAAGCGCACATACAAACGCATAATAAACAATACAAACAACCATTAACAAAATTAAGTTATGAAAAAAGTTCTCTTTTACTTGGGCATCTCAATGCTCGCAGCAGGCTTCACAGCTTGCAACAACAACAATCCCGAAGAACACAATGGTGAACTCACAGGTGTGTTCTCAGTATCCGAAACGCAGAAGGTAATCTTTTCCAAGGGCAATCTGCAGTATCTTCCCACAAGTAAGATTTGGGAGTTCAACACTTATGAATATGCCTGCCAGGCATCAGGCAACGACAAGATTACTGCCGACCACGACAGCTGGATCGACCTCTTCGTATGGGGCGCACAAGACCCGCTCAGACAAGAGTTCGTTGACGACGATTTCGCCACCTTCTACGATTGGGGTAACAACCGTATCCAAAACGGAGGCAATAAAGCCAAGATGTGGCGCACCCTCTCGACAGAGGAGTGGACTTATCTCTATGATGGCCGCGAGAATGCCAAGAAACTGCGCGGATTTGCAACCATAAGCACAGACCACGCCGACTATATTGGCTATGTCTTCCTGCCTGATGATTGGGCTCTGCCCCGTACCGCATTCATGGCTGACGGCAATCCTGAAGCTAATGTGTTTACTGTGGAAGATTGGCAGGAAATGTCCGAAGCAGGTGCAGTATTCTTGCGCGCCGCAGGATATAATTATGCCGATGAAGAAGCAGTAACTGACTACGTCAATATATCGGGCTATTATTGGTCATCCACCCCCTACGAAGGTGAGTTGGGAGACTGCCACGCCCTCTATTTCTATTACAATGACGGCTATCAGAGCGTAAGTCCCGATAATGTCGCTCACGGCACCGACCGCTACAGCGTACGACTCGTCAAAAATGTGAAATAAGAGATACCTCTGCTCAAATATAAAGTACTGCTTGGTAGCAGACTATAATGAAAAAAGCGGGTGATACGTGTCACTCGCTTTTTCTTTATGTAGCCCTCTCTATGGGAGAGGTGAGCACTATTCCACTATTTGGGGAGAAGCCTTATTTCATCCCTATATATTTCTGTGTCTGCAGCGAGAGGCTCCACCATGGGTGCTTCAGTATGTATCTCACTATGCGCTTGGTGTTCTTCAGTGAACACGGCTGCAGAAAATTGTACTTGGCACTAATCCGCTCGCGCCATTTCTCCACATCCTGACCCGTATATACAATCTTCAACTCATCTGCCTCCCGCAGCACCACTCTTGTGCCCTCTTTCGGAGAGCATGTCACCCAGTCTATGCCCTTTGGCAATGGTTTTGTGCCGTTGGTCTCAATGGCAATCTTGCTGTAACCCGCCTCTCTGAGCGCCTCTGTCAGTGCCTCGTCGGCATGTAGTGCAGGCTCGCCGCCCGTCAGAAGCAGCATGCAGTTCTCCTGCAACTTCCTGCAGGCAACCACTATCTCATCCTTTGTCATCAATGTGTATTCTGAAAAATTCGTGTCGCACCACCTGCACCTCAGGTTGCAACCCGAGAAACGGATGAATACCGCAGGTGTACCCGTATGATACCCCTCGCCCTGCAGAGAATAGAATATCTCGTTTATACGGTATGTCTTAGTCTCGCTCATAGATGGCAACGTTTCCTTCACTCTCCTGCACGCTCACCTTGTAGCAGTTTTCCACATGGTCGCATATCCATCTCGCTATGTTCTCCGCACTCGGATTAACGTCAAGCACCTCGTTCAGATACTTGTGGTCGAAAGTCTCCTTCACCACGCGCTTTATGTGCGTGAAGTCAGTCACCATACCGTCATTGTTCAGTGTCTCCGACTTGCAATATACCACTATCTTCCAGTTGTGCCCGTGCAGATTCTCGCACTTGCTCTCATAACTCAGCGTCAGATTGTGTGCCGCCGATATCTCTATTGTCTTTTCTACGTAATACATTGTGTATGCTATGTTTAGTATGTAATTACTATGTGATTACTATGTGATTACTATGTGATTACTATGTGATTACTATGTGATTAAGCCGGGATTGCCTATAAATCAGCATATTGCGTTGTGTCCTCTATCCCCGCTTCACGTAATGCCTCCCTGCGCTCTCTGCAGGTTCCGCACTTGCCGCAGTGAATGTCTTTGCCCTTGTAGCAACTCCATGTCTCCGAGTAGTCTATTCCCAATGCCTTCCCGTGTCGGGCTATATCTGCCTTGGTCAGATTGGTGTAAGGCGCAATCAGGCGCACACCCTCGTATGTGCCCGCTTGTATTGCACTGTCCATTGCATCTACAAATGCCGGTCGGCAGTCCGGATATATGGCATGGTCTCCCCCATGGTTGGCTATCATCACCTTTGTCATACCATACGTCTCCGCCAATCCTGCAGCAATACTCAGCATGATGCCGTTGCGGAAAGGCACTACCGTTGAACGCATGTTCTCATCGTCATAATTGCCCTCCGGCACTGCCTCGCTACCCTCAAGCAGTGAACTCCTGAAGTAGTCCTTTACGAATGAAAGAGAGATAATCAGATGCTTTATCCCTAATCGCTTGCAATGCAGACTCGCATACTCGAGTTCACGGTCATTGTGATTGCTGCCATAGTGAAAACTGACAGCCATGCCTATCTGCTCCTTATACTCATAGAGCATAGTGGTAGAGTCGAGCCCGCCCGACAATACCAATAGAGAATCTTTCATTAAAGTACGTTGTTAAATTGTTGGCTCAGTCTCTCCGCTTTCAGTGCCTGATGCTCTTCATCTGCATAGTTGGCAAACGGCACGATACTTATGCCGCCTCTCGGCATGAAGTCGCCAAGCACTTCAAGATACTTGGGATCCATCAAGCGAACAAGATCCTTCATGATTATATTCACGCAGTCCTCGTGAAAATCACCATGATTGCGGAAGCTGAATAGATATAGTTTAAGTGACTTCGACTCCACCATCCTCTCACGCGGAATATATGAAATCGTTATCTTGCCGAAATCGGGTTGCCCTGTCTTCGGACATAGTGACGTGAACTCAGGGCACTTGAATGTAACCACATACTCGTTCTCAGGGTGCTTGTTCACAAAGGTCTCCAATACCTCAGGGGCATAATCTGTCGGATATTTTGTACCCTGATTGCCTAATAGGCTCACGCCTGCAAGTTCTTCTTTTGTACGCATTGTTTTCAGTGTTTTGTTCTGAAGGGAGGAAAAACAATAGCTCCCTTGTGTATCGGTTTCGGACTGCAAAGGTACAACTTATTTGCGAGATTGCAAAACTTATATTATCTTTGCAGCGTAAACATACAATAAAACCACTTGCCCTATGAAACGATTTCTTCTTCTCTCTCTTGTCTTTCTCCCTCTACTCGTCAATGCCCAGATAAACGCCTTCTATCCTGAGAACTTTGTGGATAGCAGCATGCTGGGCAAACAGGTGAAAATCACTCACCCGATGTATGTAATATCCTATGTCTCTGATGCCTATCTTGCTGAGTTTCTCCCTCGTGCCGCCGGAGAGTCGGTTGCAGACCACGACTCTGACGAATACAAAGAGATTTCCGACAAGAACCACGACTCCGACATGCGGCTTCAGGTGAGTAACTTGCCGAAGTCCGAATCATCTATACCTGTGGGAACTGTCTATCCTGATTTGGTGCTAAATATGTTGGATAATATATGGAATTGGGGTATATATGACAATACGTATTATGAGACGCCGGGACACGAACTTGTCAAGATCGACCCTACCGCCAAACCAGAATTCCCTGACGCCTCCCTTCTCATCTGTGCCGCCAATCTCCAGTGGTATATGACCACTCTCGGCAGCAATGGCGCTAACACTCAGGAAAAGTTCAACCTGCAGACAACCAAGATAATCAAGGCTATGGCTGAAATCAATGCCGATATCTATGCCTTTATCGAAGTGGAGCAGAATGCAGGCGTGCTCGACACACTTGCCAACCGACTCAACGCACAACTCTCCTCCCCGGGCAGGTGGGCGGCTGTCGAAAGAGGTATTACAGATGTCTCATCTGGATATCAAAGCTGTGGATTCCTGTATAACACTCAGACTGTGCAACCTGTAGGCGATTACGACTGCTCTATCTCAGGTGGCTATAAAAACCGTTCCCCTATGCAGATGTTCAGAGAGATTGCCTCAGGTGAACAGTTCCTGCTCAACTGCCTCCACCTTAAAGCCAAATCTTCGTATGATGAATACGAATCGGAACGTATGTCACAGGTCAAGACAGTAGCAGAGAAAATGAAGAAGTTCTCAGCTGACCCTGACATCCTTATCGTAGGTGACTACAACTCCTATTCCGCCGAGAATCCTATTGTCTATCTTGAGTCACAAGGTTATATCGAACAACTCAAACGCTACTCCCCCGATGGCTATAGTTATCGGTATGATTACAATAACCTCGCACCAGAGTTCGGATATCTTGACCATGTGATGGCTTCCGCCACTATGTCGCAGCAAGTAGTCGGTGCACAGGCATGGCACTTGAACACTTCTTACAAAGATATATACTATGGCTACAAGAAAACCAACGATGACTCCATGAAACGGTATGCCGACCACGACCCTGTGCTCATCGGACTCAAACTGCAAAAACTTGAAACAGCAATCTCTTCCCTGACTGCTCCTCACACTGCTGTAACTGTAGGAAACAATATACTTGAAGTGCAGGGTGTGCAGCAACAAGTCTCAGTCTGGACAATCTCAGGCTCTCTCGTCACCTCTGCTGCAAGCAACATAAGTATAAGCCTGCCGCAAGGTATCTATTTGATAAAGGCTGACAACGATATACACAAAGTAATAATCCAATAATGCCGCGTAATATTCCTAAAACACGAAAGACTACTCTTCTTGTAAGAGAAGATTGCCCGCTCATTGACTTTCTGTTGGGCAAGATGGGTGGTATGACCCGCAATAGCGTCAAACTCATGCTCGGTCATAGACAGGTTAGTGTCAATGGCGCCATAGAAACACGTTTCGATACCCCGCTCAAAGAGGGCGACGAGGTAGTCGTTACTACAGGTGTAGTGGCAAAGGAACTGGTGCACCCGAAGCTGAAAATCATCTACGAGGACGACGACCTTATAGTAGTAGAGAAGAAACCCGGACTGCTCACTGTAGCCACTCACCCCGATAGTAATGAGGTTACGTGTCTCTCTATTCTTAAGAACTATGTCAAGAGGAAAAACGCACGCTCCAATGTCTATGTCGTCCACCGTCTCGACCGTGAGACTTCGGGTCTGCTTGTCTTTGCCAAATCGTATGAACTGCAGCAGTATATGCGTGAGTATTGGCGGGATATTGTGACCAAACGTACATATATTGCCGTAGCGGAGGGCAGCTTCGCTCAGAAAGAGGGTAGGGTGGAGAGCTGGCTCACAGAAGACGATACTACATGTATGGTCTATTCCTCGCCTGTTGATGATGGAGGAAAACTGGCTGTTACCAACTATAAAGTAATACAGGAGACTACACTCAAACCGCGCAAACCCGATGGTGAACCCAAGACCTACTCCTTGGTGGAGCTCAATCTGGAAACAGGCAGAAAAAACCAGATACGTGTACACCTCACTTCACTCGGTCACCCTGTTATAGGCGACCGTAAATACGGCTCTTCCGAAGATGTGCCTATCGACCGCCTCGCTCTTCATGCTCGCGTACTCGAGTTTATCCACCCTGTCACAGAAAAAGTGGTTCACTTCGAGACTATTATCCCCCGGGAGTTCTCCCTCATATTTAAATAATTTGCATATTTGGCAAAAAAGCACTACCTTTGCACCCGTTTACCACTTGGCGATTACTGCAATCTTTAAGTAGTAAATCTTCAAATATACTTACTTGGGGCTGCTTGGTTTTGACAGCAGGTAGAACAGGTATGTAAGCATGCCGGGCACTGCAGATGACGCCCGTTAAACTTGGTCTGTAACACAATAACTGGCAACAACAACTATGCTCTCGCTGCCTGATCGAAGTACAGTAGATCGGCCTTATTTCGGCACAAGGTGCTGAAACGGGACGTCTCTCCGAGCCGAGTCTGTGGGCTTACGGATATAGGGGCGCAGAAATACACGGAATAGTCTCTATAGGCTGCGATGTAGAGACGAAACTTGAGCAGATAAGCGTATGGTTGGTGGCTTAGGTCTTGCCATACGACGAAAATGAAGGCTAAGATAAGCATGTAGAAAGCGTATTGGTTCCTTGTTTGGACGAGGGTTCGACTCCCTCCAGCTCCACGATAGGAGTACATTTATTGGAAATCAGTAGGTTATAAAAGTGAACCGAGATGAAAAAGTGAACTTGACAAAGGAAGTTCACTTTTTTACATTTTAGATCACTTTTTATATTTAGCTCATTTAGCTCATTATTTCATTTTAGTTCACTCTTCTACATATAGCTCATTTCCTACATTTAGTTCACTCTTCTACATATAGCTCATTTCCTACATTTAGTTCACTCTTCTACATATAGTTCATTCCCTACATATAGTTCACTCTTCTACATATAGCTCATTTCCTACATTTAGTTCACTCTTCTACATATAGCTCATTTCCTACATTTAGTTCACTCTTCTATATTTAGTTCATTTACATATAGTTCACTTCCTACAGTTTAGTTCATTTTTTACATTATAAATATATAATAAATATATAGTTATGCCACGAAATCAAATCATCGTAAAGTTCCCCAAGCTCAATGACAAGGGCGGGGACGTGAGCAAGAAATGGTATGTGGAGTATTTCTACCGCATACCCAACGAAACAACTCCACGCAAGCGCAGAATAAGCGAAGGACTCTGCTCCGGCACGGCAGAACAACGCTACCGCAATGCAAGTATCATCATCGAGCGGGTCACACGCATGCTCAAGTCGCCTGACCTGTTCAAAATCAAACCGGACGAGATGACAAAAGTACTCGCCGATGACACCACGCTCCGGCCCGAAGCAGACAGGTATGCAGCCTATCAGAACGCCACCTCCGCAAAGAACCTCACTGCCGAGTTCATAGAATATCTGAATGGCAGTATCGCACAGAAGACCTATGAGACCTACAAAAGCAAGTTGCGCATCTTCTGCGAGTGGTGCGAGAGAGAGAATGTGAATATCATACAGGCGGAGAGAGAGACGCTGTTGCCGTTCTTCCGGTCGCTTGCCACCGAGCGCAACCTGACGAAGCGCAGCATCTTCAAGTACAAGCAGATTCTGCACAGTTTCTACAACTATCTGCTCGACAAGAACTACATCTTTGAGAACCCTGTCCGCGACATACCCAACTACGGCACTATCGTGGACATGGCACCGGCTCCCATGGAGAAGTCCGACACGGAGAGGCTGAAGGCGGCCATACAGAAACACGACCCGCAGTTGTGGCTCGCGTGCATGATACAATACTATTGCGCCATCCGCCCCGGTACTGAACTGCGGCTGCTGCTTGTCGGCGACATCAACATGCAGACGGAGACTATCACCATACGCCAGCAGAACGCCAAGAACAGGCACAAGGAGACAGTGCCCATGCCCGCTCCGGTGAAGGCTATGATAGAGCAGCTCGGTTATATGAATTACTCCCCCGACTTCTACCTCTTCGGGCCATACGGCATACCGGCGGCACAGCCGATGGGGAAGAACACGCTGCGCAACCGCTTCAACAAGTTCCGTGACGACCTGGGACTGAGCAAGCAGATAAAGTTCTACAGCTGGAAGCATACAGGCGCAATCAACATGGTGGAGAACGGCGTGAGCGTATGGGACCTGCAGCACCACATGCGGCACAGCAGCATCACAACCACTGAGGAGTATATCCGGCAGCGTGCCAACCGCTCCAACCGTGCGAAGGACTTCCTCGATGAGATATAAAGCAAACCCTCTGTCATCAGAAGTGGCAGGGGGCAGAGCAGTCTGAATATGTCAGGTCGGGAGGCTCAGTTCCTTACGATAATCTCTATCTGTTCTCCTCTGAGACGGGCTTCTTCGAGTATGTACCAGAGCTTCCTGAAGGTGGCGGTGGAGTTGAGGACGCGCCCCTTCTGTTTGTTCTCGCCGGTGAGGATGCAGCCCTTCGTGTCGGCGACAGTGTTGCCTATGTGGATCAGGATGCCGTCGAAGAAAGGCACGTTCTGCAGGCGCGGCACTCTGCCGCCGCAGAACCTGTACTGCGGGCGGTTCTTGTATTTGGGAGATACGACATCCAGCGTCACCTTGTATCTCCCCTCCGGAATAGCTGTCATGCCGCCTATCTTGCCTCTCCCGTCCTTGCCCAATATCCTCACCGGTGGCTCGAGGGTGTTGCTGAAGTATTGGTCGTTCAGATAGAGCCTGCCTATAGTGTAGGTCTCTTTCTTCCAGTCGCGTGACAATAGGAGTTGCATATCTACTGGTTGTGGTGTTGTATCTCGACGGAGGTGTCGCCCGGGAGATTGATTTTGGCGGTGTGCCCGGATTGTATCATATCCGGAAGCATGGCGATGACACCGAAGCCGAGCAGTATTCCTACGGCGGTAAGAACCGAGCCGTCGATGACACCCATCGGCGGGACAAAGAAGCCTGCGATGGTGAGCGCGACGGAAGTCAGGAGACAGATGAGGAACTCTGTCCGGCGGACCTTCGGAGCCGCTTTCTTTTTCTTCTTCTTGGATTGGGGGGTGGGTTGATTCATAGCAAGAAAGTTAAGGGGTTTTCATTGGAGACGTGAGGTGCAGCGTCTCTACGGGGAACAAGTTAAAGAAGAACCTCCCACCGTGCTGTGAGAGGTTCTTCTCTGTCAGAGTCAGTCTCAATTAGGCTCATAGACAAGGACGGGCACTGGGCAGTCCTTGCCGGTGAGGTTGAACGAGATACCTGCTTCACCACCGTCGAGAGCGCCGATGGTCTGGTACTGGAAGGTGACACCACCGGTGCACGGGTTGGCGAAGACGAACTTCTTGCCGTCGGCGCAGCGGGTGACAATGGCAACCACTTCCTCTCCTTGGAGCGCATAGACGGTCTTCAGTTGGTCTTCTGCCACGCCGTCGATGACACCCGAGATGGTGGCGACACCAGCGGGAGCCTCGCCCGGAGCAACGGAGAAGGAGACACTACCTGACTTGCACTCGATAGTGTTGTAGGGAGTACCTACAACGCCCTGCACTATGGGCAGAGCTGTGGTCAGTTTGCCGGCGGCAACAGCCGACTCCCATGCATTCTGCAGCGCATCCCATGCAATGACAGAGGCTGCATATAAGGTGAGGATGAACGAGAGCTTGGTGCTCTTGTCTGTACCTTTCAAGGTTTGTTTACTGTAATCCGGTAACATAATTGATAAGTTTTAAGAGTTAAATTACTACACGATGCCTCAATCAAAAGCTATCCAGCGGACAGGAGTGACAACACCGTTCTGCTCCTGAAGCTCAGGGTACATGAGAGCAGCCTTGTTCGGGATCAAGGTGATGGAGTCGTTGGAGATGGGGACTGTTACATTGTTGTCAGTGTCGTTGAAGAGGATGAACCAGTCGAGGGTAGCAGGAACATTGAGACTTGCAGAAGCGGACACTATACGTCCCTCGCCTACAGCCTCTGCGATGGGGGCGTTGCAGAAGAGGTACTGGTGCTGATAGTTGTCCTCAGCCAGTGCAGCCATACTGCTGAATTGCTTGCCGGCTTTCTGCACGTGGGCGCCTTCTTTCCAGCGGCTGACCACTGCCACGCCTTCCAGTTCTTCCTTGAAGGAGAAGGCAAGCATCTCGCCCGGTTTGTCTTCGAGCAGTTCGATGTTGCCCGGTTCGGTTGCCCACATCAGGTAGTCGGTGTTCTTCATGTTGGGCACCCACACTATCTTCGACGGGTCGAGGTCGATGAGAGTGGCGGCAGAGCCGGTGAAGTCGGCATCCTGTCCGTATTTCTCACGATAGTTGCGGATATACCAGCGTTTGTGCCGTGCATTGAGGTAGATCTTCATGCTGTCGGCAGAAGAACCTGCCACCTCGATGAGTTTGTCGGCAAACTCTTCCACGGTGTCGAGCATCGTCTCACGGTTGTACGCACCAATCTCGAAGAAAGGCAACACGCGATTATATGCTATGCTATTCAGTATAGCAGCAATCACGCCGTCGGCAGCGAAGTTGGCGGGGTTGGCGGTGACCTCCTGTTGCGGGAGGCGCATACCTACCACGTTGCGCTCGTTCTGCTCCTTGATGAGTTGTTCGCCGTAGTGAACCATCACCCACTCGATGAACGTCCACTTGATGATGGCCGAGTGGTCCTTGTTCAGATAGCCGATGTACATCTTCTCCAGTTCGATGAGGTCCTCGAAGTTGAACTTGAACATCAGGTCGTCCACTTTGTACAGGTCGGCATCCCACTCCATGGAGCCTTTGAAGATGCGTCCCTTGCGGTAGCCCTGGCTCAGTTCGCCGATGATATTGCCGACAGCCACTTCTTTGTCCTGCACGTTGCTGCGTACGGGGAAGATGTCGCGCACTGTGGGCAGCGAGCGGAAGTAGGCTATCACAAGGTCGTTGCGGCGCTGTATGTAGCTGAATTGGTTCAGATTGTTCAAGGTGTCGTTTCCGTCGAAGATGCCTTGGGAGAGGGTCTTGAAGTCAAGCTGGTCGAGGGTGCCGTTGGCGCGATGGTAGTCCATGCGCTCACGCAGCGCCCTTGTCTGGGCTTTGAAGTCCTTGGAGAAGGTCTCGGCTTCGGCGTCGCCTATCTGCACGAGAGTGTGCGAGGGGTTGGCCATGAGTTCGTTGTACCATTTCTTGCGGCTGTAGAGTTCGTTCTCCACGCCGAAGAGGTATCCCTTGGAGTGGTGTCCTGCGAGAGGGAGTTGCTGACGGAGAGCATTCACTTTCTGTGCGGGGTTCTCCGGTTCGGGGAGGTTCTTGAGAGCTGCCACTTCCTTAGCCTTCTGAGCGGCTATCTCGGCAGCTTTCTGTGCTGCAGCCTTTGCGTCGGCGGGCACATCTTCAGAGTTTACGCCCAGCGCTTCGGCAAGGGCAGCGGTTTCTTCAGCCGTGAGGTTGATAGCCTCCGGCTCATGCACGGGTACGTCTTCGTTCAGGGCCTTGTCTGATTCAAGACTCGTACCATAAGTCGCAAGATACGACTCACGCACCTGTTTCCACTCTTCCGCGCTCAATCCGGTCTCTATCTTCTCTTTCGAGAATCCCAGAGTCTTGAATAGAGCAGAGAGGTTCATAATCCATTTCTTCATAACTGTACATAAGAATTAGGATGGGTTAATAATAGGGGTTAATTGAAAGGGTTGTCGGTTCCTTGTCGGGACGCGACGGTGGCCGCGTCTTGACGGAAAGTGAGTTTAATTGTTCAGAGACCTCAGGATGCTATCTCTCTCGTCGGCTATGTCGGCAACGGTCCGGAGAGCTTCCGGAAGGGTGCAGATGCCGTCGATGAGTCCGAGGTTGAGAGCGTCGCCGGCGAAATACATCTTGCCTTCGAGCACTCCCTCTTCTTCTTTCAGACCGGGGCGTTGCCGGCGCACTGTTTCCTGGAAGTGCCTTGCAAGAGGCGAGAGTGTCTCCTCGATGAGCAGCTTGTCGTCGCCGTCGAGAGCATCTTTCTCCGCCTTGTTCTTATACTTCGACTCCGGAGGATAGAACTCGAGCACCTTGAATCCCGCTTTCTGTTCCGCCTCCGAGGAGTCAATCATCTGCGCCATCACGCCGATGGAGCCTATCTTGCAGGTGGGGTTGAGGGCGAGAATCCTGTCGCAGAAGCAGGCGACATACACGCCGGCTGAAGCGCACATACCGTCCACCACTGCAATCACGGGTTTCTTCCTTGCGCGGAGCACTTCCTCCATCCTTATCCACGACTGCGTGGAGCCGCCGTAGGTGTTCATCAGAAGTATAGTGCCGACTATCTTCTCGTCGTGTTCCGCCTGCAGGATCTGCAGAGCGACTTCGTCCATGCCCAGATAGTCCCATCCGCTGTACTTGGTCATGACACCGGTGACGGGTATGATCAGTACGGAGTCCTGGAGGACGGCTGCTATATTGCCTGTATCATCGTTGGGGGAGTAGGGGTCGGAAGCTTTGGTCTCAGAGGCGATATACAGGAGGGCTTCAAGTTCGCGGAAGCCTCCTTGTGCGAGTGCAAGAGGTGAGCCTTGCAGTTCTGTGAGTAGTGGTTTGATCATAATAAAGTAAAGGTGATGTTAAATTTCAACGTCGTACCATCGGTTGTCAAAGCGGACTTTCTGTATCAGTCGTTTCCGGCACTGCTTCGGAGTGTTCCCCGACAGGTCGGTGAAATAGACGAAGGCGTCGTGGTTCCGGTGGTTGGTAGGGGTGGCGCGCAGCCGTGCGGTGTCCACCTTGCGCCGTTGCGTCGGCGGGGTCTGCGTCAGGAAGACGATGCCGAAAGTCTGTTCGGTATGTTCCGTCTCGCGCATTCTATTGAGAGCCTCTGTCAGTTTCATGTTGCAAAGGTACGGAAGCGGGCAAAAACACCAAAGGACACATTTTTATGTCTTTTATCATATAATATATAAGGAATACCTTTGCGGCGGAATAAGAAGTATAACCCCATAAAAAGTCCTGCCTATGTATCAGATACCCGAAGCCAACCGCCGCCTGCTGGAGGCGATGAAGAGACTCAGAGCGGAGCAAAAGTCCGCCGTACCCGGCAATCAGACCCGTAGAGACGCTGCACCGTCACGTCCCAAAGGAAAGTCCGGAACCCCTGCAACCCGGCATTCCGATATTCCGGAGAAGCGTAGAGAAGCAACCCCGTCACGTCCCCCGCAGGAACCTTCCGTCCGGACGAAGCAGCAGGAGTTTCCCGGTATAGACTGGGACGACACCATGTCCGGCGACATACAGCTTGCGCAGCTGCTCTACAACGAGCGCGTCCGCACCTTTGGAAAGATGCGGCAGATGCTCGACAGTGTAGCCGACGGGCAGCAGATAGCCGAAGACTTCGGCAGGCAGTTCGCCCGTCTGGACGACAGCAACCGGCAGGCACAGGCGGAACTGGAGCACTACAACGCAGAGAAGACATTCCTCTATATCCACCCCATAGCAAAGAAATTCAAGAAATAGTATGAAACAGACTACTACAGAAAACGCCGAGACCACCTTCCTCGACTATGGTATCGGCTACCAGCAACACAAGAAAGGCGGTGTCGCCACCTTCATGATTGAAGGCATGGAGGACAGCGACAGCCTGCGTCAGAACTCCTTCCGCAAGACCTACGAACGCCTGATACAGGAGAAGGGCACAATGCAGCTGCAGGGATACACCGTCCCTCTCTGGGGCGACGGGCACAACCTCTATCCGCAGGAAGTGGAGATGCTCATCCGTGAGAACAAACTGCTGCCCTCCATATTGCGCAAGCAGGAAGATTTCCTCTTCGGCAAAGGTCCCATGCTCTACCGCGAAGAGGTGCAGGAGGGTAAGACGGTGCGCGTGCCGGTGCAGGACAAGGAGATAGAAGCATGGCTGAACAGCTGGGAGCAGCGCGGCTATCCGGACTACCGCGACTACCTGCGCTCGCTCATCGGGGACTACTACCGCGTCCACACCTGCTGCAGCAAGTACCACTTCAGCCGCGCTCGCCGTATTCCCGGACAACAGACAGGGTCCATACTCGCACTCTCCTACATCGGAGCCGACACGGCACGACTCGCCACTGACAAACCCGCGGCCGACATCGTCCGTAAACTCAGCAACCGTGAATGCCGCTTTGTGGCAGTAGGCGACTGGCTCACGCCCACCGAGCAGACAATAGACATCTACCACCGCTTCCGGCCCGAGAACCCCTACATGTTCTCCACCGCCGTCAGCTACAACGCAGAAAAGACCTTTACACACGACATCTATGCATACAATCAATGGTTCGAAGGGCTCAGAGAATGGATCAAAGCCAGCAACCTCACGCCCAGATATCTCAACTCTTATCTCAAAAACGCACTCAACGCACACGTGCACGTACGTATTCCGCTTGCATGGGTCAACCAGCAACAGCAGAACCTGCAGGAACTTTGCCGGCAGAACCTCAACTGCGAGGCCGCTGACAGAGTACAGGAATACCGCGGAGTGAAACTGATAGACCCCAAGACAAAGAAACCCTACCGCTACAGTCTCACCATGATGGAAGACCTCATCGCCAACGAACTCGAGAAGATAACCAAGCTGCTCGCCGGCGAAGGCAAGAACCAGGGCAAACTCTATGCCACCACGAAGATGGGACAGGAAGGATGGGAGTTTCAGGACTTCCCGGGCAAGTTCAAGGAGTACTTCGACTCGGTCATCTCCTACGACAAGCGCGCTGACCAGGTCACACTCGCCGGTCTCGGCATCAACTCGTCCATCACCAACGTGGAGAACGACGGAGTGATTTCCAAGTCAGGCTCCGACGTGTACTATAACTATATGGTATATCTGTCCACGCTGTCGTGGCCCGAGGAGTTCGTCTGCCGCGACCTCAACCGTGCCATCCGGCTCAACTTCCCTCATGCCGAGGCAGAGGGCATCCGCATCGGCTTCCGCAATGAAGTGCCCATGCGGCAACAGGAGATTGCACCCAAGGACAGACTCTGAGGCACAAAAAAAACAGCCGACACGGCTGCCTGCACTCTACCGGAACACCGGAACACCGAAGTATCGGAATCTCAGAAAAAGAGAGAGGCGGAAAAACTCCGTCTCTCTCTACATTCTACGCTTTACGCTCTTAGGCGGTCACGGTCGGGTAGATCACCGCGAAAGCATAGTTCCACAAGGTCTTGTACTTGCTTTGGTTCTTGAAACCTTCTTTGATTGCCTCCCACTCGGTAGGATTGGCTTTCTTCTGCTTGATGGCAGTCACGGTGGCAGCGAATTTTCGCCTTTTAGCAGCCTGTGTCTCGCTGGGGTCAGCGATACGGGGGTTCACTACGTGAGTGTGGTAGGCATACTGAATGCCATAGCGGCTGTTGAACGCAAGGATGGGGGAACCGTCGCGGCCGCACATCTTGCCGTGAGCTTCACTGAGCATCTCGTTAAGTTTTACTTTCATAGTCTCTTTTGCAGGGATACCGCCCTGCACGGGTTTAAGGTTAATAATTGTGGTTAAGGATTAGGTTGCCTTTCCGGATTGGCAGTGCAAAGATACGAAAATCACACCCCCCTTGTCAAGAGTGCACGCAACTTTTCCGCACGCAGACTCACCGGCACGGGAAATCCGGTCTTTCCGTGTTATCTGCCGGCATACTATCTTTGCGCTGTCCAACAGTCCTACAGTCCTACAGCTATGCCGCCGAAACGTATATACTTCAAGAAAGCCGCTGCTCTCATCGCCTACATGGAGGAGTATCACCCGCAGACCGTCTATGTGCGCGTCCGCCCCGCCGGAAAGATACTCAAACGCACCCTTGCACGACCCATCACCGAGGAATTGCGCCAGCTCGCCACACTCAGGATGTTCGTCTCCTTCTTCGTGATGAGCGACGACATAGTGACAAGCGACGACACAACAGAACCGACCGACACAACAGAACCGACAGAAGAATGAAGACTCTTATACTCATACTGCTTTTCGTCCTGCCCGAGACCTACTGCTGCAAGATCGAGCAGTGGATAGACGACAGCCTGTGCTGCGAAGAACTGAAAGACTCGCTCTCCATGCTCTGCAGGGGCGGCGTGCGCTATAACTACGGCAAAGGTCAGAACAGCACATGGGCGGGGTTCTACCTCACCGACCGCAATGCCGACAACTCCGTCATCGACCTCTACAGCCCCTGCATACGCTATTTCTCCAAGCAGGGAGAGTCGGTCGGCGGCATGCACATCGAGCACGTGTTCCCCAAGTCGTGGTGGGGAGGCGAGGTGAACGATGCCTACAAAGACCTGCACCACCTGCTGCCCGCCGACGGCAGCGCCAACACCTCGAAGAAGAACTGGCCTCCGGGGGAGGTCCTTTCACCCACACTCGACAACGGAGTCTTCCGCACCGGCTCGCCACGCACACCGGGCTGCAAGGCACAACGGGTGTTCGAACCGGCCGACTCGCTCAAAGGGGACTTCGCACGCATGTACTTCTATATCGCCACCGTCTATCAGGACTATCTCTGGCAAGGCACACCCGCCGACAAAGCAATGGACAACTCCGGCTGGCAGGAGTTCCAGCCATGGCTCCGCGACCTGCTCATACGCTGGCACCAACAAGACCCCGTCTCGGAACGGGAACAGGAAAGGCAAGAAAAAGTGTATCAGATACAGGGCAACCGCAATCCCTTCATCGACTATCCGGAACTCGTACTGCTTATATGGAAATCGCCTTAAAAGAATCTACATGGACTTCAAGCATTCTACAGATATAAAGCCAAATATAGGAGTGAAAACCATACAGCCACAAAATACTACTATTCCCATAATCCAACTATTCAAATACTGTGCACTCCTATAGGAAAAATACACAGAAAGAATGAGACTGACTACTATGAGAATTACCCAGAACATTTCCCTATTCTTTTTACGCTGCAAAGATACTGATAAATATTGATATACAAAACATGTTATAAAACATATTTCTATGGCAAAACTTTCAGACGACATGCTCCGGTTTATCATTGACCTTGATGCCTCAGGCGCTCAAGGCAAGATAAACACGCTTACTGCCAACATTGCACAACTCGAGAAGGAAAATCAGAGTCTCAACAAAGTCCTTTCAGCCAACGAGAAAGAGCTGAAGCAGTTGTCCTCCGAGATGCAACGGCTCGAGAAGGCAGGCAAAACCAACACCGCCCAGTACAAACGCCTGCAGCAGCAATATCAGGCAACACGTCAGAACTCCCAACAATTTAGAGCAGAACTGGAGCAGAACACCGCCCGTCTCCAGCAGAACCGGCAAAATGTACAGCAACTCACACAGTCGCTGAGCCTGAACCAGATGACAATGAACCAACTCAGGGAGCGGGCACGACAACTCAGACAGCAACTTGAGATGACCTCTAAGGCTACGAATCCTGAACAATTCCGAAAATTAAGGAACGAATTGGAAAAAACAGAAAGGCAAATGCATAATCTTGATACCAAGACTAAACAGACAAGGAATGTATTCGCAATGTTTTTAGGTAATATATATTCAAGTGCTATTCAGAAAGGTTTTCAACTCTTCACCTCCGCTATCCGCAGTGCCGTCAATGTAATCACCGACTTCGAGCAGCAGAACGCCAACCTCGCCTCCGTTCTTGGCACCTCGCAGAAGGAAGTCAAGCAGCTCACCGACGATGCCAAGAGGCTCGGAGCAAGCACACAGTACACCGCATCAGAGATCACACTCCTGCAGACCGAACTCGCCAAACTCGGATTCACCACGCGCGAGATACTGCAATCCACCGAGGCGATACAGGCTTTCGCCACTGCCACCGGCGCTTCACTGCCCGAGGCGGCACAACTGGCAGGTGCTGCTCTGCGCGCCTTCGGACTTGACGCCTCCGAGATGGAAAGGGTGGTGAGCACCATGGCAGTAGCCACCACCAAGTCGGCACTCAACTTCAACTATCTGCAGACCGCCCTCTCCACCGTAGCACCCGTAGCCAAAAGCCTCGGCTTCTCCATCGAAGAGACAACCGCCCTGCTCGGCACTCTCGCCAACTCCGGATTCGACGCCTCTACGGCTGCCACTGCCACACGCAACATACTGCTCAACCTCGCAGACACATCCGGCAAACTCGCCAAACGCCTCGGGGAACCCGTCAAGAACCTCGACCAGCTCGTGCCCGCACTCAAGAAACTGCAACTGCAGGGAGTGGACCTCGCCGAAGCACTGGAACTCACCGACAAACGCTCCGTGGCTGCCTTCTCCACTTTCCTCAGCGGCACCGACACTCTCGCCAACCTCAGGGAAGAGATAACAGGCGTGAACGAGGAACTCCGGGTGATGCAGCAGGAAAGGCTCGACACTGTGCAAGGCTCCGTGACTCTGCTCAAGTCCGCATGGGACGGACTGCTCCTCTCCTTCTACAACTCCAAAGGAGCAATGAAAGTGGCTGTGGACGCACTCACCGGACTTGTGAACAAACTGAACGAAGTGATAAACCCCAAACCGCAGACCTCAGCATGGCTCACACAGCAGGAAGACAGAATCAAACAACTGGAAGAGATGCAGAAGATGACGTTCGAACAGGCTAAGCAGTTCGACGAAAAACTCACGCATAACGAACGGGAAATGTACAAAAGCTGGGAGAGGAACTACGAAGATGCAAAGAAAAGAGGAGACAAAGAGCGGGAAGATTTCTACTACAATGAGATGGCTGCGCTTGCAGTCTTCCGTGAGGACAGGCAGAACCTGCTCAAGCAGATGGAGGCGGACGATGAACAGAGGCAACAGAAGCGG
>CAJOMJ010000020.1 GCA_905235505.1 Paludibacteraceae bacterium
GAGGTGATTGAGAAAGGTTGTCAAGGCGGGTGAGACGGGAGATTGAAGCGGGTGGAGGGGGAGAGGAGTGATTATTAGTGGTTATTTAGCGGTTATTATGAGAGAGAAGACAAAGATAAGTTTGTTGGCACCGGCGAGAGATTTGAGGGTCGGTATGGCAGCCATAGATGCCGGTGCAGATGCGGTGTATGTCGGTGCGCCGGAATTCAGTGCCCGTCAGGCAGCGGGGTGCAGCACTGAAGATATAGAGAAGTTGTGCCGGTATGCCCATCTGTTCGGATGCAAGGTATTAGTGGCATTGAACACGCTACTGACAGACGAGGAGAGAAAGAAGGCGGTAAAGATAGCTTGGGAGGTGTATGAGGCAGGTGCGGACGCACTGATAATACAAGACTTGAGGTTATTGCAGGAGTCTTTGCCACCGATACGCCTACATGCAAGTACACAATGCGACAACAGAACGACGGAGGATGTGCTTGCCCGCGAGAGGCAGGGGTTCAGCAGAGCAGTGCTGGCAAGAGAGCTGACGATAGACGAGATAAGGGAGATAAGACGGAATACGAATATAGAGTTAGAGGCATTTGTACACGGAGCATTGTGCGTTAGTTATTCGGGCAGGTGCTATATGTCGGAGAAGGTATTGGGGAGGTCGGCGAACAGAGGGTGTTGTGCCCAACTGTGCAGATGGCAATACGACCTATTGGACAAAGACGGCAATGAGTTGGCAAGGCAGAAGTATGTACTATCGCTGAGAGATATGGACAGAAGCAGATACCTGAGAGAGATGTTAGACGCAGGTATTACGACACTGAAGATAGAGGGGAGGCTGAAAGACGAAGCATACGTGAGAAACATAACTGCGTATTACAGAGGTTTGTTGGACGAGATATTCGAGGAGGAGGATTCAGCATATTGCAGGGCATCGGAGGGTAAGATATATCTTGACTTCACGCCAAACACGGAAAAGACATTCCACAGGTCGGCGACAGAGTATTTTCTTCACGGCAGAACGGAGAAGATGGCAAACTGGGAAACACCGAAGTCCACAGGAGAAGCAATAGGCAGGGTGAGAGCGAGAGGGAGGAATTGGTTGGAATTGGAAACGGAGAAAGAGTTGCATAACGGTGACGGGCTGTGTTTCGGCGACAAGGGATTCATGGTTAACAGAGTGGAGGGCAAACGAGTATATCCGAATCAGATGCCGGATACAGGGGTCGGAGAGAGCTTATACAGGAATCTTGACACGGAGTTTATAAGAAGATTAGAGCAATCGAGGACGAGGAGAAAGGTGATTACAGATATAGTATTAGAGGAGACGGAGAGAGGGTTCAGACTAAGAATAGGAGAGGCGGCGAAAGAGTTTGAAGCGGAGAAGACAAAGGCGGAGAACGGCGAGCGGGCGAGAGCGAACACGGAAGCGAGCCTCAGGAAATTAGGTGACACAGTGTTTGAGGCGGGTGAGGTAAGAATAGACACCACGGAGGCATATTTCATTCCGACATCTGTGATAAACGCATGGAGGAGAGAGGTGGTTGAGATGCTGACGAGAATGAGGGAGAAGAGACAACCACGGACAGAAGTGCATAGGGGCAACGGGGGAGAGAGTCAGGAGATTGAGAAGACAGAAGGAGGAAAGAAGGCACTGATGACCTGCAGATACTGCATATTGAACGAGATGGGAATATGCAGAAAGAAAAGAGGCAGGAGAGAAGTGGCGGAACCCAAGTATATACGTTCGGGGAAGCACAGGTTTGAATTGGTATTCGACTGCAAGAAGTGCGAGATGCGAGTAGTGGAAGCATAAGTAGAATGAGAGATATTAAAGCGACTTCGGGTCACCGGAGTCGCTTGATTTATAGTAAGATATAGCATAATCACATAGTAATCACATAGTAATCACATAGTAATCACATAGTAATCACATAGTAAAATTATGATAGACAGGGCATTGAAAGAGCGATGAATCGGGGGTTGTTGAGAGATGAGTTATTGAGGGGTGAGGACGCTGGTGGAGAGTGGTCGGGGGAAAGTGACGGAGAGTTGGGTGAGGAGGGTTGGGAGTAGAGAGAAATGGAGACAGAAGATGCGGGAGAATTAAAGATAAGAGATATAATTCGTCAGAAAATACACATTATATAAATAATAAGATAGTAACTTTGCAACGTGGAAGAAGGCGGGGGTGCGATATGTGAGTGAGGAGGGGGATTCAGGAGAGACGCAGAGAGGGGCGACACAGATTATAAGGCTGAGAAAGGGAGATTGGAGGATGTTGGAAAGATATGGGGAGCCATAAGAGAGCAGACAGATGACTTTAACAAAGCGGATAGACAGTCATGATAAAGCACATTGATGACCACAATCAAGCAGACTGACAGTCAGAAAAAAGCATAAAGATAACCATAAAAAAACACAAAGATATGAAGAAGACATTAGTAATGTTTGCCACGATGCTGGCAACCGTAGTGAGTGCTCAGAAGGTTCAGGTATGGGACTTCGGGGCAGAGAAAATGGATGAGACGAAGTATGAGAACATGCTTACTGTGGACGAGATAAACTCGTGGTACGGGAGTAGCATAGAGGCAGGCAGCAATAATGTGAGCATTGGCAGTTTCACGGCTTCGTCGGGGGTGAACCTTGTATTCAACGGCGCTGGGAAGAATAATCACAGGATAAGGACAACGAACGAGGCGATAACGAGATGGGACGAGAAGTCGCTGAAAGATGCGGGAGGTGCAGAATATAAGGGCTATATATATTCGAATGCAAGTTCTACGCCGGATGTATATATAGAGCAGAGTTTTGAGGCAGGAGACAAGATAGAGTATATAGTAGGTTCGAACGGCGGGGCGGAGACGTATGAGTTCTTGTCACCGAGCGGTAAGAAGGTACAAGGCAAATACAGTGCAGCAGCAAAGGCGGAGAAACTGACGTTTTATGCAGACGAGACAGGCAAATACAAGTTGTACGGTCTTGACGAGAAGTTAGTAGTAGCGAGGATACTGAGGACACCTGTACAGATGGGCACGTTGAGTGGCAGTGTGTCTGTTCCGACGGGAATGCCGGCAGGTTACGGACTGATATTCACAAACATGAGCACAGAGTCAGAGACCGTGGCAACACCTGCGAGCGGCGAGTACAGTGTGCAGTTAGCTTTGGGTTACGAATATGAAGTGAGTCTGAAAGATGCGAACGGATACGTGGTAAGCAGCAACAAGACAGTGAACTTCACTGCCGACAACCAGAAGTTTGACATTACGATAACGGGTGTAGAGTTAGTGACGGTGAGCGGCACCATAACGGGTCTGCCGGGCACGGAGTTAGCGAAGTTAGAGGTAGAGTTTGAGATGCCGGCGGGTAAGAGCTACATACCCGAGCTGACAATAGACCGGACAACGGGTGCATACAGTATGGTATTGGAGAAGGACGTGGTATATAACCTGACGATGCTGAACGTGAACGACTATGAGACAAGTTGGAAGATGGTGACAGCCTCGGCAGATACAAACGACACAGAGATACCTTTCACATTGAAAGCGCGTTACGGAGTGACGATAGTGCCAACGGGGGCGACTGCGGCGGACTTGGCACAGGCAGTGTTCACGTTTACGAGACTTGACGACGGGTATGTATATACATTCACGGGGACGAGCGGAATAGAGTTGCGTGACGGTGTCTATACGGTGAAGGCAAGCAACACGGGAGTATATGTGCAGTTGCTGACTGCCAACCTGAGAATAGAGGGTGCCGCAGCAAGCATACAGATAGACTTCACGGCAGATATAAGCGAGTGGATATTCAGCGATGCCGACTTCACGGGCGGCGGATATACGGACACGAAGGCGGCTTACACATACAAGACGCTGGAGTTTACGGGTTGCAAATCGCACAACGACACATATCTTTACGCAGGAAACGGGGCAGAGATAAAAGTGCCTGTACAAGGAAACAGCATAGTGACGGTGAACGCCTGCTACGAGTACCATCTGATGGTAGGTGCCGACACGCTTGGCGATGCGAAGACCGGCAGCACTGGTCAGATAGACGCACTGACATACGCATATAACGGTGCAGCGGGATACGTGACAATCAGCGCAACAGGCACTTGCTACATCAACAGCATACGGGTTGACAAGGTGGCAGAATACAGAGAGACTCTGACAGTAGGCAAGGGCAAGGACTATGAGACGATAGGAGAGGCGATAGAGGCGATAGGTCAGATGAAGCGCACAGGCGACGAGAGAGTGACGGTGCTCATTGAACCCGGTAACTACGAGGAGATGCTGAGAATAAAGAGTGATAACATCACGCTGAAGAACGCATCGGCTACACCAAGTCTGGGTTTGAAAGACGGAGGTGTGAACATAGACGAGAACGCGGTGAGAATCACGGGTTATTACGGTCACGGCTACAACTACTATTCGATGAACGCCGACTACAAGTGGGACGAGCGGACGCTGCGCGTGAACAAAGCCAACGGATATGAGAGTGTAGTGAACACAGGAGGAAGCAGTACGACATACTGGAACTCGACGGTGGTGGTATATGGGGACAACTTCGAGGCAGAGGGTATCATCTTCGAGAACTCATATAACCAATATATCTCGAAGAAGGAGAGCGAAGACGTGGTAGTGGAATCGACAGGTTCGAAGGGAGTGAGACCGACAGACGAGGGCAATACGAGTGTGCAGAACCGCTCGTACAGAGAGAGGGCATGTGCATTAGCCTTTGCGAAGGGGAGTGACAAAGGGTTCCTGAAGAACTGCAGGATAGTAGGCAGGCAGGATGCGATATTCGGCGACAACGACGTGCGCGTGGCAATAGACGGCGGCATACTGAACGGAGCATGCGACTATATCTTTGGCGGCATGACGCTGGCAGTACGTGGAGCCGAGTTGGCAATGCTTGTGACATCTGACAAGAACGATGTGGCATACCTGACAGCGAGCAAGACCAACAGCGGTACACGCGGGTATCTGTTCTGGGAATGCACGGTTACATCGGCAGAGCCCGGAGTGGATATGGTGGAGACAGCAACGGCGCAACCCGGCCTTTGGGGCAGACCATGGGACAAGAATGCTGAGACCGTGTTCTACAACACGACAGTGGAAGCCAACGGAAGCAGTTCGCTGATACAGCCTGAAGGATGGAATGACGGATTAGTAGCCGGCGGCTCGGAGCGGTCGTACGAGTATGGCACAAAAGAAGAAGCGGGAGTGGACAACAGTGGCAGTCGCGTAAGTTGGGCGACCGTGCTGACCGAACCCACCCTACCCGACGGCACAAAGATTAGTCTGATAAACTTCACAAAGGGTAAAGACGGTTGGAATCCGTTTGACGAGAAGGAGGACGAGACGGGTGTCATCAATGTGGTGACGAGTCAGGACAAAGTGAGTAAAGTGATGATAGACGGCAACATATACATAGTACGAAACGGAAGAATGTATAATATCGCCGGCATGGAAGTAAAATAGATCTGGCATTAAGAGCAGCGTTGTCGGGATTGGCAGAGGTCAGTGTGAGAGATGCTTATTATGCCTGTGGGCGCGATTGGCATCTGAGTTCGCAACGGGATAAGTGCCGACTACATACATAGTGCCACTTTTGCGACTGCAAAGGTATAGTGAACATATATACCTGCGACAGGGTCTATTATGACCTCCTCAAAGAGACATCCGTCGGCGAGCATTTTGGCCTCGAAGTTGTCACATTTGTTGTCAAACTAAAGATATTCTAAAATCCTTTCTAATATTTCCTCTCAGCAGAAACATGATGCAAATGAGCATAATCCAGCTCTGTGCATCATGTTTGTGTAATTGCGGCATGTTTGCACGGTTATTTACTTTGCAACAAAAACATGGATTCTCTACCCCTTTATACAGATATATCTCGCAGATAGGAGAAACAACATAATCAGTACGGGAATCATACCAAAGTTTGAGAGGTGACGGTGGCGGGTCAAAACAAGTATTTAGTTTTCATTGAGACGTGACAATGTTGCGTCTATACAAAGAAAAACAGGAGCCGTGAGGGTGGTGCGTATATACGGAAAATTATTATTTTAGTACTTGGTATTGCAAGGTACTGAAATTATTCGTACCTTTGCAGCGCAAAACAAGACAAAGACATTGTTTTCGGAGTCATTGAGACGTGACAATGTCGCGTCTATACAGGTAACAAACTATAGACAAGAACAATAATGTCTGACAGACAGGACATCTGAACATTACACTGACATGGCAGACTACACGACAGACAACATAAAATCGCAGATGCGCAAAGGTTTACTTGAGTATTGCACCCTACTCTGTTTGAGTAAGGGCGAGGCATATACAAGTGAGATACTCACAATACTTCAGCAAGCAGACCTACTTGTGGTAGAAGGTACACTCTACCCTCTGCTGTCAAGAATGAAGACAAACGGATTGTTGGAATACCGTTGGCAAGAGAGCCCTACCGGTCCGCCACGCAAGTATTACAAGATAACAGCAACGGGAGAAGAAGTGCTCAAAGAGTTGAACAAAGAATGGGGCGCAATAACGGCATCGGTGAACAAGATGTGCGGTTAGAAACAAAATGAATTACGGATGTTTGGAGACGTGACGGCGGGGCGTCCACACGAGAATAAACAGAGGATGTGACGGTGTCACGTATATACAAAACCAACAACAAGAGACGTGACAGTGTCACGTATATACGAAAAAACAACAAAACAATATAATTATGGAAAAGAAATTACGCAAGTCACAGAACAAAATGATAGCCGGCGTATGTGCAGGCATAGGGGAATATATGGATATAGACCCGACCATCGTCAGAGTGTTATATGCCACATTAGCAGTTTTCTGTGCCTGTTTCCCAGGACTGATACTCTACATCATTCTGTGCATTATAATGCCCGCACCGGAAGTAAAGTATTAAGCGTCAAACAGGAGACGTGACGGTGTCGCGTCTCTACGAGAATAAAACATGAGATAATATGAATACAACATTGACAATCAACCTTGCAGGTAATGCATTCTATATAGACGAGGATGCATATACCACTTTGAAACATTATCTTGAGAACATAGAACACAACCTTGGCAACGACACCGACAAGAAAGACGTGATGCACGACATAGAAGCACGTATTGCGGAGTTGTTTGCTGACATGCGCAGGCAGAGACACGTGGATGTAATCACGCTGAGCATGGTGAAAGAAGTGATGGCACAATTAGGCAGACCCGACGACTTTAAGGAAGAACCTGAAGGCAGTACACCTGTCGGAGAGCAGAAGAAAGGACACCACAAGAAAGTATATCGCGACACACAGAATAAACTCATAGGCGGTGTGTGCGCAGGCCTGGGACACTGGGTGGGAATAGACGCAATATGGGTACGACTGATTTTCATACTTTGTCTGCTTCTGTGGGGCATTACCCTGCCCATATATATTGTTCTCTGGCTAATCATACCTGAGGCAAAGAGTGCGGCACAACGTCTTGACATGCGAGGCGAAGAGCCTACAGTGGAGAACATACAGAAGGAGGTGGAGGAAATGAAGTTGAGACCTGAGAACAGCGGCAGCGGATGTCTCGGTACAGGTCTCAAGATAATAGTATGGCTTATAGCAGGGTTCTTCCTCGTGATTGCAGCAACCATATTCTATGCCTTGTTTGCAGGAGCAATAGCGCTGCTTCCGGTCGGGTTCATAGGCATATTCTTCACTCATGGCAGTTGGGTAACAGCTTTGCTTGCAGTGCTCATAGTATTGGTTATAGGTCTGCCGGTGTTCGTTTTGGTATATGCTATTGTCAAGTCTATCAAACCTGACGGCAGACTTTCACCTACAGTGATGTGGATTTGTCTCGTGCTGTGGCTTGTAGCGGCAGCAGGCAGTGTAGGTTTGGGAATATACGAGATAGTAACTAACGAAGGCATACAGGAAGCATTGATTGACCCTGACGGATACGAACCATGGGACGAAGATGACGAAGCACTGACTCCTTCGGCACTGCAGTTAGGTGCATTTCATTCGGTGGTGGTAAGCGGTGCAGGCAAAATCACAATCACTCAGGCAGAAGAGCAGTATGTGACCACAGATGCGGGCAAGCGCAAAGGGTTTAGTGCAGTAGTTGAAGACAGCACACTCACAATCAGCATGGGTAAGAAAGGAGGCAAGATGTGGATACAGGTGCCCGAACTGAAGAGGTATAGATGTTACGGGTGCATCTACAGTGAATACACAAGGTACTCTCAGTTGCGAACATCTCGGGATAACGGCATCGGGTGCGAGCAAGATAGATATGAGGGTGGAGGCTACGGCTGTAAGTGTGGATGCCGACGGTGCGAGCAAGGTGGAGTTGGAGGGCAACACTCACAGGCTAAAGGTAAGTGCCACAGGTGCAAGCAAAGTGGATACGCAAAATATGAGTGCCAATATAGTAGATGCGGAGGCATCGGGGGCAAGCAAGATAGAGGTTATTGCCACCGACAGTCTGAGAGCCGAAGCATCTTCAATGAGCAAGATAGGGTATGAGGGCAGTCCTCATGTCAGCGTCAGCAAGTCCTCCGGCGGCAAAGTATGGCATAAATGACGAAGAACGGCAAGCGACATGCTACTCCTCATCAAGCAAGTCAGGGCGGCGGTCACGGGTATGACGAAGTGACTCTTCATAAAGCCACTCATCTATCTTAGCCTGATTCCCACTGAGGAGAATATCCGGCACCCGCCACCCTTTGTATTCAGCAGGGCGGGTATAGACACCCGGTTCGAGGAGTCCGTCTTGAAAGGAGTCGGAAAGAGCAGAGGTCTCATCGCCAAGTGCACCCGGGAGAAGGCGTACGATAGCATCAGTCATGATGGCTGCAGGCATCTCTCCTCCGGTAAGAACAAAGTCACCGATAGTGTATTCTTTAGTAATGAGGTGGTCGCGGACACGCTGGTCAACACCCTTATAATGCCCGCAGAGAATGATGATGTTCTCCATGAGTGATAGGCGGTTGGCAGTCTGTTGCGTAAAACGCTCTCCATCGGGGGCGGTGAAGATAATCTCATCATAGTGCCTTTCGGAAGTCAGTTTGGTAATGACACGGTCGATAGGCTCTATCTGAAGCACCATACCTGCACCGAAGCCGAAAGCATAGTCGTCTATTTTGCGGTGCTTGTCAAGAGTGTAGTCACGCAGATTATGCACATATATCTCAGCAAGACCCTTGTCTTTAGCCCGCTGAATGATAGAGTGATTGAGAGGACTCTCAAGCAACTCGGGTACACCGGTGATGATATCTATACGCATCTGTTTCCTATATAAAGGTTAAACTATTTCTTTAATATTGAGACGTGACAGTGTCGCGTCGCTATGGTAGGAGCAGTTCTGCTATCTGTACAGCGTTGAGAGCGGCGCCTTTGCGTATCTGGTCGCTTACACACCAGAAACTCAGTCCGCATGGGTCAGTAATATCCTGACGCACTCTACCTATAAAGACTTCATCCTTGCCCGAGAGGAAGAGCGGCATCGGGTACGGGTATGATGAGTTGTCGGAGTTCTGCTGTTCAGGAGCATTGCCATCCATAAGGACGCAACCTCGAGCATGAGAGAAAGCCTCGCGTGCCACTTCGACAGAGAGCGGCTGCTCGGTCTCCAACCATATCACTTCGGAGTGTGCACGGAGCGATGGTACGCGGACACAGGTAGCTGAGACAGAGATGTCAGAGTGCATGATTTTGCGTGTCTCGTTGTGCATCTTCATCTCCTCGAGGGTATAGTCATTGTCGGTGAAAACATCTATTTGTGGTATGAGGTTGAATGCCAGTTGGTAGGCAAACTTACTCACAGTAGGTTCTTCTCCGCTGAGCACTTGCCGATACTGGGTTTCAAGTTCCTTCATTGCCTGTGCACCCGCACCTGAGGCTGCCTGATAGGTAGCGACATGTACGCGCTTGATATGTGAGAGTTGCTCAATAGCATTCAGTGCCACCACCATCTGAATAGTAGTACAATTAGGATTGGCTATGATATTTCTCGGTGCGATGAAGGCATCCTCGGGATTAACCTCAGGCACAACCAAGGGTACGTCAGCATCCATACGAAAGGCCTTGGAGTTGTCTATCATAAGGGTGCCGTGACGAGTGATGACTTCTGCATACTGTTTGGACACTGAGGCACCTGCACTGACAAAGGCTATATCTACGCCACTGAAGTCAGAGTCAGGCGAGAGTAGTTCTACCGCAACATCTTTGCCACAGAAGTTGTATGTCTGTCCTGCACTGCGCGGGGAGCCAAAGAGACGGAGATTGTCAACAGGGAAACTGCGTTGGGAGAGGACGTTGAGAAGTTCTTGTCCTACTGCGCCACTTGCACCTACTATTGCTATGTTCATTGTACTTTAATTATGTTTGATTGTTATATTTGTTATGTTTTAAGCAGAGTAGCGAGGTACTCTTGTTCGGGTTGCCCCGGAGTTGCCACAAGTCTTGCCTTGTACAGGCAACCGAGGGCATTAAGGTCCATAATGGTGCTGTAGCCACTGCGTGCAAGAATGATTTCCGCCCCAAGGAGGGCATCCTGCAGACTCTGGTCGTCGAGATAGGGGACAAAAGTTATATTGTTATTCTGCAGGGTAGTGTTAGGCAGACCTGTTTTGCCACGCACTACAAGCACTTTTTCCTCTCTACCGGAATAGTAGTCTGTGATTTGTTTCTCAAAGAGAGTCCGTTGCGGTTCAAGACCGGACAGTACAGCGACTATAGAGTACTGGGTATCGCACGTCTTCCGGTCGGGCGTTTGTTTGACAGGGAAGCGCGTGAGCGGGCCTATAAACTTGGCATTGCGGGGCAGCGGATATTTATGACTCAAGTCGCCGGACAGGTTTTTCTCTCCGGCATAGTCAGGTATCCAGCATTGAGTGTATTTGAGTATGATATCGCGGTGAATACTTGCGAGCATCGGCTCTAACCAGTGGTAATGGGGCGGTGTTTTAATCATCAGTTGGTGGGTGATGTAGATAGTCTCCGGTTCTTTGGCAGGGTCAACAGGTTTCTTAGGTTTGGAATTGCGGGAGAAATATCTGCTCTTGGGTTTGAGATTGACATACAGACCAAAGCGATTGTCAGAGATGATACGGTCGAAATGTTCTTGGGCAAGCAGCCGTTTGAGTGCATAGTGGTCGCGTATGCCCCATCTCACGATTCTGGGCAGAGCCTTAGCCATAGCCCAGACCTGACTATTACCCTTGCTGTACTTGAGGTTGAGAGAGGGGAAGACAATACTACGGAGTTCTGGAAAATGCTTGCGCAGCAGAGCAAGGCTCTCGCCGTCGCCTGCAATAACCACTTCGCAACCGTCAGCAACATATTTGTTGATTAGCGGTATGCAGCGACTGGCGTGACCAAGTCCCCAATTCATCGGTGCTATAAGAATTTTCATAACTTGTCCAATTAAGTGTTTTACACACTAACAATCACCTCTATTCCCATCTTGCGTATGTCGGCAGCAATTCGTTGCATTGTTTCAGGTTCTATCTTCTGAAGGGTATTGCATGGTGTTTGACGGTCGATTACGTATATCATCACCTGTTTGGGTGCAATCTGCTTGAGAATATCATAGTATGCAGCCAGTTCTTCTGCCGAAGTATTATCTACATGCTTGCCATTGATTGTACCCCGCAGCAGACATGTCTGCAATGTGAAGTCGTGATTGAACTGCATAAGCAACTGCTTTATGTGTTCCACTTGCAGACTGTGATTCACGGGTTGGTCAATAAGCCGCATGGTACGAGTGATGGCGGAGTCGAGTTTGAGTATGCGTTGGTCTGCCATAAGGAGAGCCCTAACCACATCCTCCCGAGAGAGTTGTGTGGAGTTGCTGAGTACACATACTTTGGCATCGGGGCAATACTTATCTCTGAGAGTACAGGTGTCTGTCATGATGTTCTCAAACTGAGGGTGCAAAGTAGGTTCGCCATTGCCTGAGAAGGTGATAACATCCGGCCGGCATGTCATGGTTGACAATGTCTGCTCTAATTCCGCTTTCACTTGTTCTCTGGTGGGCAACAGAGGGTGCAGCACCTCAGTATTCCAGCCGCACTCACAGTATGCACAATTGAAAGTGCAGAGTTTGTGGTCAGCGGGGAGGAGGTTTACTCCGAGCGAGACACCAAGCCGCCGGCTGTGAATGGGGCCATATATTATAGAATTGAAGAGCATAGGAGTATTCAGGTTGTTTAAGTTCTGTTTCCGAGTAGTCTGCCGAGCAGTTTTTCTACATTCTTTAGTTTTTCCAGTTCCATAATATAGTTTGTGATTTCTTCTTCTCTTTCGTTCTCTTGAGCATGCTGAATAGCAAGTTGGGTATTGGTTATCTTTCCTTTGATAATGGTCAGTTGCAGTTCGTAGATTAGTTGTGGAACAAGTTCGTTCAGTCGGTCGGCATCGGAGGGCATTTTCACCACAGTCTCCACATTCTCAGATATTCTCTTCTTTCCATACATTCTACTAAGTTCGTATTTGTCGGACATCAATTCTCTTGCAAGAGAAGACACATAAGAATTGGGATGATTATTGAAGAAGGCTTCTGCCTTGAATCCTTCATCCGCCTGATGAGCGACATACTCGTTAATTATCTTCTCATATAAAGGGTCCTCGAACTGAATATGGTTGGCATTTAACTCATCCAAGATATACTGACCTACTGTAGAACCTTCGAACAACGGGTAATCGCCATATTTGACCAGCACCTGCAGCAGATTGAGTATATTCTCTTCAAGTCTGTCTTTGGGTTTTAGCCTGAGAGAAACAGTCTCTTTAGGTTCGGGAAGCGGATCCTGCATCAGCGCAGACGGTTCTCCTTCTGCAGCGGGTGTTATATTATTAGTGGGTGCAGGCGAGCCTGCGGCTTGTTTTTTCCCTTTGAGGTATCTGTCCTCTCTCAGTTTCTTCACCTCTTTAAGCAGAGTGTCTTCATTTATCCCGAGCATAGCGGAACACTCTTTTATATACACCTCTCTGGCAATCAGATCAGGTATAACTGAGATACTTTGCACGATTTCGCGGATTAAGGAGACACGTTTTATCGGGTCGTTACCTGCATCTCTCATGACGAGGTTTGTCTTGAAGAGAACAAAGTCCTGACTATTGTCTATGAGGAATTGCTGGAAGTCGGCTGCATTCATCTTACGGGAGAAAGAGTCGGGGTCTTCTCCATCAGGAAGGAGAACCACTTTGACACTAAGACCTTCTTCGAGGAGCATGTCTATACCACGCAGAGCGGCATGTATGCCGGCAGAGTCGCCATCGTAGAGTATGGTTACATTTCCGGTGAGACGATGCAGGAGAACTACCTGCCGGTGAGTGAGTGAAGTACCGCCGGAACTAACCACGTTCTTCACACCCGCCTGAAACATACTGATGACATCCATCTGACCTTCCACAAGGTAGCACATCTCTTTCTTGCTTATCTCCTGTTTGGCTTGGAAGAGTCCGTAGAGTTCGTTGCTCTTTGAATAGATAGATGATTCAGGTGAATTGACATATTTTCCGCCCTGCTTGCTTTCATTCAGTTTTCTCCCTGCGAAGGCTACTACCTTACCTGAGATGGTAAAGATCGGGAAGATAGCTCTGTCACGAAAGCGGTCGAAAGGTCGGGCAGGTTTGTTTTCTTCATTATTCTCGTCATTATTATATTGAGAATTACCGCAGAGTCCGGTTTTTATCAGGAACTCTTCCTTATAACCTGCTTTCTTTGCAGCGTAGTAGAGTGCATTCTTATCAGGGGCATAACCAAGTTGGAAACAGCGGATAGTATCTTCACGGAGACCACGCTGCATTAAGTAGCTTAGACCTATGTTCTGTCCGGCTTCTGTATCCCATAGTTGGCTTTGGAACCAATGGTTAGCCCAGTCGTTGACAGCGAAGAGACTCTGGCGTTCGTCTTCCTGGAGTTTCTCCTCTTCTGTCAGTTCTTTCTCCTGTATCTCTATATGGTATTTCTTTGCTACCTGACGGAGAGCATCGGCGTAGGAACACTGCTCGTATTCCATAACGAAATTGACTGCATTGCCTGCCTTGCCGCAACCGAAGCATTTGTATATACCTTTGGCAGGTGATACACTGAACGAGGGAGTTTTCTCATCATGAAAAGGGCAATTGCCCCAAAGGTTGGCACCACGGCGGCGAAGCGTCATATAGTCGCCTATGACGTCTTCTATCTTCAAGGTTGAATAGATACGATCAATAGTTTCTTTCGGAATCATGGCAATAAACTATTTACTAATACTATATACTATTGACTACTAATTATATGATACTATGTTGTTAATCAACACCGAAATTGAGGAAGTAGAAACCAAGGCGGATATTCCACTCATCAAAGCGGGCACGATTGGTATAACTGCCTTTGTCATTGAAGTTGTCGCGGAAGTGATTATATATACCGAAGTTGTAGCCACCACGGATGTAGTAGTTTTTATATTGGAATCCGGCACCTACGCCCCATTGGATATTGAAAGGTGTATAGTCTCTCACTCCGTCATTATCAATATCAGTACTATAGTGGTTTATCTTCTCTGTCTTTTCCTCGTTTGTTATTGTATTCCGACGGGTAGTTGTCGTATTATATGCGAAATTGTACTGCAGAGTAGGACCGGTATATAATATGAGCCATGTGTCGTTGGCGATATTGAATTTGTATTGCCACTCTATAGGCAATTCCACCATATGCATTGAGAAGGTTTCCCGTGTCTGGAAATTATTAGGAAACATAGGGTTCTCTGCTACCCATTTTCCTCCTCTATGCGCATAACTATAGTTGATTGCCACGTTTAAGCCGAAGCCCTCAATCAATGTTACATCATAAGCGAAGCCCACCTTAAAACCATTGCCGCGAGTCACGTCGGATAGTTTTCTGTTCAGGGTGGTAATGTTTTGTCGGAGAATAGGCTCTGCAAATCCCACTTGCACTCCGAACCACTGTTCTTGCGCCGAAAGCATTGTAACTGTCAGCAGCATACTGAATAATAATAAATTGCGTTTCATATCTTTAATTATTTATTACACTATTATCTTCCAGCACGTTTTCTTCCTCTGCTGTTTCTCTTCGAGTCAGAAGAATCCTCTTTTTCAGAGTCGGTATTCTCCTCAGCAGTTGTGTCTTTGGCACTGAGGGCTACTTGTTCGGGTCGCTGAGTGGACTGAGGATGACGGAACACATCGTCTTTGTTCTTCGGTCTCTCATCTTCCGCCCAGAAGAAACTGCCGAGACGTGTCTGACTCTCACTTATCTTGTCAAGCGGATACATAGCACCTGTGGTGGCTGAGGTGAACACTATATGGTCAACTTTCTGATTCTGCAGATACATCTTGACATAACTCGACTGCGTCTTGTTTACTCCTACGACAGGGCCTTTGCCATCGTCTTCATGCGGGTAGAACACTGTTTCTGCATTACCGTTTACATCTATCTGGCGCATCTCGCCTTCACGGATATATGCCAAGAGTTCTTTACCAGAGAGTTGGTTGAACCATGTCTCAGCGTCCTGCTGAGAGGCAATGGCACTGCCGATACCATGCACATAGTCAACAGTGCCGTTCTTGAGATATACATTTACGAGTTCGGCACTTATCTGTTGGTTATCACTCCAAATGACCGGTTTGCCGTTCATTATCATTACGGAATCACGGTTGTTTGTGACGAGCGAATCACAGATAGCCTGCATGTCGGAGCGATAGATTCGTACATGGTAGAATGCCCTAATCTGCCTATATGAAGTATCCTGCAAGAGGGTGTCAGGAGGTTGCCATGTGAGTACACTATCCACCATGATGCTATCCAGCGGTTGCAACAAGGTCAATTGGTATGGTATCTCTTCGGAATAGAGAGTGTCGGCATGAACATAGGTTCTGTCTTCTTCCGACCAGTCAACATAGAGAGCGCTATCGGTAGCGAAGCCGTATTTATCAGTCTCGAAGAACTTGCCGAGGTTGCCATAGAGAGTGCCCTGCTGCACCGAGTCAATGAGACACATGTGCCCTACCACATCGCCCTTGCCAAAATGTTTGTCGTAGAAGATAGTGTCACCTGTAAGGCTGCGGCCATCTTCGTGGATAACCTCCGAACGGTTGAGCAACATAGACTCCTCAGTGCGTGTGTTGTACCAACCGAGAGTACTGAGAATGGTGGTTTCTTCTTCATAGATTATTTTGGTAGGTCCGACGAGGTCGGCTATATTGCTGGCGGTATTATATTTGAGAGTATCGGCTGTGAGTACGAAGCGGTCATTGACAAGGAGTACATCGGTCTTGAATACCGTCTGTCGAGTAGATGGCGTATATTGCCCCCAGACAGAGGTAAGGGTATTGAGACTGTCAACTATCTTGCCTCCGCTGAAGTACCATGCGAGGTCGTTGAGCCGGTCGTAGTTGAGAGAGTCGGTAGTAAGAGTAGTGCCGGTGTGAATGAGTTTGACATTCTTTCTCATACGGGCAAACTTGGTATTGCCGTCATAGAAGAGGACATCGGAGAATCCTTCGAGAGTATCACCCTGCACAAGCCGCACATTGCCGAAAGCATCAAGAGAGTTGTTTTTCTCATAGAAGAGTGCAGAGTCGCAATACATAAGTGCGGAGTCGTGCCGGAAGATGACATCACCTTTCAGCAGTTGTGCTTCGGGGTAGAGTTCTTCATCGAATGACAATGTCTCGGAATGCACCAGATAAACCATTGTCTCTGCCTGCAAACCGGGGCAGAGGAAGAGTAATATAACAGATAATATGTATATAAATCTATTCACTATTACGTTTATGGTTTGGAGACACGGCAATGATGTGTCTCTACGGGATTATCTGACCCAACCCGGGTAGTGGAAGTCACAACCTTGCCACTCGGGGTCTATACTTACGTATGTATCCTTTTGTTTTTTCCTGATCCACTCATCAATAAACTTGCCCTTCATCTCGTTTTCGTACATCTCACGAATAACCTGGTAGTCGTCTGTGAGATTGGCTTTGTGCACATCAGTTCTGCTTTTGAGGCGCACTATCACACAAGTCTCTTTGTTCTTCCGCTGGTCAATCATGGTGAAGGGGTTGCTTATCTCACCAACTTTCATTGAGTATATCTGCCGGGCGACCTCAGGAGGCAACTCCTGATATTCGAACTTGGTAGCATTAGTATTCTCATTGGTCATAAGACCTCCGTTCATAACAGTGTTCTTGTCCTCCGAGAACTTTATGACCGCCTGCTCGAAAGTCATTTTGCCTGTGCGCACGAGGTTAGCCACAGAGTCAAGGCGGTTGACAGCCTTCACTTTGTCGTCTGCAGAGATACGTGGTTTGAGAAGTATGTGTCTGCAATTGATTCGTTCGCCTTTCTTCTCAATTAGTTGGATAATATGGTAACCGTATTCCGTTTCAACGATACGGCTTACTTTTTTAGGGTCAATAAGGTTGAAAGCCACCTCTGCAAATTCGGGCACGAGTTGCCCTCTGCCCACGAACCCGAGTTCTCCACCGCGCTTGGCAGACTCAGTATCTTCGCTATACAGGCGGGCGAGCATAGAGAAGTCGGCTTCACCCTTGTTCACACGTTCGGTGAACTCACGCAGACGGGTCTTCACACGCTCCACTTCTTCGCGGGGCACGGCAGGTTCAACGGCTATCATCTGCACCTCAACCTGCGCGGGTATGGTAGGAATGGAATCAGGCGGCAAAGCAAGATAGTAGCGTCTGATTTCTGCCGGAGTGGATTTGATATGCTCGGTGAGTTTCATCTGCATCTGCTGGATTATCATCTGGTTGCGCACCTGTATGGTCATCTCTTCGCGCATCTCTGCCATGGTTTTGCGGAAATATTCCTCCATCTTTTCTTTAGATCCTATCTGTGAGAGATAGTAATTGAGACGCATCTCCACCTGAGTGTGGACAGAGCTTTCGCTTGCCTCTACAGAGTCAAGTTCAGCCTGATGCAGGAACAGTTTCTGAATGGCTATCTGTTCGGGTATCACACAATACGGGTCACCTGCTATCTGTTGACCTTCATACTGTGCTCTCAGGCGTTCTTCCTCAACTTCGCTGCGGAGGATAGCTTCTTCGCCTACCACCCATATCACTTCATCTATTACGTTGTCCTTGGCAAAGGTGTAAAATGCCAAAGACAGCAATGACAACAATATGCCGAGTCTGTTATTCATCTTGGTTCGGGGTTTTCTGTTTGTATATGATTTTGTCTTGTTCTACAGCTTTGCGGTATATTCTGGTTTTCTCACGTTCTACGAACTCCACCTGCCTCAAGCCGAGTATTGCCTGTTCAATGTCAGGCGTGGCATACTCTATGGGCATACGCTCGCCGACTAATTTCTTGTCTGTAATCTGCAGCAGGTAGATTGACAGAGAGTCCTGCATTTCGATAAGCGAGTTGTGTTTCAGCATGTCTGTGAGGTTGCCCTGCGCAATGGGGAGCCGCATTAGGACATTGCTCTGCGGTTGCCACTTGTCGGTGAAGAGTTCGTAACCTGATGCGTACTGATAAGCATATTTCTCTATGTTCTCCATATTCTCCTCATTAAGATTGCCGAGCCATTTCTTCAGGTTCTGTTGTTCAGGTGCATCTTTGTGTACAACAAGCAGCAACCCGCGAAGAAGGTTGTCTTTCAGTATGAACCGGTCGGGGTAACGCTCGTAGAAAGCGAGTACGGAGTCGGGGTTGACCTGCTTGGGCATACGCTCTTGAACGAGTTGCTGCTCATAGGCATGAAGATAAAGCGAGCGGCGATAGTCTTCCACCTGACGTTCTATAGCGGCATCAGCATGAAGCTGAGACTTGGCACGCTCGTATTCAAGCACTTCGGTTGCCCACTTCTCAATATAGGCTTCCACGACTTTGGCACTATCTTCTCCCGAAAGAGACGACGTAAGACTACGAATATCGTTCTCATACAACGATTGTTTGCCAACTGTTACTACAGCGTCACCCATCTTGTATCGGGTTATCACCTCACAACCGGTTACACCTGTTATTACAACAACTGTCAGCAGAGTTATATAAATCTTCTTAATAATGCACATAAGTATAAAGTATGTTATTGTCAATAGTCTGTTCTTCAAAAAGTGCGCCAAAGCCTTCGGGAGACTCAGGTGCTTTAATGCCTTGGCAGAGATACATCTTCGGATTGACCTCTATATGCACCTCGTCGAAGATTCCCGTGGCGAGGATATTATTCAGCAGCGTGGCACCGCCTTCCACCAACAGAGAATGGATATTTCTCCGAGCGAGGTCGGAGAGAATATATTCCCATTGTGTGTTGTCAGAATAGACTATGGTTTCCGAGTCAGGGGAGAAAATATTGTATGAGCGTGGCACACGCCCGTGCCTGTCAAGCAGGATTCGCACAGGGTTGCGCCCCACCCAATGGGTATTCAGCAATTTCGGGTTGTCTGTCAATGCCGTATTGGTGCCCACCATGATAGACATATTCTCTGCCCGCATCTTGTGCACGACCTGCTTGGAGAGCGGGTTGGAAATTACCACCCGTCTGTCAGGCAAACCGATGTAACCGTCTGCCGACTGCGCCCACTTGAGGATGATATACGGTCTGTGGTTCTCATGCAGACAGAAGAAGCGTTTGTTAAGTTGTTTGCACTCTTTTTCCAGCACACCGGTCACCACCTCGATACCTGCTTCTCTCAGCTTACGGATTCCTTCGCCTGACACCTTCGGATTGGAGTCAAGACTGCCGACCACCACCCTGTGTATATTAAGTTCTTTGCGTTTGCTTATGATAAGGTCGGCGCAAGGCGGAGTCTTGCCATAGTGTGAACATGGTTCAAGCGAAACAAAGAGAGTGACAGGCGAACACGGAGTCTGACCATTTAACCGCCGTACTGCCTCAGTGAGACAATTGACTTCTGCATGCGGACCTCCGAACTGCCTGTGCCAACCCTCGGACAGAATAACGCCCTCCTCATTCACGAGCAAGGCACCGACCATAGGGTTAGGCGCAACATAATACTCACCCAACTTAGCCAACTGCAGGCAACGACTCATATATTTGTCATAATCCGGCATTTTTCACAGCGACACGTTCTATTATCCAACAAAATATATTATCTTTGCAGGCTCAATGAACCCTACATTGTTATACATAGAAGACAACCTCCGCGGTTATATTCCTGATAATGAACTTCGAGAGACTGCTATATGGCTCATACAAGAGACCACAGGTTTGGCATATAACGAAATTCTCTGCAAAGATACGAATAATATTCCGAATTTGGAAATCTTAATCGAAAGAGTTCGCTCAGGTGAGCCACTTCAATACATTTTCGGCAAGGCGTATTGGGGAGGTTTGACGCTGCAAGTCAATGCAAACACCCTGATTCCGAGACCCGAGACATGGGAATTGGTGGAGGCGGTAAAAAAAAGTTTCCCTGCAGACAGCAGACTCCGCATGCTTGACATAGGCACGGGTTCGGGTTGCATAGCTATCGCCCTCAAGAAAGCCTTCCCTCTGTGGCATGCAGAAGCCTGTGACATAAGCGAAGAAGCACTCCAAACCGCTTCAGACAATGCCAAACAAAACAATGCAGACATAAGTTTCTTCAAGTGTGACATACTCAATCAGACTATAGGCGACTATGATGTCATTGTGAGTAATCCTCCATACGTCATGGAGAGCGAAAAGACACTGATGCAGAAGCGGGTGCTTGACTACGAGCCATGGCAGGCGTTGTTTGTTGATGACTCTGACCCGCTGCTATTCTACCGCAGGATAGCACAGATGAGAAAGGCAAAGTATATCTTCTTCGAGATAAACGAGACATGCGCCGGGGCTATGAACGAAATGCTTGCACAATCAGGCTACAGGCAAATAACAACAATCAAAGACATGTTTGGCAAAGACAGAATAACAACTGCCCTAATATAATTAAGTATTGTATGACAAAACAGACTACGAAAGAAGAACTATGGCAGAAGGCAACCGCCTATTGTGCGAAGAGCGAACATTGCACTCAGGAGCTGCGCGAGAAACTATGGCAGTGGGGTTGCAGAGAAGAGTCGTGGAGAGAGGAGATACTGTGCCGTCTGAAAGAAGATGAGTATATCAACGAAGAGCGCTACTGCCGTGCATACGTACACGACAAGGTGGCTTATCAAGGTTGGGGAAGAGTGAAGATACGCATGATGCTATTAGCGAAGAACATCAATGAAACAACGGTGGAGCAGGCACTTGGTGGCATCAATGAAGAAGAATACGGCAAGGCACTCAACAAGGCTCTCAACAAATACATGGGCGACAGAGAAAAACAGATACGCCTCGCCCTGCAACGCGGGTTCGAGTATGAAGAGATAAAAAATTTACTCCGTTAACACCATTTATTTGGAAGTTACGGAAAAACAACGTATCTTTGCAGTCATAATTGAATCTTCAATATCTAATATATTCAACAATGAAACGAGTTATCTTATCTTTTGTTATCTTGTGCACCGTATTATTCGGTGCGAGTGCCGGACAGGCGAAGTATGTATTTTATTTTATAGGTGACGGTATGGGGCAGAACCAAGTGCTCGCAACCGAGATGTATCTCGCCGAATTGGAAGGCAGAATAGGCACAAAGCCGCTCTGCTTCACCCAGTTCCCCGTAACAGGTCAGTGCACAACATTCTCTGCTTCAAACGGCATCACCGACTCATCTGCAGCCGGCACAGCGCTTTCTTCAGGGGAGAAGACAACCAACCATACACTCGGAATCAAGCCTGACGGCACCAATGTCTATACCATAGCCGAGCAGTTGCGCGATGCAGGCTGGGGTGTGGGCATAACCACCAGTGTCAGCATCGACCATGCCACCCCCGCCGCTTTCTATGCACATGTAGAAAGCAGAAACGACTATTATACAATAGGTACACAACTCGCCGCCTCCAACTTCGATTTCTTCGGCGGAGGCACTTTCTATCAGCCCTACCCCAAGAAACTTGACAAGTGGAAAAAGGAGAATCAGGGCAAAGAACCCGAGTCGCTTTACAAGATTTGCCGCGATGCAGGATATACGTTTGCACATGGATACGGTGACTACCAGAACAAGAAAGACGAGGCAAAGAAGATGATACTCATACAACCTCACGAAGGTCTTACCGACGACTACAAGGGCGAAGGTCTTATCCCCTATGCTATCGAACGCAAGGCCGACGACCTCAGTCTCACGCAGATAACCGAAGCAGCTATTGATTTTCTATATACACACCACGACAGGTTCTTCCTTATGGTGGAAGGAGGTGCAATCGACTGGGCATGCCATAGCAACGATGCCGCAACAGCCATTAACGATGTCATTGATATGGACAAAGCCGTAAGACTCGCCTTTGAGTTCTACCTGCAACACCCCGACGAGACTCTTATAGTTGTTACTGCCGACCATGAGACAGGCGGTATGTCACTCGGCAACTCCGACTATACCCTCAACCTGCAACTGCTGCAGAACCAGCATATTTCGCTCGACGAGTTGTCAAACAGCCTGAAACAACTGAGCGACGAGAAAGGCAAGAATCTCGCATGGGCAGATGTGCACCGGCTGTTTGAGCAGAAACTCGGATTTTGGCAGACAGTAGAAATAAGTGCGGAAGAAGATGCTGCGCTGCAGGCTCAGTTCAAGAGTTTCAAGAAGGGTAAATCAAAGAAAGTGAAGACCTTGTATAAAGAACTTGATGCACTCACCGCCTCCGCTGTATCGCTGCTTGACAAGAAAAGCAAGATAGGTTGGACAACAGGTTCTCACTCTGCTTCCGCCGTAGGCGTATGGGCAGTAGGTGCAGGTTCCGAGATTTTCACCGGCTGGCAGGACGACACACAACTTGCGCCTAAAATCATGCAGGCAACAGCAAAATAACCCGAGTCGGAACAGGCAGAAAATTACCACACCCGAAGGTGCTGATTTTGTAATCTCAGAGATAGCAAAACGAAGGTGAGAGAGGCGGGAAAAGTGCGTATTCATACTCATTTTTGTGTCACAATGTCATAATGTCCGGAACACTCGGCTTACACTGCCGTATCTGTCGGCTTCCGGCATTATTACATATATGATTGTTTTTGCCGATTCGGGCGAAAAAAAGTGCCATTCTCGGGCAAAATCATGCCAGAAACAAAGAAAAAACCTCAACTTTCAGCGTTTTTCTGCAAGAAACAGGCATTTTCATTAAAGAATAAAATCTTTAATAAGCACCGCCTTTCTCAGGAGGTCTTGCATAGAATTGCCAAACATAGAGCATTATTATGGGAGACATGGCGGAGTGTCAGAGAAGCGCCGGGGAGCTGAAATCGTAATGTCACAATATTCCGGAGCATGTGCCATTTTATCCTGTAAATTCGACCCGATTTTCTTTGATTTAAGCGTTTTTGGCAGTTATCTTTTCTATTACTGAATTTTGCAAATGCCATAGAATGCCGTTTATTTGCGTTCTATGGCGTTTTCGTATAAAAAAACAACTTACCCTATTGTGTAATAAAAAAAATGTTTGTATCTTTGCATGCTTAAATGTGGGTAATTACAGATACCCTGAAAAAGATAATAAAAACAAAACAAAATACATGGAAGAAGAACAAAAAGAACAACAGTATGGCGCCGAGTCGATTCAGGTGCTTGAAGGATTGGAAGCAGTGCGCAAACGCCCTGCCATGTACATCGGTGACATCTCAGTAAAAGGTCTGCATCATCTTGTATATGAAGTGGTGGACAACTCTATTGACGAGGCTCTTGCAGGGTATTGCAACGAGATAGCGGTACACATAGAAGAAGACAACTCTATAACGGTTCAGGACAACGGCCGAGGCATTCCGGTTGACATGCACCCGAAAGAGCACAAGAGTGCATTGGAGGTGGTGATGACAGTGTTGCATGCAGGCGGCAAGTTTAACAAGGACTCATACAAAGTCAGCGGCGGTCTGCACGGTGTGGGTGTAAGTTGTGTGAACGCCCTTTCTTCGCACATGCATGTGGAGGTATATCGCGACGGACAGATTCATGCGCAAGATTACGTGAAAGGCAAACCCGTATCACCTGTGCACACTATTGATATAAGCGAGGCTACCGGCAACTGGGAGCAGGGCATTACCGGCACATACGTACATTTCTGGCCGGACGAGACCATTTTCACAGAGACAGTATATCAATACGATATTCTTGCCAAGCGCATGCGCGAACTGGCATTCCTCAACGCAGGCATAAAGATAGTTCTGAAAGACAAGCGTGCCAAAGACGCAGAAGGCGGTCAGCGTATCGAGACCTTCTATTCGGAGCAGGGTCTGCCCGAGTTCGTGCGTTATCTTGAAGGCACACGCACCCCGCTTATCTCGGATGTCATCTGTCTCAGCACAGAGAAATACGGCACACCTGTAGAGGTGGCAATGATATATAACACCGACTTCAACGAGAATGTGCACTCCTATGTGAACAACATCAACACCATAGAAGGCGGTACACACGTGCAAGGATTCCGTGCCGCTCTCACCCGCGTGATGAACAAATATGCAGAGGAGAGCAAACTGCTTGAAAAGGCCAAACTGAAGGACAAAGACGGCAAGTCGGCTATCGACCCCAATGACTTCCGCGAGGGTCTGACCGCCATCATCTCTGTCAAGGTGGCAGAACCCCAGTTCGAGGGTCAGACCAAGACCAAGCTCGGCAACTCGGAGGTTGCAGGTATGGTAAGCCAGGCAGTGTCGGAGGCTCTTACCAATTATCTTGAGGAGCACCCTGACGATGCCAAGAAGATTGTGGAGAAAGTGATACTTGCCGCCCAGGCACGTATCGCAGCCCGCAATGCCCGACTCAACGTGCAGCGCAAGAACCCGCTCTCCGGCGGCGGACTGCCTGGCAAACTGGCTGACTGCCAGTCGAAAGACCCTGCAGAGTGCGAACTCTTCCTCGTGGAGGGTGACTCCGCAGGCGGAACAGCCAAGACAGGGCGCGACCGCTATCATCAGGCTATTCTGCCACTGCGCGGTAAGATTCTCAACGTGGAGAAAGCCATGCCTCACAAGGTGTTTGAAAGCGAAGAGATACGCAATATCTTCACTGCTCTCGGTGTGACTATCGGTACGGAAGAAGACCCGAAAGCACTCAACCTCTCGAAGATCCGCTACCACAAAGTAATCATCATGGCGGATGCCGATGTCGATGGTGCACATATCGCCACTCTGGTAATGACCTTCTTCTTCCGCCACATGAAAGAACTGATAGAACAAGGCTACCTCTATATTGCGATGGCTCCGCTCTATCAATGCAGCAAGGGCAACTACAAAGAGTATTGCTGGAACGACCAGCAGAGACGGGCATTCATAGAGCAGTATGCAGGCGGCGATGAGCGTCAGGTGAAGACACAACGCTACAAAGGTTTGGGTGAGATGTCTGACGAGCAACTCTGGGAGACTACCATGGACCCGCAACGCCGTATGCTCAAGCAGGTTACCATTGAGAACGCTGCCGAAGCAGACCGCACCATCTCCATGCTCATGGGCGAAGAAGTGGCTCCGCGACGCGAGTTCATCGAGCAGAACGCCACTTACGCAAAGATTGACGCATAAACAACTGAATTGACATATATGAATATCTGTGTCTATTGTTCGGCAAAAGACTCTATTGCAGACGAGTATAAGCAAATAGGTCGCGACCTCGGCAAGTGGATTGCCGAGTCGGGGCATACGCTTGTGTTCGGAGGGGCGACAGGAGGGTTGATGACCGAAGTCAGCCAAACCGTCTTCGAGGCGGGAGGATTGGTGACGGGTGTCGTAACCAAACGCATTCTTCTCTCAGGCAGACGCTCAAAGTGGTGCACTTCTACAATCGAGGTAAACGACATGAACTTACGCAAGCAGCAGATGAAACTCTTGGCTGACTGCTTCGTCTGTCTGCCGGGCAGCTATGGCACACTCGACGAGATGTTCGACGCCATCGCAGCCGGCACTGTAGGCGAACACCATAAACCCCTGTTCATCCTCAACTACAAAGGGTTCTACAACCATCTCAAGGAGTTGGCACAGATGATGAAAGACGAACAATTCATACCTGAAGAAGAAAGCTACAAACCTCAATATGTTGACAGTTTGGAGCAACTGATACAAGAATTACAATTACTTAAAACAAAATAGATTATGAATCTGTTTACAGCCAGACTAACCCGTAAGATGTTCTCCACAGAGCAGTTTGAAAAGAACATCAAAGAACTGCAAGAGCGCGTTGCACGCTATCGCAAGGTGGAGAAATCTCCCGAAATGGCAGAGTATCTGAGTTTGAAAGAAGTGGTGGAAACTACCGAATTCCAGTCGAAGATGCAAGACCTCAAAAACCGCAAGTATTCCGACACCGAAGAAGGCAAGAAGACCGCACTCTACGAAAAACTCTCGTCTTCCATGCGTATGCGCGGATACAAACGTGCACTCGAGATGCCTACTTTCCAGAGTTTCCTTCAGTTCCGCAACTCAGAGGATTTCAGCAAGATGAAAGACCCCAAAGAGCGTCGCAAGTCGTCAGAACTGCGCATGTACAACATGATAAACCGCTCTGCTTTCTATCAGAACTACCTCAAGGTGCTCAACTCCGACGAACTACGGCAACTCACCGCTCTCGAGGAGGAGATACAGACCGAGCAGTTCAAGGCTCAGGATGCCTTCTGGAAGAACCCCCACCGCTGGGAGACCACCGAGGAGTACAAGCAATTCAACCGCTACGAGCAACTCAAGAACTCCGATGACATTCGTTTCTATTTCGCTCAGCGCGCCGAGGAGATAGACTGGGCAGAGATGTTCCGGCTCTCTTTTGAAGATGACATGTCTTCTCCCAAGAACTGGAAAGCTGGCTACGGTCTCACACCCGACACCCTCAAAGACGGATACTCGCAGGCTAACGAACATCAGGCATACAACAGCGGCAAGAACACTATCTTTGCCGAAGGCCGCATGGATATTGAGACACGCCACGAGACCGTCACCGCACTTGCATGGGACGGGAAGAAAGGATTCTCCGAGCAGGTATTCTCCTACACCTCTGACGTAATGAATACCAAAGCCTCATTCTCACAACAAGAAGGCATGTTCATGGCAAAGGTGCGCAGTCAGGGTTCGGGGCACCATTTCTTCGGCCTCTCGACAGGCAAGCCCGGGTCGCCGCTGATAGCACTGTACCATTACAACGGCAGTAAACACCAACTCGGAGTAATCAACGGCAAGCAGTCGAAACAAGTTGACCTCACAGGCGTTCTCCGCTCGATGTATTATGTATATACACTCCGTTGGACGAAGAAAGAACTCATCTGGTATGTCAACAACCTTGAGGTTCTCCGTATGGACAACACCCTGCCCAAAGAGCAGATGTTTCTCCTTGCCCAGTCGTTCTTGCCCAAGACGGAGTCGGCAGGCGAAGGTAAACTCAAAGTTCAGTGGGTTCGCTGCTACAAGAGTGTAGAATAACACAGATTACAACCAAAGAGACGGCGTGAGGCAGTCAGACTTGCCGACACTCGCCGTCTCTTGCTAATATAATAAATCATCTCTACCCTGACTCTCAACCTATGGTAACTTTGCAAAACGGCATACAGTTTGGCGGCAACAAACGCTTCGTACTCATTGCAGGCCCCTGCGCCATTGAGAACCGCGACATGGTGATATCCACTGCCCGCACACTCAAACAGATATGCGGAGAACTGAATATAGAATTGGTATTCAAGTCGTCTTTCGACAAAGCCAACCGTACATATTCTTCCCCTCGCGGAGTCGGAATGGAGGAGGGGTTGAAGATTCTCAGCGAGGTTAAAACCACTCTTGACCTGCCTGTTCTTACCGATGTTCACGAGTCGTGGCAATGTGAACCGGTGGCAGAAGTGGCGGATATTCTGCAGATTCCCGCTTTCCTCAGCCGGCAGACCGACCTCATACAGGCGGCTGTTCGTACCGGCAAGGTGGTGAATGTGAAGAAAGGTCAGTTTATGGCTCCTTGGGATATGCGTGGTGTCATAGCCAAAGCGGCGGAAGTGACTTCTCAACCGCAACTGCTTCTTACCGAGCGCGGCAGCAGTTTCGGATACGGCAACCTCGTGGTTGACATGACTTCGCTTGAGCAACTGAAGCATACAGGCTGCCCTGTGGTTTTCGATGCCACTCACTCTGTGCAGCAACCTTCGTCGCAGCAGGGTGTTACACTCGGCAACCGCCGGATGGTGCCGGTGTTGATGCGTGCCGCTCTCGCTGTGGGTATAGACGGCATCTTCCTCGAAGTGCACCCCGACCCCGACCACGCCATCTCCGATGCAGCCAACCAACTGCCACTTGCCGACATGCACAACCTACTGAAGCAGGCGGTGGAAATAGATGACTTAATAAAGAACTTGTGATGAACTATTCAGAACGCGCAAAACAGATATTCCAAGAAGAGATAACCGAACTCAAGCGGCTCTCCGATGATATAGATTCCGCCTTCGACAATGTGGTGGAGGCTATTCTCTCCTGCCATGGCAAACTTGTACTCATGGGTATCGGCAAGACGGGTATCATAGCCCACAAGATGGCATCTTCGTTTGCCTCTACAGGCACGCCGTCTATCTTTGTCAATGCCGCCGAAGCAGTGCACGGCGACCTCGGTATGGTTAGCCGCGACGACATAGTGATGCTTGTCAGCAACTCAGGCGCAACCTCCGAGATACTCAATGTGATTGCACCGCTTCGCAACATCGGTTGCCGTATCATCGCTCTCACAGGCAATCCGCAGTCCGCTCTCGCTACCGAAGCAGACCTCACTCTCTCAGTGCATGTGGATCACGAGGCATGCCCTCTCGGACTTGCACCCACCACCTCTACCACTGCAACACTGCTTATGGGCGACGCACTGATGGTATGTCTGATGGAGCAACGGCATTTCAAAGCGGACAACTTCGCTACTTATCACCCTGGAGGTGCCCTCGGCAGACAACTGCTGCGCAAAGTAAGAAACCGCATGAGTACAGATGTACCCCGTGTGCAGACCGACACCTGCTTCCGTGAACTGACCAAAGAGATGTCGGACAAGCATCTGGGCATGACTATGGTTTACAACGGCGAAGAGTGTGTAGGGATAATCACTGACGGTGACCTGCGCAGAGCAATACAGAAGTTTGACAATCTGTCGGCAGTGAAAGCGTCAGACGTAATGACCCCTTCATATAAGCATATCACACAAGATGCCATGCTCACAGAGGCTCTCGCCATAATGGACAAATACAATATCACCACCCTCGCCGTAACCGCCGACAACGCCTCTACCGGAATCATCGGTATCTTGTCTATTCACCACATCATTGACTTCAATTGACAACACACTAATATCATGAAAGGAATAATCTTAGCAGGAGGAAGCGCAACAAGGTTGCAACCACTCTCACTCGCAATATCAAAGCAGATAATGCCGGTTTACGACAAGCCGATGATATATTACCCGCTTAGCACGCTTATGCTTGCAGGCATTCGCGAAGTACTTGTCATCTCTACGCCGCGCGACCTGCCTATGTTCAGGGAGATGCTCGGCGACGGTTCAAGGCTCGGCATGCATCTCGAATATAAGATACAGGAAGTACCCAACGGACTTGCACAGGCTTTCGTGCTCGGACGCGAGTTCCTCAACGGCGACAAAGGCTGCCTCATACTCGGTGACAACCTCTTCTACGGTCGCGGTTTCACCCGCATGCTCCGCCGTGCCGCCACTCTTGACAAAGGTGCCTGCATCTTCGGCTACTACGTCAAAGACCCGCGCGCATACGGCGTCGTAGAGTTCGAGCAGGAGAATCCTGACGACGAGAACTCTCTAAAGGTGATTTCTCTTGAGGAGAAGCCACAGAACCCCAAAAGTCAGTATGCCGTGCCCGGGCTCTATTTCTATGATGAGACAGTGTGTGACAAAGCCGCTGCCCTGCAGCCGTCCGCACGTGGCGAATACGAGATAACCGACCTCAACAAAGTCTATCTCAACGAAGGCACACTCCGCGTTGAACTCTTCGGGCGTGGCTTTGCATGGCTTGACACAGGCAGCCCCGACTCGCTTCTCGACGCAGGCAACTTCATCGCTACCATTCAGAACCGTCAGGGCTTCTATGTCAGTTGCATAGAAGAAATAGCATGGCGTAACGGCTGGATCACTACAGAACAGCTGCACCAACTCGGGCAACAGATGAACAAAACGGCATACGGACAATACCTACTCTCCCTCGGATGAAAAGACTCGCTGACATATTACTTTTCATTGCTCTGTGTCTGTTCTCTGCTAACGCACAATACAACGTGCACCACTACAGCGTAGAAGACGGGCTCAGTCAGAACACCGTCATGTCTATCACTCAGGACCACGACGGATACATGTGGTTCGGCACGTGGGACGGGCTCAACAAGTTTGACGGATACCGTTTCACCACCTATAAATCACATGCGGGGGAAACCTCCTTCAGCAACAACCGTGTGGAGTTTATCCGCGAGGACTCCGAAGGATACATCTGGTTTCAGACCTACGACGGACGAATGCACCGGTTCGACAAGACCCGTGAAAGATTCTATGACTCCGGCTACACCTCTCCGCTCATCCGATACAACTCCGAGCGCATGTTCATCGAACCCAAACCCGGAGAGTTGTTCCTCGTCTGCAACGAAGGTATTCTCCACCTGAGCGAGAATAGCGACGGCTCCGTTTCTGATCACCTGCACCCTATGCAAGGCTCCGCCACCGCACATTTCATCGTCAGCGACAAGAACGGCAATATCTGGTACGACGATGCAGGCAAACTTGCAAGACGCAATATCAACGATAACGACTCCGCACTCATCACTCTGCCTTCCGCCGGCAACTCTGTCGTCCTCACCACCGCCACCCTCTCCTCCGACGGACTCTGGTTCGCAGGTAACAACGGCATGATGTGGCGCTACTCCATAAGCGACAACCGTATAGAGCCCGTCGCTGTCATGCCTGGTGCCGAACTGACAAGCATAACGCAGCTCTCGCAACATGAGTTCATGGTCGGCACCGACAGACACGGACTCTTCATATATAATACTATCTCCGGTAAGGTCAGCAACATTGCCGGTGCCGACAAAATAGGGCACGTCATAGCTGTCGTTAACGACTCATGCGGTATCGTCTGGGTGGAGACCGACCGGACGGGCATTTGGAGATACAGGCTCTCTGACATGTCGCTCAAGCACCTTTCGCAACAAATCGACACCAAATATGCACCCCTTCGCTCTAACCTTATTATTCTGCAGGATAAAGAGCATAATACTTGGGTCAACCCCTTCGGAGGCGGATTCTCCAAGTATGACAAAGAAACCGACCGCCTTGTCAACCCGTTGAGCGGACTCACCAATATGATTCATGCCGCATATATCGACAGGCAGGGCAACCTATGGCTCAGCACCTACGAAACCGGTATCGACTGCCTCAACCTCAAACAACAGCAGTTCCGCCTTCACGACATGAGGGCAAGCAGCCGTGACATCGGGGAAGTAAGAGCAATGCTGCAGGACAATAACAACAATCTCATTTTCGCCACCAAAGATCAGCAACTCAAGACCGAAGACAACACCGTCATCTCTCTGCCGGCCGTAAACAATACCGACCTGTCCACCTATTGTCTTTTGCAAGACTCCGACGGCTCTCTGCTGCTCGGCACACGCTACGGCGGACTCTTCCGGCTCAAAGACGGCAGACTGCACAACCTCAACTCGGCACCCGATGGCACACAACTCAACTGCAACGCCGTTTACGACTTACTGCCTGCAGCCGACTCCTCGCTTTATATCGCTACATACGAAGGCGGAGTGAACATTCTGAAAAACAACTCGTTCATCAACTCCGACAACATCTGGAAAGACTACCCCGCCCAACAGGGCTCCCGGGTGCGCTGCCTGCTTAACATTGCCGACACTATGGTGCTCGCAGGCACTACCAACGGACTGCTGCAAATCCGGCAACGCGACCTGCGCACTTGGTTCACACCATATAGCGACATACACTGCCTCCTGCAAGACAGCCGCTCCGACATCTGGATAGGCTCCTTCTCGGGAGGACTCTGCAAAGTGCTCTCTCTCGCTGACGATAACCACACCGCCGAATTTGAAACCTATACCGTAAGAAACGGACTCCGAAGCGACATCGTACTCAGTCTCGCTGAAGACCATAGCGGCAGACTGTGGTTCGCCTCCGAAAACAATATCACGCAGTTCAACCCTAACACCGGCTCTTTCCAGCATTTCACGCCTTTCTTCAACTCCAAAGACGGCTGTTTCACCGAGTGTAAGGCACTCACACTCAACTCCGGCGACATTCTCTTCGGATACAACAACGGATACTGCGCCTTCACACCCGAACGCATCATACGCTCCGAAGATGTGCCACAACTGCACCTCACCGGATTCCAACTATTCAATGCCGATGTCGCCGTAGGAGAAGAAGACTCGCCACTCAAAACCAATATCGGGAATGCCGACGAGATAACACTCTCACACAAACAGTCCGTCTGGAGTATAGAATATGCTGCCATCGACCTCTTCAACGCCGACAAAATAGAATATGCTTTCATGCTCGACGGATTCGACAAAGAGTGGAACATCGTTCATAAACAACGCAAAACCACCTATACCAACCTGCCCGCCGGACACTATACCTTCCGTGTAAAAAGCACCAACGCCGAAGGCGCATGGGTGGACAACGAACGTGCCCTCAAGATACATATCCTGCCCTCCTTCTGGCAGACCGGATGGGCGTGGCTTATTTATATCGTTCTCACCGCACTTCTCATATATATAGTTTACCTCATCGTCAGCCGTTACAACCGGCTGCAGCAACAGATGCTCGTCGAACAACAAGTCACCGACTTCCGTCTGAAGTTCTTTACCAACATCTCTCACGAACTGCGGACTCCCCTCACGCTCATCTCCGGGCCTGTTGATAATATTCTCAGAACGGAAACACTCTCCAACAGCGCCAAGACACAACTCGAAATAGTGCAAAACAATGCCAAACGCATGCTCCGCCTAATCAACGAGATTCTCGACTTCCGCAAAATACAAAACAAGAAAATGCGTCTCCATATACAGGAAACACGCATCGCACAACTCGTTGAAGACACCTGCTCCAACTTCTACAAAGAAGCACTCGACAAACATATCAACTTCAAACTCGTTAACGAAGCACCTGAAGCCGTCGTATGGATCGACAGGGAGAAAACTGACATCATCCTCTACAACCTGCTCTCCAATGCTTTCAAATTCACTCCCGCAGGAAAGAATATCACAGTCTCCGTCTCCGAAAAACCACACTTCGTGCTCCTCAAAGTCGCCGACGAAGGCGTAGGCATTCCGCGCGAGAAACGAAGTATCCTGTTCGAACGCTTCTCCTCGCACGACCGCATTGAAAACCTCGCAGGAAAAACCGGCACAGGCATCGGACTCAACCTCGTCAAAGAACTCGTTGACCTCCACAAAGGATATATTGAGGTGGAAAGCGAAGTCGGCAAAGGCTCTACCTTCACCGTCATCTTCCGCACCGGCAAAGAACATTTCGGTAACGAAGTTGACTTCATAGGAGACAACCAAGTCAAGCAACACAAGCACGACATACTGCAGCAATCCAAGTTGGACAACATCGTCGTCAAACAAAACCTGCCGCGTATGCTCATCGTCGAAGATAACCACGATATGCTCACCTTCCTCAGCAATATCTTCGCCAAACAATTCACTATCGATACCGCCAAAGACGGCATAATCGCACTGCAGATAATACGGCAGACTCCACCCGACATCATCATCACTGACCTCATGATGCCTAATATGGACGGACTCGAACTCACTAACTACACAAAAAAGGAACTCGCCACAAGCCATATTCCTGTCATACTCCTCACTGCCAAAGAAAACATTGAGAGCCGTATCGATGCTATGCACTCCGGAGCTGACGACTATATCACCAAACCCTTCTCCGCACAATACCTGCAGGCAAGAGTGCAGAACCTGCTCCTGCAACGGGAGCGGCTCAGAGAACGGTACCGCAACGACCTGCTTAATCTCAAGACCGCCCCACTCGCCAAAGAGAAAACACCCGACGAGGTATTCCTCGCCAAACTGCTCGACTTCATGGAGAAAAACATGGATAACAACGAACTCATAGTCGAAGATATGGTAAGCGAAATGGCAATGGGCAGAACCGTCTTCTTCAACAAACTCAAAAACCTCACAGGACTCTCACCGGTTGAATTCATACGGGAAGTGCGCATCAAACGGGCTGCACAACTCCTCGAAACCGGCACCTACAATGTCACCGAAGTCACATATATGGTCGGCATGAACGACTCCAGATACTTCTCCAAATGCTTCAAAGCAGTTTACGGCATGACCCCTACTGAATATAAACGCATGAAAACCGAAGAACAATAACCCGCCCCCACCCCGTAGAAACGCGACACCGTCACGTCTCCAAAACAAAAACACCTACATCGGCAATATGCTCAAACCCGACAACTTCAAAACATACCAAATTTTAAGATTTGTGCATAATTATACAATATACCCGTCAAGCCATCTCTAAGCCAAGTGTTAGCCTACTCTAAGCCAACTCTAAAATTGCCGATTATTAAGATTTCTGTATATTTATGCAATAAAATGAATAAAAGTCCGGTCACAAATGAATAAAACCAAAATAACACAAAACCTACTGTTCGCCCTCGTCTTGGCACTGATTTTGTCGCTCATATCTTGCAACAGGACGAAACCCCAGTCTCCATCCAACCGCCATGCCGCGTCTCAGAAAGACAGTGCCGCTATCGCTATGGTACTTCTTAACCAACGGCTTGCACAACAGGCTGATAAAGATGTTATTGACTTTGTTCGCAAACAGGGTGCAGAGCAATTTGTCTTGGAGAACGGAGGGTATTGGGTAACTAAAACGAAACGTACGGATGCAGAACAGATATCGGAGAATACTACTCTTGACATAAGACTCATTGTCTATGACCTTGAAGAGCACATGCTCATTGACAGCAGAGAGAACATCAACCTCAAGCAACATGAACTAATCGCCCCTGTTCTCGAGACGCTGCACTCAATGCACTATGGTGAAAGCGCCAGGCTCGTCATACCTTGGTACGCTGCTTACGGTGCCACCGGCTCTGCACTCATCCCACCCTACACCAACCTTATTATTGACATAGAAACATACAACTGATACATAACATACTAACAACCGACAAATCACATAACACAAATGAATAGAAAACATCTTATACCCCTACTCCTGCTATCACTTGTAGCCGTACTCGGCAGTTGCAATGGCTCGTCTCAAGTCTATGGTAACCAGTTGCAGGCTGAGAAGAAACTCATTGCCGACTATATCAAGCGTAATAATATCAACATCATCAAGGTCGAACCCATCAATGAGGAATGGGGAGAGAACGACTATCTCGAGATTGACGACTACCTCTATTTCCACCTCGTCAACGCAGGCGATATAGACGGTGAACCCCTCGCATACCGCGACTATATCTCACTTCGCTATCGCAAATATACTCTCAATGAGTATGCCGACACTATCAGTGCCTGGACTACTAACGATGCTCCCTCACCCATCGAATTCCAAATCGGCATAACCAGTTCTGCAACCTGCGAAGCGTGGCTCCAAGCTGTCGGATACATGAAATATAACAATGCAGAGTGCAAAATCATCTGCCCCTCCAAACTTGGATTCACTGACGATGCCAACTCCGTAACACCATACGGATATGACCTGAAAATAAAAGTAAGAAAATAAATAACTTATATTATGTCTCTTGTTAAATCAATATCTGGTATCCGCGGCACTATAGGTGGCAGAGTCGGAGAAGGGCTCAACCCCGTTGATATAGTCCGCTTCACCGCTGCATACGCCACGCAACGCCGCAGCACTGCTGTTTCAAGCAATACAATAGTCGTCGGTAGAGATGCACGTCTCTCAGGTCAAATGCTTGACCTGCTCGTCACAGGCACTCTCATTGGTATGGGGTTCGATGTCGTTGACATAGGACTCGCCACCACCCCTACCACCGAACTCGCCGTTGTTGCAGAACATGCTGCCGGAGGTATCATACTCACCGCCAGCCACAACCCTATGCAGTGGAATGCACTCAAACTCCTCAACGAACACGGAGAGTTCCTCACTGACAAAGAAGGCAAACAGGTACTCGGAATAGCTGAGGAGGAGGACTTCTGCTTTGCACAAGTGGAACAACTTGGCAAACTTACCCGAAAAGACTATCTGCAATATCATATCGACAATGTACTCAATCTCGAACTCACAGACAAAGCAGCCATTGAAGCAGCCAACCTCACTGTGGCAGTTGATTGTGTCAACTCCGTAGGAGGTATAGCCATACCTGCCCTGCTCAGAGCACTCGGTGTGAAAAACGTGATCGAACTCAACTGCACACCCGACGGCATATTCCCTCATAACCCTGAACCTCTGCCGCAACACCTCACACAAATAAGCGAACTCATGCGTACAGGCAAAGCAGACGTGGGTTTCGTTGTTGACCCTGATGTTGACCGGCTCGCCATAATATGCGAAAACGGTGATATGTTCGGCGAAGAATATACACTCGTAAGCGTGGCTGACTACGTACTCACCCATACACAGGGCAACACTGTCAGCAACCTGAGTAGCACTCGCGCCCTCAGTGACATCACACTAAAGCATGGTGGCAAGTACTTCGCAAGTGCTGTAGGAGAAGTCAATGTCGTCACCGAGATGCGTCGCGTAGAGGCAGTCATTGGCGGCGAGGGCAATGGAGGAGTAATCTACCCCGCCTCCCATTCCGGCAGAGATGCACTTGTAGGCATCGCCCTTTTCCTTAGTCACATGGTGCACCTGAATATGAAACCGAGTGAGATAAAGCAACTCTACCCGCAGTATTTCATAAGCAAAAACCGGATAGACCTCACACCCGACATCAACATAGACGCTCTGCTTGAGAAAGTAAAAGAACAATTCAAGAATGAGCAGATCAACGATATTGACGGAGTAAAGATAGATTTCCCACAGGGTTGGGTACATCTGAGGAAAAGTAATACCGAACCTATAATACGTGTATATTCCGAAGCAGCTACCGAACAAGAAGCACAACAACTCGCAGAGAGAATAATTAGCGTGGTTAAATCCTGACAACTCACACCTGTATCGAATGAACATTCTCATCACCAACGACGACGGCTGGGGAGCCAAAGGTCTGCTCTGTCTCATACGTAACATGCAGCAACTCGGGCATGTCACTGTCATTGCGCCCGACAAAGCCCAAAGCGGACAAAGCAATGCCATAAGTGTAGGCATACCCCTCTATATGACAAAACTTCCTACGCCTCAGGAGATTGCCGGAGCAGACATCTACCTAACCGACGGCACGCCCTCTGATTGCATTAAACTCGCTGTCAATACCATATTCAAAGACCACCTGCCCGACCTCGTTGTATCTGGTATCAACCATGGTAGCAATGCCGCGGTCAATGTAATATACAGTGGTACTATGGGGGCATGCTTTGTAGCAGCAGAACAGGGGATACCCGCTATCGGATTCTCTCTCTGTGACCACGACCTCGATGCCGACTTCTCATACTTGGAGCCATACATCATTCCGCTCACCAAGCAGCTTCTCTCCCGCCAACATACATACGGAATATGCTATAACATCAATGCCCCTATGGGAGAGATAAAAGGTGTAAAGTGGACACGGCAATGCAAAGGCAACTGGGAGAACGAGTTCTTTCCTCAGACCGACAGCCAAGGCAACACCATCTATGTGCTCACCGGCAATTTCCACAACCATGAACCCGAGGCAGAGGATACCGACGAATGGGCTCTCAGCCATGGTTATATATCTCTCACACCACAAAGCATTGATATGACCTGTTATGCAGCGCTTCGATAAATACTGGATAGGAATACTCATCGGGCTTATACTCCCCGCTCTCTTCGGCTGGATATATATCAACCGCATGAACCTTTGGTATTCCATAAATACCTTTGGAATAAAAAGTATGGCAGGGCTCATAGGCAAACTCACAGTGGTAGCCGTTTTCCCCGATGCAGCACTCTTCTTCTTGTTCTATACTACCGACACATGGCGCCTTGCCAAAGGAGTGGTTATCGGAATACTACCCTATCTGTTGGCGGCACTCACTATATCACTGCTCTAACCACCTCACACTGATATGACCTGTTTCATCATAGCCGGCGAAGCCTCAGGCGACAGACACGCAGCAAGGCTCATTAAGACACTACTCAGCCAGAATCCTGATACCGTATTCTACGGCATGGGGGGCGACAAGATGCAGCAGGCAGGTTGCACACTCGTCAGACATATCTCCGATATGGCATTCATGGGTGTAGTGGCTGTAGTGGAGAACATGGGCAAGGTGAGAGAAAACATTCATATTGCCAAGCAGACACTGCTCGACAAACGCCCCGACACTCTCATCCTTGTGGATTACCCTTCATTCAACCTGAGCATAGCACGCTTCTGCAAGAAACATCTACCTGATACGAAGATAGTGTATTTCATTCCTCCTAAGGCGTGGGCATGGAAGACATGGCGTGTACACCGCATAGGCAAACTGTGCGACAGAATATTGTGCATCTTCCCCTTTGAAGTGGAGTTCTACAAACACTATGGCTACAAGGCGGAGTATGTCGGCAACCCTACTGCCCAAGATGTAGAAGAATATCTTTCAGGTACTCACTCTCCGGCTACTGACAACCGGTCACACTCAATAGCCATACTCCCTGGTTCACGCAGGCATGAGATAGAGAAATGTCTGACCCGTATGCTTGACGCAGCACTCAGACAGGAGGGTTATAGTGTAGTAGTGGCGGCAATGAGTAGCATAGAGAAAGACATATACCTCTCTGCGATAGACCGCTGCACCGACAAGTCACGTGTAGAACTTGTGTTTGACAATACCTACAGTGTAGTATCCCACGCAGATGCCGCTATCGTTAATTCAGGCACTGCCACTCTCGAGACTGCCCTGCTTATGTGTCCGCAGGCAGCCGTGTATCATCTTGCAGGAGGCAGACTGCTTGAGTTGCTCCAACCACTGATATTCAAGATAAAATACTTCACTCTCGTCAATATCATTGCTGAACGTGAGGTGATTCACGAACATCTCGCTCACCATTTCACTGTTGACAACGTAGCAGCAGACCTGAATGACATACTCTCAAACACACAACGTCGCCAGACTATGCTAAGCGACTACAAAGAGATAAAGGGGAAACTAATGGTTAAGGGTTGAAAGACACTATATCTTACATAACCGCTACTCACCTATACTCATCTTACTCTCAGACGTTGACCGATTTGGAGAATGCTTGTCTCCTTTATACCATTGAGTCGGCAAAGTGCACTTACCGTTGTACCGTATCTGCGTGCAAGTACGGAGAGATTGTCTCCTGCCTTGACAGTTATGTACTTTGCCTGCTGCATTTCCTTTATTTGCTGCTGGTGGTAGAAGGTAGAACGTTTGGTGATGGTATATACTGTATCTTTCATACAGAAGTTCTGGTAGTCAACAAGGAGTTCGGAATTGATGGCATTGCCCAGGTAGCGTATCTCATAGTGCAGGTGAGGGCCTGTGCTTCTGCCTGTATTTCCACCAAGACCTATCACCTCACCGGCTTTTATATGTTCGTTTTCATCAACGAGGACGCGTGACAGGTGTGCATATACCGTCTCAAGTCCGTTAGGGTGGCGTATGACAACAAAGTTACCATAGCCACGCTCATCATATCTTACTATACGCACTTGTCCGTCCCAACTGGCACAAACAGTATCACCTACTTGTACTTTGATATCTGTTCCGTAGTGGTAGCGGTATTTACGCGGACCGAACTTGGAAGTTATATAGCCTTTGGCGGGCATAACGAAACCACTACAGTCTATGAATATAGAGTCTTGTATTGAGTCAACAGGGAGTTGGTAGGGGTTAACCTTCTCTGAGGTCCAGATAGAGTTGTAGATGTCGTCTGCCGGATGATCTTCCATGAGGTCGTCAGTAAGGTCATTAAGGATGCGCTTGTAGATATTAGCGCGGTCTTGTGCCTGTACTATCACGTGCCGGGGGAGTTCGTCAGCATTGCAGGTAACAAAAAGAGTGTCATTTCTAATCTCGAGTTGCAGACCTTCAGGGATAGTCTGCGCCTTCACCATTGTTATTACTGATAATAATAAGATAAAAACTATTGCTCTATTCATCTCAATCAAGCGTTATCGTGGAGCTGGAGGGAAACAATAAAAATGCGGAATGTTTCCTTTGCTCAGTAAATTATATTCTTACACTTTATGAACCGAAAGTAAAAAGTGAACTTCGTAACTATTTGCTTAATAGTTGCATAAGTTACCTCGTCTATACTTCGTGGCAAGTCGCTCACGGAGTATATTTTTGTTATTTCGTATCTGTTTCATATTTACCATACACACAAAAAAGTGGCGCACTAAAAACGGTCGTTTATTTTGCACCACTTAGATTGTTCTAAATCACACTGCAAAGATATAACAAATATGTTAATCGCACAAGAGAAAAGTAACAGATAAGTTAAATTAAAAACTCATATATCATGGAAGAACTTATAAGACAAAGAGTTAAAGAAATAATTTCTTCAAATAAAAATGTTAGTTTGACCTCTTTGGGTGGGTCTGATTCAGTAAAAATGCAACTCAGCAGACAAATAAATGGAACAACAACAATAACCGTTGGAACGATTTTGTTGATTCTTGAAAAGTTCCCACAGGTATCTGCTGAATGGCTTTTGAGAGGAGAAGGAAGTATGTATCGTCAAGAAAATGAGCCACTAACGCTGCCCAATGGTGGGTCAGCACATGGGGATGGAGCAATGAACCATTCCAACTCTGACGAGATAATACGCAAATTTATTGATGAAATAGCAGCACAACGTCAAATAACACAATCAGTTATAGAACATAACGGGACCCTGCTTCAGATGCTTTCAACATCGGGTGCAGGTGGTGCAAAATAAACGACCGTTTTTAGTGCGCAAAGTTACCACTTTTATATGAGGTGAACAAGTAAAAAAAACACATAACAAAATCAAGAACAAAAACAAATAACAAAATCAAACAACAAGTAGCATGGAAACGAATCATCTTATTATGACGAAGCGTGCAGTTTGCAAGAACTGTGCTGCGCTGGCGCGGGATTACACCGACATTACCGGCAAGCGTCTCTCTGACCTTCTGTTCGAATACGGACGTATTTTCCTTTGTACTTTCAATCCGGGTACCGTCAGGGTTGTTGAAACCAGCTTAAGAACGGCAAGACTGTACCCGCATATCATCTGTGTGACATTGCTGAAGCACGGAACCTACAACTATGACCTCGAGTATCAATTTGAGGACAGGCCAACCAACTGAATACAGGTCTCTACACCTATGACAGGTGAACTACCACACTCAACCAATATACAGAAAATGCCGTAAGGCGTCAGAACCCAGCCCCGAACACATGAAGTAAGATAAGCACTGCCAAGTGCCGGTCTGAAGGAGTAAAGCGACCACGCCGGATGTGTTCTTTAACTTAAGAAACAACACAGCAACAACAATCAATACTACTACAATGAAAGAGACAGAGATTTATCCGTTTGTTCCGCCACCGCCTACGGGCTGGATGGAGGAGATGATAAGCGAGACGGGCTATGCCGAGGCGACCATCAGGCGCGCTATCCGCGGATGGCGTGGCAACAGAGGCGACCAAGAGTTGCACCAGCCCAACAGCAGCGTGGCGGTAAAGATACGCCGCGTGTACACCGAGAAGTATGTGCTGCCCTATCTGAAGGGGTGGAACATATCAAAGACAATAACCCTATGACCCAAAGAACCTACAGCGATGAAGAAGACAATGACCTTTTTGCTTGTATCCGTTGCGCTGCTGATGACAGGGTGCCGCACGGCGAAGAACATCGTCAGAGAGGTGCACACCACGTCAGTGCGCGACACCCTGTGGCAGACCCGCTGGCGCGAGCGTGTGGACAGCGTGTTCATACATGACACCTGCTACATCGACACGGCAGGCGTGTTCCATCACGACCGCAGAGAGAGCCGCACCGCCCGTGTTCTGACCGGCGACACGGTAGTGAAGACGGTGGAAGTGGCAGTGCACGACTCGGTACCCTATCCGGTGGAGGTGGTCAAAGAGGTTCATCGCCGGAGCCGGTACGACAAGTTCTGCTCAAGGTTCTTCTGGTTCGTGGTTGTGATACTGCTGCTCACAACCGTATTCAAGGTATTAGACAGAATACCTGCAACGAAGCCCTACACTACAATGATAAAGGGCTTCTTCAAGATATCCAAGTGGTTCAAACAATAAAAACACAAGTATCATGTTAAAAGACATCAGGCAGTATTTTCTGCACAAGGACGAGTGGGGAAGACCCCGTCCGGAGACTTACAGCGAGGCGGTGGAGCGCCTCGGAGAGAAACGCGTGACAGCGATGTACGACGCATTGTGGACGATGGCGGACAAGCTTCCGCAGAACAAGTGCATCTTCCCGGAGGACATTGTCAGCGACCCCGCCAACTTCGGCATCATCGCTACCATCATGACCGACATTGTCACCACGTCGAACACCGCACGCGAGAAGGAAATCAAGCTGCTTCAGAAGAAGTATCCTGACAAGATCTACGGGAATCTGAGCTGGTTCTATTGCCACATCCCGAAGTACGACATGGCCGCCAACTACTCACGCCTGCAGAAGGTGATAGAGAGCTGCGGAGAGATTATGTATTAACAACAAAAACATATCAGTATGAAAACAGTAATTTACATTCAGAAAGGTCGTCCGATGAGCGCAGAGGATTGTCGCACGGACGAGCAGATCAGAGAGGAACACCTTCAGATACGCTTCAGCGGGCGCAGATATGCGTCACGGCTGGCGGACTGGTTAGACAACACCGACGGGCTGCAAGGCTCCGTGTGTTGCGTGGAATACGGCAGAGAAGAGGACTGCAGCATCGACATGCAGGTGCCCCGGAACATGCCGGCGAGCGAGTGTGCGGACATTGTCAATGACGCTGTCCGGATGTTCTGCCTGAGAAACGACATCGAGGACAAGATAGTGCAAGCAGTGTGAAACGACAAGGAGACGCGACAGTGTCGCATCTCTACAAACAACAAGCATCTATGACTTTCATCAATATCGAATGTGCGCCATACGTTGCGCAGTATCTGAAGAAGATGTACCATGTGGTGGACGGGGCGGTGCTGCTGCCTCAATACACTCTCGCCTGGTACACGATAGTGAATTGTGCCCAGCGCCGGCCGCCGGAGGAGAAACCGGTGGTGGGAACACTGACAGTCGCCTTCAAGGACGAAGCAGTCCGCTACAAGGACTTGCGCTACAACAACTGGATAGGCAGGAAGCGGCTCAAGTATATAAGCAACCTGCTCAGGCTCGACTTCGACATGAACCTCATGGAGTTCATGGAGAGGGAACACTACAAGCAGGGGGTGGACTATGACACGGCCGCACGCATGTTCCACCGGATGTACGAACTGGGTGACACCGTCACCGAAGAGGCCCTCCTGAAGAAGCATATCCGGTGGAAGAAAAAGCGCCGCGAGTTCCGACTGGAGGCAGAGCAGATAGATCTCTCGCTCTGAACTGACACAAACAATACAAACAACAACAAATAAGTCAAACACTGTAACAAATACGACAAACTATGACCAACATCAAACGTGTCTATTTTATCCGCAGGAAGCGGACATTGGCAGAGATGGATAAACCCGCATGCTGCGGCAACTGCGCCTTTCAGGACTGGCAGTTGCTGCCCATCGAGGCAAGAAACTACCTTTTTTCAGGAAGCAAAGCCTGGCGCGACAGCGAAGGACATGTCATCAGCAACCAGCAGGAGTTCCGGCTGCTCTTCTGCTCACATAGCGGACTCCCCACCCGGAAACATGATGTGTGCCCGCTGCACCTGACAGACCCCGTCAAGTGGGTTCAGATAAGACCAACCACCAAAAAGGAAAAGTAAGCCATGTATTCAAAAGAACTGATAGACCGCATCAAGCAGGCCAACGATATAGTGAGTGTCATCCAGGACTATCAGACCCTCACACGCCACGGCAAGCAGTGGCTCGGCATCTGTCCGTTCCACACGGACTCCACCCCGAGTCTGACCGTCACACCGTCGATGCAGATATTCAAGTGTTTCGCCTGCGGGGCAAGCGGCGATGTAATCAAGTATGTGCAGCACGCCGAGGGCTGCTCCTTCTCGGAGGCGCTCGGGATACTGGCAAGGCGTGCGCACATAGAGATGCCGGAGGACACCGGGGAAACGGAGGAAGAGCGGCGCAAGCGCATGGAGAGGGAGAGCCTGTTCAAGCGCAACGAACAGCAGCAGGCAGTCTTCCTGCAGTGCACGGACATCAGCCCCTATCTGACATATCTCGACGAGAGGCATATATCTGAAGAGGCGGCAAAGGAGTTCGGCCTCGGATATGCCGCCGAGGGGGAGTTCTTCGGCCGCATAACCTACCCCATATACACCGTGTCGGGCAAGATAGCCGGCTTCACCGGCCGCATAATCCCTAATCTGGAGTACAACAGCGGTTCCGGACCTAAATACAGGAACTCCGCCGAGTCGGAGGTGTTCCACAAGGATGAGCTGTTGTTCGGCCTGAGGCAGGCGCGGGCAGACATCCAGAAGCAGGACATGGTACATATCGTCGAGGGGCAGAACGATGTCATCCGGATGTGGATGACCGGGCGCAAGAACACCGTGGCAGGTTCGGGCACCGCCTTCTCGGAGAAGCAGGCACGGCTGCTGCAACGCTTCACGCGCAATGTGACACTCATGTACGACGGCGACGAAGCCGGGCGCAAAGCCACACTGCGGACGCTGCGCATGCTGCTCCCCATGGGCGCACAGGTATCGG
>CAJOMJ010000021.1 GCA_905235505.1 Paludibacteraceae bacterium
GATTGGTGAAGTAATCAATGCTAAAGATTATAGTCTTAAACCTAAGGCTACAATTCAACAAACCGGTAAAACCGGATTTAATACAGATGCCATTGAGCAACTCAAAATCGACGAAAACAAAGCCGTCGTTCTTGCGCCCGATACGCAAGAGAAGCATGTGCTCTACATGGCGGTCGTTGATGCCGACAGCAATGACCGCGCCTTTGCTGTTCGCAAATCCGGTGCATACTATTACATCAACACCAAACAACTCTATGACCACATGGAGTTGGATTATATCAAGAATACGATTATCTTTGATCTCGCACGCTGCAATAAACGCTATCGGCGGCGAGTGTTATAAAATGATTGCCCGAACAAAAGAGCGCACACAGGACGAAAACGAAAACGGTGTGAATACATAAACGAAAATATATCTAAATATGGACGAGCAACAACTAAATATGCTTGATGCGTTAGCGGATGAAAAATACTCATCCGCTCTTGTCATTAAACAGCTCGTTCAAGAAGTTCGCCTTCAACGTACACAAAATGGCAACTTACAACAGCAAAACGCCCAATTACAAGCCCGCCTCAACGAACGCCGCATGATTCCCAGGCGACTACATCGCCGGAGACAAGCATGTTGGCGCACATATAGACAATGTCTCCCCCGGAGCCATCGGCGCACAAACAACCAAAGATTAAAACTATGGCAACAAAAAAGAAAACACAAGAAATAACTATCCGTTCTTCCGCAGCGGAGTATCTCACTTTTGCCAGCACTATCGGAGATCAACCGGACAGCGTGGAATTGCGCTATCAAGATGAAAACCTCTGGCTTACACAACGCCTGATGGCGGAATTATACGGTGTGGAAGTGCCTACTATCAATGAGCATATTCAGAAGATATTATACGCTGACAATGAACTGACAGAGGAAGCAACTATTAGGAATTTCCGAATAGTTCAAACGGAAGGCAATAGGCAGGTTGCACGCGAAGTAAAACACTATAACCTGCAAATGATCATTGCTGTTGGTTTTAAGGTGAACAACGAGCGCGCCGTGCAGTTCCGAAAGTGGGCTAACGCCATTGTGAAAGACTACACCATCCAAGGATGGGTGATGGACTCCGAACGATTGAAAAATGGAGGAACAATCCTCACCAAAGATTACTTCGAGAAACAATTGGAGAAGGTTCGCGAGATACGCATCTCCGAACGTCGTTTCTACCAAAAAATCACGGACATATACGCCACAAGCATTGACTATGACCCTACTGCTACAGCCACACAACGCTTCTTTGCTGCGGTGCAAAACAAAATGCATTATTCCATTCACCAGCACACGGCAGCAGAACTGATCTACGAACGTGCAGATGCAGAAAAAGAGCACATGGGCTTGACATCTTGGGAAGGTGCTCCTAACGGTAAAATTCATAAATACGATGTTTCTATCGCCAAGAATTATCTTACCGAAGATGAACTCCAACAATTGGAACGTATTGTATCTGCGTATCTGGATTTTGCTGAATTACAAGCTATGAGACACATCCCTATGACAATGGCAGACTGGGAAGAACGGCTGAATAGTTTTCTAAAACTATGGGATAGAGATATTCTGCAAGATTCAGGAAAAATCTCGGCAGAATTGGCTCAAATGAAAGCTGAAACAGAATTTGAAAAATACCGTGTCGTACAAGATGCACTCTATCAATCGGACTTCGACCGTTTTGTCCTGCCAACAATATCTTTTGAGGATAACAAGCAATAATCATATGGAAGACAACGCTAAAACCATTATCAATGTAGCAGGGGACTACGTGCAAACCAAACACGTGGACTACGAGATCAACAACGTCGAAGCCGGCGGCATCGGCATCCAATTCGTCAATGGCAAACAAACAAGTATAAAACCATCCGTCCCCTCTACGAGAAAACGTGATGCATCTATCCCTTATACCATTAGTTATATCAACACAAATGTACAATCGCGAACACAACGATTGCTGCTCTTAATGCGAAGTCTGCAAAACTTGAAATGGATAGAGGAACCCAAGAGTGCAGATGATTTTCTGGATCTATTTGAGGGCAAGCCTCGCGAGTGCAATATCAAATGGACGGACACTCTCAACCAAGCCACTATATATTATTTTCTCCAACAGCTGTTAGAACAACCATACGTAGAAAAAGTGACAGGCTGTTCTGCACGCTCACTCATGATGAATCAGTTTCATTTCTCCAATCCGAGAGCGGATGAGAAACGCATATCTGCCGGCAACAGAGAAATCGTTAACCGACTGCTTAAAATCATTGATCCGCAAGAGCCACTTCCTACCAAACAGGAAGATTTCAGCAATGATGCAGCCGATATGGATAGTACATATCGGAACTATTTTGAGGACGGACTACATACTATAAAAGGCATAAAATAGCAGAATACATCAGACCGGAAGGAACTGCTTGTTGTCACACCTGTTGTCAGCGCCAAAGTTTTTTGTAATTTTTTCTGCATAATTTTCATAGTCGGAACACACTTGATTTCAGTGCGTTCCGATTTTTTCGTATATCTTTTGCCATCCGGCGGAAGGTTCTTGTTGTCATTTTTCCCTAATTTGACAACATAAACCGGCATTTCTACCCTATTTATGGAAGCGCATCCGAAAGGCGAGCGACTCCCGCTTAGTTTAATCTTTTAAATTTATGAATATATGCAAACACAACAATTCGTTCAAATCTCCGTTACATGCCATAGCGCAGAAGAAATGCAGAGAGCCATTGATGCCATCAACTATCATCTTGAAACCCTCAATCCGCGAATCAAGAGAACGAGCAAAACGCTGACGGTTAGAGTACCGCCACTTGACCCGACACTCTTTGAACCGGACGAGGCATGCGACATCATCAGGCAGACACTTGCCCAGTCGCTGACTTTTACAAATGAATGGACGTGCACACTCCATACAATCAACTAACCAAAAATTATTAATCTCTAAAAACAACAAACAATCATGAAAGTAGTATTAAACGAAATGATCAAAGAAGCACATGGAAAGATGTGCAAACAGAAATGTTCACCAATCCTTGCCTACAATGCGCGCATGGATGTTCAGTATGCCTATCACACTCACATTGAGAATCCGCGCATCAAGGACCCGAGCGAGCAGCAGACAGCCGCCAAGCAGAAGTTCGCTGCCACCGTGGCTGCTATCAAGCAGAAGAAAGCCAATCCTACCGAGTGGGAGGCGATAAAGGAAGGATTCAAGAACCAGACAAAGTACAAGACCCTCTGGAACTACGCCTTTTCGGTTATCTATCCCACTGTGACCGTGTAAGTTTCTGCTCCCACAGGTTTTCACTGATAAGAGACGACATGTATTCTATATCAGTGGAAACCTGCGGGGAAACACCGGAATAAAAGCAACAACCAACATGGAACCATCCAGACAGAAGCGTCAGAAGACGCGAAATCGTTTACCGGTGATTCTTGTGGCATTCGGCTGCATACTGATTATCACCGCCTTTTTCGTTCCTCCGATGGGAAGTATTGACCCTACCGTGCTTACTGCTTTCGGAGAGATTCTCACCTTTGCCGGCGCCGTGCTCGGCATAGACTATAAATACAAACAAGAAAACTCATGAATTATGCATCTCACTCTAATCCGCTCCACTTGCACCCGACGCGAGACACTCGGGCTTCTACTTATTGACAGCAAGTTGTTCTGCTCTACCCTCGAGCCGCCTGTCATACCCAATCAACTGCACCCCAAGGGAGCCATTCCTACGGGCTGTTACAAACTGACAATCACGTTTTCACCCAAGTTCGGGCGTTTGCTCCCGCTGGTAAATGATGTGCAGGGTTTTAGCGGCATACGCATACATGCAGGCAACAACTTTAAGCATACCGCAGGATGCATACTGGTTGGCAGACCTCGCGACAGTTGTCTTACGGACTCCCGAGAGACAGAACAACAACTAATCAGCACTCTTCAAACAGACACCAAACATGAACATTCTATCGAAATCACCACTGCCGGGCGTTATCTTGCTGAGCACTCTGACACTCCTGATGCCGTCCGCCTGCTCCACACTCAAACAGAGTAGCGAGAGCAACAACACAACAGTCATTCACACCCTGATGCGCGACAGCGTCTATCTGCATGACAGCATATACGTGACAGCAAGGTCGGACACGATATATATAGAACGCTGGCACACACGTTGGCGCGACCGCACAGTGGAGAAGACCGACACCCTGAGACTTGAGACAACAAAGACAGAGGTTCGCGAGGTGCGGTATGTTCCGAAATTCTACAGATGGTGCACCGCTATTCTCGCTATAATAGTTCTGCTGCTGATAGCACGAGTCTGCCTGAAATACGTTAGGCGGGGACATAATTGAGGTAGCGGACGGTTTGAGGATGTGGGAGAGGTCGGTCAGGTCGGAGAGACAGGGAGACGTGACAGTGTCGCGTCTCTACATTATAAAATAATGTTTGCATACTTGAGAAAAAAGCAATACCTTTGCCACACGAATCATATCTAATACTTCTGTGGGCTCTGCAGGCGCTCTGACTTTGGACATCAATACATAACACACCGTTTTCCCCATGAACACTATAGGCAACATATTCCGCTTCACTGACTTCGGCGAGAGTCACGGAGCAGCAGTCGGCGGCGTCATTGACGGCTGTCCGTCAGGTATCAGAATCGACCCGGCTGCCATAAGTCATGATTTGGACCGCCGTGCAGGTCGGATATGCGACTTTACCGTTTCGCAGAGGGCAAAAGCCGAACCCGATGAGGTGGAGTTCCTCTCGGGTCTGCTTGACGGTGTCACTCTCGGCACACCTATCGCCTTCATCATACGAAACCAAGATGCCCGTCAGGAGGACTACGACGCCCTTCGCGATGTGTTCCGACCAGGGCATGCTGACAGCACCTATCAACAAAAATACGGAATACGTGACCCGCGCGGCGGAGGACGCGCTTCTGCCCGTGAGACCGCAGCACGCGTGGTGGCAGGCAGTATTGCAAAGCAGGTGCTGAAACAGAAAGGTATAAGTATCAATGCGGAGACAGTGCAGATAGGCGAAGCGACAAACAAAGACCGCTTCGGCGAGGTGCTGCAAAGAGTGAGCGAGCAAGGCGACAGCATAGGAGGAGTGGTGAAATGCGGGATTACAGGACTGCCCGCCGGCATAGGAGAACCGCTGTTCGACAAGTTGCAAGCACGTTTGGCGTATGCCGTGATGAGTATCAATGCCTGCAAAGGTTTTGAATACGGCAGCGGGTTCGGCGGTGTGGACAAAACGGGTAGCGAACTCAACAACTGCTCTGGCGGGGCATTGGGAGGAATATCCGACGGTACGGACTTCTGTTTCCGCTGCGTCTTCAAACCCACTCCGAGCATCAGTCGTGAGCAGACACTGCCAGACGGCAGCACTATCAGTATTCATGGCAGACACGATGTGTGTGTCGCCCTACGTGCCCCCGTAATCGTGGAAGCCATGACGGCAATAACGATATTAGATCTGTATCTTGAATATTCGGCAAGGAAATGAAAGTACTGTATCTTACAGAATGGTACCCGCATCGATATGATGCCATGTCAGGATTGTTTGTGCGCAAACATGCCGAAGCCGTAGCCGGACAAGGCGGTGACGTATGCGTACTCTATCTTTACAAAGACAAAAGTATCAGCAACACAGAGATAGCAAGCAGCACCACCAACGGTGTGAAAGAGATATATGTATATTATCCCGACTCATACCTCAAAGCACTTGTCAGCGGATGGAAAGAGACGAAAAAGCAATGGGGAATGCCGGATGTATGCCAACTTAATGTAATCACAAAAAACGCACTTCTCCCCATTTGGCTTCGGCTGAAGTATCATATTCCTTATGTTATTGTAGAGCATTGGACAGGCTATCTGCCCATCTCCATGCAATACAAGGGGTTCCTTCACAAGCGGCTCACAGAACTCGCAGTACGGCTCTCTTCGGCTGTGTTGCCCGTATCCGAAGACCTGCAGAAAGCCATGATCAACTGCGGTCTCAAACACAGGAACTATCAGGTAATCAACAACGTGGTTGACGACTTCTTCTATGGAAGAGAAAGAAAACTCTCATCGCAGAAGAAACGGATTCTGCATGTATCCTGCTTCGATGAAGAGCATAAGAATGTATGCGGAATGCTCAGGGCTGTAAAAAAAGCAGCAAAGAAACGATACGATTTCGAGGTTATCATCGTGGGAACCGGAGTTGACTTCAGCAAAGTATATAACTATTCAACCGAGCATCTGCATATAAGGAAATCGCTCATCAGCTGGATTGGCGAACAGACTCCCACTCAGGTAGCCGACTGGTACAGGCAATCCGACTTCTTCCTGATGTTCTCCAATTACGAGAATGCGCCGGTAGTCATCTCCGAAGCGCTCGCTATGGGAATACCCGTAGTTTCTTCCAACGTGGGGGGAATTCCGGAGATGGTGAACCGGGATTGCGGTATTCTCGTTGATGCCGGTGATGAGAATGCACTGACCAACGCCATACTGTATATGCTCGACCATTGTCAGGATTACGACCCGGACACGATAAAAAAGCAGGGAGAGAAATACACCTACCAATCCGTAGGGCAAACACTGATGCATACGTATGAGGAAATCAGAAAAGATAAATAAGGCATTGTTCGGATGGTTACCGGTGGAAATGCAGGACTCGATCGGCAAACTGCGACGCTATTCCGCTATCGGCCGGAAAGGCGAAGGCAACCCTATCGTGATGCGCGTGGACGGCACTACTTTTCATGGCGGATTGGCCGACCGCTGGAAGGGCATCGTGTCGCTTTTCGCTCTCTCAAAAGTGCTGCATCGCGATTTCCGTATATACTATACATATCCTTTCAGACTGACAGAGTTTCAAGTACCCAATCTGTATGACTGGAGAATCAGCGATACCCAGATAAGCCGCAATCTGATAAACACGAAGATGCTCCGTTTAGCCGGCGATGCCACTCTCGAGAGAGTACAGTCGCTGCCTGAAAACAAACAGATACATGCGTATGCCAACCGCGACTGGTTGGACATTATCAACAGTACATACGGCACTTCTTTCCGATGGGGAGAGTTGTTCAACCAACTGTTCAAACCTTCGGAGGCATTGCAGGAAGCATTGTCGGAATACGGAGGACACACATCCGAGCCATATATTGCCGTTGCTTTCCGCATGCAGAACCTGCTCGGCGACTATCAGGAATACGAATACAAACCCGCTTCTGAGGAGCGGCAAAAAGAGATAATTGCCGCTTGCATATCTTTTCTGAAGAGACTGCACGAAAAAGAGAATATGCCCGTTCTCGTCACTTCCGACAGCGGAAGGATGTCGCAAGAAGCAAGTCTGTTGCCTTTCGTCTTTTCCACCAGAGGCGAAGCCGCACATGCTGATACAGTCTGCGACCAAGCGAAAGAAGTTTACATGAAATCGTTTGTGGATTTCTATATGCTGGCAGGAGCAGAGAAGATATATGCGCCTGCAACCAAGGAGATGTACAGATCAGACTTCCCGCGATATGCCGCTCTCGTGTACGACAAGGAGTTTGCAAGAGTTGATCTTTAGTTCTTGCCTTTTATACTCAACTCGTATTTACGGATCAGGTAGTAGAACCATGCCTGCTGAAATACCAGGGTGACAGCACTCATAATGCTGTAGCAACAAACTGCCATTGCGAAACTGCCGGTCAGTATTCCCGCCAGCAGCCCCCCTACTCTGCCGAGCAGGATGACTATCTCGAACACCAGACCCACCTTTTGCTGCATAAACACATCCGCAATGAAGCAGACAGGTCCGTTCAAGCATATCATCAGAAGCCACGGAAGCATAAGTCGGATATACTCGCCTGTTATCTCCCAACCGGCACCCAGCAACCACGAAACCAGTGGAGGAAGCACGAAATAAAGTCCGACGAACAAGGGTATCGTAATCGTCAGTGTAAGAAATGTGAGCCGGTGGAAACGTTTCACGATTGACTGACCGTTGTTCACCATCTCGGTGGTCTGCTGGAAAAGAACCTGCTGGATTGAACCCGCTATCATGGACAGAGGTCCGCAGGCAAGTGCTATCGCCATAGAGAAATATCCCAGATCCGACAAACCGAAGAAAGGCGTGAGCATCAATGCCGGCAGGGCAAAACCGAGGGAGTTGACAAGCGAGCGGGGCAACGAGAATACAGGGAAGTTGCGATACTCGCGAGCAACGGTTCTGATGGTCTGTTTCTCAAAGCAGAACATTTCTTTGAAGTGCGATTTCAGGTGGAAAACCATCACACCGGCAGCCGAGAGCAACGGGGCTATCACCGACGAGTAGATCAAACCCAGCGACAGCACTCCTCCACAGCCGAAACCTATCTTCAGCAATGCCTGCAACAATGAGTTAGAGACCTTGTAATGACTGATTGCCCAATATTGCTTCCTGCGGGTGAAATACATATTCAATATATTCCATCCTCCGTTAAGAAACACAAACAGAGGCAGGAAAACGAACGAGGCGGACGCTTCTTCCGCATTGAGCAGACCTGCCAGAAATCCTCTTGCGGGAAGCAGAAGAAGCAGCAAACCTGTGAAACACAGCAGGAGGAATACCGACAACGACATCGCCGCCTTGCTTCGTTCTTCGTCCTTCGGCAGCAAAACGGCATACTGGTATTCGAAGGTCGATATCAACACCAACACACCGCCGACATTGACAAAAAGATTCAGCAAGCCGAAGTCCGTAGGCGAATACATACGTGTCAGCAGCGGATACACCAACAACCCCAAAGCCTGCGCGAAGACGTTGGCACCAAGCAACTTGGCAGAATTCCTACCTAATTCGCCGCCTAATATTTCCTTAACAGGATGAGACATTCAAGCGGCAAAGGTAGATAAAAAAATTCATGCACGCAAATTTAAGTATTTAAGTTACCAAACAGGAAAAAATCAGAACAGCAGAGAATAAATTTTTCATAAAAATGCCCTAATACTTGCACAAAGCAAAAAAAGGTTGTAAATTTGCAGTCGCAAATCATACCCAGTTTGGTATGGCAGGTATTAAGCAGTGAATATTGTTAATCTTAAATAACTACCAATATGCAAATCAAAAAGTCAGTAAAAGCAAGTCTTGAGGACAAGAAGTTTACCTATCTGCTGATGGGTTTCGTGTTTGTGCTCAGTATTTGCTTTGTAGCCCTCGAATGGACAGAGAAAGAGGTTACCAAGTATGAAGTTCAAGACATGGATTTCCTGATTGAGGACGAAATTGAAATCCAACAGACATCTCAAGACGTAACACCTCCCCCACCACCTCCACCAGTACAAGAAGTAGAGGTTCTTAATGTGGTTGAAGATGAGAAAGAAGTAGCCCACGTTGAAATCAACACTGAGGAGAACAAAGAAGAAATAATCATTGCCCCGCCTGTGGAAGAGGTGGTAGAAGAAGAGGAAGAGGAACAGGTGATATTCATGGTTGTAGAGACTATGCCCGAATTCCCCGGCGGTCAGCAGGCTCTGTTCAAATATCTGTCAGAAAACGTCAAGTACCCTGTAATCGCTCAGGAGAACGGTATCCAGGGTCGTGTTGTTTGCCAGTTTGTGGTTAACAAAGACGGTTCGATAGTAGATGTTGAGGTAGTACGCTCCGGTGGTGATGCTTCGCTTGACAAAGAGGCAGTACGCGTCATCAAATCAATGCCCAAGTGGAATCCCGGCAAGCAACGCGGTAAAGCAGTGCGCGTGAAATACACTGTGCCTGTAAACTTCAAGTTGCAATAAAATAACAGTCGAAAGACAACAGGATAAGTCGAAAGTCGAAAGAAAGTTTCGGCTTTTGACTTTTCTTTTTATAAACACTACGGAGATGAAGAAGATTATTCTAACAGCTGTTGTTGCCTTTTGTGGCCTAACTTCTTGTTGCAGAACATCAGAGAATACCACTGCCCCACAACAACTCACCTACGGAGCCGATGTTTCCGATGCATTCTATACAGAGCGTCTGCCGCTTATTGACTCTGCTTTTCAGCACTATGTTGATTGCGGATATATGCCTCACGCCGTCACCATGGTAGTGCACAACGGCAGAGTGGTACACAACAAAGCCTTCGGCTGGCGCGATATGGAGAACCGGATCCCTTGTCAGACTGATGACATTTTCCGCATTGCTTCACAGACAAAAGCCATATCAGTTGTTGCACTAATGACTCTGTTTGAAGAAGGCAAGTTTCAGCTTGACGAACCAATAAAGAAATACCTGCCGGAGTTCGCCAATCCGCAAGTACTGGTATCATACGACAGCAAGACAGGCAGATACACCACCCGTCCGGCAGCACGCGACATCACCATCCGCCACCTGATAACCCATACGTCGGGTATATGCTACGACGGAGTGTTTGACAAGATACTCCGAGAGAAAGGCGTTGCGGGGCATAACACTCTTGATAGTGTCACTCTTGCGGAGAACGTGTCAAAGATTGCACTCGTGCCTCTCAAGCATGACCCGGGCGAGGCTTTCACCTACTCATACAACATAGACATACTCGGTCGCCTTGCAGAGATTCTCTCAGGACAAGATTTCTACACCTTTATAAAAGAGCGTGTGCTTGACCATTGCGATATGCACGACACTTATTTCCTTGTACCTGAAGAGAAGCGCGACAGAATAGTCAAACTATATTCATACAAGAAGACAGCAGGCGACCAAGAAGCATCTACCCTGCCGCACGGCACTAACTACGAAGGTACGGCACGCGGAGGACTTCAACCCAGCGACAGCGAACTCTTCCAGACCTTCCCCTATGCAAGTACAGGCACTTTCTGTTCGCCTTCAGCAGGGCTCTGCGGCACTATAGAGGACTATGCCAAGTTCTGCCAGATGATACTCAACGGGGGCACATTCAACAACCACCGTATCATAGGGCGCAAGACACTTGAGATGATGCAGAAGAACGGTGTAGGCAATATGCGCGGGGAGATAGGTTTCGGGATGGCATGGGATGTGTTCACACCCGAAAATGCGCACAACACCATTGTCTCCGAAGGCTCTATGCGCTGGGGAGGTATGTTCGGAAGCGACTACATAATTGACCCTAAAGAGAAATTGATAGTGCTGATGTATGTCAACAACATGCCCAACCTGTCAGGTTACAATCCAAAGACACTGATGCATAATGTGACATATCAGGCACTGAGGTAAGGATTTGAGCGAACTATGTTCTGTTTGAACGGAGTCTGCAACTCCTATCAGAGGATTAGAACATTTGATAATTTGAAGATTATATGAAACGACTGTATATTCTGTTCTTTGTTGTTATTGCCGGCACATGCTGCTATGCGCAGCAGACATACGTCTTTGTAGAGCGCGACAGTACACTGCATCTTGATGTATATCAACCTCAAGCAGCCAACGGCTACACCATTGTGCATGTATTCGGAGGAGGATTCATAGACGGTGCGAGAAATAAGAAGTGGGATTCCGACTACTGCCGCATGTTGGCAGAAAGCGGCTACACCGTTGTTGCGATAGACTATCGTCTCGGACTCAAGGGGGTTAAGAAAGTGGGGCTTAGTAGCATTGATGTTCTTGAGAATGCAATGATGATGGCGGTAGAAGACTGTTCCGCCGCAGTGGCATATATCGTAAGCAATGCGGCAGCACTGAATATCGACCCTGACAAAATCATACTTGAAGGTGTATCTGCCGGTGCCATTACAGTACTCATGACCGACTATGCCCGTTGCAACCACCTGCCGGCAACGGCAGTCTTGCCTGACAACTGGAAACCTGCCGGAGTAGTGTCTTACAGCGGAGCGATATTCTCACGACAGGGCAAAGTGAAATGGGGTGACACAAACAACCAAGCAGACTCTGCTATCCGCCCTGCTCCAACCATGCTTTTCCACGGCACGGTGGACAAGATTGTACCATACAAACAGATAGTATTCGGCAAACTCGGCATGTTCGGCAGTGACGCTCTTGCCAAAAGGTATGATAAATTCAATATGCCATATCGCATATTCAGATATACGGATCTCGGACACGAAGTAAGCATAGGCGGACCAAAGACTATTGACGAACTGAATCTGTTTGTGCAACAATATATCACAGAAGGCAGAAAACTACACAGCGACATCACCGTACGGGACGATGATATCCAACCCTCTGACTTCACCTATTTCACACGCAAAGACCTGTACAACCCTAAGAAGAAAAAGTAATTATTGCCAGTGTATAATATCCAAGTATGGAACTCTCAGAGCGCGATATAACCTATCTGCCCGGAGTCGGACCAAAGCGTGCAGCAACACTGAAGAAAGAACTGCATGTGAATACGGCTCTCGACCTGCTGTATGTGTTTCCATACAAATATATCGACCGCAGCCGTTTCTACAAGATCCGTGAGATAGAGGACACAGAGACATACGTGCAGATAATAGGTGAGTTTCTTGATTGGCAGGTTCTTGGTGCGGGCAAGTCGCAGCGTCTCTCCGCACGGTTCACAGACGGCAACGACATCATAGAAGCGGTATGGTTCAAGGGCGTGCAGTATCTGAAACTGCAGAAAGGAGTGAAGTACATATTGTTTGGCAAACCAAGTTACTACAACCACTCATACAATATCGTTCACCCTGAACTCGAACTGCTCAGTAGTGTCAACATGGAGACGCGTCAGGGTCTGGAGCCGCACTACAACACCTCGGGCGAGATGAAGGCGGGTTGGCTCAACTCCAAGGCGATGCGCAAGATAATCAGTGGCTTGATGCCAGATCTGAAGAACGGTATTCCTGATACACTGCCTTTGTCGCTACGAGAGCAATATCACCTGATGGACCTGACTCAAAGTCTTGTCAACATACACTTCCCGAAAAACGTCACATTACTGAAGAAGGCACGTGAGAGGCTAAAGTTCGAGGAGTTGTTTTACATACAACTGCAGATACTGCGTCATATGAAGCGCCGCGAGCAGCAGTATGCGGGTCTGAGTATGCCCCGAGTGGGTGCAGCATTTAACGATTTCTATTATAATCACCTACCCTTCCCGCTTACCAATGCACAGAAGCGGGTTATCAAAGAAATACAGGCAGACCTGCGCTCGGGTAAGCAGATGAACCGTCTGTTGCAAGGCGATGTGGGTTCGGGCAAGACATTAGTGGCACTGATGTGTGCACTGCTTGCCAAAGACAATGGTTACCAGACCTGCATCATGGCTCCTACCGAGATACTTGCCAACCAGCACATGGAGACCCTGAGTCAGATGTTGAGCGGTACACAGACCACGGTTGCCCTTCTCACCGGTAGCACTACCAAGAAGCAGCGCGAAGCACTTCATGCCGCACTTCTTGCAGGACAGATTGACATACTCGTCGGCACTCATGCACTGATAGAAGATACGGTGCAGTTCAGCAACCTCGGGCTTGTGATAGTGGATGAACAACACAGGTTCGGAGTGGCACAACGCGCCAAGTTGTGGACAAAGAACATCAACCCGCCGCATGTGCTTGTGATGACGGCTACACCCATACCACGCACGCTCGCCATGACGGTGTACGGTGATTTGTCTGTCTCAGTGATAGACGAACTGCCTCCCGGGCGGAAGCCTATACAGACTTTGCACTATACACAACTCCGCCGCGACAGTATCAACCGGTTCCTGCGTCAGGAGATAGACAAGGGCAGGCAGGTTTATGTGGTGTATCCGCTGATTGAGGAGAACAAGAAGTCAGACTTGGTTGATCTGGAAAACGGCTATAACTATATGCGCGAACATTTCCCCGGCTGCAAAGTGAGTATGGTACACGGCAAGATGAAGGCAAAGGAGAAAGACATGCACATGCAGGCATTCGCCAGTGGCGAAACACAGATACTGGTAGCCACAACGGTGATAGAGGTGGGTGTGAATGTGCCTAATGCCTCAGTGATGGTAGTGGAGAATGCAGAGCGGTTCGGTCTGAGTCAGTTGCACCAGTTGCGGGGTCGTGTAGGCAGAGGTGCGGAGCAGAGCTATTGCATATTGCTCACGCGCGTGGAGCTGAGTAAAGATACGAGAAAAAAAATGGATATCATGGTAGCCACTAATGACGGGTTCCGCATAGCGGAGGCTGACTTGCAACTTCGTGGTCCGGGAGACTTGGAGGGTACACAGCAGTCAGGCTTACCGTTTGACCTGAAGATAGCGTCACTCTCTACTGACGGTCAGTTGTTAGAGTTGGCTCGCAGCGCTGCCTCTGACATATTGGAAGAAGACCCAGAGCTTGAACTGGAGAAAAACCGGATGTACAAGAGTCAGCTCAGCAAACTCAAGCAGCATACAGTTAATTGGGCGGATATCTCCTAATGGAGAGTCACCGTATAGGCACATCAGCAGACACCTACATACGGCAGGTTTCTTGCCATATTGTTATCATCCAAGCCACAACCTACAAAGAAGTCGTCGGAGTCGTCTTCGATACCGACAGTAAGTTTAACACCCTCATCGAGTGTGTATCTGCCTTTGCGTGCAAGAAGAGTGATAAAGCGTATGTCTTGCGGGTGTTTGTCTTTCAGCCAAGCATGGATATTATTGAGAGTGTTGCCCGAGTCGCAGATATCATCAAGCACTATCACTTCCTTGTCTTGCCAGTCAACATCGGGAATGTAGGTTATCTTGAGGTTTCCTCTCTGTTGACCTGAATAAGAAGATACCTTGGCAAACTCTTCTCTCACGGGCGTGTTGCCGAAGCGTCTGATGAGTTCGTGAGCAAACCATGCACCACCGTTCATAAGCACGAGGAATACGGTGTTCTCATTGATAACTACTGTTTGGGCAAGTCGGTCGATAGCTGCCGACACTTCTTGAGCTGAATACTTAACCGGATACATAGGGGCGGAGATTTAAGTTAGTTGATTATATTGATATTACTTAGTTTCGTTTGAGTATCACGATGAAAGACGGAGAGCGAGTCTCTGTCAGCCTTCGGCAGGGCAACTCTGCCGATTGTGTCAATCAGTTGCGGAGTAGGCAGAAGGTGATATTGCTTGATACCTCTCCACCAACCTTTGTGAACATAGACAGGCAGATACTCTGAGTTTATGATTTGCTTGGAGTGCATGTCAACAGTTATTTGTGCGAGTATTCCGCCATTGGAACCCCTCCAACGCTGGTTACTGAGGAAATTGCCCAAAGAATAGAACACAGGCACAAGTCTGCCGTCGGAGGCGGTGATTGCAGTATATTCCTGTACGACATGCGGGTGCGAGCCGATGATAAGGTCGAAGCCCTTGTCTGCAAGCCATTGTGCCGTTTGTTGCTGACTTCGGGAGGAGTGTTTCTGATACTCGGCACCCCAATGCACGCATACTATCTTGAGGTCCGCCCCGCTCTCCATGTGCTGCAGGTCTTCTATGATAAGGGCAGTATCCAAGAGGTTGACAACAGCGGGAGACGCAAGGGTAAGACCATTGGTGCCGTAAGTGTAGTTGAAGAAGGCGACAGTGAGAGAGTCGGTATCGGTGTAGAATGACTTGTAATGAGGATAGAGACAACTTCTGTCTTCTGCCGCGAGGTAAGCACCGATGTAGGGGCAATGCTGCTCCTCAAGAGTGTGAATCGTTCTTTCGAGTCCGGCGTTTCCTTTGTCATCAATATGGTTATTGGCGAGCAGAAAGAGGTTGAATCCTGCCTGACTGAGGGCTTGGAGATACTCATCCGGAGCGGAGAAACGCGGGTAGCCCGTATATGGTTTGCCTGCGAGAGGTGCCTCGAGGTTCACTACAGCGTAGTCGGCATTGTCGATATATGGCAACAGACATGAGAAACAAGGCGAGTAGTCATAAGCGGAATCCGTCTTTGCCCATTTGACCTGCACGGTATGCGACATGGCATCGCCTGCGAAGAGTATTCTGAGCGAGTCTTGTGCATAGAGACACATGACGGCAAGCAGCGCAAGCGATATCAGTGCAGTTCTACGCATCAGTATTGTTCCGATTCGTTAGGGAAAGAGCCGTCTTTCACAGCCTGCACGTAATCAGATACGGCAGACTTGACGTCATCCGCCAACTCTGCAAAGTGACGGAGGAACTTAGGTTTGAAGCCCTGGGTGAGCCCGAGCATATCATGCAGTACGAGAACCTGCCCGTCGGTGCCGTTGCCTGCCCCGATGCCGATAACGGGTATGTGCAGCTCGTCGGTTACTTGCTTGGCGAGTGCCGCAGGAATCTTCTCAAGGGTGAGAGAGAAACAGCCTGCGTCTTCGAGCAGATGAGCGTCATACAGCAGTTTCTTTGCCTCCGCCTCGGCTTGTGCGCGGAGACCATATCCGCCGAACTGATTGACAGACTGCGGAGTGAGTCCTAAGTGACCCATAACAGGAACTCCTGCGTTTACCATGTGACGGACAGCGGGCAGGATTTCCTCTCCTCCTTCGAGCTTGACAGCATCCGCACCTGAGAGTTGGAGAATCTTCATCGCATTTCTGACGGCTTCTTCTTCGGATACCTGGTAAGAGCCGAACGGCATGTCACAGATAAGAAGAGCATGCTGCGCCGCACGTCTGACACCTTTGGCAAGAAATATCATCTCGTCGAGAGTGATGGGGAGAGTGGTATCATTACCACATACGACATTAGAGGCACTATCGCCTACAAGGATTATATCTACACCTGCCTCGTCAACGAGCTTGGCAAGAGTGAAGTCGTAAGAAGTGAGCATGGCTATCTTCTCACCGTTGAGTTTCTTCTTCTGAATGGTCTGCGTGGTTTGTCGCACAGAGTTTTGGATATGTACAGACATAATATAGAGATATATAGTGATTACTATAACTACCGCTGTGGTAAACTTCAGTCAACGGTAGAAGGTTATTGTCGAATAGTTTCCCGTAGAGACGCAACACTGTCACGTCTCATTAAAATATCGTGCAAAGTTACTCAATTTATATAACATGTCAAAATAAAAGACAGCATAGACAGAAAAGGAGACCGAAAATATAGGAAGAAAGAGAAATAAGAGTACCGGAAAACGAATAAATTTGCATAATCAGATAAAATGAGGTATATTTGCAGGCTTTTTGCAAGTGTAACACTCGCCCCGCAAGAACCCGTGCCACAGTTTTAAGGCGCATCGCTATGCTACTGTGCAAAGTTATAGGGTGGTTACACAAGGTTTATAGAGATATCGAGGAATTATAGAGGAAAAAGACCGTAAAACAGGCATACAGCAGAGTGCATGCCGAAGACAACTAAAAGAAAGTAAATGATGAAGATAAATAAGAACATAGAGAGATTGGAGCAGTCGGGTATAATCTCCCATATTTCCAAAATGGGATACCTGCCTCGCTGGGGTGTGCTGCTGATAGACCTTTTGCTGTGTGCGATAGGTTTTGCAATCAGTTATATGATAGGCAGCGGAGTGTTTACATACGGTGCCGACGAGAATATGCTGCCCGTGTGGGGGCAGATGCTGTTGCTGTTGGGAGTGCAGATTGTATGTTTCTGGTGTTTTCACACATACTCGGGCGTATTGCGTTATAGCACATTCATAGACACACTGAAAGTATTGTTAGCGGTAACAAGTTGCGGCATAACAGTGTTGATAGCGAGTGCGCTAAGCATACGTTTATGGGGGACGAAGTTGTGCCTGAACACGGTGGTGATAATGTATGTGTTTGTGAGTTTCACACTGTTGTTCTGCCTCAGGGTGGGCATAAAGACATTGTTCGAAACGATGCAGCAGAATGTTTCGGGAAGAAAAGTGCTGATATACGGCACGAAGCGTGCGGGGATAGCGATCGCCAAAATGCTTCGTTCGTCGAATGACAGCGGGTACAGGGTAGTAGGTTTCATAGAGGACGGCGATGTGAACAAACAGTTCAACCTAATGGGGTTGAAGGTTTATAGAAACGACAATCGCTTGATAGACAGGATGAAGAAAGAGGGTATAAGCAATGTGATAGTGTCTCCGGTGAAGATGAGGAGTCTGAATCCTGTAAGAGATTTGGCGGTATTCCTTGACAACAACATACATGTGCTCACAACTCCGTATTTCACCGAGTGGGAAGAATCGGAAGACAGCAGCCCGTTAGGCAGGATAGGCAAGATAGATTCGATAAAGATAGAAGATTTGCTTGAGCGCCCGCAGATACATATAGACACGGACAACGTGAATAACATGCTAAAGGACAAGGTGGTTATGGTAACTGGTGCGGCAGGCAGTATAGGCAGCGAGCTGACCCGTCAGATACTGGGATTCGGGCCGAAAGTGGTGATATTGTTTGAGCAGGCAGAGTCAGCGCTGCATGATTTCGTGATGGATCTGAACGCGGAATATCCACGTCAGCGGATAATAGCATGTATAGGCGATGTGCGCGACAGGCACAGGGTTGAGGAGGTGATATCCGACATGCGTCCGTCAGTGATTTATCATGCGGCTGCATACAAGCATGTGCCGTTGATGGAGGACCACCCGAACGAGGCTGTTCATGTCAACGTGGCAGGTACGAAGAACATGGCCGACATGGCAGTGAAATACGGCGTTGAGTGCTTTGTAATGATTTCGACAGACAAGGCAGTGAACCCGACCAATATCATGGGTGCAAGCAAGAGGATAGCCGAGATGTATGTGCAGTCGTTGTACAAGAGCCTGCAGAAAGAAGGCAAAGCGTGCCCAAGATTCATCACAACGAGGTTCGGCAATGTACTCGGGTCTAACGGTTCGGTGATACCGTATTTCAAGAAGCAGATTGCTGCAGGCGGACCGGTGACGGTAACGCATCCTGAGATAATCAGATATTTCATGACCATTCCGGAGGCATGCTGTTTGGTATTGGAGGCGAGCACACTGGGTAACGGAGGCGAGATATTCATTTTCGACATGGGTGAGCCGGTGAAGATACTTGATTTGGCGAAGAACATGATACGTCTTGCAGGTTATGTGCCCGGGGAAGACATACAGATTGTGTTCACGGGTCTGCGCCCGGGAGAGAAGTTGTATGAAGAGCTGCTGAACCAGAAGGAGACCACCTTACCGACAGAGAACAGCAAGATAATGCGTGCGAAGGTAAGGGAGTATGAGTATGAGCAGGTGAGCGAAGAGGTGGACAAACTGATAGAGTTGAGCAACCAGTCGAAACCCTTCATGACCGTGTCGCTGATGAAACAGATTGTGCCTGAGTTTGTGTCGCGCAACTCGGTGTACGAACAGTTGGACAGATAATTGCATAATAACGGCTGCCAGAAGTAGTTGCAGCAGAAAATATATAAGCAAAGACAGTAAGAGAATATATGAATAAGTTTTTTGACGCATATCCTGCTCTTATCGGCATTATATCGTTTCTGATAGGTCTGGTATGTATGCCTATAGTATTGAAGATAGCCCGCGAGAAGCACTTTCTTGTGAAGCCCAACAAGCGTATGTCGCATACAGGAGAGATACCAAACATAGGCGGGTTGGATATATGTTTCTCGTTTCTGATTACATATATCATCTTCGAATACGGCAGTCTGAAAGAAAGTCAGTTCCTGCTGATAGGTCTGATAGTGATATTGTTTGTAGGATTTGCGGACGATATACTCGACCTCGCACCGATAAGCAAGCTGCTCGGTGAGATGCTGGCAGGTGTGGCAATGATAGGTTTTGCGGACATCAGGCTGACTCATCTGCATGGTATTTTCGGCATAGAGGAGATAGGTGTGGTATGCAGTTATCTGCTATCGTTCTTTGTGCTGGTAGCCATAATCAACGCATTAAACCTGATAGACGGCGTAGATGGTCTGGCATCGGGGCTCGGGATACTCTACTGCTTGTTCTTTGCCATCTGGTTCCAGTTGGCGGGAGAGTTGAGTTGGGCGACTTTGGGTTACAGCATGGTTGGTGCGCTGGCAGTGTTCTTCATATACAATGTGTTTGGCGGGAGCACCCGGAAGATATTCATGGGCGACTCGGGTTCGCTGCTGTTAGGCTACCTGCTGACGGCATTCGTATTCCGTTTCTGCACGCTTAATGCCTACCACTTGGTGCCTGACAACATGATATGCACGGCAGCACCGATGGTATGTATATGTGTTCTGTCAGTGCCGTTGTATGACACAGTGAGGGTAATGCTGACGCGCATCAAACATAAGAAATCGCCGTTCTCGCCGGACAAGAACCATATCCATCATCTGCTACTCCGCACAGGGTTGAACCATCTGCAGACGACGGGTGTACTGCTGTCGGTAACACTGTTCTTCATCGGTCTGGCACTATTGGGGAGGAACTGGAATATATGGCTGCTGTTGGGAATAGACTTCGTGATATGTACACTCCTCACCTTTATCCTATGGAGGATAGTGGATATGAAGACGAAGAACGGGCAACAATAAAAGACACGGAGACAGGCAATGCTATCAGTAGTACATCTGACAATGGAATTTTCCTCGAAGCCTGTGCTTGAGGATATATCTTTTCTTATCAACAGAAAAGACAAGATTGCTCTTGTGGGCAAGAACGGTGCGGGCAAGACCACATTGTTAAGACTGATAGCGGGCGAGCAGAACCCCACCTCGGGCACTATATCGAGAGAGCGCGGTGTAAGAATCGGCTACCTGCCTCAGGTAATGATTTTAGCCAATGACACCACGGTTATAGAAGAGACCCGCAAGGCGTTTCAGGTTACAAGCGACCTGCAGCAGGAGTTAGACAATATCAATCGTCAGTTGGCAGAGCGTCAGGACTACGACTCAGCTGAATACGGCAGGTTGATAGAGATGCACGACGAGTATCAGCAGACTCTCAACAACCTGCAACCGCAGAAGGCAGAGGGCGAGATAGAGCGCACATTGTCGGGCTTGGGGTTCATGCGCGATGACTTCACAAGACCATGTTCGGAGTTCTCGGGTGGATGGCGGATGAGAATAGAGTTGGCGAAGATACTGCTTCAGAAACCCGATCTGCTGCTACTTGACGAACCTACCAACCACCTCGACATAGAGTCGATACAATGGCTCGAACAGTTTCTCAAAGACTCGCAATCCGCACTGCTGCTTGTAAGCCACGATAGGGCGTTCATAGACAATGTGACCAACCGCACGATAGAAATCTCATTGGGCAGAATATACGACTATGATGTCAACTACTCGCACTTTGTAGAACTGCGTCAGGAGCGTCACGAGCAGCAAGTGAGGGCATACATGAATCAGCAGAAGATGATTCAGGAGACCGAGGCGTTTATAGAACGATTTCGCTATAAAGCCACGAAAGCAGTTCAGGTGCAGAGCCGAATCAAGCAATTAGAGAAACTGGAGAGGCTGGAGGTTGACTTGGAGGACACTTCACGATTGAGACTGCATTTTCCTCCCGCACCCCGCAGCGGAGATTTCCCCGTGATAGCCGACAGCGTGATGAAAGCCTTCGGTGAGCATTTGGTATTCCAAGATGTGAACTTCACAATACGCAGGGGCGAGAAAGTGGCATTTGTGGGCAGAAACGGTGAGGGCAAGACGACAATGGTCCGTTGCATAATGCAGCAGATAGACTATCTCGGTAGTTTGCGTATCGGGCACAATGTGAAGATAGGGTATTTTGCTCAGAACCAGGCGTCACTGCTTGATGGAGAACTGACGGTGTTTGAGACTATCGACCGTGTGGCGACAGGCGATATACGGTTGAAGATACGCGACATACTCGGTGCTTTCATGTTTGGCGGTGAGGCATCGGACAAGAAGGTGAAAGTGCTCTCAGGAGGCGAGAGAAGCAGATTAGCGATGATAAAACTACTGCTTGAACCTGTCAACCTGCTTATACTGGATGAGCCTACCAACCACCTTGACATGCAGTCGAAAGACATACTCAAAGATGCCTTACTGGCGTTTGACGGTACACTGATTGTGGTCTCGCACGACAGATATTTTCTTGACGGGTTGGTAAGCAAAGTATATGAGTTCTCATCAGGCAAAGTGATAGAACATTTAGGCGGCATATACGACTTTCTGCAGAAGAAGAATATCAACTCTCTGCAAGAGTTGGAGCGCAAGACCAAGATGACCCCAAGCCGCATGCAGAACTCTCCTGCGCAAGAGGTTACACAACAGAAGTCGTCTGCCAAGCTTGACTTTGAAGAGCAGAAACGCAAGCAGCGCGAACTGCGGAAGATTGAGAAACAGGTTGCAGATACGGAGAATCTCATCTCACAACTTGAGAACAAACAGAAGCAGACGGAAGAACTGCTGCAACTGCCGGAGAACCAGACTGACACATCGCTCTTTGAACGATACAACCATACAAAGCACCAGTTAGAACAGAAATTATACGAATGGGAGATTCTGTCAGAGCAACTGCAGCAACTGACCCAAGACTTATAGCAATTCATAAAGATATACATAAATCATGAATGACACCATCAGATACCTGCTCTCTTTTCTTCTCTACGGTAACGAGGAGGCATTGCCATTGGTAGGCTATACCTCTGATGCGGAAGAAGCTAAGAAGTACAAAGTGTGCATCCGCCCCTCGGATAACTCCCCGCTTGTACACCCTGAGAAGTCGTGGGAAGATTTCTATCCCGAAGTGAAGCAAGTGCTTCATCAGCGTGCCGTTACTCCGGAGACAGATATAGTCTCAATAGCATGTTTCCTGCTATCAAGAGCGGAAGAGATGGTGGTGGAGCAGAGAGACGAACACGGTCGTTTTCTTGCCTGCCACTCGGTATTGTCGGAGGGCAACCTGCTTTCTATTCCTATCATTGACGAATACTCCCGCTGGTTGCTCAAACGGCTTGATTTGCCTCTGCCCGAACAGAAGATAGCGGTGGTCAACCTCACACACGATGTTGATACCATAGAACATTACCGTCACTTCAGAGGTTTTATGGGAGGCATAGCACGAGGGCAGATAAAGAAAGTCTTTGCCGCTACACGCCAACTGCACGATGACCCTGCCTTCACTTTCCCTTGGTTGGGCCAGACTGACAAAAAACTGCTTAAAAGAAAGAAGATCACTAATGTCATATATTTTCTGAAGGCCTCAAACGGCAAGGGACTCGACTACCCGCAATACAAACTATGCGGAGAAGATTTCCGGGAAATGATGAAGTATATCAACAAGTCGGGAGCCCAAACAGGTCTTCATACATCATATCAGGCAGGAGCCGATGGCAGCCTGATAAAGCAAGAGAGAGAGAAACTCGAGCAAGCACTCTACCCCTCAGACCACAAAGCCATAACACTCAACCGCTACCACTGGCTGAGATGCACATCTATCGACAACATGCAACTTCTTGCCAACTCCGGCATCACAGATGACTACTCGATGGGATTCGCCGACAGGGCAGGATTCAGACTCTGCACGGCAAGACCTGTACGCTGGATAAACCCCAAGACCCTGAAACTGACTACACTCACGTTGCACCCGCTTGCAATAATGGATTGCACACTGAGCAACAGCAACTACATGAATCTCACAGAGGAGGAAGCATTCTACCTCTGCCAGCAACTTATTGACAAGACCCGACAAGTGGGCGGCGAACTTACACTGCTGTGGCATAACCATATTTTCTCACAGGAAGGATACCATAAGTCGCTATACGAATCACTTATAAACTACTTGGTAGAACTCAAATAGAGCCCCACAGATGCCGTATCGTCTGCTCATACTCACTGATGCGCCCACCTCACCGCTTTTCTGTCCGCGCATGAGATATCTCATTTCCAATCTGAGCAAGCAAGGTTGGCAATGCACCGTTGTCAGCGAGACAGACCCAAGCAACGACTTCGTCTTCCCCGACTGCAGGCATATACAGATGAGATACTACTCGGGGCACAACAGACTCAGAGACAGACTCCGCTGGTTCAACGACAAACTGTTCGCGCAGAAAGAGAAACAACTCTATCGGCTTGTTACGGGCACTCTTTCAGAGCAACAGTTTGACCTCCTGCTTTGCTCCACATTCAACACTTTCCCGCTTGAGACAGCAGCACGAATCTCAAGAGAACGGCATATACCGTTGGTAACCGACCTGAGAGACATTGCCGAACAATGGGGGGAGACAAGATATTGGCAGCACAGACTGCCGCAGCGGTTGGCACGAATATATAACAGACGCGAGATAGCAAAGCGTAACAATGCCCTTAGACATGCTGACGCCGTCACTACCGTATCACCTTGGCACAGACAGTTTCTCTGCAACATACACCCAAACGTACATCTTATATACAACGGGTTCGACGACACCGGTTTCTACCCTGATAACATACGCACCGACAACTTTGAGATTCTGTACACGGGTAAGATATATGACTTCGGGCTCCGAAACCCGGAACTGCTGTTCAAGGCTCTCGGCAATATGCATGACGAAGGCAGACTGCCCGCGAACTTGATTCTGCGTTTCTATTGTGAAGAGAACATTCATGACGCAGTTGTCAATATGGCAGAGCAATATCACGTCAGACATCTGCTTCAACTTGGTTCTTTCGTACCTAACAGTCAGATTCCGCAACTTCTTCACTCAGCCTCTATATGTCTGTTGCTTACCAACAAAGCCGAAGATGCAGGTACACACGGAATAATGACAACAAAGTTCTTCGAGGCTCTCGGAGTGGAGAAACCTGTGCTGTGTGTCAGAAGCGACGAGGAATGTCTGGCACAAGTGATAGAGGACACTAACGCAGGTCTTGCGGCAACCACTGCAGAACAAGTCGAGCAGTTTATTCTTGACAAGTATGCAGAATGGGAGACAAACGGTTTCACAAGGCAGCAAGTAAACAAACATACAAAAGCACTGTTCTCACGACAGAAACAGGCACAGCAGTTTGAAGAGCTGTTCGCTGATATATGTGAAAAAACCAATGCCCGCTATACCATAGTAGATATATGCTGGACACTATTCTCGTCAAACACCACCTTCGACTTCCTTGACTCGCTTCTCTCCGGCAACGCTTCATACCAACGACTAAGGCGCATCTTCAGAACCCGTATCGGCAAGACCTTCAACCTGCTTGTGTACAGACTTCTGCACTATGACATACAGCGGCACCTTGCAGTCAGATACCTGCGCGGAAAGAGCAGGCAACAGTTGCAGGAAAAAGCAGAGATATTCTATCAGCAGTATCTGCTGCCGAGAAAAATAGACAAGATATGGCAGAGACTGCCCGAAGAAAACATCATCATTGCCTCCGGCACACTTGATGTTATTGCCCATACCGTTGCACGACACATAGGTGCAAAACAAGTCTATGCCTCCGAGCTCATATACAAAGATGATATATGCAGCGGCAAACTGCACGACATACTTCTCAACAAGCATACACTCACTCCAAACATAAAGAACTACGACATCTTCACCGACAACCTCTCCGACATATCTCTCGTCAGCCGTGCACAAAACGCAGTCATACTGACCTATAACAACACCAAGCGTTGGCAGAAACGCCTAAGCAGAGAACAGCGGAACAAGACAAAACATGCAACACCTGTAATAACCTACCTCGATGCAGACACCGACAGATACTGACAACACCGCATACACGCCGCAAGTAAGCAACCTCGTGTTCTACCTGCCGTTTGCTTACTACTACAAGGTGAGACTCCGCACAACAGAGAAACTGCTGTCGTGGGTGCTCATCTACCTCATGCCCACAGCATGGTACTCGTGGTATGCTGCCGGTGAACTGTCATGGCTATTCTGCATTAACTACCTTTTCATACTCATAGCCGCATTCACGCTTTATGAGACAGGGTATATACACAACGACACCTTTACCACACGACACGAGAAAGTGCCCACACTCAGACTCAGCGAAGAAAATCTCCGGTATTTCTATTCTCACTGTCATAGTATCTTCCTCAGCAGAATACTCACCGCACTTGTTTTGCTCACTGCCTTGCTCATACTTAACGGCTTCTCCGCTCAGATACTTCTCACCTCACTCTCAATAGTTCTTATACCCTGCATTTTTTATCTATACAACCATTGCCGTAACAAATATAACGTATTGCTCTACCCTGTGCTTGTATTCTCTCGATACATACCTTTTATGCTACCCTACTCGCCTTCGTGGCAACTTGTATTGCTTCTCTTTCTGTCATTTCCATGCTGCAATATGCTCGAACGGTTCTCCATGCCCAAGCAGCGTTTCCCCGTGTTCAAGTTGCTTATACCGACCGAGAAAAGCAAGACATACTTCCGAATCGCTTACTATATAATCATCCTCGCCGTTCTTCTTCCGTTCTTCAGCATAATGCAACTCGTGCCCGTCATCATACTTGCGATATACAGATGCCTTGTCGCCATTCTGCTCCTGTTCTATCACCCCAAGCGATACCTGCAATGATAATAATGCTCTTCTGACACACAACACTCTTTCTGTCATATATTACACATCACATTGCAACTATCATTATATCTTTGCAACCGATATATTCTGTGTACTCATGAAACGATTTTTCTCTCTATTGATTTGCGCCCTTGCTTCGGCAAGCCTTTTCTCCGCTATATACTACGCCTCGCCAAGCGGTACGGGCGACGGTTCATCGCAACAGAAAGCGGGCAACTTCTCCGCACTCCTGAAGAAACTCCGCGCCGGCGACACACTCTATCTGCTTGCAGGGCAATATGACCTGCAGAAGACATCGTTTGCCAACGGTGTTACAGGAGATGCACAGAATGAGATACTCATCTCTAATGCACCCGGAACGGCGTCTCGCAGCCCTATACTCGATTTCCGCACAGAAGCATACGGAGAACGCGGTCTGCAACTCAACGAGGGCAATGACTATATACACATAAAAGGTCTGACTCTCAGATACTCCGGCAAGAACGCACTACACAACAGCGGAAGCAACAACACCTTTGAAGACCTGGACGTATATGGCAACGGCGACACCGGAGTACAGATGAAAGCCGGAGGAGGAAACATGATTATCAATGTTGACTCTCACGACAACTGCGATTATCAACTTGGCGGACTCAATGCTGCAGATTTCGGTGGAAATGCCGACGGATTTGCAGACAAGCAATATACAGGCGGAGCCAACACATATATCGGTTGCAGGGCTTGGAATAACTCAGACGACGGTTGGGATTTCTTCCAGAGACAATCCAACAGCGGTACACCCACAAAACTCATAGACTGCATTTGCTATAAGAACGGGCCACAATACTACGATTTCTCCAATCACGGCAGAAGAGAAACAGATAAACAATGGTTTGACCAATTCATCAATACTATCACCATTACCGACAAGAATGGCAACCAAGTGAAAGCTATTCTCAATCAATACCCCAATCTTGGCAATGGCAATGGATTCAAGTTGGGCGGAGATTATACCGGTAACCCCGTACAACTTCAGCATTGTCTGGCTGTAAGCAATACTGTCAAGGGTTTCGACCAGAACAACAATTTCGGCGATATGACGCTGTATAACTGTACTGCCTACCTTAACGGTACAGACTACGGCTTTAACAATAACAGCGGCGGAACTCTCGTAATACGCAACTGCCTGTCATACAAGAGCAAGTCAAATAATGTATTCCGCCCAAAAAACCTCACGACAGACCACAACTCATGGAACACAAGCGGTATCAGCGTGTCTGACAATGATTTCCTGTCGCTCGACACAGCTCTTATTCTCACTGACAGAGACTCCGATGGCAATCTGCCCGAAACAGCCTTTCTCAGGCTAAGGGAGGGCAGCAAACTCATTGATGCAGGTGTGGATGTCGGGTTAAGTTATGTAGGCAAAGCACCCGATATCGGTTGCTATGAATACGGCTCGGGAGAAATTATTCTTCCTGCCACACTCACTCTCACAAGCGGCACACTCTCTCAAACACTGCGTTTAGGGGACAACATGACACCTGTGGTACTCACTTGGGGAGGTAGCGCAGAAAACGTAAGCTACACTGACCTGCCTGATGGTATAGACGCGGAAGTGGACACGCAGAACAAGACTATCACCTTTCTCGGCGAACCGCTATCGGTCGGCACATATTCCATAACTGTCAGCACCACGGGAAACACCTCTGCCAAGCAACTCACCATCACACTTATTGTCAAACCTGCCGGCAGCGGTTACAACGTGGCATATATAACCATTCCTGACGACGACAGAGACCGTCTTATACTCAACCGGCTTAACAATGACCCATGGTTTGATATCACCATAGTAGATGCCAACAAGGATATCAATACCGGCAACTACGACCTGCTTGTAATCTCCCCCGTACCGGGAAGCACTGCAAGCGGACTTGCCGCCCTCAAGACAATAGACAGACCCACCCTGCTTCTCAAACCCTTTATGCTCAAACAGACGGTCTGGAACTGGGGCAACTCGGTCAACACAACAGACAAAGCCATACAGGTGAGCAACACTGACCATCTTATTTTCAAGGGTATCACTCTTGAAGCGGACAACACACTGACCATGTTCAGCCGCGTTGAGACCAACGGAGTGACCGCCATAAATGGCTGGTACAGCAGCACAGTGGCAGAGATAGCCGCACCACAAACCGCCACAGGGCAGACTATAGTGGAGGCATCAGCAGGCACAAACATGAACGGCACAAGTATCAAATCCGACTTCATGATGATAGGTGTCAGCGAATACTCAACTGCTTATCTGACCGATGCCGCCACACAACTTATCGACAATGCCTGCCGGTATCTGCTCGGACTTAACATTGACACCACTGTCACCAATCTCACAAAGATTACTCCCATACACGACGATGTTGTTTACACCATACTCGGTGTTGCTGTCGGCAAAGGGCAGGACTCGATAAGGCAACTGCCTGCCGGTATGTATATCTATAACGGTGAATTGGTAATCAGATAGTCGGGTGGTATATAGACCGGTACACAACCGGCTTACTCACTCTGCATCTGTACGAGTTTGGCATAGTAGCCGTCTTTCGCCAGCAGTTCTTCGTGGGTACCACGCTCCACTATTCTGCCTTCGTTAAGCACACATATCAGATCTGCATTGCGGATGGTTGACAGTCTGTGGGCAACTACCAGCGTGGTGCGGTTCTGCATCAGGTTGTCAAGAGCCTCCTGCACTAACCTCTCATTCTCAGTATCAAGAGCCGAAGTGGCCTCATCAAGAATCATAATAGGCGGGTTCTTGAGCACTGCGCGAGCTATGCTGATACGTTGGCGCTGACCACCTGAGAGACGTGAGCCACGATCGCCTATACAGGTTTCATAACCATCAGGGGTTGCCATAATGAAGTCGTGTGCATTAGCAATCTTGGCGGCAGTAATGACCTGCTCCATATCGGCATTCTCCACACCGAAAGTTATATTGTTGAAGAAACTGTCGTTGAACAGTATAGCCTCCTGGTTTACATTACCGATGAGCGAACGCAGATCGCGTGTGTTGATTTCTTTTATGTTGATGCCGTTAACCAGAATCTCACCCTCGGTTACATCATAGAAGCGCGGCAACAGGTCAATAAGCGTAGTCTTGCCCGAACCCGACTGCCCTACGAAAGCGATGGTCTGACCTGTATGAATCTCAAGATTGATATCCTGCAACACAGGTATGTCAGCATTATACCGGAAACCTACATGGCGGTAACTGATAGTCTTCAGTTCCTGCCCCGGCTGCTTGGGAGCAAGAGGCTCCACTATATTGTTTTCCACATTCAGTATCTTGTCTATACGCTCTAACGATGCCAGACCTTTTCTGATACTATACGATGCCTTTGAAAGGTCTTTGGCAGGGTTGATGATGCTATAGAAGATAACCAGGTAATAGATGAATGCCGCAGCATCTATACTACTATGGTCTGCCAGAATCAGCCCTCCGCCGTACCACAGAAGCACAGCAATGACAGCAGTACCCAAGAACTCTGACACCGGATGGGCGAGAGTATAACGACGGTTAATGCGGTTGAATGTCTTGCGCGTTTCATTATTGAGTTTGTCAAAGCGTTCAACTACTTTTTTCTCTGCGTTGAATGCCTTTACTATCCTCAAGCCCGACAAAGTCTCCTCAATCTGTGTCAGCAACTCTGCCGTCTGCTCCTGCCCCTTGGTAGAACGTCGTTTAAGGCTCTTCCCTATTCTGCCTATCAACCAGCCACTGACGGGGAGCAGTACGAGTACAAACAGCGTCAGCTGCCACGACACGTAAAACAATGCTGCAAGATAAATGATTATCATGATAGGGTCTTTAAGCAGCATGTCGAGCGAAGACATTATGCTGTTCTCCACCTCCTGCACATCGCTGGTCATACGCGACATGATATCACCCTTCTTCTCCTCGGTAAAGAAACCTATAGGCAGCGACACCACTTTCTCATACAGCTGATGACGCAGGTCGCGAAGCACACCCGTACGAATGGGTATCATGAAGTACGCTGCGAGCCAGGCAGTCAGGCACTTCAGGAAGGTCATCACCACAAGAAACAGCCCCAGCAGAAACAGCACCCAACCCGAACCCGAAGTCTCAGTCTGCACCTGAATATACCAGAACACATTATTCTTCACACCTTCAAGCCAAGCGCCCATACCAGTCACCGCAGACAAATCGACATAGGCGGTTACGCCCTCGTTAATTCCGAACAATATGCGAAGAACAGGTATAATCGCAGCAAAAGAGAACAGACTGAATATTGTGCTAAGCAGGTTGAACAGCACATTCAGCACCAACTCTTTCTTGTATGGCGGAATAAAACGTCGTATGAGAGTGAAGATATTCATTCAGTGGTTTAGTATTGTTTAGTGTTGTTTAGAGTTGTGCGTGTGGTTTCCCCGTCTCTTCCGTATTCTCCGCTGGTATGGTATGCGACAGGGGTGTCGGATACTGATTGGCCAAGTACTGCAATACCGGCTTCATGAACTGGTCTTTCTGCGACTTGAAATCCACGCTCACGGGCAATATCAAAGTATTTGTCATCAATGCCTCTGTATAGTAGCTATTGCATCTGAGTCTTACTGCATCCTTCTCGGTGGTAACGATAGCGTCACAGGCCGACTCTGCATATACCCTTGCTATATTTTCCACATCTTTCCCGCTGAAGTTATGATGATCGGGGAATGCGAGAGTCTTCACTACGGTATATCTACTTCGAAGATACTCCAACATCGGCTCTGGATTGGCTATAGCCGTCAATACCAACACTTTTCTCACAGTTTTCTGCTCTACACCTTCTGCGAGGGGGTACAACTCGCCGTATTGCAGATATGAGAAGAACAACTGCTGATACTGCGGTATTTTGAGCGAAGTCTCAATCACGCGTCGGTCAATAGGTTGCATACTCTCCGGACATTTGGTTACCACAATCAGATTGGCTCTGAGCGAAGAATGTCTGTTGTCGCGCAGAGTGCCGTAGGGGAGGAAGCGGTCGTGTACATACAAATTGTCAGCCGCTGTAAGCAGCAGATACATACCGCATCGCAACTGCCGGTGCTGCATACCGTCGTCAAGTATCACCGCCTGCAAGTCGGGGTAGAGCTGTTTGAGCCGTTTGATGCCGTATAAACGATTCTCGCACACTGCCACTATCACCTCGTTGCCATTGGTTTTCGGTTCTTCAGGGGAGACGTGACAGTGTTGCGTCTCTACAGAATATGAGCTTTTGTTCAGATTGATATACATCTGCATGGGCTCATCGCCTATAGTGAGAGCGGTAGAGTTCTCGTCAGCGAGATAGAAGCCGTGCGTCTTGCGCTTATAACCTCGGGAGAGTATTGCCACCTTATATTTCTTTGACAACTCACGTGCGAGGAACTCGGTATGCGGAGTCTTACCCGTACCGCCCGCGGCCAAGTTTCCGATACATATAGTAGGCAACGGGGCATTGGAAGAGTAGAGGATATGCTCGTCAAAGAGCAAGTTCCTTACGGTTACCGCTACTCCGTAGAACCACGATACTATGAGTCGGAGGAAACGCATTGCAGCAATTGTCGGATGGTTTAGTGTGGTTTAGAATTGTTTAGTGTGGTTTAGAATTGTTATTTTATCTCTATTTCGTATGGCAGGCGTGCTTGGAGATAGTGACCGTCAAGCATATTCTTCAAGGTCTTGTATGTGCGCAGAAGTTCCTGGTCGCTATCGTCAAGACCATACATCTCCATCAGCATGTCAAGGAACCCGTTCTTGGCATCTTCGGCATCAATAACCTCATATTTCTCCAAGTCAGCCAACTGGGCAGCCGCCTTGACTGCATCTTCCACGTTTCCGAATGCGTCAACGAGTCCTATCTGCATAGCTCGTGTTCCGCTCCACACGCGTCCTTCGGCTATCTGCTTTATCTGTTCGGTTGTCATGTTGCGTCCTTCGGCACATCTGCTTACGAACAACTCGTAGCCGCGGTTGACATGGCCCTGCATCAGTTCGCGCTCCTCGGGGTTCATACCCTTCTGAATCATATTGGACTCGGTGAGACTCAGTCGGTTGGTACCCACGCCGTCGAAGTCGATACCCACTTTGTCGGTGAGGCCTGCGACGGAGGGAATAAGTCCGAAGATACCTATGGAACCGGTGAGGGTGGTAGGTTCTGCGAAGATACTGTCAGCCACGCATGATATATAATAGCCTCCGGAGGCTGCATAGTCGCCCATCGACACCACCAAAGGTTTCTTCTGCTTCAGCAGCGACAGAGCGTGCCATATCTGCTCGCTTGCATAAGCGGAGCCGCCGGGGCTGTTGACGCGTAGCACTACGGCTTTCACGTCGTCTTTCTTCGCCATCTTGTCGATCAGCTTCACCATCTTCTTGCCTACAATACCATCACCGCTTTCGTCGGTTATTTCACCTTCGGCATAGATGACAGCCACTTTGTTCTTGGACGACTTTGTGTTGTCTTTCTGAGCGAGCATGTCGGCGTGGGAGACATACTTGAAGTCCTCGCTTCCGGTCATGTCGATCATTATCTGCTTGACATCCTGCTTGTAGATGAGTGTATCGACAAGCCCTGCCTCCACGAGAGTTGTTTCGGGTTGGAACATCATATTCATATCCGCGAGTCGGTTGAGTTCCTCGATGCTGATGCCGCGGCTTTCGGAGACCTGACTTGTCACCGCCTGCCACATATCCTCGAGCATGACGTTCATCTGGAGGCGGTTGGCGTCGCTCATTTTGGTGAGGATATAGGGTTCGACCGCGGACTTGAAGGTACCCACTTTGACCACCTGCATCTCGACACCGAGTTTCTCCAGAGCGCGCGAGTAGAACATGAGGTTGGCGGACAGGCCGCACCACGAGAGGGTGCCGGAGTTATTGAGGCAGACTTTGTCGGCGACGCTTGCGAGCCAGTAGTTGCCCTGAGTGTAGCTGTCGGCATAGGCGACGATAAACTTACCGCTTTCCTTGAAGTCGAGCAGTGCCCGTCGCAGTTCTTCCCGCGAGGCGAATCCGGCAGCGAGAGTGCCGCCTTCGAGATAGATACCGTCGATGTGCTTGTCGTTTTTAGCGATGCGTATGTTTCGCAGCAGGTCGTCCAGCCCCACCTTTGGGGGAACCTCGCGTTTGGAAGCGCGTGCGAATAGTTCGGCCATCGGGTCGCTGCTTACCTGCTCGGAGAGCACGCCTTGCAGATTGATTTTATAGACACTATGCTTCTCGAGTTTGGCAGTATCGCCGCCCGAGACGGCAATGCCTATAAGGGAGAAGAGGAAGAACAGCATCGACAGGATCGATACGAGGACGATGCCACACACAGTGGCGAACATGTACTTTAAGAAATCTTTCATATTTTATATCAGAATTTAGTTTGCTATATTTGTTTGCTATATTATATTGTTTTTTTGCGCTACAAAGATACGACAAATATCTCAATTACACAACACACGCAAGACAACACACGCAAGCGAATGAGATGCCACTCATGTCGTTCTCATGTAGAGAAGCAACACTATCATGTCTCAGTGAGAAAATTAGACTACTTGTAGAGACATTTCTTATCCCCAAAGGGAACGATCGTTGCGTGGACTAAATGTCTCTCTCATACACCGGCCATGCCCGAAAACACCCTCCGTAGAGAAGCAACACCGTCACGTCTCAATGAGAAAAGCACCGGCAGGTTAACATCAAAGTGCAAATTAGCAAGCAACTTGCAGACGATCCCCACTCTCCAATCTCATTACATATACCCCTCCATATATAGGCAAAAAAAAGGCAAAATCTATCACCTCTTTCGCAACTTTTTTCACTTTTTTCTCATTTTTTGTGGTGCATGTCCCTCTTTGAGTGCAGCAGCCAAGATTGGCTGCTTTTGTGTAGCGCTTGCCATCGTGCTGAATCTATAAAACACCATTGGAAAGATGTTTTACTTATTCGGAAGTGGAATTATGTATATCATTAACGTCTGACGTCTCTGCGCATATTCCTTCTTTTGCTTCATGAAGAAGAACATCTCCCTCTGAGCAACATACATAACTATAATCAAAACATCCCATGCCTATAAATGGACGTGAAAACCCGCAATAGAGGTGACCTACATACTCCAAGTCGGTAGCTCGATAATCATATGATATCTTCCTTGCTTTTCTTCCGTCAAGAAGAGTTACTACTTCTACGTCTGTAACCGTAGCATAATATGTCTGCTCCGGACCTTGGCGCCCATCTATTAACATTCGAACTTTATCTCCCTTCTTCACACTATAGTTATAAATCAACACTTCGTGAACTTTTTGTTCCAATGGGTCCCAAGTATAGCAATATATCTTGTCACATTCTTCGCGCACAGGCACATTATCAACTATTCGATACTTTACATTATTGATAATGGTATCTCCTGTTACTTTAATACCAATTACATACCTACAGGGAGGTTCAGGACATTCGGTAGAAACTAAAATTTTCCATACAATATCATCTGAAAGATATTTATTTTACCCTCTGAAGTATCTCCATAATACTCCTAACTGCTACAAGCAAATAATGTCGCAGCAACCAATAACAATAAAAGATTCTGTTTCATGATAAATCTCCTTTCAAGTTGCAAAATTAAATACTTTTTTTTAATTACAAATGTCCGATTGACTGAAGTGAGAGAAGACCTACTCATAAGCAAAGGATGAAAGAGTCAAGTTTAGTGGAAATGTTGGCTATAAGTAGTCCCATGTTGCATCTTCAAAGTAACACCCGTCTATTTCATACAAATGAATAGTTTCGCCATTGGAGAGAATTTTATTATATTTCTTACGACTACCTTCGCCTGTTCTCATTTCGTAATAAAATATTAAATAACCTTCACTTATATTCAGGCAACCACTCGTACTTAAGTCTTCTGTATCTCTATCTTTCATATCACATAAATCACATTTTAACGCTTCTTGTGGCATATCTAACAATGTGTTATTAGGATACAAAATAAAGGTACGACTAAAATAAGCAGATAGTATTACTGAATCTTTTCTTTTTCCTTCTCTATCTAAAATAGATATCATTTCATTTTCTTTTAGTAAAAAATATGTCAAACCATTCATATCTGAATGAAATGGAAAATTCACTTTCATTGCGACTACAGTGTCATTCGCATCGTAAGGTGAAGGCTGTGGTATGAGTTTGCCACATAAATATGACGGGTTGATGGTTTCATAATGATAGTTACATGCAGAAACTGACATCAATAATAATGAAAATATAAATAGCTTTTTCATAAGGCTATAAGTTTTTAAAGTTGACGATGCAAAGATAGTCAAAAAATTGTTTACTAACAAGCGTTAATATTCATTCACGATACATGTACCCGGTTTTGCAAGAAATGTACCGCCTGATTGCACTTGAAATCCATCGAAGAGAATAATTTCTCCACCTGCTTCTACCATTATCGACCACAGCACTCCCCTCCGTAGTTATAGTATTAAGCACAAATTAGCAAGCAACCTGCTCACGCCCCCACTCTCCAATCTCATTACATATACCCCTCCATATAATAGGCAAAAAAAGGGCAAAATCTATCACCTCTTTCGCAACTTTTTTGTATTTTTTCTCATTTTTTTGTGGTGCATGTCCCTCTTTGAGTGTAGCAGCCAAGATTGGCTGCTTTTCAGCACTCCGTTTGATAATATTTCCGGAGAAGGCAACTCTTCGATTGATTTATAAGGATATAATACAAATGGCATATTCATAAAATTCTTACCTTTATATTCATTCATTTCTATTGATTCTTTTCTTTTTCCGCTTTCATCCAATAGAGAGAACAACTCTTTGTTTCTGGTTATAAAATACGTCATACCATTCATGTCGGAACTATACACATATTTTACAGCCATAGCTACTACTGTGTCATTTTCGTCAAAAGGCGAGGGCTCCGGTTTTAATCTCCCGCAAAGCCAATTTTCAGGATGAATGGAGTAATCACTTATACAATAAGGATAACTATCACAATATTGTGGTTGCTTGTTATTACATGCCATAAAAGCCACTGCCAAAACATATAATAATACACACTTTTTCATATGCAATATAGTATTGTTATTCTGCTGTTGGAACTGGAACTTTATAGTTTTCGTAATGATACCATAATCTCGGATTCGGTCTTTCATCGTAATATAGGAGATGTTCTACATCAGTTGTTTTGTCATAATAATGAATCCTCAAATCAAAATAATCTGATTCTTTCTGTTTCTCTACAAAGTTCCAAAAATCTTTTTCTTTCTCAACTATTTCTGATTTCGTAGAATTCTCTACTTTTATGGATATTCCCTCGTGCTGAATTGTTCCGGCTTCATTGGAATAGTAGAAAGAGTAACTTATGGATTCTGCTGATTTCCTATAATGATTGAACATATATTTACTCCATGCCTTGGCAATCAAAATTATGGTATCACGATTAAAGTCATTAAAATACCTATATGCCGTGATGTTTTTATTTATATCATTCGTGAACTCTGTGCAACCTAAATTATATTTAATAACCCACTCTGTTGTATTATCAATATCAGACATGGATAGCTCATAATAGCTGTCCGGAGAGATGTCTTCCTTTGTTAAATTGCTAACATCTGTCCACTGATTATTAGTCCTTTGTTTAATTTTAATGATAACAAATTCCTCTGTCTTCAGTTTCTGTATCATGTCATACAGATTCATGTGCGACAGTTTCTCGCATATTTCAGGGATATTATTGCTTGATCCCAATGCCGGATCGTTGCTGTTGCAACCACTCAACATTATAGCCACTGCAAATAATGTCATTAAAGATATTCTTTTCATAATAAAACTTTTAGAGTATTACTTATTCTTTGCAAAGATACGTATTGTTTTATATATGCAAGATATTATGCATTTGAGTCGCAGAATGGATGTTATCAATTTTTGACATCACTTCACCTCTGCGCCAA
>CAJOMJ010000022.1 GCA_905235505.1 Paludibacteraceae bacterium
CCCTTCACCATCATGTGAATACATACCTCGTTGATGCACCCGCCTCCGTATTGTTGCGTCTGCATGACACGGTTCGCCCAACGCATATCTTTGGTGAAGAGATACATTGCTAACGGGTGTTCACGGTCGGCAATAGTCTCCATAAGTGTGTCGATATCTGCATCGGGGAAGGTTACTACCGGCAGCAAGGGGCAGAAGAGCTCGTGTTGAACTATCTGCTCGTTGATATCCACAGGGTAAATAATGGTGGGTGCATACTTGCATGTCTGTGCATCGCCTGTTCCTCCGAAGATAATACGGTCGCGGTAGTCGTCTGCTAAACGGGCGCACTTGGCGTATGCAGCACTGTTGATGAGTTTGGGGTATTCGGGGTTGGTCTCGGCATGTTCGCCTATCTGTCTGACAAAAGCTTTCTTCAGTTCTTCAAGGAAAGGTTCGGCAACCTCCTCCGCCACTGCTATCTGGTTGATGTTGATACATATCTGTCCTGCGTTAGTCAGTTTGAAGAAGGCAATCTTGCGTGCTGCGTCCTTGAGGTCGGCATCTTTGCGCACAATACACCAGTTGCCCGTCTCCCCTCCCAATTCGAGTGCGACAGGCGTGAGGTTCTTGGCTGCTTCTGTCATCACGTGTTTGCCTACAGCAGGAGAGCCTGTATAGAAAATCTTGTCGAAGCGCTGCGCAAGACACATATCCGCTACATCGTGCCCGCCGTCTATGAGAGTGACATATTCGGGAGGAAAGATGTCGGCAAAGAACTGTTTGAGTGTTGCTGTGCAGGCTGCCGATTTCGAACTCGCTTTGATGACCACCGTGTTACCTCCTGACATCGCTGCCGCCACTACACCGATAGTGAGTAGCATCGGGAAGTTGAAGGGGCTGATGACGAGCGATACGCCATAGGGCATCTTATACACTTTGGTTGTCATGCTCGGGAAACACATCAGTCCGCTGAAGTGTCTCTCGGGGCGCGCCCAGCGCTTGAGACCGCTTATCATCTCGTTTATCTCGGTGATAATAGGCCCGATATCACACAGGTATGCCTCTACCGTACTCCTGCCGAGGTCGGCGGCAAGTGCGTCCTCGAACTCCTTTTCGTGGGCAATGACTGCGGCCTTGAGGAGCTTGAGTTGCTTTATGCGCCAATCTACAGGCAAGGTCTCTCCGGTGCGGAAGAAACGGCGCTGGGCCTCCACTATAGAGCCGATAGAGTCGGGAGTATATTGCTGCGAAACCTGTGCATCGTGGTCTGTCACCGCTTGCAGAACGGTCTTGATGTCGCTGTTACTCAGGGTGACCGGCGATGAGTAGTTGATGGAGTCGGCAGCAATGAGAGGTATGAGTTCTGCATAGTCGCAGGCGCGGACAGGTGACTTTAGTTTGTCCATACCGCATTGCGCCTCAAGGTCTCTTACAGCCTGAAGAAAGGCATCTGCCGCCTCCTCGTCGGAGACAGTGTCGGACGAGAACTCGCAATAACGCGCAAGCATCGCATATTTGCTCAGGCACGACTGCTTCTGGAATTCCAATACAGGCAGCAGCATTAGCGAGATAGCCTGACCATGAGGAAGATGGTATTTGCTTCCTATGCTGTGCGCAAAGGCATGAACATAGCCAGCCAACTGCGTGTTAATGGCATTGCCGCCATATAGCGCCGCCCTACACATAGCCAAGCGTGCCTCCGCATTGTCCGGCTCGAGCATAACCAAAGGCAGGTTGTGCATTATCAGCTTCACCCCCTCAAGCGACATCTTCATGTCTTCCTCGTCCACCTTGGTGTCGCTCACCACTCCTTCTATGCAGTGACTGAGAGCGTCGAAACCGCATGCGGCGGTCACTGAGGCGGGCGCGTGGACGGTAAGTTCGCTGTCAAGAACCACATTCGTTATGTTGAGTCCGATAAACACCGTGGAACCCTTTACCCCGTGTTCGTTGACCACCACGGCTGCCACCGTAGTCTCTGCTCCTGTACCCGCCGTGGAGGGAATCATGATGAGCGGGAGAGTGCCGCCATGCACAGGGAGAAAACGCAGAAGTAATGACTTGACCTGCAGATGAGGCATCTTCACACCCGCTGCTATCATCTTGCAACTGTCCATCACCGAACCACCGCCCAAGGCGATTATACACTCCGCAGCGCACTCTAACGCCTTCCGCCGACCCTGCTCTATAATCCTGATGTCGGGCTCGGAGTCTATGTCATTGAAGAAAGTGTAACCTATGCCCGCCTTCTCCAACGACTCTATTACGGCATGGTGGTATCCTAATGCGGTGAGAGTCTTGTCTGTCACAAGCAGTACATGCTTGTAACCGCACTGCTTGCATAGCTCGCCTGTCCGCCTGCGGGCACCATGACCCTCCGTCACTTCCGGTTCGGGCAGAGGTATGGTATGTATCACCCTTCCGGGCAAACGATGAATACGTTTCCTTAAACGATATGTGTCCATAGTAATTATGTTTTTAACGATATTATACTGTCATACTCCGTATTGTCGTACAGACGCAGCACCGTCATGTCTGCAGTTGCCATCTGTAGTGTAGAAATCACTGCAAAATTAGTGCCAATTCCTAAGAGATGATAAGAAAATATACTATTGTTAAGATTATGCACAATTATGCATAAACCAAGAGTAGGCTAACACTCGGCTTAGAGGTAGCATGACGACGGCTACCCGAAATGTGCGTTTTTTTAAGATTCGTGCATAATTATACATACTTTATGCAGAAAATATGCATAGCAGAGGTCTTCGTTGGCAGAATCTCTATTGTTGAGGAAAAGCACTATGTAAAAGTATGTAATGTATGTTAAAGATGAAAAAAAATAAGTATATTTGCATATCGATTAGGGGAAAACGGCCGGTGAGTTGTCATACTATTAACAAGGTAAATTATGAAAAGCACACATTTCATATCGTCTGCTGCTACCAAGCATCGCCGCGAGTTTGAAAAACTATATGACGAATACGGCGGCCGTATATACGGCTTTGCCATGCGGCTATCCGGTGGCGACACATATCTCTCGGAAGAAATACTACAAATTACTTTTCTTCGCCTTTGGGAGCATTTCGAAGATTTACGCGACAAGAATAAGGCTCTGAACTATATGTTTCAGACCGCAAGAAACACCTTCATCAACTATTGCGAGCATGAGACTGTAAGGTTCGTATATACAGACTACATCCTGATGCGCCAACAAGAGGCGGACAACCATGACGAACAGCAGCAGGATGCACATTTCCTGGAAGAGTATCTGCGCGATGTAGTGGCTAAAATGCCCCCGATAAGGAGGAAAGTGTTCGTAATGTCAAGATACCGGCATTTGTCTAACAAAGATATAGCGAACGAATTGGGCATAAGCGAAAAAACGGTGGAGGTGCATATTACTCTTGCATTGAGAGAACTCAGAGAGAGACTGAATGATTAGAAGAAAACAGAGGTTGATATACCTCATTATTATAAATTCATGGTAAATAAAGATTGTGTTAAAGGACTTAAACCTTAAGTTGCTCCGGTAGAGGCCGAGAGGTCTCTGCCGGAAAAGCAAAACCAAAAGAGGAGGACAACGGTAATGAAAGAATTAACAGAAAAGTATCTCAACGGAGAAGCGACTGCCGAAGAGCGCGAGCAACTGCTCAAGTGGTTGAAAGATGATGCGGATGTGGCACGTTGGCTCCGTACGGACATTGAACTTGCTGAGGACATGATACCTCAGAATGTGAAGGAACGCGTGCTGCAAAACGTGATTGATTCGGAGTTGGAAGGGCATCGCTCCCCCTTTCGGCGATTCCGCCGGTTGATGACGGCGGCATGTGTGGTATTGTGCATGTTGGTAGGCGGGGCAGGAGGCTGGCTGTTAAACAATGCGTGTGAAAAGGCTGTTCCGGCCGACAATGTGCTGACGGTGCGCACCAACTTAGGAGAGCATAGCGAGGTTGTGCTTCCCGACGGAACGGAGGTCACGCTTAATGCACTGACGGTGTTGACATACAACGGTTCAGCGGCAGACGGCTGCCGCAGGGTCAGCGTTGACGGTGAAGCTTTTTTCCATGTTGCCAAAGACGCAGAACACCCGTTTGTGGTAAGCGCAGGAGAGGTGGACGTTACATGCCTCGGTACGAGTTTCAATGTAAGAAACTATGCTGACGAGAATGATATAGCAGTTGTTCTGACAGAGGGTAAGGTGAGAGTGTCGGCGGCAGGCGGCGACCTGACAATGGAGCCTGACAGCCGTGCGGTGTTCAACAAGAAAACGCTGGCATTGTCGAAACATCAGGTTCAGAGCAGCAACTACACATGCTGGTTGAACGGCGAAGTGAGGTATAACGACCAGACGCTTGAGGAAATCGCGAGCGAGTTGTCACGCAACTATCATATTCAGATGGTGATAACATCCGACCGTCTGAAACACGAGAGATTCACCGGCTATCTCGGTCACTCAGGACTGCGCAACGTGCTCGATGTGCTCTGCCTTGCCAGCAACATGAACTATCACATAGACCAGGATACGGTGGTCTATATTTATGAGCGGCGATGACAGATGGTGCTAATATATAAGTAAGAACTAAATAATAATATTAACTTAACACAAATCATCATGAAAAAGATTTTCTCTTTGGCACTATGCCTACTGGCAAGTGCATGTATGATGGCTGCTACCACAAAAGTGAAGGCAAGCCAAGATTTGCAGGCTGCAATCGATGCAGCGTCTGCGGGTGATACACTGCTTGTTCAAGCAGGTACGTACACCGGTAATTTTACTATGAAAGACGGTGTGAACGTCATCGGCGGTTGGAACCCTCTTTTCAACCAACAGACGCAGTATGGTACCATTCTGGACGGTAATGCCAATGGCCGTGTACTGACGCAGACAGCGGACTTTACCCAATTTACAGTATGGGAGAACCTGACAATTCAGAACGGTAAATTGAAGTCTAACGGCAAGGGTGCAGGTGTATATCTGCTTTGGAAGAGTCAGTTGAAGAACTGCTTGATTCAGAACAATACCTTTGACACAGAGACAGTGACAGAATGTGAAGGCGGCGGTCTGGCTCAAGACAAGGATAACTACGCAAGTGACGTAGTAGCCGACAACTGCGTGTTCCGCAACAACGAGGCAACTCACGGTGCCGGTGTATGGATTCGTTCATCTATTACAAATTGTGTGATAGAAAACAACAAGACATTGTTGAAACACCCCGGTGGCGGTGCTCACCTGCAGTGGGGACGCTTGTATAACTGTATAATCCGCAATAATCACTCATCGGAAGATGCAGGTGGTGTGCGTGCATACGGCAACTGCAAACTGGTGAACTGCCTTATAGCAGACAACACTTGTGATGTAAAGGTAGCAGGTATTGCTTGCGAGGGCACATTGGACGAAATAATCAACTGCACGGTGGTGAACAACAACCAAACTCTTTCTACAACAGACAAAGAGTATTGCGGTATCCGCTTCGATGCAAGCAGCGCAGGCACCAATGTATTTGTCAACAACGTAATATGGGGTAACAAGGCCGGTGGTGAAGTTCAGAGCCAACAAGTAAGTTACAGCATCTGCAAATACTCAACAGCCACCAACAATGCCATAGAAGGCAATGTTCCGAGTGACTTCACTACTCCTTATATCAAACTTGCTTCTGACAATGCCGCAGCAGACGGACCCGGATTCGTTGATCCTGCGAATGGTGATTATTCTTTGTTGATGAGTTCTGTTCTTGTTGACAAAGGTCTCACAGAAAAGGCGGGTATGACTATTGACTTAGCCGGCAAAGCGCGTGTTGTAGGCGATGCCGTTGATTTGGGTGCTTATGAATTCCAATCTCCGAAGGTTAAAGTGGGTCAGGATTTGCAAGCAGTTATAGATGCTACCGAGGCAGGGGAGACAGTATATGTTCAAGCAGGTACTTTCACGGGTAATTTCATTATGAAAGACGGTGTGAATGTCATCGGCGGTTGGGATGAGACTTTCACAACCCAGACGCAGTATGGTACTATTCTGGATGGTAATGCCAATGGCCGTGTTGTTACTCAGAAGTCAGATTTTACCCAACTTACTGTTTGGGAGAACCTGACAATTCAGAACGGTAAACTGATGCAGAACGGCAAGGGTGCAGGTGTATATCTGCTTTGGAAGAGTATGTTGAAGAACTGCTTGATTCAGAACAATACCTTTGACAAAGAGAACGTAACAGAATGTGAAGGCGGCGGTCTGGCTCAAGACAAGGATAACTACGCAGGTGATGTAGTAGCCGACAACTGCGTGATTCGCAACAACGAGGCAACTCATGGTGGCGGTTTGTATCTGCGCTCAACAATCACTAACTGTGTGATAGAAAACAACAAGACCCTCCTCAAACACCCCGGTGGCGGTGCTCACCTGCAGTGGGGACGCTTGTATAACTGTATAATCCGCAACAATCACTCATCGGAAGATGCAGGTGGTGTGCGTGCATACGGCAACTGCAAGATTATTAACTGCCTTATAGCAGACAACACTTGTGATGTAAAAGTTGCAGGTATTGCTTGCGAGAGCACATTGGATGAAATAATCAACTGCACGGTGGTAAACAACAACCAGACAAAGAGCAACACTGACAAAGAATATTGCGGTATCCGCTTCGATGCAAGCAGCGCAGGCACCAATGTATTTGTCAACAACGTAATATGGGGTAACAAAGCCGGCGGTGAAGTTCAGAGCCAACAAGTAAGTTACAGCATCTGCAAATACTCAACAGCCACCAACAATGCTATAGAAGGCAATGTTCCGGGTGACTTCACTACTCCTTATATAAAACTGTCGAGCGATAACATGGCAGCCGAAGGCCCGAAGTTTGTAGATCCGGCAAATGGGAACTATGCTCTGCTTGCAGGCTCAGTGTTGATAGACAAGGGTTTGTCAAGTGCGGCTGTGATGTCAGTTGATGTTGCCGGTATGCCTCGTATATCAGGTGCCGCAGTTGACCTCGGTGCATACGAGAATCAGATGATAACAGTGAAAGCCGGTGACGACTTGCAAGCAGCAATAAACGCTGCCAATGCCGGTGATGTGGTTTATGTGCAGGCAGGTACATACAAAGGCAATTTCACGATGAAAGAAGGTGTGCAAGTGAGTGGCGGTTGGAATGAAACCTTTACAGAACAAACTGATTATGCGACAGTGCTTGATGCCGATGCCAATGGTCGTGTTCTGAACCAACCTGCAGATTTCACAGTTTTGACAGTATGGGAGAACCTTACTATTCAGAACGGTTCGCTTTCAGCTGCATTATCCGATAACGGTGGTTCGGGTGTGGCATTGATGGCATACGGTCAGGTTAAGCATTGCTTGATACAGAATAACACATTTACCTATACTTCGGGCAACTGTATAGGTGGTGGCGTATTTAACAATGCTGTAGGAACATGTACTGAACCTCTTGTAGTTGACTGCCGGATTAAAGGCAACAAGGCAACTCATGGCGGCGGAGCACGAGTAGCAGGTATAATAATGAATTCTGTTATCGAAAACAACTCTACAACCAACAATGCTGCAGGTGGCGTTCAACTGCATTATGGAGCAGGGTTGTACAATTCAATAATACGCTTCAATGTATCAGGTGGTGACATGGGTGGCATACGTATGACCGGAACAAAGCCGTCAACAATGGCAAACTGCCTTGTATATGGCAATGAAGCAACAAATACAATAGGTGGTGTTTCTGTAGAAAACGGAATACATTATCTGTATAACAACACGATAGTTGGCAACAACCAGAAGGCAACCAATAACCCGAATCGTGCAGGTATTCGCGTTAATGTGAACTCAGACGCAATAATTGCCAATAATATCATTTGGGGCAATATGGCAAACAGTGTTGTTCAAGCAAGTCAAGTGGAGTTACATGCTACGTACGAATCTGACCGTGCAGTTAGATGTTTCCTCAACAATGCGATTGTTTACTCAAAAGAGGTCGGAACGAACACTATAATGCTTACAGATGCAAATCCTGGATTTGCTGATGTAGAAAATGCAGACTTCTCTCTTACATATTCATCAATACTGCTGGATAAGGGTGATGATGCAAAGGCAGTCGGTGAAACAGATATTCTCGGCAATGCCCGCATTGCAGGCACAAAGGTTGACCTTGGTGCATACGAGTTGCCTTGGTACACGCTTACCATTACAACAGGTGATGCTGTAATAACAGTTGGTGGGCAGCAGATACCTGCAGGCGAGATACCGGTACCGGAAGGATTCACATGCCAGGCAACAATAACAGCAAATTCAGGCTACGAGATTGTAAGTGTAAGCCTGAATGATATAGCAGTTGAGGCTGTAGATGGTGTATATACATTGCCCGCAATAACCGAAGATGCCACTTTGGTGGTTGAAACCAAGAAAGCAACAGGCACGGCAACTGACGAACTGAAGACCAATGCCGAAGTTCAGAAAGTGGTAATTGACGGCAAGGTATATATCCGTCGTGCCGGCAAGACATACAATGTTCTTGGAGCAGAAATGCGCTAAAAGATTATCTGTAGATTTGAACGGGGTCAACTGACTCCGTTCAAATCTATATTTGTTAATTATTCACAGATTATATTATGAAAATCGACAAAGTATTTGCAGTACTGATATTTCCACTATTGTCATTGCTGTTTATCGGTTGCAACAATAGTGGTTCGGATGTCGAACTGCCTACATTCTCTGAGATTTCTTTGAGTCCTCAGCAGGAGACTTATCATATCGGCGATTCTGTAGTTGCAACAATCAGCATGTTGACGCCGGGCTCTGAAAGTCTCAAGCAGAGTACGTATTGGTTTGCCACTTCATGGTGGAAAGGAAAAACACAGGTTGATTTTCAAACTCCTGTGGAAACTGAAGGCAAACAGGTGTTCACTTCGGGTAAGATAGGTTTGGATGAGGCAGGTGAACATAGAATATATTTTTGGGGCAGGTTGGAATATCCCAATTGGGATTATCAGCCGGTAACAACAGAAATAACAATTAACGTGGTAGAATAATGAAGAAGCTTGTGTCACTTATAATGGCAGTGCTGCTGTCGGTGTCAGTGTTTGCAGACGGCATAACCTTGAGCGTGCAAAACCAGACTATACGCAGCATATTGCCCAGAATAGAAGAGATGTCAGGCTGGCATTTCTTCTATAACTCAAGTTCGCTTGCAGGATTGGACAATACTGTGAGTTTTGAACTTCAGAATGCAACAATTGACCAGGCTTTGGTCAAATTGTTCAACGGAGCCGGCATAACATGGCAGAAGAGAGAGAACAATGTGATAGTGCTTTCTAATGAGGAAAAACGCCCGGACGGAGTATCAGGCGTAGTGTATGACCAGCAGAACATACCTATTATAGGTGCTTCAGTAATGGTTAAGAATACTACTACGGGAACGGTGACCGACTTTGACGGCAAGTTCTTTTTGGAGAACGTGAAAGCGGGACAATATCTGCAAGTGTCATATTTGGGTTATGAGACGTATGAATTGCGGGTAGGTCAGGCGAACAGCAACTATCGGATAGTGCTGAAAGAAAGTACTTCTGAATTGGATGAGGTGGTAGTAGTAGGCTATGGCGCCCAGAAGAAAGTAAATCTTACAGGTGCGGTGGCAGTGGTCAACCAGAAGGATATAGTAGGTCGTCCGACTGCTAATATGGCAACGGCATTGCAAGGTTCGGACCCTTCACTGAATATACAGATGAACTCGGGCGGACCCGGAGCAAGTTATGATTTCAATATCCGCGGTATTGCCAGTTTGAATAATTCTTCGATGACCAAACCCCTTGTATTGGTTGACGGAGTGGAGATGGACTTGTCGCGCATAAGCACCAATGACATAGAGTCGGTAAACATACTAAAGGATGCATCGGCTTCCGCCATATACGGTTCTAAAGCTGCAGCAGGTGTAATATTGATAACCACAAAAGCAGGTAAAGAAGGACTCGCACCGCGTGTTACTGTGGATGCCAAGGCAGGTTGGAAATCGGAGACGACCGAGCACGACTATATTACGAACGGATTCTGGTCGGCATATATAAGCGATATATTCATGCTGCAACATACCAAGACGGCAATGACCACATATACCGATGCCGATTATGCCGAACTCTGGATGCGACTGAATGATGTGACAGAAAATCCCGAGCGTCCATGGGTAGTTACGCAGCCAGACGGTTCGTATAAGTATTATGCCAACTTCAACTGGTATGATCACTTCTACAAGAAGATTCGTCCGATGCAGGACTATAATGTAAGTCTAAGAGGCGGTAATGACAGAGTGAACTATTTTGTCAGCGGAAGGTACTATACTGAGGACGGAATGTTTCGTCAGAACACAGACAAGTGGCATCAGTTTTCCACTCGTGCAAAGGTGAATATAAAGATAAAACCATGGATGAGATACGGGTTGAATTTATCGTTCTTTTCTACGAAGTACACATGGCCGGGTACCCAGTCGTCCCGAGAGGTGTTTCGTGTAGGTTCGCTGCATACTATGGCTTATATTCCGAGCACCAATCCTGACGGCAGCAACGTATATCTTAATCCATGGATATATTCAGGTCAGGGAACAGTAGGTGACGGTATGAATGCTTTGCTGAACTACGGCAAACATACAAACCACGAATACAACCGTGAGTTGATGATGCAACACATGCTGAGTTTTGATTTGGCAAAGAATCTGACCCTCAATGGCGACTATAGCATGACATGGCGTTTTCAGGAGATAATGAACCGCTCGGTACGTGTGCCTTATTCGGCAAAAGAGGGGACGACGGAATATATAGAAAATTTCCGTTCGGTGAACAGTCTTTATCAGAAACTTGCCCGATTTCTGACACACAACTATAATGTTTATCTTTTATGGACTCCGAGTTGGAACCGTCATAATCTGGCAATTACGGCAGGATATAACGGTGAGATGTACCAATATCACTCGTTGAAGGCCGAGCGCATGGACCTTATGACAGAGGATATGAGTAACTTCAACTTTGCCAAAGGCGAAGTGACTGACTTGAGTGAGACAGTAGAGGCCTTTGCGACTAATGGCGTGTTCGGTCGTTTCAACTACGATTGGGCAGGTCGTTACCTGTTTGAGTTTACGCTGCGTGCAGACGGTAGTTCGCGCTTTGCCAAAGGTTATCGCTGGGCAATAGCACCTGCCGGAAGTTTCGGCTGGCGCTTGTCGGAAGAGCCGTTCTGGACACCGGTATCTAACTGGTGGAGCAATGCTAAACTCAGAGTGTCGGCAGGACAATTGGCTAATCAACTGACAGGTTACTACGACTATATCCAGTCAATCAACACAGATGGTCATTTTGATCAGCTGATAACTCTTGACGGAGCCACAGTTCTTACTTATGCCACAGAAGACGACCCGAATGCAGGCACGCTGACATGGGAGAAAGTGACTACATACGACATTGGTCTGGACCTTGGTTTCTTCAAAAACAGACTTTCATTCATGGGCGATCTCTACATAAGGGACACAGAAGGAATGTTGAATACAGGAACAGCCCTCCCTTCCGTTTATGGCGCGGTTGACCCGAAGAAGAACAGTGCCAATATGCGCACTACGGGTTGGGAATTGTCGCTTGCATGGCGTGACCAGCAAAAAGTGGCAGGAAAACCTCTACGTTATGAAGTCAGTTTCGGAATAGGCAACTACATTACTAAAATAACCAAATACAACAATCCGGAAAGGTTGCTTTCAACTTATTATGAAGGGCAGACTCTGGGTGAGATATGGGGATATGACATTGACGGTTTGTTCCGTGACGAACAGGAGGTGAACGACTATCTTGCCAAAGTAGATGCTGTGGGTTCGATGGTATATACGGACATTGTAGGTGAAATAGACTCGCGTGCCCCGGGCTTGCATCCCGGTGATGTGAGATATGTTGACCGTAATGGTGACGGGAAAATAACCTCAGGAAACAATACGGTTGATGACCCGGGCGACAGACATGTAATAGGTAATTCGTTGCCCAAGTACAACTATAATTTCCATGTAAATATGGAATGGTACGGTATAGATTTGAGTGTGTATTTCCAGGGTGTAGGGCATAGAGACTGGTATCCTGCAACAGAGGCGACCACTTTCTGGGGCCCATACAGCCGACCGTATCAGAGTTTTATGCGCAGTGATTTCATGTCGCTTGTATGGAGTGAGGACAATCCGGATGCATATTTCCCGCGTTATCGTGCATACGAGGCACTTGGTTCACAGAACAGTCTTGGCCCTGCAAACAGCAGGTATTTGCAAAACATCGGTTACTTGAGATTGAAGAATGTGACAGTGGGTTACACTTTGCCATGCTGGAAAAAAGTATTTTCCGAGTTCCGCATATATTTCGCAACAGAAAATCCCTGGTACTGGAGTCCGCTTAAGAAGTATTGCAACAGTATAGACCCGGAATCTGCCGGTGCAATTTCGCAGGCCATAACCTATGGATTTGCCAAGTCGTTCACTTTTGGTATAACAGCTACATTCTAAGAAAGGAGGCAGATATGAAAATAGTTTCTAAAAACATATTAGTCGTTAGTCGTTTGTTGCTGGTAGTAGGAGCAGTGTCTCTTACAGGTTGCAATATGGATTTGTATCCCGAAGACAAACTTTCGACCGAGACATATTTCACTTCGGAGACAGCGTTGCGGGAGTATAGCAACTATTTCTACAGAATGTTGCCAAGTCCGGGAACAATGTATGCAGAAGAAGGCGAGCATTTTATTGCCCCAGTGCCAAATGACGAAGTGCGCGGCATACGAGATATACACAGCGGTGAAAGCTCTTGGAGTAAATCAAACTGGCAGAACCTTAGAAAAGTGAATACGCTGCTTGCCAACGCCGGTCAGTGCGAAGATGAAACAGCAAGGGCCCACTATGTAGGTGTGGCGCATTTCTTCAGAGCATATTTCTATTTTGACATGCTGAGAAAATTCGGAGCCGTGCCATGGTACAATGATGTGATAAATGCAGATGACGAAGCATTGCTTCGCAAGCCGCGTGACTCACGAGAAACGGTGATGAACAATATCATAGCCGATTTGGACTCTGCAATTCAAGAGTTGCCCGCTTCAAAGACTGTATATGAAGTGAACCGTTGGACGGCACTTGCGCTGAAGAGTCGTGCATGTCTGTTTGAAGGCACCTTCAGAAAATATCATGCCGGCACTACTTTCAATGGCGGCAGCGATGTGTATAATGTTCAGTTGCCTTGGGAAGAGCTTCTGACCAAGAGTGCCGAGGCCTCGCTTGAACTGATGCAGAATGGCGGTTACAGCTTGTATATGTCAGGAGAAGAACCCTATCGTTACCTGTTTGCTACAATAGAGCCGCATCAGGAAGAGATAATCTGGGCACGTGCATTCAGCAATGACCTAATTATAAAGCATAATGCCCAAGGTTGGTCGGTTGCACGTACAACAGGTTTTACCAAACGTTTTGCAGACCTGTATCTGATGCAGGACGGGAAACCGTTTACGAGTGTGGAAGGTTTTGATACACTGCAGTATGTTGATTTGTTCAAAAACCGTGATGCACGAATGACTCAGACTATTCAGGCTCCCGGATATATACAGATGGGTGCGGAAAAATCGTATGCTGTTAATCTGGCAATGTCGCAGACGGGCTACAAGTACATAAAGTACATCATGCAGTCATCATACAACACGTGGGATGGCAGTATATGTTCGTTGCCGATATTCCGTCTTGGTGAGATATATTTGAACTATGCCGAAGCAAAAGCAGAACTCGGAACGCTGACACAGAACGACCTTGACATGTCGGTAAACCTTCTTCGCGACCGCGGCAAAGTAGCGCATCTGGATATGGCTGCTGCCAATGCCAATCCTGATGCATCGCTTACAGAAGAGAACGGCTATGGTTTCTCCAGTCCGGTATTGCTTGGCTCTGCCAACAAGGGAGTGCTGTTGGAAATCCGTCGCGAACGACTGATAGAGACACCGCTTGAAGGATTGCATTACTGGGATATAATGCGTTGGAGAGAAGGGCACTTGTTCACATTACCACGTTTGGGACTATATTTTCCGGGAGAAGGCAAGTATGACCTGACCGGCAACGGCAAAGCTGACATATTGATTTCTCCGACAAAGAAAAGCGGCGGTATAGGTGTGACATGCCTTGTATTGGATCAGGACATTTTCCTTACAGGAGGCGACAAAGGCAATATGGTTGCGTATTCAGGAATGACTATGCAGTGGAACGAGGAAAAGGATTATTTGTATCCTATCCCAATTACAGACCGGACGATGACCATGGGTGTGCTTACACAGAATCCCGGTTGGGTGGACGATGTGAAATATTGAGGATTTGAAAATATATAGCAATAAATAATATTAACTTAAAAAATTAAAGTCATGAAAAAAACTATCTTGAGTGTGCTTTCATTAGCACTTTGCTTCTCACTTTCGGCAGAAGACGAAGTGATACGCTATTTCTTTGCACCTGAAGCATTAGGTGAAGAAGACGGTTCCTCATGGGAGAATGCTGCCTCGGGTGATTATCTTGGGGCTACAATAGCCAATGCAGAACCCGGTACAGAGATTTATCTGATGGAGGGTAATTATCTGCCTGATGTCAATACCAACATGTGGACTATTCCTCAGGGCATTGTAATCAAAGGCGGTTATCCCAAGACAATGACCGGAACTGAAACCAATCAAAACTGGGCAAAGGCAGGTCAGTCGGTATTTTCAGCCGACCTTGACGGCGACGGCAAGGGTGACAATACCAATTATGCTTTCGTATATATTGGACAGGGAGATCCCAAAAGCCAGAGTGAAGGATATTACAAGGACTGGAAGCTGACGGAAATATGGGGAATAACTTTCCGTGACGGTTATCGTCTTAACTCCAAGTATTGGGGAAATATGGTATTTCTGCAGGCAGCACAGGCTGATTTCCATTACTGTCAGTTCCTCAACAACGAGTCACCTACCACAGACGACAGCAATGGTTCCAACGGTGCTATAGAAGCATGGGGTAGTGCAGTGCGTTGTTTCGACTGCATCTTCATGGACAATATCACAGCTAAAGGTTCGGGTGCCGCTTTCCAATGCCGTGCCCGCAAGTCGGACTCTTCAACTACAAATCCCAATGACAAAGGTATAGTGTATTTTGAGCGTTGCTTCTTCCGCAACAATATTGCATTCAGTACTCTTACCTCTACAGAAACAGATAAGAAATGGGGAACTTATGGCGGCAACTGCTCGCTGGCAGACAATGGTGGCACAGTATATATGATTAACTGCACCGTCGCTGACAGCAAAGCATGGTATCGTGGTGTCGGTATCCGTGTTTCAACCAATTGTACCGGTTACTTCATCAACAACACATTCTACAACAATCCTTGTATCAACAAGAGTGACCGCGGGACCAACTCAGGTGGCGCAATATCTGCCGGTGACAACACTATTACCTACTATGCAAACAACATAATGGTTGACTTTGCAAAGGATGATGATTTTACATCAACCGACCCCGTTGTTTACATTCAGAACGCAAGTGCAGAGGCTCATAGTGCCGGCTATAATGTGTTCGGTACTACAACCAACAACAGTTCAAAGGCTGCAGAGAGCTGGCTTGCAACCGATAAGATTCCGGCTTCTGCCGATGCAGTAAATACGATTGAGAGCATATTCGGTGCCAATGTCTTTGAAAACAAAGGCGGTATCAGTGACGTTATTGCCCCCAAGGCAGATGTAAGCGGAATGACAATTGAAGCCTTGAAGGCTGCAGTAGCTGCATGGCCTATTGACGAAATGGCAAAAGTTATGGATTTGGAAAAAGACCAGCGTGGATATACCCGTGCTGCTACCACCATGTCAGGTTCATACGATATCAACGGAACAGAGCCTGACGAAGAAGTGGAAGAGGGTGTTGAGAATATAGGTCAGAGAAAAGTATTTGACAAAGGCATTTACACTATTCTTGGTCAGTATATGGGAACAGACGTGGAAGCACTGCCTGCAGGCATGTACATACAGAACGGCAAGAAGGTGGTTGTGAAATAATACCTTTCAAGTCAGGGCAGGTTGGCTCTTGCCCTGATTACTAATATCATAGTTACAATAAGTAAACATTCGTCCTGACTTCGGGTTGTGCTCGCAGATTTGGATAGCGATTAATAGCAGCATATATACAATGAAAAATACAATCTCAATATTGATAGTTGCATTAGTTTCAACTGTAATGCTGAATGCAGAGGAGGCAGGTGTACATCGCTTTGCCAACTATAATGTTCGTTATGTAAACTCAAATAATGGTGACACAGGGCAGAAACTATGGGCGAACAGAAAGGCATACGTAATCAGAATAATTCAGGATTATGACTTTGATGTTGTAGGAATGGAAGAAGTAACCGGCAACAATGCCAACCCATCACAACTTCAGGACTTGAGAAACGGTCTCGCAGGATATGCTGACCATTCGGTGGAACGTGAAGGCAAAGGATATTCATATAACTCGATATTCTACAAGACTTCCAAATATACACTGCTTGACAAAGGGCATTTTTATGTGAACGAGCACCCCGAAACACCGGGCATAGGGTGGAACACAGATATTGCCCGCACATGTATATGGGTGCATTTGAAGGACAATGCCTCCGGACAGGACTTTTATTTCTGTACGACGCATGTGAACTATGGGGCTAATGATTGCGGCATTCAAAGCGGCAAACTGATAGGTCAACGGCTGAAACAGATAATAGGTCAGACTCCGGTTGTGCTTGTAGGTGATTTCAATATGCGCCGAGATGACCATGAAACCGCCTACAGGGGTTATGCTTCGTACTTTTACGACCTGGCGCTGACGACTCCCGAAAACAAATGTTTGCCGGAGACAAATCCTCAAACTAATGCCACTACAACAGAATGGACACCTGTGACTCAGAAGACATCAGGAAATGAGTTCGACTATATATTTTATGACCACATGACACCTCTCTCACGCCATGTGATAACCGAGTATTATCCAGAGATGGGACGAACGGTCAACCCTTCTGACCACTACCCTCTGCTTGGACGTTTCCGCCTTGGTAGTGCCAATCATGAAACAGTGTTCTATGCCAATGATGAAACCACTTTGAAACAAGCATTGGCGGAAGCAACTATGGGAGATACTATTTGTCTTACTGAGGGGGAATATCGTTTGAAAGAGCCGATAAAACCCTCATGCTCGTTATGTTTGATGGGCGGTTTCAATAGCGATTATTCCGATGTGACAGGTAAATCAATATTTACAGCTGATAATCTGACCGAGCCTATGATAAGTATTCCCCATTACTATAATCTGGAACTGCATGACATAGTAATGCAAGGTGCAGACATAAACACAACTGAAGGTGGAGGGGCAATATTAAGCAACGGACAGAAACTTAAGCTTTACAACTGCACGTTCAGGAACAACAAAAGTGGTACATTCGGAGGAGCAGTCAGATGTACTGCTGATACACTATTGGTAGATAGTTGTTTGTTTGTAGGTAATAATGCTCGTACAGGGGCTGCAGTCTATACAAACGACTATCAGTATTCGGAGTTTATGCGAACTATATTCAGTGACAATAATGCCGAGGATGGAGGAAGTGCGGTTGCGGTAATGGGATATAGAAATCTCAATATCCAGAATTCTGCATTCATTGCTAATTTTTCTACCAAATTCGGTACCTTGTATATAGAACCGTCGGAATCAGCTGTAAGTGCAAACTTGCTTAACAATACTTTTCTCAACAATGTATTGGATTCTAAAAAAGGTATTGCTACAGCAACCAAACTGTATGGCGGAGCTGCGGTGTATGTGCGTATGAAGAGCGAGAGCCAATTATTTAATATGGGTCATTGCACTGTAATGGGCAACCAATGCCGTTTCAATGGCAGTGCAACCAATTTCCTTGGTGCAGCTATAAATATATTTTCGGGGAAGGCATGCCTGATGAATAATTTGATATTGGGTAATTCACAGATTATAGATGGTGAGACAACGACTTGGGCAGATATGCATGCGGCTCAGGATAACTGCATAACCCGCAACACATATAATCTGATGTCAGACTCTGAGGATATTCAGGGTTGGGAGTCGACAATAGAGTCAGTGTTTTCAGGCAGAATGTCGGATGGAGTATATACGGCACAAGTCGCTGCCAATGGTGCTTATCCGATAAAGAGTAAGTCTATAAGAGGATATGATATTGCCTGCCTTGCCACATCGCAACGCATGTGTGAGAGTGCTTTCTTATATGATTTGAATGGTGATGGTTCGATAGGAGGAGTAGTTACCCGCGATATGCTCGGACAGCAGAGAAATGTAAAATCGTGTATAGGTGCGTTGGAGTTTACCGATACAGAGACGGGAGCTGAGGAGATAACAGAGCATGAAGAACTATTGACACCATCACATGTATATACAATATCAGGAATGGCAATACCTCGGAGCAGAATGCTGAGGTGGGGGGTAAATATATTGATAGATGATAATAACAAGAGTCAAAAGGTAGTGAAACAATAAAAACAAGATATACGATGAAGAATTCAGTTTCAGTATTAGTTTTATTTATCGTGGCATTGATGCCGCTTAAGGCCGAGGAGGCAGGAGTGCACCGTTTCGCCAACTATAACGTCCGTTATGCAAATCCTAACAATGGGGATACAGGCGAGAAGAAATGGTCGAACAGGAAAGACTATGTGAAGAAAATCATTGTTGACTATGACTTTGACATAGTGGGTATGGAGGAAGTTACAGGCAACAACAAAGATGAGGTGACAGGCAAGAGTCAACTTCAGGACCTGCGTGACATGCTTACTGATTATGCCGATTGGGCTGTAGAGCGGGAAGGAAAGAATTATGAGTACAATGTTATTTTCTATAAGAAGGAAAAATATGAGTTGCTCGATAAGGGGTGTTTTTATATGAATACTCATCCTGACACTCCAGGAGAAGGATGGAGTACCGGTTCGGAAGGTAATCTGCCTCGTGCTTTAGGCTGGGTCCGGCTGAGAGATAAGGCTTCGGGACAGGATTTCTATTTCGCTGTGGTGCATATCAATTACGGCCTTTATAGTTCGGGCATTGAGAGTTGCAAGCTGATAGGTCAGCGTCTGAGAAAGATAGCAGGTCAGACACCGATAGTGTTGGTAGGTGATTTCAATACCAGACGCGATGATCACGAGACTGCTTACAAAGGGGTGGGTTCTCATCTTTATGATCTGGCATTGACTGCACCCGTCAACGTATGTTTGCCCGAATCAGGTCCGCAATTAACATCAACAACCACAGAATGGACACCGGCGAAAAATTCTTCAAGCGGTTCGGAATTCGATTATATATTCTACGATCACATGGAACCTCTTTCGAGGCATATTATTACAGAGTATTATCCTGAACTTGGCAGAACGGTCAACCCTTCTGACCACTATCCTTTGCTCGGACGCTTCCGCCTTGAAAGTGCCAATCATCCAACCCGGTTCTATGCCTCTGATGATGCTTCTCTGAGAAAGGCATTGGAAGAGGTTACGATGGAAGATACGATATGCCTGAAAGAGGGAATGATAACACTGACTGAACAGATAGTACCTAAATGTTCGTTTACCATAATTGGCGGATATAATGATGACTATACTCAGATACGAGGAACAACAACTCTGACACTACAGAATCCGACCTCCTCAATGGTAAGTATTCCTCACTATTATTCACTCACGCTCGAGAATATTGAACTAAAAGCAGGTCAGACAAACTATTTGTCAGGCGGTGGAGCAATATATTCCCAAGGAGCGAATCTAAGCCTTAAGAATTGCATGTTTACTGACAACAAAGCAAACACCGGCGGGGCAATATCGACTATGGTGGACTCACTATATATATCAGGATGTCTTTTCTCGGGTAATTCAGCACAGTATGGAGGAGGAGTGTATGCCAAAGTGCGTACACACGTGCAAGTGGAGGACTGCCGTTTTTTTGATAATGAGGCAACCGATGGCGGTGCTGCCATGATGGTTGCCGAGTTCAATACATTGTTTGTGCAGCGTAGTTCATTCTATAATAATGAATCGACCAAATGCGGAACTTTATATATTTATCCTACAGAGACGGCTTTGTCGGCCAATCTTCTTAACAACTGTTTCTTGAATAATCATCTTACGGCAAAGAGCGGACTTGCAGCAGTGGTGAAATACTATGGAGGTGCGGCAGTGAATGCAAGAATGAACAACGGTTCGCAGTTGTTCAATATTGCACATTGCACGATAATGGGTAACAGAATAAGTTACAGCGGATCATCAACATCAAGTTTTACCGGCGCGGCTGTCAATTTATTCTCAGGCAAAGCATGCAGCATGAACAACCTAATTATCGGGAACTCGATGTCTTTGAGTGACGGAAGCATGCAGTGGTCGGATATGAACGTTTCATCAGATACAGAACTATGGCGAAATACATTTACACTGACTTCTGCATCGCAGGAAATACCGGAGTGGGAAAATAATATAAGTCAGACATTCGGCGGAAAATTGGAGGACGGCGTGTATGAGGCTGAAGTTAAAGATGACGGTTCGTATCCTCTGCTGCAAAAGACTCTTTCCGGTTATGATATAGCGTGCCTGCCCACCACGCAGCGGCTTTGCGAAGGGGCATTCTCATACGATATCAACGGGGACGGAACAATAGGCGGTTATATATCCCATGATATGTTAAACAGGCCGAGAACTATAAAATCATGTATAGGTGCGTTGGAGTTTACGGGAACAGACACAGGATTGACGGATATGGAGAGTTCGGTAACCGACATGCTGCAAGGCGGTAATGTGCATATTTACACACTTACAGGTATTGAGGTTCATGCCGGAATGCCGAGTCAAAAAGGAATATATATATTAACAGACGGCGTAATCAATAGAAAAATCGCAATACAATGAAAAGCAAATTGTTATTCATCTCATTCTTAATTTCGGTTTCTGTGTTTGCACAGGACCCTTGGCTTGTGCAGGTAAATAATCCTCTGGAAGGCGATTATTATGGTATAACCTCCGCCAATGGGCAGATAGGTCTGTTGTCGTCGCGTTCTCCGCTGAGTGTTGACAAACTGGTTGTAGGAGGTTTGTACGACATCTATGCTTCAGGTCGTGTGAACAACTATTTCCCAAACATCAATCCTCTTGACATAGAGATAAAAGTGGACGGAGACCGCATCTCACGCCGTAACATAAGCAACTATCATCAGCAGATGAATCTGAGAAATGCAGTGTTTACGGGTGTATTTGATTTCAATGACAAGATAAGTGTTACATACAGCACAATGGCTCTGCGGCAAATGCCATACGGATTCATGACCGATGTGGTAATAAGAGCTCAAGCAGACTGCGACCTGCTCGTACTCAACCAGCATCGTGCACCCGAGGCTTTGCGTGAGACACATGCATATTTTACCACTGTGGACAACCTGTGCAATCCGCTTTATACGGGTGACTACTCGCATTATGTACTGATGACGACCACTGCCAAGTCGCCTACGGGCCGATACAACATAGCAGCCACCACCGCATTTATGTTTCCGTATGAGGAGGATGGTGAGAAAAAGTATGTCAATGTAGAGATGCCAGAGATAGTTCATCGGGAAGACCGCGGGGTAGGGCGTCAGACTATGGAGTTCAAACACCATCTTGCAGCCGGTGACAGCCTGCATTTCTGCGTTGTAGGAAACATTCTTGCCTCCAATGTAGTACAGGATACACGTAATGAGACGGAGCGATTGACAGTGTACCAGATTTTGGAGGGATATAACAGACTGTTAGCACGTCATAATGCTGCGTGGGAGAAACTATGGGAGAGCGACATACTGGTAGAAGGCGACGAGCAGGCGCAGCAAGATATTCACTCGATGCTGTATCATCACTATGCTTTCTTCCGTGAAGGCAATGCCGCTTCATGTTCACCAATGGGACTCAGCGGACTCGGCTATAACGGGCACAACTTCTGGGATGGCGAAACATGGATGTTCCCGGCATTGCTACTGATGCAACCGAACCTGGCAAAAGAGATGCTGCAGTATAGGTTCGATATGCTCCCTGCAGCGAAAAAGAAGGCATATTTGCATGGTTATAAGGGAGCTATGTATCCATGGGAGAGTGCTCATACAGGACAAGAAGAGGTAGCACCAAATAATATGTATCCAAGCACTGAAAACCACGTAACCGGCGACATTGCCATTGCCTGTTGGCAATATTATTGTGTCACTCAAGACAAAGAGTGGTTGCAGACAATAGGTTATCCTATTTTGAAAGAGACTGCAGACTTCTGGGCAAGCAGGGTGGAGAAAGACGGCTCTATCATAAATGTGATAGGTGCCGACGAGTGGAGCATGAACAAGCATGGAGGAAAGCAGGTTGACAACAATGCATATACAATAGGTGTGGCAAAAACCAATCTGCAGTATGCCACAGCAGCAGCCAAGGTGTTGGGTATAAAACCACCGGCAGAATGGCAAGACGTGGAGAAAAAACTGCATTTCAAAGAACTTGGAGACGGCATAATAGCGGTCAACGAAACCTACAACGGCGAGGTGACGAAGCAGGCAGACGTGATATTGCTTGCGTATCCGCTAAAGATTATGACAGACAAGAACCAGATACTGAAGAACATTGAGTACTACGAACAGAAGGTACCTGACAAACGCACTCCTGCCATGTCGAAATCAATATATGCCGTTATATATAGCAGAATGGGAGATGCAGACAAGGCTCTATACTTCTGGCGTGACTCTTATTTGCCGAATCTCAATCCGCCTTTCCGCGTGATAGCAGAGTTCAATGGTGGAACCAATCCGTACTTCATCACAGGTGCAGGAGGCAGTCTGCAGTCGTTGCTGTTCGGTTTCGCTGGAATTGAGATAACTGACAAAGGGGTAAAGCAGACATACAAACCCGTACTGCCTGCAGAATGGACCAAACTGATAATCAAACGGGCAGGACAACATGATTTGGTAATTAAATAAAGCATAATCCAATAATATTTATGAATCGTAAACAGTTCCTTCAAACATTGGGGTTGGGGGCGGCAGCAATGGCTGTGGAATCGCTCCCCGGTGCTTCACTTCTGCAGGCAGCTGAACCGCAACTGCCTGCAGAGAGGAAACCTCTGCCAAAGAATGCAGAGCGTTTAAGCTTCGGATTGCAAGGACAAGAGGCTGTTGTAGCGCGCCCTGTAACTGCTATAGTAATAGGAGCAGGTGCCCGCGGCAATGTGTATGCTGCATATAGTAAGCAGTATCCTGCTTCACTGCGAATTGTGGGTGTGTCGGATATCAACAAAGTGCGTCAGCAAAAGATGGCGCACGACTATGATATTTCCGCTGAACATCAGTTTGGTGACTGGTCCGAAGTATTCCGAGTGCCTAAATTTGCAGATGCTGTGATTATCTCAACTCCTGATGATTTGCACTACAAACCTTGTATGAAGGCATTGGCAATGGGGTATCACGTGCTGCTTGAGAAGCCGATTGCACAGACAGCAAAAGAGTGCACCGACATACTGAGGCAGGCACGCAAATACAACCGTATAGTGGGTGTATGCCATGTCTTGAGATATGCACCTTATTTTCTTGCTCTAAAGCGAGTGGTTGATGACGGAATGATAGGTGACATCATGAGCATGCAGCATTTGGAACCAATCAGATTCCACCACATGGCACATTCATACGTGAGAGGCAACTGGCATTCTTCAAAGGACACGACACCGATAATCCTTGCCAAAGCGTGTCACGACCTGGATATTATCAGGTGGATACTGAACAAGCCTTGCAAGAAAGTGTCGGCTTTCGGTAGTCTGGATTTCTTTATAAAGAAAAACGAACCTGCCGGTGCCGCCGACCGTTGCTTTGATTGTGCAGTGGAACAGAAGTGCCCGTTCTCTGCACTGAAGATATATGTGCGCGAACACAGGTATCTGTATGTTTTTGATTCACTTCCCGAAGACCGGGCAGGCAAGGATGCCAAGATTATGGAGTATCTTAGAACGACTGACTACGGACGCTGCGTCTTCCGTTGCGACAACGACCAATGTGACCACTATATATGCAATCTTCAGTTTGATGATAATGTTACGGCATCACTGCAGATGGAGGCTATGACCTCTTATGGAGGACGAAAAACGAGGATTATGGGAACGAAAGGCGATATAGTAGGCGATATGGAGAGTTTCACTCTAACCGATTTCCTGACAGGAAAGAAGTATGTGTGGGATGAAGATATAAGCAAACTGCCGGGCTATGAAGGCCATGCCGGAGGTGATTGGGGCATAATGAAAGACTGGGTGATGGCTGTTGCCAACGAGGATGAGAAATATCTGAGTTCAACTATTGACGTCAGTGTGGAAAGCCACGTTATGGGATTCCGTGCCGAGCAGTCAAGACAGAAAAACATTATAATTAAAATGTAAGTGTTATGAAAAAATATGGTTTATTTATTGTTATTGCAGCGTTCTTATGTGCATGCACACAGAACAACAATCTGTCTCGCGCAGAGCAGATAAGAGAAGATTTGTTGAACCCCGATTGCAAGCGTGTACTTGTAGCATCTCATCGCGCAGACTGGCGTGGTTGGCCTGAAAACTCGCTGCCCGCTATCGAGAGTGCCATCAATATGGGAGTTGATATAGTGGAACTTGACCTGCAGTGTACAGCCGACAGTCAGTTGATTATCATGCACGACAGTAAACTGGACCGTACGACTACAGGTAAAGGAAGAATCGCAGAACTGACGCTTGACAGCATCAGGCATTTCCGTTTGAAGAATGGAGTCAATATCCGCACAAGACATGAGATACCAACGCTACGTGAAGCTTTGATGCTGTGCAAGGGGCGCGTACTCGTCAATCTTGACAAAGCAGACAGGTATTTTGACCTTGTGGTGCCACTGCTGGAGGAGACCGGTACTACGCGCCAGATAATAATGAAAGGACGCAAACAGGCGGCTGAAGTGCAGGATCTATACGGCAAATATCTGGGTGACGTGATTTATATGCCTATAGTTGACATGAACAAACCTGAGAATGTGGAGCAGTTTAAGAAACATCAGCAGAGTAATCCATGTGCTTTTGAACTATGCTGGAGAGACGACGACCAATATGTGAGAGAGGCTTCTGTTCTTGCAAGAGGCAAGTCGCTACTCTGGGTAAACTGCTTGTGGGATACGTTGTGTGGAGGTCATGAAGATGATGAGGCGGTTAAAGATGCGGATGCTAATTACGGCTATTTGATAGACGAACTTGGTTTTAGAATCATACAGACCGACCGACCTGAGTATTTGATAACTTATTTGAAGAAACATAACCTTCACGACTAATACTTATGACATTCTCATTTTTCAAGAAGTCTCTGGCATCGCCTTTGCGAGATGAGACTGAGGAGCAGCGACGTAAACGACTTAAGCGACTGCAATGGTCATCGTTTATAGCTATTACACTTGGCTATAGTATGTATTATGTTTGTCGCACCTCACTCAATGTAGTAAAAAAGCCTATTCTTGATTCAGGAACGCTTGATGCAAAGCAGCTGGGTGTGATATCATCGGCGCTACTATTTACTTATGCCATAGGTAAGTTTGTGAACGGGTTTCTTGCAGACCACAGCAATATAAAACGCTTTATGGCGACAGGTCTGCTGATGTCAACGGTGGCAAACATAGTGGTAGGTCTGCTGGGATTTATCACTGCTTCGCAGGCTGTGGTTGCCCAAACAGCATTCTTCATTATTTTTGCCGTATTATGGGGCATCAATGGTTGGGCGCAATCAATGGGTGCCCCCTCGTGTGTAGTTTCGCTCTCTCGTTGGTATCCGTTATCCACTCGTGGTACTTTCTATGGCTTTTGGTCATTGTCGCATAATCTTGGAGAGTTCTTCTCATTTCTTCTGGTAGGTGGATTGGTAGGACTATTCGGTTGGCAGTATGGATTTATAGGGGCTTCGGTGGCCGGTAGCATCGGATTCATTCTGATATTACTGATGCTTCACGACTCTCCTGAATCAAAGGGTATGCCTCCAATTGCCGTAATGGCAGGAGAGGAACAGATAGAAGATAAAAAACAACATTCGGTAGGAGTATCGCAGAAAGAGGTGCTTAAGAACCCATACGTATGGGTTTTGGCTTTGGCTTCTGCATTTATGTCGGTTTCAAGATATGCTGTCAATGGCTGGGGAGTACTTTATTTGCAGGAAAGCAAGGGCTTTGAACTCACCACTGCGACACAGATTGTATCAATCAATGCCTTGTTCGGCATAATAGGAACTGTATTTTCGGGATGGCTTTCGGATAAGGTCTTCAAAGGTAACAGATATATTCCGGCAGTATTTTCCGGTTTGTTAGAGGTGGTAGCACTGCTCTTGTTCGCGTTCGGCGGTAACTTAATGTGGGTCAACATACTGGCAATGGTTTTGTTCGGAATAGCGATAGGTGTGCTGATATGTTTCCTTGGAGGGCTGATGGCTGTTGACATTGTGCCACGTGAAGCAGCCGGAGCCGCTCTTGGGGTGGTAGGAATAGCTTCGTATGTTGCTGCCGGATTGCAAGACATAGCATCGGGCTTGTTGCTTGACGGCAACAAGACATTAGTGGATATAACGGACGGAGTGGAGCGTTACTCATATAATTTTACGCCAGCACTATGGTTTTGGATAACTGCAGCTGTGTTGTCAATAGTTTTAGTATGTGTAGTATGGCGCAAGGCATGTCGGATTACGATTAGTGAATAATATGCAGAACAGAGGTTCCCAATGAGGGAATCTCTGTTGTTGAATGTGTGTGGGGAGATGTGGCAGATGAGCCATAAGGCGGCTCTTGCCAATATGAGAGTGAATTTTTGAGACGTGACGGTGTTGCGTCTCTATATGGTGTCATGAAGAGCGGATTATCGGTTGGAGTACATCTTCTCGTAGTAGTTTTGGTAGTCGCCCGAGGTGACATTGTCGAGCCACTGTTGGTTGCTGAGATACCAACTGACGGTTTTCTCAATGCCCTCCTCAAACTGCAGTGAGGGTTCCCAACCGAGTTCCCGTTGCAGCTTGCCGGAGTTGATGGCATACCGCATGTCGTGTCCTGCACGGTCGGTGACGAAAGTGATGAGGTCGAGGTCTTCGCCCTCTTTTCGTCCGAGCAGGCGGTCAACAGTGTTCACAAGCACTTTTATCAAGTCGATATTCTTCCACTCGTTGAACCCTCCTATGTTGTAAGTCTGAGCTATGGTGCCATGATGGAAAATGAGGTCGATGGCGCGTGCATGGTCTTCTACATACAACCAGTCTCTTACGTTCTCGCCCTTGCCATATACGGGCAGAGGCTTGCGGTGACGGATATTGTTGATAAAGAGCGGTATGAGTTTCTCGGGGAACTGATATGGTCCGTAATTGTTGGAGCAGTTGGTGACAATGGTAGGCATTCCGTAGGTGTCGTGGAAGGCGCGAACGAAATGGTCGGAGGAGGCTTTTGCGGCGGAGTAGGGTGAATGAGGGTTGTATTTGGTTGTCTCAAGGAAGAAATTCTCGCCGTATGCGAGGTGGTGTTTGCCTGAAGAGGCTTTAGTGCTGAAAGGAGGTTCTATTCCTTCGGGGTGCGTTATCTCAAGCGCCCCATACACTTCATCGGTGGAGATATGGTAGAAGCGTTTGCCTTCGTATTTCTCGGGCAGAGTCTCCCAATAGAGTTTGGCAGCCTGCAGCATGGAGAGAGTGCCCATGACGTTTGTGCGGGCAAAAGTGAAGGGGTCTTTTATAGAGCGGTCAACATGGCTTTCGGCAGCAAGGTGAATGATGCCAGTAACGTGCTCTTCCTGCATAAGGCTGTAGATAGTGTGAAAATCGCAGATGTCGGCTTTGACAAACCGGTAGTTGGGACGGTTCTCTATATCTCGCAGGTTCTCAAGGTTGCCTGCATAGGTAAGACAGTCAACATTGATGATTCTGTAATCAGGGTATTTGTTAACGAAGAGTCGTACTACATGACTGCCGATGAATCCGGCACCGCCGGTGATAATGATGTTTTGCATGGGAGAGTTGTGTGTTTTACAGTTTGTTTATTACTTGTGCTTTAGTGCGGAAGAAATTGCTGTCGTAGTTGCCGGAGTCGTTGCCGGAGAGAAGCCGATAGCCGATATCTCCCCATGGAGCCGAGCGGTCGGAAACAGACGTGTCTTCATGAGTGTCGTTGTCTATATACGGACTCACTAATTGTTGGAAGCTCTTCACTCTTGCGATGGCTGCATCGGGTTGAATGAGTTCGGTCTCGGCAACAATCTGCTTGAGATATTGCTTGTAGGTGTTTTCATATTCGGCAATAGAGAGAACTTTGCGGACCAACATCCTGTCGGCTCCGCGGCTGCCCCACTGCATAGGGTTCTGCGTGCCCGCATTGCTGATCAGACCATTGGTTCCGAGAGTATTGTCGTAATCGTAGGGTATGAAGAGAAAACGGTGGGTGAGGTCAAAATAGAAATAGTAGTTGTTGCCGTTTATCCAATAGTCGTCCCACATGCCTACCGCCACGTTTACTGCGAGTGCTCTCAAGAACTGGTCAACATACATGTTCTGTTCAAGATACTGTTTGAGTGCATCGCTTCCGCTTTGCAGAGGGCGCATGTTCTCCATAAAGTTGTAGAGTTCCTGTTTGGCGGCTTCCAAGCCTGTTTTCTTGTTGGTCTTGAGAGAGTATGAATAGTCGTTGTAGTCGTCGGAGATACCCATCTTGCCGGTGCCTGTATTATTGAAGTCACTGAGGTCGGCAATACCTTTGCCGTACCCTGCTTTCCACAGGTTGCCGTCGTTGTCGGGTATCAGACCGTCTTTCTTTCTGTCGTCAAGATAGCCGCTGCGTACCCCCTCTACCATTTGGTAAACGCCGAAGTAGGCGGGTTTGTTGTCGCCTTCCACATGGAGATACAATCTGCAATATGATGAGCGTGGCGCACACCAGCAGCCGAAGCGGCGGAAGAGGTCGTAAACACCTCGCGGCAGTACGACGGGTCGTTGTTGAACCACTTGAGTACCATACGGTCAGACCCGAAGAAGCGCTCGCCTGTGGCATATTTGGTGAAGCGGATACCGAAATGGGCATGGTGCCAGTCGGGGTTATTGCGGTTATGTCTCTCGCCTGTGTAGCCCTCAGGGCGGCGGCGGGAGGTGTTGCCGCGCGGACGCAGACCTACACTATCACGCTTGAATACATCATCATTCTTCCTGAACTCAAACTGTGCCGGTAGATAATCGTCGTTATTGGGGTTACGGTCGAAATTATCAAGATAGATATTCCAGTTCTCTTCGGTGATGGTGATAATAATCTCCGGCACGGCATCAAGGTCATATAGATAATCAGGGTTGCGCCGTTGGTCGGGCGTGCGCGTATCTATCGAGTCTTCTTTCTGCTCGGGGATAGTGTCAGAATGTTGCTTCGTGTCGTCAGGGTTAATTATTATAAGGTTGCATGACGAGAGCAGTACGGCAAGCAGAAAGAACAGGTATTTTGCTTTGTGTGACATAAGATATTGCTTTATAATGCGGTGCAAAGTTAGCACTTTTTTCACAATAATACCAATGAAAATGCCTGTTGCATAAGTTTGCAAGGACTTTGATTTTGTAATATACTGAATATCAAGCCGAATAGAAGACTATAAAATTGCAGTGCATAACTGTAAATGTTTGCAGGAAATGTGAATTTGCTATATCTTTGCAGCGTCGGACAGAACGAACTGACGACACAGATAATCCATTAAAAAAATAACTATTATGAAGAACAGCAAAAAATTGATTAGTGTAGTATTATGCACTATTATGCTCTCGGGTTGTTACAAGAACTCGGAACCGCTGCCCGGTGCCGCCGATTATGATGCCGTAGGTGGTGATCTGACAGGTGTCGAGGGTCGCGTAGAAGGCGAAGAGCATACAAGCGGTCAGGCAGGCAAGGTGACTGCAGGCGAGTGGCGTGATTTGGACCATTGGCTCTTCTGGTCAGAACTTATGCAGAATACCATTACTGACGAGAATCAGCAGGAGTCTGACTATACCGACAAAAGCGGGTATTGGAAGATGTTCACCAACAACCGTGTCGCCGTGTCAGTAACCGATGCCTCCGGCAACCCGTTATGCGGAGTAGAGGTGGAACTGCTGCGTGGGGGTACACAGATATGGAGTACTTTCACCGACAACCGCGGCAAGGCTAACCTATGGGTGTCGCCATGGCAGAGTGAGACGGGGGTGCAAGCCGCAGATCTCAGTCTGACGGCAGGCGGGAGCACACTGCAACCTGTGGCTCTTACCAACTGGGGCAGTGAGCCGGCAGAGAATATCTTAATAGCCGATGCAGCCGAGGTAAAGGCTCTTGATATCGCCTTTATTGTTGATGCAACAGGTTCGATGGGTGATGAGATAAGTTTCCTGAAGAAAGACTTGCAGTCTATAATAGAGCGTGTAATGCAGCAGCAGACCGATGCTGAGGTTCGCACTGCAGCGCTCTTCTATCGTGACGAAGGTGACGAGTATGTTACTAAAGTGTCCGATTTCACCAACAATCTGAGTGAGACTGTCAGCTTCATCGGCAAGCAATCAGCCAACGGTGGCGGCGACTATCCGGAGGCAGTGCACACCGCTCTTGAGAAAGGCTTGCAGTCGCTCAGTTGGAAAGAAACGGGTGCACAGCACCTCGCCTTTCTTGTGCTTGACGCTCCGCCACACTACGAAGATGCTGTGATTGTCAGTTTGCAGAAGTCTGTCAGGCAGTATGCCGCGCAGGGCATACATATCATACCTGTGGCAGCAAGCGGTGTGGATAAGAATACTGAGTTCTTCCTTCGTTTTACGGCTATACTTACCGATGGCACATACGTGTTTATCACCAACGACAGTGGTATCGGAGGCGACCATATTCGTGCCACAGTGGGCGATTATGAGGTGGAACTGCTCAATGATCTTCTTACCCGGCTCATACTCGGCTATCTGGAGTAATCACATAGCGCAGCTGCTTGAAGTGGTATCGACGGATGCTTTGGTCTTGCAAACGCAGGCAGAGGCATCCGTTGCTGTCAATATCCGCAATCTCTGCCAAGAACTGCCTTGAGTTGTCTTGCTGCTGAATGCTCACAGGCGTGAGCGATACCTCGCGCTCTTCGTACGGGTACATACCTCCGGCGCGATAAAGATGCTGCATGTATTGCCGTTTCAACTCTTCGGGGGCGTTGAGCAGTGGCAGCAGGCGTTCTGTCTCTTCTGCTATCGCATACATAAGCGTGTGCAGGTCATATTGTTTGCCGGTCACTTGGCATAGAGATACAGGGTTAGGGGCGTCAGATATGAATCTCTCCTGATTGACATTCACTCCTACTCCGGCAACAGAGGTGGCAACATGGTTGCCCGCAAGAGTGTTCTCTATCAGTATCCCCGCTAATTTCTTGTTACCTATGTATATGTCATTAGGCCATTTGATTGTGAGCGAATCAGAGAGTTGAGGTTCTATGTGATTAAGCACATTGACTATGGCCAAGGGTACCAGCATTGAGATTCTGAACTGGTCGGCTGCAAGCAGATAGTCGGGCAGCAGCAGAGTGGAGAACAACAGGTTTTTGTTGCGCTCTGACTCCCATTTGTTGCCTTGTTGCCCGCGCCCTGCAGTCTGAAAGAAAGTGTAGAGGGTGTATAGGTTGTGAAGTCTGCTGCCGTCTTGCAGCATTTGCTTAAGGCGGTTGTTGGTAGAGTCGGTCTCTTCGATATAATGCAGTAGGTCGGGGGTCATTGTTGGCTGTAGAGGTCAAGAAGAAACTGTTCAATCATTGTCTGTACTTGTCGTGATTTGCAAGCGGCATTATTCACTAAGATGGCAAATGCCAGTGTCTCGCCTTGTTGGTTGGTCATATAGCCGGCATAACTCTTTATGCGCGAGGTGGTGCCGCTCTTTGCACATACATTGCCTTGAAGAGGAGTGTTCTTCAAGAAACCCTTTAGTGTGCCGCTTTCTCCTGCAACAGGCAGCGACTCCATGAGTGTCGCTCTGTTGTTGCTTTTGTTCATATATGAAAGCAACTGAACAAGAGTGCCTGCCGACACGGCATCTTGCGGCGCAAGCCCGCAGCCATCCATGATGAAACAGTTCTGAAGATTGATGCCCCGGTTGCGCCAGCAGTTCTGCATTACTTGTACGGAGTTCTGTATGGTGCACGGCACACTCATGCGGCAGGCAAGATAGCGGAACAGTTGCTCGGCATAGAGGTTGTTGCTGTTTTGGTTTATCTCTTTCAGTATCTCTGACAGAGGCTCGGAGCGGTATTCATACAGTGCGCTGCGCTCAGCATTGATACTCTCGGTAATATAATCCGCTTTGCCGCCTACTTTTATACCTTGCTCTTCAAGCCGTTGTCTGAAATGTTCTGCCAAAAGCAGCGGAGGGTTGGGTATGTCGCCTTTCACACCGAAGATACCGTGATTAGAGGGTATGCTGCCTACAAGATAGCGTTTGTTGTTGTATGGTAGCCCGTGCACGTATGCACCATCGTAGGTGATACTTGTGCAACGAATATGGTTTTCAAACTCTATGTCTTCTATGTAGGGTATGGTTTTTACCACGGTAGCCACTTGCCCGATGGCGGCACTATAGAGCTGGATATTGAGAGTATTGTCGAGATACGGCAGCGCATATACGCCTGCGGCATAGTAGTTGCCGATATCTTCCCAAATCCACTGAGGGTTAATAGCATCACCGTCGAAGAAACTGACATCCGCTATGATATTACCGCGGATTTCACGTATCCCTTTCTGCCGCAGAGACTGAACCCAACGGTAGAGAAAGAGCTGGTCTCCTATTTTCTGACTTCCGAGGGTAGGGTCGCCCGTACCGCGGATATAGAGGTTGCCGAGCAATACTCCGTCCACTATGTTGGAGTCGGTTTCCAAGTATGTAGAGAAGCGGAAATCGGGGCCGAGCAGTTCGAGTGCAGTTGTGGTAGTGAGCAGTTTCTGCGTGGAAGCGGGAGGTATGACAAATGCGGAACGGTGGTCAACTACAGTATTGCCCGTATTGAGGTTCTTGACGCAGACACCGATGTTCGCATTCCGCAGAGCAGGGTTGCTGAGAAAGTTGTTCAGAGAGGTCTGGGCACAAAGCCACATGCAGTATGCCGATAAGAGTGTGATTATGATAGTTCTTTTCATAGCAATAAAAAATCATGTTAGAGCGTGCGAAATTACAAAATTATTCTTACCTTTGCAAGCGAAAACAACTTGATAACCCTATAATCCGTATCCCATGATACTTACCATCAGTCGCCAACTTGCAGCAGGAGGCAGAGAAATAGGCCGACTACTCGCTTCGGAATTGAACCTAAAGTATTTCGACAAAAAGTCACTTCTTGATTCGGCACGCAGAAGTGGTATTGCCGACGACCTGTTACTCAGGGCGGACGAGCACTACAATCTCTTCACGCTTGCCCTTTCTACCGACTCGCAAAAACTGTTCCAATTTCAAACTGACACCATCCGGCAACTTGCACAAAGCGGCAACTGCCTGTTTGTGGGTCGTGCGGCAGATTATATTCTTCGCGACCGCAACGATGTATTCTCCGTTTTCCTTTCAGCAGATATATCTGATAGAATCCGTTGTGTGATGACGAAAGACAACCTGACCGAAGCTGAAGCAGAGTCGTTCATACTGAAGACTGACCGTCGCAGGGCGGACTATTATAACTTCTACACGGACAAACAATGGGGCGATAGCAACGGCTACGACCTGTGTCTGAATACCTCACGGTTCGGCGTGAAAGGCACGGTGAAGATAATAGAAGAGAGTATAGCAGTGGCTGGCCTCCGTTAGAAGGCAGGAAATGCTACAGTGTCTTCAGAGCCTTTTCGATATTACTCTGTATGCGGAGTGAGAGTTCTGCTTCTGACGCTGTCTGTTCTTTTACGAAACCCTCGCCTGTGATGTGCTCATAGAGTTCTACATAGCGGTCGGTAATGCCGTTCACTATCTCGTTTGTCATCTCGGGTACCTGCTGCCCTGCTTTACCTTGGAACCCATTATCCATAAGCCATTCGCGCACAAACTCCTTCGACAGTTGGCGTTGGGGCAGACCCTGACGGAAACGTTCTTCATAGCCTTCTTTATAGAAATAGCGGCTTGAGTCGGGGGTATGAACCTCATCCATTAGCAGAATCTTGCCGTTGTGCTTGCCAAACTCGTATTTGGTATCAACGAGTATAAGCCCCTGCTTTGCGGCTATCTCCTGCCCGCGTTTGAACAGGTTGAGTGCATATAGCTCTATTTGTTCGTACTCGTCGGCAGGCACAAGTCCGCGAGCGATAATCTCCTCTTTCGATATGTCGGCGTCATGCTCGCCTATCTCTGCCTTGGTGGTAGGAGTGATGATAGGCTCGGGGAAGGCCTCGTTCTCGTGCATGCCCTCAGGCAACTTTACTCCGCATATCTCTCTTGCGCCTGCTTTGTATGCCCGCCATGCAGAGCCGCAAAGGTAACCACGGACAATCATCTCAACCGGGTAGCCCTCGCAACGCAGACCGATAGTAACCATCGGGTCGGGCGTAAGGAGTTTCCAGTTAGGCACAATGTCGGCTGTGAGGTCAAGAAACTTGGCTGCGATGTTGTTGAGTATCTGCCCCTTGAAAGGTATGCCTTTGGGTAAGATTACGTCGAAGGCTGAAATACGGTCGGTGGCAACCATAACTAAAAGGTCGTTTCCGATGAAATATACGTCACGCACTTTGCCGTGATAGACTGCTGTTTGACCCGGGAAATGAAAGTCGGTCGATGTTAATGAGGTCATATTGGTGTTGTTATGTTTGTTATGTTATTATGTTATTTCAGTTCTTCCCAACTGAGTATGTCGAGGTCATCAATGGAGATAGAGCAGAAGGCATTGATGAATGCACCTGCGAGGCGCGAGTTGGTGATGAGCGGGATATTGAGGTCAACAGCGGCACGGCGAACTTTGTAGCCGTTGTCTATGTTCTCGGTATCCACTACCTTGGGCACACTCACCACCATGTCAATCTCCTTTTTATGGAGCATCTTTAGCACTTTGGGTTCACCTTCTTCATCATTCATATAGACGCGGGTGTTGGGTATTTTGTAAGTAGAGAGGAATGCGCTTGTACCTTTGGTAGCGTACAAGGTGTAGCCTCTGCTTTGTAGCAGTCGTGCAGGCTCAAGCATAGAAGCCTTGTCTTTGGGGTCGCCGGCAGAGAGGAGTACCGACTTCTGCGGCACTCTCATACCTACGGATAGCATAGCCTTCAGTAGCGCTGACGAGGCATCTGCACCTATGCAGCCGACTTCGCCTGTGGATGACATATCTACACCTAATACAGGGTCGGTGTTCTGTAGCCGGTTGAAAGAGAACTGGCTTGCTTTGACACCTACATAGTCGAAGTCGAAAAGCGACTTGTGAGGTTTCTGCACAGGCAAACCGAGCATCACGCGCGTGGCTATGTCAATAAGATTGATTTTGAGCACCTTGCTTACAAACGGGAAACTGCGTGAGGCGCGTAGGTTGCACTCTATTACTTTTATCTCGTTGTCGCGGGCAAGGTATTGTATATTGAAGGGTCCGGAGATGTTGAGTTCGCGGGCTATCTGACCTGAGATTTTCTTTATACGACGCACTGTCTCCACATATAGTTTCTGAGCGGGGAACATTATTGTGGCATCGCCGGAATGTACTCCTGCAAACTCCACATGCTCGCTGATGGCGTATGCTATAATCTCACCTTTGTCTGCCACGGCATCCATCTCCACCTCTTTGGTGTTCACCATAAACTTGCTTACCACCACGGGGTGCTCTTGGCTCACTTCAGCAGCCAGTTGGAGAAAATGATGCAACTCTTCTTCCGAGGAGCATACATTCATTGCTGCCCCTGACAATACATAGGAGGGTCGGACAAGTACAGGGAATCCCACTTTCTCTACAAAGCGGTGAATATCGTCCATTGAGGTGAGCGCACTCCACTCGGGTTGGTCAACTCCTATCCGGTCAAGCATGGCGGAGAACTTGTCGCGGTCTTCTGCGTTGTCTATGCTGCGGGCTGTGGTGCCAAGAATAGGAATGTTCTGCTCATCCAGTTTGACGGCAAGATTATTGGGTATCTGACCTCCGGTTGATACTATTACCCCGTGTGGTGCTTCCGCATCCATGATGTCAAGTACGCGCTCGAATGTAAGTTCGTCGAAGTAGAGCCGGTCGCACATGTCGTAGTCGGTAGAGACGGTCTCAGGGTTGTAGTTTATCATTACACCATGATAGCCGTTCTGCCGTATGGTTTGCAGCGCCTGCACTCCGCACCAGTCGAACTCGACAGAGGAGCCTATGCGGTATGCACCCGAGCCAAGCACAACAATAGTCTTGTCATCATGCTGCGGCTCAATATCGCTTTTGACAGCGTTGTATGTAAGATACAGGTAGTTCGTTTGTGCCGGATACTCTGCTGCCAAGGTGTCTATTTGCTTGATGTAAGGAACAATACCCAACTGCTTGCGTCTTGCCCGCACCATGAGTACTGCTTTGTCCATACTATATTGCTTGCCCATGTGTAGGGCTCTTGCGATTTGGAAATCGGAGAATCCTTGACGCTTGGCATGTAATAGCAAGTCGCTGCTGAGATGTTTAAGCGAATCAACTTCACTGAGGGCCTGGTCTGTGATATATATATTCTGCAGTCGTTGCAGAAACCAGAGGTCTATCTTCGTCAGCTCGTGTATTTTCTCAATAGAGTAGCCGGTCTTCAAGGCTTTGGCAATGATGAAGATACGCTTGTCGGTAGGGGCTTTCAAGGATTGTTCTATGTCATCGATATGAATATCCTTGTTGTCGGTGAACCCGTGCATGCCTTGTCCTATCATACGCAGACTTTTCTGCAGTGCCTCTTCAAAGGTTCTGCCTATTGCCATCACTTCTCCTACCGACTTCATAGAGGAGCCGAGTTGGTGGTCAACGCCACGGAATTTGCTCAAATCCCAGCGGGGCATCTTGCAGACTACATAGTCCAGAGCAGGCTCGAAGAAGGCAGAGGTGGATTTAGTGATAGAGTTGGTAAGTTCAAACAGACCATAACCTAATCCGAGTTTGGCTGCCACAAATGCCAGTGGATAACCTGTTGCTTTGGAGGCGAGTGCAGATGAGCGACTGAGTCGTGCATTGACTTCAATGACACGGTAGTCCTCGGAGTTGGGGTCGAGAGCGTATTGTACATTACATTCGCCTACAATACCGATATGACGTATTATTTTTATGGCGAGTTCGCGCAGTTTGTGATATTCCGCATTGGTTAGTGTCTGCGAGGGTGCGATTACGATACTCTCACCCGTATGTATTCCTAACGGGTCGAAATTCTCCATGTTGCAGACAGTGATGCAGTTGTCGTAGCGGTCACGCACCACTTCGTATTCTATCTCTTTCCAGCCTCTAAGACTTTTCTCCACAAGAACCTGTGGAGAGAAAGAGAAGGCTTTTTCTGCCAATTGGAGCAACTCTTGCTCGTTGTCGCAGAAGCCGGAACCTAATCCGCCAAGAGCGTATGCGGCACGCAAGATTACAGGATACCCCAATCTGTCTGCTGCTTGACGCGCCTCTTCAATATTGCTGCATGCCTCACTGCTGATAGTCTTGACATCTATCTCACTCAGCCTCTCTACAAACAACTCCCGGTCTTCGGTGTCAATGATTGCCTGAACAGGAGTACCAAGAACTTCCACTCCGTATTTCTCGAACACTCCCTTGCGATAGAGTTCCACACCACAGTTGAGAGCCGTCTGACCTCCAAACGATAGCAAGATTCCGTCAGGACGCTCTTTGTTGATTACTTTCTCTACGAAAGTGGCTTCGACAGGCAGGAAATATATGTGGTCTGCTACGCCTTCGCTTGTTTGTACAGTGGCTATATTGGGGTTGATAAGCACAGTCTCTATACCTTCCTCACGCAAGGCTTTGAGTGCCTGCGAACCGGAATAGTCGAACTCACCGGCTTCTCCTATCTTGAGAGCACCTGAGCCTAAAACTAATACTTTCTTCAGATTATGTAGTTTCATTTTTGGAGTGTTTTGCTGATTATAGAAGTGAAACAAAGTCGTCAAACAAGAACTCGGTGTCAGTTGGTCCGCTGGCTGCCTCAGGGTGGAACTGTGCCGAGAACCAAGGTTTGGAAATATGACGGATACCCTCATTGGAACCGTCGTTCATATTGGTGAAATATGGTTTCCAGTCTTGTGGAAGCGAATCGGCAGCCACAGCATAACCATGGTTCTGCGAAGTGATGAAGCAGCGATTGGTACCTTCCATGCGTACCGGCTGGTTGTGACTGCGGTGACCATACTTGAGTTTATATACATCGGCACCTGCCGCCTTGGCAAGTAGTTGGTTCCCCATACAGATTCCCATAAGTGGGCGAACCTTCTGATGTGCCAGAAAACTACGTATGTGCTCTACAGCGCAAGAACACGTATTGGGGTCGCCCGGACCATTGGAGAGAAACAGACCGTCGAACTGCAACTCATTAAAGTCATAGTCCCAAGGTACACGTATCACTTCGATGTTCCTCTCCAAAAGATTGCGAATGATATTGTGCTTTACACCGCAATCCAACAATATCACTTTCTTGCCTGAACCTTGGGTGTAACGTATTACCTCGTGGCAAGATACCTGCTCTACGAAATTAACGTTTTCATACCGTGCATCTGCCACTTCTTCCGTAGTGTCATCCAAAAGCAGTTTGCCGGTCATCACTCCTTCCTCGCGAAGTATCTTGGTCAATTCCCGTGTATCAACACCTGTAATGGCGGGTATATGTTCTCTTTTAAGCCAGTCGGAGAGACTCTCTTTGGCATTCCAGTGGCTGTAGTCACCACTGTAGGAACTGACGATGAGTGCCTTTACGTGTATCTTCTCACTCTCCATGAATGTAGCAAGACCATTGTCTGAGAAACTGAATGCAGGTACACCATAGTTACCTATAAGAGGATAGGTGAGTACCAGCATTTGTCCTGCGTACGAAGGGTCTGTAAGACTCTCGGGATAACCGCTCATGGCAGTATTGAACACCACTTCCCCTGCAGTGGAGGCCTCATAGCCGAACGACTCGCCATGAAAGCACATTCCATTACTCAGTCGAAGTGTCATCTTGCGTTGTTGGTGCATATTGTGTTTGTTAATAGGTTTTGTTGATGTCGTTAGTAATCTTCAAACAGGAGTCACAGGCTCCGCTCAAATCTTCAAATCTTTATATGTCTCTTCTATATAACTTATGAAGGCTTCGTTGATACGCCTTACACCACCCGGTGTGGGGTAGTCGCCGGTGAAGTACCAGTCTCCCTTATGATTCGGACAAGCGCTGTGTAGCCCTTCAAGCGTCTGGAAGACTATTTGTATCTCCGATTTTACTTCTTTATGACGCAGCATCTGAGCCATCTTCGCCGATATGTCTTCTGCGGTGAATGGGGCATATATCTCTTTCACGTAGTTGACCATCTGTGAGGACTCGAGTTGCCGCTGTGCGATGCATTTGAGGTAGATATTATGAATGTATTCCCACTGCCCGTTTTCTATGAGCAACTCTATGGCGGCACGGAAAGCAATGAATTCGTGCATACTGCTCATGTCAATGCCATAATAGTCGGGATAACGTATCTGCGGAGAGGACGATACAAGCACCATCTTCTTTGGGTGCAATCGGTCGAGAATGCGGATTATACTCTCTTTGAGTGTCGTACCGCGTACTATACTGTCGTCAATGATTACGAGATTGTCAATACCTGCACGCAGTGAGCCGTAGGTAATATCATATACATGTGCCACAAGATTGTTGCGGCTCTTGCCTTCGGTGATGAATGTGCGCAGTTTGATGTCTTTATGCGCCACTTTCTCGCGCCTTACCCTGCAATTGGCAATTGTCTGTATTTCTTCCTCAGAGGGAGTCCTTCCAAGCGAAAGAAGTTGCTCAAGTTTGTTTCGGCAAAGATATTGCTCTATCGCCTCTGTCATACCATAGAACGCCACTTCGGCTGTGTTAGGAATGAAAGAGAAAACAGTGTTCTCCACGTCGTAGTCAATAGCGTCAAGTATCTGTGGCATCAGGTTGCGCCCGAGTGCCTTGCGCTCCTGATATATGTCAGCGTCAGAACTGCGTGAGAAATATATTCTTTCAAAAGAGCATGCCGTTATCTTCTCTGCAGGTGGTAGAATGTTGCTTAACCGCCACTGCCCGTTTTGCCCTATTATGATTGCCTGCCCGGGTTGAAGCTCGTGAATGTCGGTTATCTCAAGGTCGAAGGCTGTCTGAATAACCGGTCTTTCGCTCGCAATAACCACTTTCTCCTCGTCAATATAATAGAAGGCAGTACGAATGCCCCACGGGTCGCGCAGTGCAAAGGCTTCTCCGCTGCCAGTCATTCCGGAGATGACATATCCTCCGTCCCATAGAGAACTTGACTCCTTGAGAATATTCTCCACGCAGATGTTTTCTTCTATAAACTGCGTGATGTCCATTCCGCTAAGTCCTTTCTCTTGGGCAATGGCAAAGAGACGCTCGCTCTCGCGGTCCAGGCGGTGACCTATCTGTTCAAGAATGATGTATGTATCACTATAGATTCTCGGGTGCTGCCCTTTGGAGGTGAGGTCGGCAAATATCTCGTCAACATTGGTCATGTTGAAGTTGCCACACAGGCAGATGTTTCTTGCACGCCAGTTGTTACGACGCAGGAATGGATGAACGTATGATAGTCCGTTCTTTCCCGTGGTCGAATAGCGGAGGTGACCCATGTATATCTCTCCTGCAAAAGGAATATGTCGCGCAGCATAAAGTGTATCTGACGAATTATCCCGATAGGCATTTATTTTTGCATTTACGGCATCGAAGATCTCGTTAATGGCACTGCTCCCTTCTGCACGCTCGCGAAACATATACTCCTCGCCCGCCTGTGCCTCCATCTTGAGACAGGCAAGACCTGCTCCTTCCTGACCGCGGTTACGCTCTTTTTCCATCATCAGATACAACTGGTTCAGACCATAGGTCCACGAACCGTATTTATTTTGGAAATATGATAGCGGTTTCAGTAACCGTATCATGGCAATGCCGCACTCGTGTTTAATAGTTTCCATGCTGGTAGGGGTTTCTTTCGGAGAGTATGTTATCTGACAATAGTCTCATCCCGATTTGGACCTACGGAAATGATGTCCACTTTGACACCTGTCTGCTCCTCAATAAAGAGTATGTACTGCTTCAGCTCTTCCGGCAACTCTGAGAAACTGCGGCATGCGGTGATGTCGGTCTTCCAACCTTTGAACTCCTTATATACTGGCACTATCCCCTCCTCTTCAGCATCGTAGGGGAAATAGTCTAATTCTTTGCCGTCCTTTGTCTTGTAAGCAACGCATACCTTGATGGTATCAAACTCGTCAAGTACATCACTTTTCATCATGATAAGGCTGGTAGCAGCATTCATCATCACCGTATATTTGAGTGCTACAAGGTCGAGCCAACCGCAGCGGCGCGGGCGACCTGTGGTTGCCCCGTATTCATGTCCGAGGCGGCGTAGTGTCTCGCCTGTCTCGTCGAACAACTCCGTTGGGAACGGTCCTGCACCCACGCGTGTGCAGTATGCCTTGAAAATACCATATACATTACCTATATGGGCAGGTGCTACTCCCAGACCTGTGCAGGCTCCGGCACATAATGTGTTGGAAGAGGTGACAAACGGATATGAACCGAAGTCAACATCAAGCAATGAACCTTGGGCACCCTCCGCAAGTATGGTCTTGTCTTCCTGCAGCCATTTGTTTACAACCATCTCGTTGTCCACTATGCGGAAGTTCTTCAGCTGTTCTGCTGCATACAGCCATGCCGAGTCATCTACAGGCTCACTGATTCCTAACTGGGCATAATGTTGTGAGAGGAGAGCATGATAGCGTTCCATAAAGTCCTCACGAAGCAAGTCCCCGACTCTAAGCCCGTTACGCGCAATCTTGTCGGTGTAAGCCGGTCCTATACCTTTGCCGGTTGTACCCACTTTCTTTTGTCCTTTTGCTTTCTCCGAAGCGGCATCAAGCATGCGGTGGGTAGGAAGAATGAGGTGTGCACGCTTGGAAATAAGCAGGTGCGAGTGCACATCTACACCCATCTGTTCTATGTCGTGGATTTCCTCCATCAGAATGATAGGGTCAATAACCACACCATTGCCTATTATATTCTGTGCATCCGTGCGGAAAATGCCAGAAGGCACAGTATGCAACACAAAACTCTTGTCAGAGAAATAAATCGAGTGCCCTGCATTCGGACCGCCTTGGAATCGTGCCACTACATCGTAATGGGGAGTGAGTACATCCACTATTTTTCCTTTGCCTTCGTCACCCCACTGAAGACCAAGTACTACATCAAGTTTTTTCATATATTTTCCTTATTATAATGATTTTCAGTCTTTAATGCCGCATTTGCCAAACAGGTAATCCACATTCTTCATGTAATAGTCTATAGTAAAGCAGTCGTCAATCTCTTTCGTTGTGAGATGTTGACATATCTGTTCGCTTTGCTTTACATGGTCAATGAACTCACCGCCTTCCATCAGCGTCTTCATTGCCAGTGGTTGCACCATATCGTAGGCGGTTTCGCGCACGAGCCCTTTGGCTATGAGAGCATTCATCACCCGTTGTGAGAATATGACACCGTGAGTGAGGTAGATATTCTTCAACATGTTTTCCGGATAGACTACAAGATTCTTGAGTATGCCGGTAAGGCGGTTCAGCATGTAGTCAAGCAGCATGGTTGCATCGGGTAGCACTATGCGCTCGGTGGAAGAGTGCGAGATGTCTCTTTCGTGCCATAGAGCGATGTTCTCGTTGGCTGTAAGCATATATCCGCGCATCACTCTTGCGCAACCGCATATATTCTCACTCCCTATCGGATTACGCTTGTGAGGCATGGCAGAAGAACCTTTCTGACCCTTGCTGAAGGCTTCTTCCACTTCGCGTACCTCTTGCCGCTGCATATTGCGTATCTCAAGGGCAATCTGTTCGAGAGAAGAGGCAATGAGAGAGAGTACACTCAGATAGAAGGCGTGACGGTCCCGCTGAAGCACCTGAGTGGCAATATTGACCGACTCGATGCCCAGATGCGAACATACATAGTCTTGTATCTCAGGCGGGATATTGGCAAAGTTGCCTACAGCACCGCTCAGTTTCCCTGCCTCTACACCCTTGGCAGCCTGCTCAAACCTCTCAGTATTGCGCTTCAACTCTTCGAGCCACAAGAGCCACTTTAACCCGAAAGAACTTATATCGGCATGCATGCCGTGTGTGCGCCCTATGACAGGAGTATATTTGAACTCCATGGCACGTTGCTCAAGTACCTTCTTCAACTCTGCCAGATCCTGACGGAGAATAACATTTGCCTGATGAAGAAGGTAGCCGTTGGCAGTATCAACCACATCAGTAGAAGTGAGTCCGTAGTGCACCCACTTGCGTTCTTCTCCTAACGACTCGCTTACGGTGCGGGTGAATGCAACTACATCATGATGTGTGGTCTCCTCTATCTCGTGAATACGGTTTACATTAAACCGTGCCTTCTGACGCAACAGGCTTATGTCCTCCTTTGGAATAACTCCGAGTTCTGACCATGCTTCGGCAGCAAGCAACTCCACCTCAAGGTAGGCGTTGAATTTGTTCTCTTCGGTCCAAATCTGCCGCATCTGCGGGCGTGAATAGCGTTCTATCATGTCTTGTGAAGTTTGTTATAGGCATTTGATATCTAATTTGTTGTATGCACGCTCTGCCTTTTGCATTGCATGCTCCACTGTGTCGGCGGTGGCGAGAATGACTCCCATACGGCGATGCCCCTTTATCTGAGGTTTGCCAAACAGACGTATCTGCACACCCTCCTCCTGTAGCACCTCGTCAATATTGCCGAATACTACTTCGTTGGTGTCACCTTCCACTACTATTGCCTTTGAGGCGGATGGTCCGCGGAAGAAGATGTCAGGAATAGGCAATCCAAGCACCGCACGTGCGTGAATGGCAAACTCCGACAAGTCCTGCGAAATCATGGTTACCATACCCGTGTCATGCGGACGCGGTGACACTTCACTGAATATTACGTCATCTCCGCATATAAACATCTCTACACCGAAGATTCCGTATCCCCCGAGTGCATCAGTGATAGCCTTTGCTATGTCGTGTGCTTTCTGCAGTGCGACATCGCTCATCTGCTGCGGCTGCCATGACTCGCGATAGTCTCCGTTCACCTGGTGGTGACCTATGGGCTTTAGCATGGTAGTGCCGCCTGAGTGGCGCACAGTGAGGAGAGTTATCTCATAGTCGAAGTTTACAAAACCTTCCACTATCACCCTTCCGGCACCGGCACGCCCGCCCTCTTGGGAGCAGTGCCATGCAGTGTCAATGTCTGCCTCGCTCTTGACTACCGATTGTCCGTGACCCGACGAACTCATAATAGGCTTTACAACGCATGGAATACCTATTTCCTCTACTGCTGCACGGAACTGCTCGTAGTTGTCTGCAAAGCGGTAAGTGGCAGTGGGGAGATGCAACTCCTCGGCTGCAAGGCGGCGTATCGCCTCTCTGTTCATGGTAAGAAAGGCTGCCTTGGCTGTGGGAATGACGTGAAATCCCTGCTTCTCCAGTTCTATCAGAGCCGGGGTCGCTATGGCTTCTACCTCGGGAATAATCACAGTAGGTTGTTCCTTTAGAATAACTTCTTTGAGTGCATCTGCGTCAAGCATGTTGATGACGTATGACCGATGAGCCACTTGCATGGCAGGGGCATTCTGATAGCGGTCAACGGCTATCACTTCAACTCCGTAACGCTGGAGTTCGAGAGCTACTTCTTTCCCAAGTTCTCCTGAGCCGCACAAGAGTGCACGTGTGGCGGACGGAGTGAGAGGTGTTCCAATACGTGTCATAATAGAAGAACAGTTTGATATGGTTTATTTATTTGATATTGTTCCTTTGTTTGTAGCATTGCAGGGTGTTTTCAAGCAGCATGGCTATAGTCATTGGTCCTACGCCGCCGGGTACGGGTGTGATATAGGAGGCAAGAGGTCTTACCTTTTCATAATCTACATCACCGTACAGCTTGCCGTCAGTGTCACGGTTGATACCTACATCTATTACCACTGCACCTTGCTTTACATGCTGTGGACCTATACAATGTTTCTTGCCTACCGCAACCACGAGAATATCAGCCATGCGGGTAATGCTCTCAAGGTCTTTCGTGTGCGAGTGTGCCATGATGACTGTGGCATTCTGGTCAAGCAGCAGTTTGGCTATGGGTTTGCCTACTATATTGCTTCTCCCTACCACTACTGCCACCTTGCCGTCCAACTGTATGTTTTCCGACTTGAGCATATACATTATGCCTTGCGGCGTGCAAGGTACGAGTCCCGGCTTCCCGTTCCATAACTCTGCCACATTGAGCGGGTGAAAGGCATCCACATCTTTCTCAGGCGCAATGGCGTTGATTACATTGTCAGGGTTGATATGCTTGGGCAGTGGCAGTTGTACGAGTATGCCGTCAATCGTGCTGTCTTGGTTGAGAGTCTCTATGTGTTGCAGCAGTTCCTGCTCCGTAGCAGATTCAGGCAGTGCAACAAGATGACTCTGAATACCCGTTGCAGCACAGGCTTTGATTTTCCCGTTTACATAAGTCTTGCTTGCAGGGTTCTCGCCCACAAGGATGACTGCCAGAGCCGGAGCACGGTTGCCTGCATTTGTCAACTGTTCGACCTGCCTGTGCAATTCCTCTTTTATCTGCTGCGACATCAGTTTGCCGTCAAGTATCACAGGTTGCTGTGTCCTGTCAAGAGCCTGATGTGCAATATCGTTTCTGTAGAACAGGTTAGGGCAGTGAATCTGCGGCAGTTGCCCATAGACCTGTCTGTGTGCTTCAACAATGCTGTCTGCTACGGCTACCGCCATCATCACGCGCCCTCCGGCTGTCAGCAGTTGTCCGTTCTCCTGCTTGGTGCCCATGTGGTAGATTATACCCTCGAAACTTTCGGCTCCGGTAATGACTGCCCCCTTGTCGTAATGCCCGGGGTAACCTTTTGAGGCAAGTACCACACCGAGTGCCGCTTTCTTGCTCCAACTCAAAGAGGGGAGTTCTCCGCCTGTGGCTACATTGTAGAGCATAGGATAGATATCCGACTCGAGCAGTGGCAATACCACTTCTGTCTCGGGGTCACCGAAGCGGGCATTGAATTCAATCACTTTTATACCGTCTTTGGTCTTCATCAATCCCCCGTAGAGTACGCCTGAAAGCGGGCAACCTTCGTCAGCCATCAGGTCTGCCACAGGTTGTATTATATGTTCTATGGCGAACTGCTCATCCTCTTTGGTAATGAATGGCAGTGGGGTATATGCGCCCATGCCGCCGGTGTTAGGTCCTTTGTCGTTGTCGAAGGCGCGTTTATGGTCTTGTGCAGGAGGCATGGCAACCACCTGTCTGCCGCTTACAAAGCACATCAGTGAGAACTCGGGGCCTTCAAGATAATCTTCTATTATCACCTTGTCGCTACCGAAGGTGTTGTTTGCCAGCATGTCTTGCAAGGCAGCCTTGGCTTCTTCAATGGTGCCTGCCACTACTACGCCTTTGCCTGCCGCTAACCCGTCGTACTTGATTACTGCCGGTAGTGGACGCGAAACAACATATTGCAGTGCCTCGTCATAGTCGGTGAAAGGACGATAGGCTGCCGTAAGTACACCCGCCTTCTGCATTACCACTTTGGCGAACGACTTGCTCGACTCTATTCTTGTGGCACTCTTCGTATGTCCGAATATGGCAAGACCCGCTTTCCTGAACTCGTCAACTATACCCATGGCGAGCGGTACTTCGGGTCCGACCACGGTGAGGTCGATATGCTTCTCTATTGCCCAATCGCGCAATGTTTCTATGTCTGTCTCTTTGCAGGGTACGGGTTCCGCCAACTGTGCAATACCCGGGTTGCCCTGTGCGCAGTATATCTTACCGACAGACGGTGAACGGTGCAGGGCATCTACGATGGCGTGACATCTGCCGCCCGAACCTATGACAAGTACTGATTTCATATTGTGCTTTTATTGTTCTGTTTGCGTTAATGTTTGAAGTGTCTTACTCCGGTGAGGAGCATGCATATTCCTTTCTCATTGGCTTTGTTTATGCAGTCGTTGTCTCTTATACTTCCGCCCGGTTGCACTATAGCCTTCACTCCGTATTGCGCTGCCATCTCCACTGTGTCGTCAAAAGGAAGGAATCCGTCGGAAGCAAGCACAAGATACTCGGGAGTGTTGTCTGCCGTAGCCTGTTTGAGAGCAATCTCTGCCGAACCTACACGGTTCATCTGACCTGCCCCTACACCGTAGGTACGCCCGTCCTGAGCCACTACTATGGCATTCGACTTGACATGCTTTACTATATTCCATGCAAACTGCAGGTCGGCAAGTGTCTTTTCGTCGGGTTTCTGCTCGGTGACGCACATCTCTGTAGTCAGTTGCTCTGTCTGAGTATCAAGGTGCTGCACAAGCAGACCGCCGTTGACGCTTACATATTGGTCTATCACCTCCTTTGTGTCGCTCATGTCCACTTTCAGCACCCGCAGGTTCTTTTTCGTAGATAGTATCTCCAATGCCTCCGTGCTGTATTCTGGTGCCATCACAATCTCAAGGAAGATAGGTTTCATGCCGAGGGCTATCTCTTTTGTCAGAGTGCGGTTCACTGCCACTATACCTCCGTATATGCTCACCTTGTCTGCCTCGTATGCTTTCTGCCATGCCTCCTCTATTGTGTCTGCCTCTGCTGCACCGCATGGGTTCATGTGCTTTAGTGCCACACAGAAGGGCTTCTTGAAGTCTCTTACTATATTCAGGGCTGCATTGGCGTCTTGTATGTTGTTGTACGACATCTCTTTGCCCTGCAACTGCTCTGCAGAGGCGAGAGAATAAGGCATTTTAGCAGTGGAAGCGTAGAACTTGGCTGATTGGTGGGGATTCTCACCGTATCTCAACGGCTGCTTCAGGTCGAACTCAAGGAATAGCTTCTCCCCAAGCCCTGCCTGGTGGCGCATATATGTGGCAATACAGCAGTCGTATTGTGCGGTATGCGTGTATGCTTTGGCGGAGAGAGCAAGGCGTGTCTCTACAGAGGTGTCGCCGTTCTGCTGAATCTCGCTGAGTACCTGCTTGTAGTCCTGCGGGTCGCATACCACCGTCACACTCTCAAAGTTCTTTGCAGCACTCCTGAGCATCGAAGGACCTCCTATGTCTATCTTCTCTATGGCTTCGTCAAGAGTTACGCCCTCCTTGGCTATTGTCTCGCGGAAGGGATAAAGGTTTACGCACACAAGGTCAATGAAACCTATGCCGTTCTCTTCTAATGCCTTCAGGTGGGAAGGCTCGCTTCTGCGTGCAAGAAGTGCACCGTGTACTTTGGGGTGCAATGTCTTCACTCTCCCGTCGCATATCTCGGGAAAGCCGGTAACCTCGCTTATGCCTATCGTTCGTATTCCTGCCTTCTCAAGCAGTGACTGAGTACCGCCGGTGGCGATAATCTCCCAACCTGCATCTCTCAGACCGCCAACGAACTCTATGAGTCCTGTCTTGTCGCTTACACTTACTAATGCTCTCTTTGCCATGATTGTATGATTATGTGTTATATATTGTTGTTTGTTACATGTTGATGATGTTCTCACCCTCTATCACTCTGCCTATCACTTGTGCCTTCTCCCCGTATGTGGATATAAGACTGATAATCCCGTCTGCATCTTGCTTGTCGGCTACTATTATCATTCCTATGCCCATGTTGAAGATATTGTACATCTCGCGGTGCGGCACCTTACCCCATTCCTCCAATTTCTTGAAGACGGGCAGTATCTGCCATGTCCCCTCGTCTATTGAGAACCCTTGTCCTTCTTTCAGCGTGCGGGGGATATTCTCGTCGAATCCTCCGCCTGTGATATGACAAATGCCGTGTACATCAAACTTGTGAATGACGTCAAGCACCGGCTTTACATATATCTTCGTAGGCGTCAGCAGTGTCTCGCCGAGTGTCTTGCCGCCAAACTCCTCGTAAGTCCCGTTGAGGTCAAGACCGTTGTCGGCTACTATCTTTCTCACCAGACTATAACCGTTGGAATGCACTCCTGACGAACTGATGCCGATAAGCACATCGCCTGTCTTGACCTTGCTGCCGTCTATCAGTTGCTGCTTCTCCACCACTCCCGTAGTAAAGCCGGCAATATCATATTCTCCGTCAGCATACATACCCGGCATCTCCGCTGTCTCACCGCCTACAAGTGCACAACCTGCCTGACGGCAACCTTCTGCCACTCCTTTCACTATCGCCTCCACCTTGGAGGGTATATTGTGCCCGAGTGCCACATAATCAAGGAAAAACAGCGGCTCCGCTCCTTGTGCCAATACATCATTCACGCACATCGCCACCGCGTCTATACCTATGGTGTCGTGTTTGTCAAGGGCAAAGGCTATCTTCAGTTTTGTGCCCACTCCGTCTGTCCCGCTTACCAGCACAGGCTCCTTCAGGTTGAGCAGACTCAGGTCGAACATCCCTCCGAACGAGCCTATATTACCCATTGTACCAAGACGCTGGGTCGAACTTACATGTTGCTTGATGCGGCTTACTACCTCATAGCCTGCTTCGAGGTTTACTCCTGCTTTTTCGTATGACTGAGCCATCTCTTTGACTGTTTGATTGTTATTGTTTATGTTGAAAGTAATGTACTGCGTTCTCGAATATGCACTGCTCGCAGTTGCCGTGTATATTCTTCATAAGCCCCTCCTCATAACGCTCCGAGTGACCCATCTTTCCAAGTATCTGTCCGTTCGGACTGACAATACCCTCTATTGCGTATGCCGAACCGTTGGGATTATACGGCGACTGCATGGTAGGCTCTCCGCTGAACGGGTCGGCATACTGGAATGCTACCTGATGGTTCTCGAACAGTGTGCGTGCAGTCTCTTCCGAGACAACAAACTTGCCCTCTCCGTGACTAACGGCAATGCTGTGCATCTCACCCTCCTTGAACCCGTACAGCCAAGGCGAATCGCATGCCGCTACACGTGTACTTACCATCTGCGACACGTGCCGGTTGATATTGTTACGGAAGAGTGTGGGCGAGTCTGCATTTACTTCTCCGAGTCTTCCAAATGGCAGCAATCCGCTCTTCATCAGCGCCTGGAATCCGTTGCATATTCCTAATATCAGTCCTCCGCGCTCTATCAGTGCCGTTATCGAGCTCGCTATCTTCCCGTTGGTGAGCACACTGGCTATGAACTTGCCCGAGCCGTCGGGTTCGTCACCTACTGAGAACCCGCCTGCCAGCATCAGTATATGGCAGTTGTCTATTGCTTGCTGCATCTCGTCTATACTCAGAAGTACATCCTGCGGAGTGAGGTTGCGGAACACCATCGTCCTTACCTCTGCCCCTGCACGGCGGAATGCCTTCGCACTGTCGTAGTCGCAGTTTGTACCCGGGAATACAGGTATAAACACTATAGGGTGCTCTGTCTGTTGCGGGGCAAAACGTCTCTCTGCCGCAGGGCGGGTAGTGGTACTAAGACTGACTGCCGCACTGTCTGCCTCTGCCGTAGCAGGATATATCCGGGCAAAATGCCGTACATTGCTATTCAACAACTCTGAGACGGGAATAGTCTCATTGTTGATGATTATCATAGGCTCGCTGATGGTCTTTCCGATATATTGAGCCCTGACGAAATCAATATCTTCGGTTGCCTCTATCAGTATGGAGCCGTATGAATAGTCTGCAAGCTTATCCTCGTCTATGTTTATTTCTGCCCCTGTCATGTTGCCGAAAGAACATTTGCACAATGCCTCTGCTATTCCTCCGAAGCCCAATGCGTATGCCGAGCATACCTTGCCCTCCTGTATGGCGGTGTGAAGCCACTGCCAGTTCTCCTGCAGTTGCTCTGTGTCAGGCATATAGTTCTCACGAGGGGTATGCTGCAACAGGTATAGTCTGTTGCCTGCTTTCTTGAATTCGGGTGAGATGACATCCTTGGTCTTTGCGGTAGTGATGCCGAAAGCAATCAAGGTCGGTGGCACGTTGATATGCTCGAAAGTGCCGCTCATCGAGTCTTTGCCGCCTATGGAAGGCAGGTGCAACTCGAGTTGCATTCTCAATGCCCCGAGCAGTGCACTCAGTGGCTTGCCGAATGAGTGAGGGTCTGCCGTCATACGCTCAAAGTACTCCTGATAGGAGAAACGCATGCTCTTGTAGTCGCCGCCTGCTGCCGCCACTTTCGCACATGCCTCCACCACTGCGTATGCAGCACCGTGATACGGACTCCATTCCGAGATATAGGGGTTATAGCCGAATGCCATCATACTGACGGTATTCGTAAACCCTTCTACAGGCAGTTTCTCTACCGATACCTGAGTCTCTGTCATCTGTGTCTTTCCTCCGAAGGGCATGAGTACCGTCGAGCGGCCGATGGTAGAGTCGAACATCTCGATAAGACCCTTCTCGCTCGTTATGTTAGGCTGCTGCAGGAGGTTGGAAATCTTCTCTTTGAGATTGTCGCCCTGCATCTCTCTCTTGAATGGATTCTGTTCTTCCACGGCACTGATGGTGGCTGAAGCATAGTGCTTGGCTCCCGCACTGTCGATAAACTCGCGGCTCAGGTCTGCTACCGTCTCAGAGCCGTAGAACTGCCTCATTCTGCCCCTGTCTGTAACATCGGCGACATGCGTAACCTCTATGTTCTCCTCCGCACAGTACTTGCAGAACTCGTCCTTGTCCTCCGCACTCACTACCACTGCCATTCGCTCCTGCGACTCGCTGATAGCCAACTCTGTAGGATTCAATCCCTGATACTTCACTGGTACTCTGTCGAGCCTGATGTCAAGCCCGTCCGCAAGCTCGCCTATTGCTACGCTCACTCCGCCTGCACCGAAGTCGTTGCTCTTCTTTATCAGGCGTGTAACTTCCTTCCTGCGGAAGAGGTGTTGCAATGCCCTCTCCACGGGAGCATTACCTTTCTGAACCTCACTGCCGCATGACTCAAGCGAGGCCTCCGTATGTTGTTTCGACGAACCCGTGGCTCCGCCTATGCCGTCTCTGCCTGTCCTGCCGCCTAACATCAGTATCACATCGCCCGCCTGAGGTGTCTCTCTGCGCACGTTTTCGGCTCTCACTGCACCCGCTACTGCCCCTACCTCAAGCCGCTTTGCCACGAAGCCCGGGTGATATATCTCCCTGACATGCGTCGTGGCAAGTCCTATCTGGTTGCCGTATGACGAATAGCCCGCTGCTGCTTTCTTCGTAATCACCTGTTGCGGCAGTTTGCCGTGAAGCGTAGCCGACACCGGTTGCCATATATCTCCTGCTCCGGTTACGCGCATAGCCTGATAGACGTATGCTCTGCCCGATAGCGGGTCGCGTATGGCGCCTCCCAAACAGGTCGATGCACCGCCGAAAGGCTCTATCTCCGTCGGGTGATTGTGTGTCTCGTTCTTGAACTGAAGTAGCCATTTCTCTGTCTTGCCGTCAACATCTACATCCACAAACACACTGCATGCGTTGTTCTCCTCGCTCACCTCAAGGTCATCAAGGTAGCCTGTAGAGCGCAGATAGCGCGCACCTATCGTTGCCAACTCCATCAGACATACACTCTTCTGTTCGCGACCCAGTTGCTGACGGATACTGTAGAACTGCCCGAGAGTCTGTTCTATGTCTGTCTTTATGAATGAGTCCTCAACTGCTATGTTCTGCAGTTCTGTCGTGAAAGTGGTGTGCCGGCAGTGGTCGCTCCAGTATGTGTCAAGTATCCTTATCTCTGTTTCAGTAGGCTCACGGTGCTCCGACTTGAAGTATTTTATCACCTCCATCAGGTCATCTTCGTTCATTGCGAGTCCCCAGTTCTTTATGAAGTCAACCCTCTCCTCATGCCCCATATTGCAGAAGCCTGTCAGAGTCTGAAGCGGTTTGCTCTCTGCAATCTCTGTCTCGCACAGAACTGACATGTTCTTCTCGCGTGCCTCCACTGCGTTTATCACGTAGTGTTTTATCTTTTCTATGGTCTCTGCGGGAGTGTTGTCATCGAGAATTATCAGCCTGCCGCTGCGTATGGTTATCTCTGCCTCGGGGTCGATAAGGTGAACGCAGTCGATTGCTGAAGAGGCTCTCTGGTCAAACTGCCCGGGCAGATATTCGGTCGCTACATACTGCTTGCCCTCAAGCGGACACTCCAGACTCACGTTGTCGGTCTGCTTCTCGCCGAACACCTTGTAGAGCGACTCCTCAAGTAGCTGCTCCGTGAAGCCGAACAGGTCATATACATTGACAAGTCTGAGCGACTGAATATCTGTCTGCAGATTCTCGCGCAGCTCCTCAAGCAGCATCTCCGCCTCTACGCGGAAACCCTGCTTCTTCTCTACGAATACTCTGTATGCACTTCTTGTTGCCATAAACATCATATTTTTGCTGCAAGCACAGCCTCTGTTTGTTGTTTGCGGAACTCTATGAGTCTATCTTCTAACTCTTTGTCTTGCAGGGCAAGTATCTCCACTGCAAGCAATGCCGCGTTCTTGCTGCCGTTGATGGCAACCGTGGCTACCGGTATGCCCGAAGGCATCTGCACTATAGAGAGAAGCGAATCAAGGCCGTCAAGAGTCTTGCTCCTCACCGGCACTCCTATCACAGGAAGCGTGGTAAGACCTGCTATCACGCCCGGCAGATGGGCTGCACCGCCGGCGCCCGCTATGATAATGCTCAGTCCGCGCTCTTTGGCACTGCTCGCCCAATCGAACAATGCCTGCGGCGCACGGTGTGCACTGATGACGCGTCTCTCGCACTCTATGCCGAACTTCTCCAGAGTCTCCACTGCAGGCATCATCACCTCCAGATCACTCGTTGAACCCATAATAACTCCTACTTTCATAATCTTTATGTGTTTTAGCTGTATAAATTACACTGTTCAGTTGTATAAATTACACCGTTTCCGGTCTCAATATAAATTTAACAATTTGTCGCTTTTTTCAACTTGGCGTAAGCCGTCGGTATGCTATCTCTAAGCCAAGTGTTAGCCTACTCTGAATTTAACAATTTGTCGCTTTTTGCTATTCCCACTCTATCGTTGCAGGTGGTTTTGAGGATATATCATACACCACTCTGTTCACACCCTTCACCTTGTTTATAATCTCGTTCGAAGTCTTGGCGAGAAACTCGTATGGCAGGTGTACCCAGTCAGCGGTCATGCCATCTACCGATGATACGGCCCTCAGTGCAACGCAACGCTCGTATGTGCGCTCGTCACCCATCACTCCCACGCTCTGCACAGGCAGCAGTATAGCACCTGCCTGCCACACCTTGTCATATAAGCCCTCTGCGCGCAGATTGTCTATGAATATCTTGTCCACCTGTTGCAATATGTTCACTTTCTCCCGTGTTACTTCTCCCAATATGCGTATGCCTAAACCCGGCCCGGGGAAAGGATGCCGTCCTATCAGACTCTCAGGCATACCAAGCGAGCGGCCTACACGGCGCACCTCGTCTTTGAACAACAGTCTGAGAGGCTCGACAATCTTCAAGTTCATCTTCTCCGGCAGTCCTCCTACGTTGTGGTGCGACTTTATCTTCGCTGCAGGACCATTCACAGATGCGGACTCCACCACATCAGGATAGATAGTGCCTTGCGCCAACCAGCGTGCATTCTCTATCTTCTGTGCCGCCTCGTTGAAGGTCTCTACAAAGTCACGGCCTATCACTTTCCTCTTCTGCTCGGGGTCGGTTACTCCCTCTAAGTCTCTGAAGAATCGCTCTGAAGCGTCCACGCCGACCACGTTAAGTCCCATATTCTTGTATGAACCGAGCACCTCCTCAAACTCATTCTTTCTCAGCAGACCGCTATCAACAAATATACAATGCAGCCTGTCGCCTATTGCCTTTTGCAGCAGTATCGCTGCCACCGATGAGTCCACACCGCCCGACAAACCCAGTATCACGTTGTCGTCTCCTATCTGTTTGCGTAGTTGCAGTATTGTCTGTTCCACAAAGTTCTGCGGAGTCCAGTCTTGCTTGCAACCGCAAATCTCTACAAGGAAATTCCTCAGTATCTTGCTCCCCTCTGTCGTATGATATACCTCAGGGTGAAACTGAATAGCCCATACCTGCCCGTCAGTGAAACGGTAGGCCGCATTCATAACATCTGCAGTAGAGGCAATCTGCACCGCATTCTCAGGTAACACTTGAATAGTATCACCATGCGACATCCATACTTGTGAGTGCGGTTCAATCCCCTTGAACAATAAGTCTGCCGTATCGTCAACGGTAAGCATTGCCCTGCCGTATTCACGGCTTGGCGAAGGCAATACCTGCCCTCCGTTAGTCTGGGCGAGATACTGTGCACCGTAGCAGATTCCGAGTATGGGAATCCTGCCCGAGAAGGATGTCAGATCTATCTGCGGGGCATTGGTGTCACGCACGGAGGCGGGCGAACCGGAGAGTATCAATCCGCGCACATCTGCGTCCGGCAAAGGCAACTTGTTGAAAGGATATATCTCGCAATATACATTCTCCTCCCTCAGTCTGCGCGCAATGAGTTGTGTGTATTGCGACCCGAAATCAGCAATGAGTATCTTTTCCATCGTACATTCAATATATTAGTTGGCACGTGTATAGTTCGGCGTCTCGTTAGTGATAGTGATGTCGTGCGGGTGACTCTCTGCCATGGCAGCAGAGGTTATGCGGACGAACTTAGTGTGTTTGAGTTCCTCAAGATTATGTGCTCCGCAGTATCCCATACCTGCTCTAAGTCCTCCCATCAACTGGTATATAGTCTCTTCTACATTCCCCTTATACGGTACCCTGCCTACTATCCCTTCCGGTACGAGTTTGTTAACGCTGTTCTCTCCGTCTTGGAAATATCTGTCGGCACTGCCTGCCTTCATGGCATCTATTGACCCCATACCGCGGTACGACTTGAATTTCCTTCCGTTATATATGATAGTATCACCCGGAGCCTCTTCTGTACCTGCGAACATCGACCCGCACATAACGCAGTTACCACCGGCTGCCAATGCCTTCACTATATCTCCCGAGTATCTCAACCCGCCGTCGGCAATAATAGGTACTCCTGTGCCTGCCAATGCCGTAGATGTATCAAATATGGCAGTAAGTTGAGGAACACCGATACCTGCAATAATACGCGTAGTGCATATAGAACCCGGACCTATACCCACCTTCACTGCATCTGCTCCGTTGTCTGCAAGGAATCGTGCCGCCTCGGCTGTTGCTATATTGCCCACTACTACGTCAAGAGTCGGGAACTGCTTCTTTATAGCCTTCAGAGTATTGACTACATTAAGCGAGTGCCCGTGTGCAGAGTCGAGTACCACTGCGTCCACATCCTCCGCTACAAGCATTGCCACGCGGTCGAGTGCATCTGCCGTTATTCCTACTCCTGCTGCCACGCGAAGTCTGCCCTTCTTGTCTTTGCAGGCATTGGGGAAGTCTTGGGTCTTTACCAAGTCGCGGTATGTTACCAAACCTACTAAACGACCTTTGGCATCCACTACCGGCAACTTCTCTATCTTGTTCTCCTGCAGAACGTCAATCACATTGCAGTTGCTCGTGTCGCTTATGGTGATAAGCCCTTCCGATGTCATCACCTCCGCTATCTTGCGCCGGTAGTCTTTCTGAAAGCGTAGGTCTCTGTTGGTAACAATACCTACAAGCATGTTGTCTTCTTCCACTACAGGAATACCCCCAATATGGTTATCGCGCATCAGGCGTAGTGCATCTTCCACCGTCTGGTCCGGACGAATAGTGATAGGGTCGTATATCATACCATTCTCAGCACGCTTCACTTTCCTCACCTCTGCCGCCTGCTGCTCTTTCGACATATTCTTGTGTATGACTCCTATACCGCCTTGACGGGCGAGAGCAATAGCCATCTTCGACTCTGTAACTGTATCCATGGCAGCGGACACAATAGGGATATTGAGGCGTATGTTACGGGTGAACTGACATGTGAGATTCACTTCTCTTGGCAGTACCTCAGAGTAAGAGGGTACAAGCAGGACATCGTCGAATGTGAGTCCTTCCTGGATGATGCGTTCTGTAATGAGTGACATAGTGGTGGAATTTTATGTATGAGGTTAATATTATGTTATTACTTAGTTTGTTTTGAGGCAGTGGTCGCAGTATGCGCAGCGCTCTATTCCTTCCGTGTCGGTATATGCGAGTTTCTCTATAGGTTCAGTGCGTGTGATACAACGGTCGTTGGTGCAGGTGTGTGTGGTGGCTGACAGCACTTTGTTCTGCGGCTGAGTCTCCTCTGTCTTCTGAAGCAGTGTGTATATAAGCGCCATACGGACAAACTTGCCGTTCTCTACCTGACGGAAATATGCGGCACGAGGGTCAGAGTCCACATCTGTGCTTATCTCGTTTACTCTTGGCAGCGGGTGGAGCACTATCATGTGTTCCGGTGCAAGAGTCATCTTTTTAGCGTCAAGTATAAAACTGTCTTTCAGTCTCTCATAGTCGTCTTGATTGGCAAAGCGCTCTTGCTGTACGCGTGTCATATAGAGTACATCCAGCATATGCAGAACCTCTTCAAGAGTGTTTACCTCTATGAAGTTGCTTGGCAATATATTCTTTATGTAGTCAGGCAAGCGCAATTCATCGGGTGAGATAAGCACAAACCGCGTCCCCTCATAGCGCTTCATAGCCTTGATAAGCGAGTGAACCGTTCTTCCGTACTTGAGGTCGCCGCATAGTCCTATGGTCAGATTGTCCAGATGACCAAGTTCGCGCATTATGCTCAGGAGGTCTGTCAGTGTCTGCGTGGGGTGTGAATGTCCTCCGTCGCCTGCATTGATAATGGGTATGCGCGAGAACTGTGCTGCCACATTGGGTGCACCTTCCTTGAAATGACGCATGGCAATGATGTCGGCAAACGAGGACACCACTCTTACTGTGTCGGCAACCGTCTCACCTTTGCTTACTGACGAAGTGCGGGCATCGGAGAACCCGAGCACATTACCTCCCAACTCCATCATGGCGGCAGTGAAACTGAGACGTGTACGAGTACTTGGCTCGTAGAATAGTGTTGCTAATTTTTTGCCGTCGCATACATGTGCATATTTCTGACGGTTGTTGATAATGTCGATTGCGAGTTCAAGGAGTTGTTGTGTCTCTTCTACACTCAAATCAGTAGGGTCTATCAGATGTCGCATAAGGCTGTATAATGAATAGTTGTTATATATGTGTGTTAGTTCTTCTTCATCCAACTCTCATCGGAAGGGTTGTTGCGGAACAGAAGTAACCGTTGTTTGTCGGAGGGGAGGATATAGTTGTTATCTACTGCTACATCAAGCAGAGTCTCAAGGTCGCACAGACTATGGTTGACAGTCTTGTGTTGCTCAAGAGCGTCTTTGCCTTTCTGCATGTTGTAGGTGAAGATACTTACAACGCCGAGCACATCCGCCCCCGCCTCGCGTAGTGCCTCCACTACTTCTATACAACTGCCTGCAGTAGATATCAAATCTTCAACCACCACTACCTTCTGCCCCGGTATCAGGCGGCCTTCTATTCTGTTGGTTCTGCCGTGATCCTTCTGTGATGAACGGACGTAACCCATCGGGAGTTGAAGCTTGGTGGCTGTTATTGCAGCATGTGCAATACCGGCAGTGGAAGTGCCCATAAGCACCTCTGCCTCGTTGAAATACTCTCGTATGAGTCCGGCAAGTCCGTTCTCTATATCTTCTCTCACCTCTACATCAGACAAGGTGAGACGGTTATCGCAGTAAATAGGACTCTTTATGCCGCTTGCCCATGTGAAAGGCTCGTCCGGTCTGAGAAACACTGCTCCTATCTTGAGCAAATCAAGGGCGATATGTTGTTTGTCTGTCATATAAATACTGATTAGTTGTTATTGTATATTGTTAAACTCTTTGAGGCAGCGTATATATGCTTCGTGAGGATTCTGTGCTGCAGTGATAGGTCTGCCCACAACTATATAGTCCGACCCTAACTGCCGTGCCATGGCAGGGGTGGTGATACGCACTTGGTCGTTAGTCTGTGAGTCTGCAAACCTCACTCCGGGAGTGACAGTCAGGAACTTTTGCCCGCAGGTCTGTTTCACTATTGTTGACTCAAGTGGTGAGCACACTACGCCGTCTAATCCTGCCTGCTTGGCATTGAGTGCGTAATGACTTACCACATCTTTTATGTCTCCGCCGATGAGCAATTCCTTGTTCATTCTCTCCTGACTCGTAGATGTCAGCTGTGTGACTGCGAGAAGCAGCGGGCGCGACCCGTCTGCACGTGTCAGCCCCTCTACTGCGGCACGCATCATATCGATAGTGCCTGCTGCGTGCAGGTTGCACATGTCAATATCAAGTCGGGAGAGTACTGACATCGCCTTCTTTACTGTATTGGGTATGTCGTGCAGCTTCAAGTCAAGAAAGATGGGGAAACCGAGACTCTTGAGACGCTGTACTATCTGCGGCCCTTCTGCGTAGAACAACTCCATCCCTATCTTCAGGTATGGACGGGAATCTCCAAATTGGGACAGGAAACTGAACAACTCTGCGGCTGAAGAGAAGTCACAGGCAATAATTACATTGTTGTGTGTATCGTTTGTCATATATTTGCAGCACCTGTTATGTCGCTTATATTGTTTATGCCAAGCCGGTCGAGCAAGGCGGGTAGTTCGTTTATTATATCTCTGCAGGCGTACGGATTAGTGAGATTGGCGGCACCTATCTCCACTGCACTTGCACCTGCCATCATCATCTCTACCACGTCCTCTGCCGTACTCACACCTCCGCAACCTATGATAGGCAGACTGCATGCAGTTGCCACCTGATTGACCATGCGGAGTGCCAACGGGAATATGGCAGACCCTGATATTCCTCCGTATCTGTTGGCAAGTATGGGCTTGCGCGTATGCAGATTGATGCGCATGCCGAGCAGTGTGTTTATCAGGCATAGCCCGTCGGCGCCTGCCTCTTCGCATGCCTTGGCGATACTTACAATATCTGTCACATTGGGCGAGAGCTTCACAAAGACAGGCTTCTCTGCTACTGCTTTCACTGCCTTCGTAACCTCCGCTGCTGCCTTGGGGTCTGTGCCGAATGCCATTCCGCCATTGTGTACGTTGGGGCAGGAGATATTCACCTCTATTATCTCCACCTGCTGCTCTGCGTTGAACCTCTCTGTCATTTGTACATAGTCATCAATGGAGAAACCGCTGATGTTGGCAATAATGGGTTGGTGATATACTTTTCTCAGTGCAGGCAGAATATCTTCTATTACTTTGTCAACTCCGGGATTCTGCAGACCTACTGAATTAAGCATACCCGACTCGCATTCGGCAATACGCGGAGTAGGGTTGCCGTAGCGGGGAAGCATAGTCGTACCCTTGATGCTAAGTGCACCAAGACAATTGATATCATATAGTTTCTGAGCCTCGAGTCCGAACCCGAAAGTACCTGAGGCAGGTATTACGGGGTTCTGCAGGCGGAGAGTGCCAAGTGATATATTAAGTCTGGAGTTCATATATGCTTCTATAGTATTATCTCGTCAGTCTTGAATACGGGTCCGTCTGTGCATACTTGCTTTGCCCCTGCGGTTGTCTTGCAGGTGCACCCCATACATAGTCCGAAGCCGCAACCCATGCGTTCTTCCACACTCAATTGACTGGGTATTGTCATTGTGCTGTTTAATGCGCGGAGCATAGGTATGGGTCCGCAGGCATAGAAGTATGTGGTATGTTGTATTATGCCTTTGAGAGCATCAGTAACAAACCCTCTCTGCCCTTCGGTGCCGTCAACTGTGGTAATAAACACATTGCACCCTGCCTGACGGAATTCGTCGGCTAAGATTATATCTTCCTTGGTGTTGAATCCGAGAACAGTATCCACCTCTTTGCCCTGAAGTCTTAATTGCTTGGCAAGCATCAAGAGGGGCGGTACTCCTACACCTCCGCCTACAAGCATAGGGCGGGAGCCTGCCGTTGTCAAGTCAAACCCGTTTCCAAGAGGCAACAGTACATCAAGACTTTCTCCCCGCTGCATCTTTGATATTGCCGCTGTGCCTTTGCCTATAACCTTATACACTATGCAGATCTTGTTGTCATCTATATCGCATATAGAGATAGGGCGGCGCAGGTAGCACCCGCTGACGGCTATGTTCATGAATTGCCCTGCAACGGTCTGCTGAATAGCGGCGAAAGACTCTTCTCCCTCTGCCGATAGCCACATACGGTAGATATCCTTTGTGAGTGGCGTGTTCGATAATATCTTCAGTGTTACTTGCTGCATTCGTTCCGATTCTTTCTTTCAAATACCGTTCTGCCGTTGCATACCGTCTTCAAGCATCTGCCTTGCACTTTCCAACCTGCGAATGGTGTCGCCTTGCCTTTCGAGAAGAATGTCTCAGGGTCAATAGTGTATTCCTGTGAGAGGTCATACATGGTATATGAGTTCCGGTCTTCAGGCATATTCATTATTCTGCGCGGGGCAGATGACATGAGTTCTATGAGGCGGTTGAGAGATATGACGTCTCTCTTGACGAGGTAGGTGTACAACAGCGGGAAGGCGGTTTCAAGACCTACAATACCGAAGGCACTATGCTCCAACCCTTTGCTTTTCTCTTCTGCGGAGTGAGGTGCGTGGTCGGTAGCAATGCAGTCTATAGTGCCATCGACTATTGCTTCGAGTAGTGCCTCTTGGTCTTTCTCCGACCTGATAGGCGGGTTCATCTTCCAAGAGCCCGACTCTTGCAACATAGAGTCGTTGAGGAGCAGATAGTGCGGTGCAGTCTCGCATGTTACGGGTAATCCCTGCTGCTTTGCCTGACGAATGAGACTTATGCTTTCTTTGGTAGATACATGGCATATATGGAAGCGGCAACCCGTCTCTGCCACCAGTCTGAGGTCGCGTTCTATCTCCCGCCATTCACTCTCCGAACATATACCTTTGTGGCGGTGTGCGGCAGCATATTCTCCGTCATGAATATAGCCCCCGTGAAGCAGGGAATCCACTTCGCAGTGTGCCACTATAACCGAGCCTGCCTGCTTGCACCGTCGCATTGCCTCAAGCATCAGCTCTTCCGACTGTACACCTCTGCCATCGTCAGAGAACCCGGGCACAAGTGGTGCCAACAGAGAGAAGTCAACAAGTTCGCCGCCGCCCTTCTGCCCTAGGGTAATGCTCGCGTAGGGGTGTACATTGATGCAGGCTGAACCGGCAATTATCTGTTTCTGTATATTGAGATGTTCTGCCGAGTCGGGTACAGGGTTGAGATTGGGCATGGTAAACACATCGGAATAGCCTCCTGCTGCCGCCGCTTTTGAGCCTGTGGCAATAGTCTCTTTGTAAGAGAAACCCGGCTCACGGAAATGCACATGCAGGTCAACGAAAGCAGGCAACTTCACTATGTTCTCGGTGTCAGTCATACCAAGTGTTACTCATATAATAAAAAACTTTCCACAGTAGTTGCGGAAAGTTTTGTTCACACTAAGAGCCGACGTATGACACACAAGACAACTGTTGTATCTTGTAATCATTACCTATCAGCATCTTAAGTCTCATATAATAGAAAAACTATAGTACCAATATGGTGTTAAACCACACAATCTTTACCTTGTTATCTCCTCACTTGTATCCTCAAAAAAACTTGTGCAAAGGTATAAAAAAGTTCTCAATTGTGCAAGTGTTTTCATACACAAAATGACAAATATTTTTATGGTGTCAGTATCTATTGAGGTTTGCAAAGGAAGATGGGATGTTTTTTGTGTTTCTCCTATCTTATGAACAAGAGTTCTCTATATTTGGGGAGTGTCCAGAGTTCGTCATCCACCACGAGTTCGAGTGCGTTGACATGATGCCGGATATCCTCCATGAGGGGAACGATATTGTCATGGAAGAGTATGGCCTTCTGTCTCTGGTCGGCTTCTCTGTTTGCAACGGAGCGCCCGGCTTTGAGTTGCGCAGTCTCTGCAATGATAGTGCTGATATGTTCTTTTATGTTCTTGACTAACATACGATCCTGTTGTGTCAACTCCTCTGCCTCTTTCCCTCCGAATACGGTTTGCATCTTGATTATGTTGTCAAGCAGTACATTCAGATATCTCTCTGCTGCAGGTACTACATGGTTGATTACCATGTCTCCCATCACGCGAGATTCTATCTGCAGTTTCTTGGAGTAGTTCTCCCACTTGACTTCGCACCTTGACTGCAACTCCTCCTTGGTGAATACACCTGTTCTTTCGAACATGTTGAGACTCTCTTCGCTGAGATATTTGTCTATCATCAGAGGCACACTGGTCTCGCAGTCGAGACCGCGCTTACGCGCTTCTTCTATCCATTCGTCAGAGTAACCGTTGCCGTCGAAACGGATTGCCTTGCATTGTTTGATTTCTGAATGATACTGAACAGCACTTTCTCCTTTGGCTCACCTGTGTTTATGCGGGTGTCAACTTCTTTCTTGAAAATCATCAGCTGGTCGGCAACTGCCGAGTTGAGAGCAAGCATGGCGGAGGCACAGTTGGCGCTACTGCCTACGGCACGGAACTCGAAACGGTTGCCTGTGAAAGCAAAGGGCGACGTGCGGTTGCGGTCGGTGTTGTCAAGAAGTATCTCGGGTATATGTGCAACTCCGAGTTTCATCTCTTTCTTGGCATTGATGACTATTGCCTGCTCTGCGGTGGCATTCTCTATCTCGTCGAGTGCAGCGGTAATCTGTGTGCCGAGGAAGACGGATATCACCGACGGGGGAGCCTCGTTGGCACCTAAACGGTGTGCGTTTCCGGCAGAGGCAATCGAAGCCTTCAGAAGTCCGTTATGTTCGTTCACCGCCATAAGTACATTAACGAGGAAAGTGATGAACTGAAGGTTGGTGTAAGGGTTCTTGCCCGGTGAAAACAGGTTGACTCCGGTATTGGTCTCCAACGACCAGTTGCAGTGCTTGCCGCTTCCGTTTATACCGGAGAAGGGTTTCTCGTGGAAGAGTACGCGGAAGTGATGCTTGCGTGCAATACGATCCATGAGCGACATGAGAAGCTGGTTGTGGTCGTTGGCAAGATTGGCTTCTTCATATATAGGTGCGAGTTCGAACTGGTTGGGTGCCACTTCGTTATGGCGCGTCTTGACAGGAATACCGAGGCGGTGCGACTCTGTCTCGAGCTCTGTCATGAATTGCAGTACACGCTCGGGGATGGTGCCGAAATAGTGGTCGTCAAGTTGCTGGTTCTTGGCGCTGGCATGACCCATCAGTGTGCGACCTGTCATTACAAGGTCAGGACGCATCGCCCACAGAGACTCGTCCACGAGGAAATACTCCTGCTCCCACCCAAGGTTCACATGCACACGTTTCACGTTCTTGTCGAAGAAGTTGCATACATCCGTTGCTGCCTTGTCGATAGCGTCAAGAGAACGGATGAGAGGGGTCTTATAGTCGAGTGCCACTCCCGTGTATGCCACGAAGATAGTAGGTATGCAGAGGGTGTCGCCGATGATGAATGCGGGTGAGGTAGGGTCCCATGCCGAGTAACCGCGTGCTTCGAAAGTGTTGCGCAGTCCGCCGCTCGGGAAACTGCTGGCGTCAGGCTCCTGCTGATAGAGTTCGTTGCCCGAGAGTTGCTCAAGCACACCCTCCTGATGGTCAATCTCTATGAATGACTCGTGCTTCTCGGCAGTACCGCCGTTGAGAGGCTGAAACCAGTGGGTGTAGTGCGTGGCTCCGTGCTCTTGAGCCCATTTCTTCATGCCCAGCGCCACACTGCCTGCTATGTCGCGACCAAGCGGCTTGTTGTTGTCAATCACATCAAACAACTGCACAAGGATGTTCTCAGGTATATACTCACTCATGGCGTGGCGGGTGAACACATTCTCGGCAAAAATGGTTTGCAAGGAGACTCTTTTTACGCTCTCCTGAGGCGGACGATGCTCCCATGCTTTGTTGAGAGCCACAAATCTACTGTTAGACATATACTATCTTTTTATTTTGTATTTATATATGCGTCAAAATGACGCTGTTTTTCCAATCCAATCGGATTAAAGTTGAATTTCGACCGCAAAAGTAGTGCTTTTTGTTGAATTGACCAAATAAAAATTGAAAAATATCGTATTTTCTCTAATTTAGTCCGCTTATCGGGATACCGCTTGTTCTGACATATACTTCACTCGCCGGCGGAAGAAATTCATGACGTAAGTTCTTTTTATGGAAGGGTGGATATTACAGAATGGTTGAAAATAGCAAAACGTAAGCAAAACGGCAGAAAATGTGACAAAGTGTCAAATGGCAGAGATGGCTAACACTCGGCTTAGAGATAGCAAGATTTCGGCTACCCGTGAACTTACACTTTGCTATGTAAAACCGGCAAAAAGGTGACAAAGTGTCAAAATGGGTTTTGATGCTGACAGATTAGTTCTGCCAAGGGGAGGTACTTATATTATATATAATAGGTATGGTGAGTTTGTGAAATGAGACGTGACAGTGTCGCGTCTCTACGCATTATGTTGCTGATGGTATATTCTGCCGGTATATTACTTTGGCACGGACTTTGCAATTATTGAGACGTGACGGTGTCGCTCCCAAGTTTAATTGGTGTCTTCAGAGAGACATTTAGTCAAATGTCTCTACAAGTGGGCAGCACTGAGACGTGACGGTGTCGCTTCTCTACAGAGTTGTCGGGAAGAATAACAACATAAACGGGAAGAATAATAACATAAACAGGAAGAACAATAACATAAACGATATAACATAAACGATATAACATAAACGATATAACATAAACGATATAACATAAACAATATAACATAAACTAACATAAACAATATATTTGTATGAAGAAAGTATTGAAATATCTGTGCGGAATTATAGTAGTGGTAGCGGTTAGTGCGGGCACTACGTGGTTTGTATTGCAGAAGGCATCGCCTGAGGTGGTGATGACAAAAGTAGTGAATGGAGATACCGTCTCGACAGTGCCTGTGCAATATCAGCGTTTTGCGTCGCTGCCTCATGCGGGGGAGACCGACTTTACCAATGCGGCAGAGTTGTCGGTTAACGCGGTGGTGCACGTGAAGACTACATACAAGAGTCAGTCGCGCTCGTATATGTCAGACCCGTTTTTCGAGTTCTTCTTCGGCCGACCGGGTCAGCAGCAGCGTGAGATGCCGGCACAGCAGGCGAGCGGTTCGGGTGTGATTATCTCGCAGGACGGCTATATAGTGACCAACAATCACGTCATCGACAAAGCACACCAGATACAGGTGGTGCTGAACGACAAGCGCGAGTTTGACGCTACCTTGGTCGGCACGGACCCGAACACTGATATCGCCTTGCTGAAGATAGACGCAACCGACCTGCCGGTTATACTGATGGGCAACTCGGACGACCTGAGAGTGGGCGAATGGGTGCTGGCGGTAGGTAATCCTTTCAACCTGACATCTACGGTGACGGCAGGTATTGTAAGTGCCAAGGCGCGCAATATCAATATCCTGAATACCGACATGAAGATTGAGAGTTTCATTCAGACCGATGCGGCAGTCAACCCGGGCAACTCGGGCGGTGCATTAGTGAATACGCGAGGCGAGTTGGTGGGTATCAATACGGCTATTGCTTCGCAGACGGGTTCATACAGCGGCTACTCGTTTGCAGTGCCGACAAGCATCGTGCAGAAGGTTGTGAGCGACATAAAGCAGTTTGGTATAGTGCAGCGCGCTATTCTGGGCGTGCAGATGCAGGAGATTACGCCGGAGCTGAAGAAAGAGAAGAACCTGACCACTCTGCAAGGCGCATACGTGGCACGCGTGGTTGAGGACGGAGCAGCATACAAAGCAGGTGTGAAAGAGGGCGATGTGATTACCGGAATAGACGATACGCCTATCAAGACAGGCACCGACCTGCAGGAGCAGATCGGCCGTCACCGCCCCGGCGACACAGTGACTCTCACCATCTTGCGCAAGGGCTCGCTGATGACCCTGACTGCAGAACTGACCAACCGTCAGGGTGGTACAACGCTGTTGGAGAAAACCGACAATGCAGTGCTCGGAGCACAGTTTGAAGAGTTGTCGGACAAGATGAAAGAGAAATTAGGTATCGACTACGGTATTCAGGTGAAGAACCTCAAGTCGGGCAAGTTGAAGAATGCCGGTATCCCGCAAGACTTCATTATTCTGAAGGCGAACAACAGGGTTATCCGCACTGAGGAAGACCTGAACGAGGTGGTTGATAATGCTCTTGCAGCATCAGAGCGCGACAAGGTGCTGTTTATTACGGGTTGCACTCCGCAGGGCAGAGTACAATACTATGCGGTGAATTTAGGGGAATGATGTTTGTTATAAATTGGTTGAGAATTGAGAGTTGAGGGTGTGGTCCTAACTCTCAATTCTCTGTTTTGTGACTTGACGGTGTGGCGTCTCTACGTGGACATCTCGGGCATTTCGGGTGTATGAGAGACATTTAGTCAAATGTCTCTACAAGTGGCGGAGTTATTTAGACTTGACGGTGTGGCGTCTCTACGTGTGGCGGATATACGAGAGTGAGTGTCAAACTCTACAAATAGTTGTTCACAAATAGTTGTGTACTTCAAAATAATGTACTACTTTTGCAGTGCAAAATCACTTATAGTTATTAAACACCTTAATTGAACCTCGTTATGAAACATCTTATTGAACCTCCTATATGCATGTATGGTCCGCCACCACAGTATTGGCGCAATGAAGGGAAATTCGAATGTCTGATCTTCGACCTCGGCGGTGTGCTGATGAAGCACAACATGCAAGGTTGCATCGACGCTTTCCGCGAGTTGATGGGGGAAGATGGTATGCAGCAGTATTTGGGTCTGAGCGGCAACGGTGAGGGTACAGACGGCTCGCTGATGATACGGTTTGAGCAAGGGCTTGTCAGTGCGGACGAGTTTCTGTCGGAGGTGCAAAAGCATTGCAAGGCGGGTACTACGGAGGAGCAGGTCAAGGAGGCATGGCTGATGATGCATGCCGGTATTCCTGCCGAGAGTCTCACTTACGTCCGCGACCTGCGTGAGCAGGGGTATCAGACGTACCTGCTTTCCAATAACAACGAGTTGCACTGGCAGGATGTGCTTGATAAGTACCCGATAACCAAGTGTTTTGACCGTGTGTTTCTCTCTCACGAACTGCATCTGAGCAAACCTGACCCGAAGATGTTCAGTTATATAGCCGACGAGTTGGTTACCGACCCGGAGAGAACGATATTCATAGACGATATAGAAGAGAACCGTGTAGCAGCCAATAAGGCGGTTGGCTGGCAGACTTGTGCAAGTCTGGAGGAACTGCGTCAGATACTTGAACCATGAAACGTTGCCGGATATTACTGATACTGTTAGCCGTATGCTCTGTATCTGTCTTTCCGGAAGACAAACTGACGGGTACGGTTATAGGTTCGGAGCTGTCGGTTGACTACAACAACACTTCCGCTCCGTCGCGCACCGTTAATACCCGTGACATGGCATTCGACGGGGACATGAATACCTGTTTCGCCTCGTGGGACAGGTCATATACATGGGTGGGTCTTGACCTCGGTGAGCCGTATATAATAACAAGAGTGGGGTGGTCGCCAAGAAATGACGGTGTAGGTCCGCAGCGTGTGCAGCTCGGCGTGTTCGAGGGTGCTTCGCGTGCCGACTTCATGGATGCCATACCGCTGTATATCATTACAGAACAAGGAGTGATAGGCAGAATGGATTATGCCGACATAAACTGCACCCGCGGATTCAGATATGTGAGGTATGTGGGTCCGTCGAATGCCCGCTGCAACATAGCCGAGATAGAGTTCTACGGCAGGCGGGGCACAGGAGACAACTCGCATCTGCCGCAACTGACCAATCTGCCGACGGTTTCCATTCATACAGTCAATAACCAGGAGCCGTACGACAAAGTGAACGATATAGAGTCGTATATATCTATTGTGTCCAACGGCGGGCGGCAACTGCTGCAAGACACTGCCTATACGCGTCTGCGCGGTAATGCGTCGATGAGTTTCCCCAAGAAGCCGTATCGTATAAAGTTCGAGCACAAGCATAATGTACTCGGTGCGCCTGCCAATGCAAAGAAGTGGACGCTGATAAACAACTACGGCGACAAGACACTTATGCGCAACCAGTTGGCATTCGAACTAAGCCGCCGTTTGGGTATGCCCTACACACCTTTCTGCACCTATGTGGATGTGGTTCTCAACGGTGAATACAAGGGTTGTTACCAACTCTGTGACCAAGTGCAGGTGCAGAAGCAGCGGGTGAACATTACCGAGATGAGTCCGCGCGACAACAGCGGGGTGGCACTCACGGGTGGTTATCTTATTGAGGCGGATGCACACGCAAATGAGGAGAAATCGATGTTCCGGTCGCTGAAAGGCACAGGTGTGACTATCAAGTCGCCTGACGAGGACAGCATTACCGCAGAGCAGAAATCGTATATCAAGACCCACTACGACAAGATGGAAAGCGACTGGCGTAAGTATCTTGATCTGAACACTTTCCTGCGTCATTTCCTTGTGGGCGAAGTGTCGGGCAATACCGACACCTATTGGAGTGTGTTCTTCTATAAACACCGCGGCAACGACACTGTCTTCACCGGCCCTGTGTGGGATTTCGACTTGGCTTTCGAGAATGATTCCCGCACTTACCCAATCAACGACAAGTCGGACTATGTATATCGCAGCGGAGGCAGTACAACAGGTTATATGCGCCAGCTGGCGGACAATGTGGTGATTAACAATGCTGAGGGTAAGGCTATGTTGCTGAGTATATGGGCAGAGGCGCGTGAGAAAGGGCTCACGGAAGAATATATGCTGGACTATATAGACAAGCAGGCGCAGTTGCTCAGCGAGTCGCAGAGGCTCAACTTCATACGTTGGCCGATAATGAACCAGACTGTTCACAGGAATCCGCGTATATGGGGCAGTTACGAGGCGGAAGTGAAGAATGTGAAGAACTATATAAAGAGGCGCATAGCGTGGATGGATAAAAAGTTGGGTTACACCTACGTGCCGCCTGTTGCAGCACTTGACGACATAGAGAGTGCGGACACGGGCAAGCCGTATCAGGTTTATTCTCTGACCGGTCAGTATATGGGGGACAATATAACATCGCTCGCCACGGGAGTTTATATTCTCCGGCAAGGTTCTGCGGCATGCAAAGTGCTGATTCCGTAGAACAACGTCGAGACGCGGCACCGTCAGGTTTCAGTAATCCATAAGCAGGAGCCGGCTGCTCCGTGTAGAGTTATTATGAAGAAGATATTGTTTGTATGTCATGGCAATATATGCCGCTCTGTGATGGCAGAGTTTCTGATAAAGCATCTTGCCGATGAGGCAGGCAGAGCCGATGAGTTTGTAGTTGCCTCCGCCGCCGTGTCGGCAGAGGAGACGGGTAACGACATGTATCCTCCTGCCAAGCGCAAACTCCGTGAGAAAGGTGTGCCGTTTTCCGAACACAGAGCAAGACAAATCACTCGTGGCGACTACGAGTATTATGATTATATAGTATGTATGGACGAAAGCAATCTGCGCCTGCTGCGGCGTATTGTGGGCGAAGACAGGGCAGGCAAGGTGTCGCTTCTGCTTCAGTGGGCAGACAGCAATCGTGATGTTGCAGACCCATGGTACACAGGCGATTTTGAGCAGGCATACAATGATATACTCGCAGGTTGTGAGGCAATGATGAGGCAGGTTTAGGGTGGTATAGTGTTGTTTAGAATGGTTTAGGGTTGTTTAGTATTGTTTAGTGTGGTTTAGGGTTGTTTTCTTTTTTCCTTTTTCCTTTTTACTTTTTCATTGAGGAGACGTGACGGTGTCGCGTCTCTACGGGTTGTATTGTGGTATATTTGCAATATGGCATGGTTGCATTGTGGCATAGTTTGATGGAAAAATTACTGCCAAAATGTCAGAAAAACAGGTTTGGTGCATTTTTTGTTTGTGTAGTTGAAATATTTGTAGTAATTTTGTGCCCTATTTTGGCGAGGTGTGTACTGCTGTGAGATTAGATATGCTGCAAGTAAGGCATACCGGGCCAATTTTTTTCAAACACTGGAGGTCACCTATGAGACAACTGAAAATTACAAAATCGATTACCAACCGTGAGAGTGCATCTCTTGACAAGTATCTGCAAGAGATTGGTCGTGAAGAACTTATCACGGTGGAGGAAGAGGTTGAACTCGCAGGTCGTATCCGCAATGGCGACAGAGCCGCACTTGAGAAACTTACTCGTGCCAATCTGCGTTTCGTGGTTTCCGTAGCAAAACAGTATCAGAATCAGGGTCTGAGCCTTCCTGACTTGATCAACGAAGGTAATCTCGGACTAATCAAGGCTGCCGAGAAATTCGACGAGACGCGTGGTTTCAAGTTTATCAGTTATGCAGTGTGGTGGATTCGTCAGAGTATCCTGCAGGCGCTTGCCGAGCAGTCGCGTATAGTGCGTCTGCCCCTCAACCAAGTAGGTTCTATCAACAAAATCAACAAGGCGCTTCAGCACTTCGAGCAGCAATATGAGCGTAAGCCTTCTGCTGAGGAACTCGCCGAAGAACTTGACATACCGGTTGACAAGATTGCAGATACTCTGAAGATGTCGGGTCGTCACATCTCTGTTGACGCACCTTTTGTAGAGGGTGAGGATAACAGTCTGATAGATGTGATGGTCAACGAAGATTCGCCTAATGCTGACCGCGAACTCATCAACGAATCTTTGAAGAAGGAGATCGACCGTGCATTGGCTACTCTGACCGACCGCGAAGCGGAGATAATCCGCAAGTTCTTCGGTATAGGAGTGCCCGAAATGACACTCGAAGAGATAGGCGAGGAGTTTGGACTCACGCGTGAGCGTGTGCGCCAGATCAAAGAGAAAGCAATACGCCGCCTGAGAGGCAACTCACGCAGCAAGCTGCTCAAGACCTATCTCGGATAGGAAGCGGGTCATTGCATGGTTAATCCCTAAATAATACTTTTCATAATAATTTTAGTGTTGCTGAGGCCTGCCCGAGAGGGCGGGTCTCTTTTATGGACGCATCAAACTCTCTGCTCTTATATAATAAAATACTCCGAATATAGGGGAATAAAATAAAAATATTTGCACAAGTGAAAAAAATACTGTATCTTTGCGCGTCATTTAGCATACATATATGAAAACACTTAGAAAACTACTCTTTTTGCTTCTGTTGGCATTGCCGATGTGTGCCTTTGCAGAGGCTGACCCTTACAACAAGCCCGATATTGTTTGGACCAAGAATGCCAGTTCGCATACAGGTCGTTATACTACCAAAGGTACTACTGTGGCTCATGCTATTTCTCTCACTCTTGATGCCGCCTATTACTACGGTGATGTGGAGAACCGCGGCTTGGCAGTGGCGGGAGGTCCGTTGTTTGCGGACAATATATGCGGAATGGCGAAAATCAATTATTCACAGCCTGTTGCCTCGATACTCAACATACGCTATTCTCTCGGTGGCGGCGTGCTGCGTGGAAACAATGAGAAGTATGCCGATAAGCTCTATACAACTGAGAACCCTTTGAGTTACCGCAAGTTCCAGTCGTGGATACTTAACGGAGCCGTGGGTGTGGAGATATTCCCGATAGCCGATGCAGGATTCTTTATCTATGCAGGTGTGATGTTCAACTACAGCAATGTGACTATGGATTACGGCAAGGATGCTCCGGGCAGTGATTGGAAGTATAATTGGAAAAACAACTCTTTCCTCCCGATGATTCCTGTAGAGATAGGCTATCAGTTCAAGTTGAAGAAGAGCTGGCTGATGAATGTGCATGTAGGTATAGCTCAGGGACTTGGTGACAACCAGACCCTCAATCTTGACGGTTACCCGCACGACCTGAAAGAACGTGGCACAGGTACTGCCGCAGGTATGAGCGGTACAATGGGAACTCCTACCAAGCAGTGGTGGGACGGTTGGTTCAATGTGGGTATAACTATCTCATATAGTTGGCATAACTGCGAGATTTGCCGCTTGCGCAAATGGTAACTGATGGCAGGTAAGCGTAAGATAATTAACGACCCTGTCTTCGGGTTCATCTCTGTCCCCAACGAATTTCTGTTTGATTTGTTGCAGCACCCTTATGTGCAGCGCTTGAACCGTATCCGTCAGTTGGGACTCAGTTTCTTTGTTTACCCGGGCGCAATGCATAGCCGTTTTCTTCATTCGATAGGTGCGATGCACCTTATGCAGGACGCTATCTCAGTGTTGCGGCTGAAGGGTATTGACATCTCCCACAACGAAGGCAATGCCGCCGCTGCCGCCATCCTGCTGCACGACATAGGTCACGGACCCTTCTCGCATGTGCTTGAGAATACACTCGTCAGCGGTATCTCTCACGAGGATATATCCTTGATGATGATGGAGAAGATCAACAACGATATGCAGGGCAGGATAGATGATGCTATCTGTATATTCCGTGACGAGTACCCCCGTCGTTTCCTGCATCAGATGATAAGCTCGCAGCTTGACGTTGACCGTCTCGACTATCTTTGCCGCGACTCGTTCTTCTGCGGCGTGAACGAGGGCACTGTAGCCTCCGCCCGCATACTGAAGATGCTCAATGTGGTGGACGACAGGCTGGTGGTTGAGTCGAAGGGTATATATTCGATAGAGAAGTTCCTCGTGGCGCGCCGCCTGATGTACTGGCAGGTGTATCTCCACAAGACCTCTGTGGCGGCAGAGCAGATGTTGCAGAAGATACTTGCCCGCGCCAAGTATCTGGCTTCGGAAGGCAAAGACTTGTTCTGCAGCCCCGCTTTGCATTATTTCCTTTATAATAATGTGACCGCCGCGGATTTCGTACACAACGACAATGCTCTCAGGCAGTACGCTCTGCTTGACGATACCGACATCTTGTCCGCTGTCAAGGTATGGGCTGATGCCGACGACCGCATACTGAGTCTGCTCTGTACGGCTTTCACCAACCGCCGTCTGTTCAAGGTGAAGATGCTCGACCAACCCGCTACAGCAGGAGAGATAGCCGAACTGAAGGATACTTACATAAAGAACCTGCACCTTACTGCTGCCGAGGCAGACTCGCTCTATGCCTGCCATTCGTCGGTAACCAACACTTATTCCGCCAAAGACGACAGTATAGATATACTCTATCCTGACGGCTCCATACGTGATATAGCCGACGCCTCCGATATGCTCAATCTGCAAGTGCTGACCAAAACCGTGGAGAAGCATTACCTGTTCTACTATAAACTATGATACTCTAACCTGTTTCGACAATGACTTTCACCGCACAACAAATAGCATCACTCCTCAATGGCGACCTGCAGGGCAACCCCGATGTACTGGTGTCCGATGTGAGCAGCATAGAGAACGGTCAGACCGGCACTCTCTGTTTCGTATGTGAAGAGAAATATCTCAGGTATCTCGCTGCAACCAAGGCGTCTGTGGTACTCCTCTCGCGCGAATTGGAGTATAACGGTGAGACCTCTGCTACGCTGATTAGGGTGGACAATGCCCGTGGGGCTATGGCGCAATTGCTGACCGAGGTGTCGCAGATGCTCAACCCAAAGAAACATGGTGTTGAACAGCCGTGTTATATAGCCGACGGCAATATACTGCCCGACGATATATATATAGGTGCTTTCGCCTATGTTGGAAACAATGTGCATATAGGCGAGGGAGTGCAGATATATCCGCAGTGCTATGTGGGCGACAACTGCGTCATTGGTGACAATACCGTGCTCTATGCAGGTGTCCGCGTGTATCACCATTCCGTGATAGGCAACGACTGTATTCTGCACTCGGGCGTAGTGATAGGTGCCGACGGCTTCGGCTTCGAACCTGACGCACAGGGTGTGAACCAAAAGATACCGCAGATAGGCAATGTGGTGATAGAGGACGATGTGGAGATAGGTGCCAACACTACTATTGACCGTGCGATGATGGGTAGTACTATCATCCGTCGCAACGCCAAGATAGACAATTTGGTGCAGGTGGCGCACAATGTGGAGGTAGGGCAGAGCACTTTCCTCTGCGCGCAGGTGGGTATAGCCGGCTCCACCAAGGTAGGCTCCCACTGTGTCCTTGCCGGTCAGGTAGGCGTGGCAGGGCATATAGAGATAGCCGACAACTGCATCTTCGGCGCACAGACGGGTGTAGCAGGCAGTGTCCGTAAGGCAGGCATGTATCAGGGCTATCCTGCTATCGATGCCGCCAACTGGCGACGCTCGGTGGTAGGGTTCAAGAATCTGCCCGAACTGCAGAAGATAATATATGATTTGCAACGTAAACAATGAAACAACATACACTGAAGACAGCATTTACCCTTTCCGGCAAAGGACTTCACACGGGCTGCATGGTTAGTGCACGCTTTGTGCCGGCGCAGGAGGACACAGGCATACGTTTGTGCCGCACCGACCTTGAGGGCAGACCATGCTACGAGGCACTGGCAGACTACGTGAGTGCAACCGAGCGGGGTACGGTACTAAAAAACGGCGAGTGGCAGTGCTCTACCGTGGAACACGCTCTCTCTGCCCTGTCCGCTATGGGAGTGGACAACTGCCTGATAGAAGTCAATGGACCCGAGATGCCAATACTTGACGGCAGTGCCATGCCGTACGTGGAGCAGATACTGAAGGCAGGACTTGAAGAACAGGATGCAGAGGTGAAGGTGTTTGAGGTGCAGGAGGAGTTGCAGTTCGAGCAGAACGGAAGCCGTATAGTGCTTATGCCTTACGACGGATTCTCGCTGGATGTGCATATCAGTTTTGCGTCACCAGTGCTGGGCGACCAGTATGCCTCTATTGAGGACTTCGGCAACTACGCCACCCTCGTCGCACCCGCACGCACTTTCTGCTTTGTCCGTGAAGTGCGCCCGCTGCTTGGCATGGGACTCATCAAAGGCGGAGACCTTCAGAACGCACTTGTCATCTACGACGAGCTGATGACGCAGGAAGAGTTTGACAACCTTGCCCGCAGCCTTGGTCAGGAGACGCGCGATGCATCACAACCGGGTTATCTCTCACCCCTCAAGTTCCCCAATGAGCCTGCTGCCCACAAACTGCTCGACCTCATTGGCGACCTCTCGCTGCTCGGCTACCGCATAAAAGGCAAGGTCATCGCAACACGTCCGGGTCACACTGTGAACACCGCTTTCTGCCGTATGTTGCGGCGGGAGTTGCAGTGCGAGACATAGTTGCCGCCTGTCATCAGTCATGACGCCAAGCCTCTGATGTAGAGCGTTGATATCGGTCGCATTCTGCATGACAGGTAGTAAAGAAAGTATAGATGGTTCGGATTCGAATGGTATGAGATACAAAATTATGTAAGATACAAAATTAATCAATACGAAACAACCTTAAACAACTCTAAACAATACATAAACAACCCATGCGTCAACCATTAGCATATATTCATCCGGGGGCGAAGATAGACCCGAGTGTGGTTATCGACCCGTTCGTCTGTATAGACAACAATGTAGAAATAGGTGCCGGCACAAAGATAGGCAGCAATGTGACCATCTGCGAAGGTGTGCGGATAGGTAAGAACTGCACTATCTTCCCGGGTGCCGTCATCGGTGCTATACCCCAAGACCTCAAGTTCAAGGGTGAGGACTCGCTCGTCATCATAGGCGACAACACCACTATCCGCGAGTTCGTCACCATACACCGTGGCACTGCCTCCAAAGGCAAGACCGTGGTGGGCAACAACTGCCTCATCATGGCTTATTGTCATGTGGCTCACGACTGTCTGCTCGGTGACAATATCATCATGTCCAACGCCACACAGCTCGCAGGCGAAGTGCAGATAGGCGACTGGGCAGTGATAGGCGGTGGCACCCTCGTGCACCAGTTCTCGCACATAGGCGCGCATGTGATGCTACAAGGCGGCAGCCGTGTGTCGAAGGATATACCTCCTTACATCACAGCCGCACGCGAACCCATACAGTTCTGTGGCGTGAACAGTATAGGTCTGCGCCGCCGCGGCTTCACCAACAACCAGATAAATGGTATTCAGGACTGCTACCGCCTCATCTTCCAGTCGGGGCTCAACGTGAGTCAGGCAATGGAGCGCATTGAGGCTGAACTGCCCAGTTCGCAGGAACGCGATGAGATAATTCTGTTCGTGCGCAACTCGCCACGCGGTATCCTCAAAGGCTACTTCGACAAATAACTCAAACCAACGTAGAGACGCGACACTGTCACGTCTCAATGAAAGAAAGTAATATAAATACCGAAGTCTGTGTAGTTTGTAAGGCTGCTCGTAACCCTCCCAAACTCCTCAAACTCATAAAACCATTCAATCATTATGAACTTCATAGAAGAAATAGTAGAGAAAGACTTGCAAGAAAAGAAAACTGACGGACGCATACAAACGCGCTTCCCGCCTGAGCCCAACGGTTATCTGCATATCGGACACGTCAAAGCCATCTGTATGGACTTCGGTATAGCTGAGAAATACAATGGTGTTTGCAACCTCCGTTTCGACGATACCAATCCCGTGAAGGAGGACACCGAATACGTGGACAGCATCATGCAGGATATTGCGTGGCTTGGTTTCCACTGGGGCAATGTCTATTATGCCTCCGACTACTTCGAGCAACTCTACGACCTTGCCATCCGCTTTATCAAAGAAGGCAAGGCATACGTTGACGAGCAGACTGCCGAAGAGATAGCGGCTCAGAAGGGTACTCCCACCGAGCCAGGGCAGAACTCGCCCTACCGCGACCGTCCCATCGAGGAGAACCTCCGTCTGTTCGAGGCTATGCAGGCAGGTGAGATACCCGACGGCAAGATGGTGCTACGTGCCAAGATAGATATGGCCAACCCCAATATGCACTTCCGTGACCCTATCATGTACCGTATCATCACCACTCACCCGCACCACCGCACCGGCAGACGCTGGAATGTGTATCCGATGTACGACTTCGCACACGGTCAGTCCGACTATTTCGAGGGTGTGACCCACAGTATCTGCACATTGGAGTTTGTTGTGCACCGTCCGCTCTACGACTGGTTCATCGACCAGTTTGCAGGTGACCGGTTCGCCGGTCTCTCGCCCTACGG
>CAJOMJ010000023.1 GCA_905235505.1 Paludibacteraceae bacterium
GATATTTGCGGAGTGGGGGTGTTGTGGGTAGATATTTGGTGTATTGCGGGTGTATGGTAAGGGTATTGTGGAGGTATTGATGTGTTATTGTGGGTGTTGACGGGTGGAGGGAGACGTGACAGTGTCGCGTCTCTACGAGATATACTAATGTAGATAATATGAGGCGGGGAGGGTGAATTATGGTTATGTACATTAGTTATAATGGAAAGTTTGATATTATTATTGTTTTTATGTTGTAGATATTGAATATATTTTGTACCTTTGCAACGGGTAATGTGTCTTGGTGCCGGAAGGTGCGGCGGGGTGCATTGCCCATGAGACAAGATACAGACGGACAGTATGATAGACACTAATGTGACATCGGTTTTCTTCCTTGGAATAGGCGGTATAGGGATGAGTGCGATAGCGAGATATTTTCGCTCCCGTGGTTTTCAGGTGGCGGGTTATGACCGTACGCCATCGCCTTTGACTGAAGGTTTGGAGCAGGAGGGGATAATTGTGGTGTTTGATGACTCGGTGGAGTCATTGCCTGAGAAGTTCAGGGACAAGACTCACACATTGGTGGTGCGCACGCCTGCGGTGCCTGAGAGTCAGCGTCAGTTGGTATGGTTCAGGGAGAACGGGTTTACGGTGCAGAAGCGTGCCGAGGTGTTAGGCGACATAACGCGGTTGATGCAGGCATTGTGTGTGGCGGGAACTCACGGGAAGACGACTACGAGTACGATATTAGCGCACTTGCTATATCAGTCGGACATCAATACGAATGCGTTTTTGGGAGGAATAAGCAACAACTACGGCACGAACCTGTTGTTGTCGGAAGAGAGCAACTATGTGGTGGTGGAGGCGGACGAGTACGACAGGAGTTTCTATCATTTGAGTCCGTATATGGCGGTGATAACGAGTGTTGACCCTGACCATTTGGATATCTATGGAGATGCGGAGGGCTTCAGAGAGGGTTTCGAGCATTTCACGTCGTTGGTGCGCAAGGGCGGTGTACTGCTGATGAAGCAGGGTTTGGACATAAAGCCGAGAACGGCAGCGGGTGTGAAGACATATACATATTGCGGGTTGAAGGCTGATGATGCGCCTGCGCCGGATTTCTATGCGCAGAATGTGGTGGTAAAGAAGGGTGAGATATACTTTGATTTTGTGACGCCGTTGCAGACGATAGCGAATATGCGGTTGGGTGTGCCGGTGTGGGTGAACATAGAGAACAGTGTGGCAGCGATGGCGATAGCATGGCTTAACGGCGTAAAGGAGAGCGAGTTGCGTATCGGTCTTGCATCGTACAGCGGGGTGTATAGGCGTTTTAATATACATGTGAATAACGACAAGATGGTGTATATAGACGACTATGCGCACCACCCGACAGAGATACACAACAGTATTGAGTCGATGAGGAAGTTGTTTGCGGACAGGCGTCTGACGGTGGTTTTCCAGCCGCATCTCTATACGCGGACGCGTGATTTCGCCGATGGTTTTGCGAAGGAGTTGTCGTTGGCGGATGAGGTTATCTTGTTGCCTATCTACCCTGCGCGGGAGGAGCCGATAGAGGGTGTGTCGTCGCAGATGCTATGTGAGAAGATAACGACGGAGTGCAGGTTGATGAGCAAGGAGGAGTTGATAAAAGAGATGCGCAGGAGAGTGAAGAGCAGCGGCAAGGCGGAGGTGGTAGCCACAGTGGGCGCGGGCGATATAGACAGGTTGGTGCCCGATTTGAGCAGGGTGTTGGGGCGATACGAGAGTGAGGGTGCTGAATTAAAAAGTAAAAAGTAAAAAGTAAAAAAGCGTTGAATGATGGTTGGGGGAGAGGACGGAGAAAAGGAGGTGTGACGGTGTTGCGTCTCTACAGGATGAAAACAGAGACCTTAACGAGATTGATATGAACAAGAGTTTGAGAATAGTGCTGACGAGTGTGGGTGCAACGGTGGCTTGTGCTTACATTTTAGGTGCGATTGTTTTCTTGCCTGACCACAAGCAGGAGCAGGTATGTCAGAAGTTTGATATTACGATAGCAGACAGCAGCAGACATCAGTTTGTATCGAGTGAGGATATGCGTAAGAGGATGCGTGCTGCGGGTGTGTTTCCGGAGAACAAACCTTTTGACGAGATAAGGACGCAGGCGGTGGAGGATGTGGCAATCAATACGGAGGTGGTGAGCAGTGCGGAGTGCTACAAGACGAGTGGGGGCGTAGTAAGTCTGAGGGTGATTCAGAGGGAGCCGTGTCTGCGTGTGATGGGGTCGGGGAACTACTATGTAGATACAGACAGGGAGATAATGCAGGCATCATATAAGACAGCGTGCAGGGTGCCGGTGGTGACAGGTCATGTGACGGAGGAGATGGCGAAGAGCGAGTTGTTTGATTTTGTGGAGTGGCTCAGCGACAATGACTTCTGGAATGCACAGATAGAGCAGATAAACGTGCTGCATAACCATGAGGTGGAGTTGATACCGCGTGTGGGGGGGCATGTGATACTGATAGGCAGGTTGGAGAATTATGAGCAGAAGTTAGACAAGTTGCGCGTGTTTTATGATGAGGGTTTGAGCAAGATGGGTTGGCTGCCCTACAAGGAGGTGGATTTACGGTTCAGCGGGCAGGTGGTGTGCAGGTAGGGGATTGTTTAGAGTGGTTTAGAATTGTTTAGGATTGTTTAGTGTGGTTTAGAATGGTTTAGAGTGGTTTAGAATTGAGAGGATGACATAAGTATCTATAAAATATATCATATAAAATATTACATAATATATATAAAAAATATTACATATTAACCCAAACCAAAACTAAAACATTATGGCAAAGAAACAGAGAACGACAAGGAAAAGAAGCAGAAGGGATTGTCCGTTGTGTGCAGTAGATATCGGCAGTAGCGGCATAAGGGCGATGGCTGCGACGGAGAACCCTGACGGGACTCTTCATGTGCTTGGCATGGAGAGTGTGAACAAGTACGGACCGGTAGAGCGTGGCATTGTGAATCAGAAGTCTGAGGCAGGAATGATGCTGAGCCGGTTGCTGAAGTTTCTTGCGAACCGTATAGGATCGCAAGAGCCGATAGAGAGTGCCTATCTGACAGTAGGAGGCAAGTTGTTGCAGCTGAAGGAGGTGAGTGTGAAGCGTGATTTGATAAGCAAGAACTATATCCCAGACAAGTTGCTTGAGTCGATGCAGGAGGAGTGCAAGACAAAGATAGAGGACAAGTACAACATGATGGCAGTGCTGAGCACGGAGCCGATAAAGTATCTGCTGGACGGAGTGGAGCAGAGTGAGGTGCCGTCGCGGAGTCAGAAGGCGAGGTTCATAGAGATAGTGTATAATGTGTTTGTGGGCAGGATAGAGAGCAGGGAGAATGTGCGCGGCAGTTTCGACAGGGCGAATATCTCCATAGAGCAGCAGTGGGTAAGGCCGGATGCATTGCTATCGGCTCTGGTTGATGAGAATGACATGGCTCGGGGGTGTGCAATAATTGATTTCGGAGCGCAAACCACCACGATGTCGATATACAAGAACGACAGATTCATATATACGCGAGTTATTCCGTTGGGAGGTTATGATATAAGTACCAACATACAGACTCAGGGAGTAAGTTTTGACATAGCGGAGAAGCTGAAAGAGACGTATGGTTATGCGTCGGAGGAGTATGTGGAGCAGAACCGCGTGTTAGAGGTGCGTTCGAATACAGGCGGTGAGAGCAGGGTGAGAATAAAGACGAGCACTCTTGCGCAGTTGATTCAGATGAAACTGTATGAGGCAGTGGATCCTCTGATGCAGGATTTGAAGAATTACGAGGATGAGATATCGAAGGTGTATATAACCGGCGGGGCTTGCAAGTTGCAGGGTCTGCAAGAGTATCTTCAGGCGATGACCGGGCTTCCGGTGGAGTACGGGTCGCATGCTTTATGGCTTGAGGATACGGCACCTGACGAGTATTTCTATCCGGATTATTCGGCGTTGGTAGGAACACTTGCTCTTGCGGTGGAATACAGAAAAGATTTCCCTGATGAGGAGCCTGCCCACCCTGCGCCTATCACGAGGATATGGGAGAAGATAGAGGACGGTGCTCTCTCTTTATTCACAGAAGACAACAACAAGTAACCTAAATAACTTAACCCCATAAAAATTATAACAATATGTCAGACATGTTACCACTCACAATTCAGATTCAAGACAACAGCATTATCAAGGTTCTCGGTGTAGGCGGGGGCGGCTGTAATGCAGTCAATTATATGTATCGTCAAGGGATACAGGATGTTTCATTTCTTGTGTGCAATACCGATTCGATGGCATTGGAGAAGATGTCGGTGCCGGCGAAGTTGCAGATAGGTCCGGGTCTTGGAGCCGGCGGCAGGCCTCAGGTAGCGCATCAGTATGCGGAGGAGAACGAGGAGAGGATAAAAGAGGCCTTGGATGACGGTACGAAGATGGTGTTTATCACTGCCGGTATGGGTGGCGGTACGGGTACGGGTGCGTCGCCCGTAGTAGCCAAGGTGGCTCATGAGATGGGAATACTGACGGTGGGCATAGTTACCATACCTTTCGCTTTCGAGGGCAACAAAGCCATCAGGAAGGCGATGCGCGGAATAGCCGAACTGGCGCAGTTTACCGATGCACTGCTTGTGATAAACAATGAGAAGCTGAAGTTGCTGTTTCCTGACTTCGACCTGCCCAATGCTTTTGACAAGGCGGATGAGGTGGTGTGCAATGCTGCGAAGTCGATAGCCGAGATTATCACAGTGCCCGGATATATCAACACCGATTTCCAAGATGTATATAACACTCTGAAGGACGGCAATGTGGCCATCATGAATGTGGGTAAGGCATCGGGAGAGAACCGAATAACGCAGGCTATCAAGAATGCGCTCAATTCTCCGCTTGTGAATACCAACGATGTAAGCGGTGCGAGCAGGATACTTCTTAACTTCTATTGTTCGCGCGAGTATGCGATACGAATGCAGGAGCTGTCGCAAGTAGAGGAGTTCTGCAACTCTGTAGGAGAGGAAGTGGATGTGAAGTGGGGAGCAAGTTATGACGACAGTCTCGGTGAGGATGTGAAGGTTACGATTATTGCCACGGGCTATAGTGTGAGTGATATTCCGGGACTTGACGAGGCGGTGCAGACGGAGGAGAAGGTGACAGTGGATCAGACTCCTCCCATAAGTATAGAGGAGGCGGCTGCGCGTTTCTATGGTCCTACCGAGACTAAACAGGAGAAGGAGGAGGTTAAGGAAGAAGATTCGGAGGACGATGAGCCTGTGATATTCATTGACGAAGAGGAGCCTGTGACCACTCCGAGACCGGAGGTAAAGGAGCCGAAGGTTGCCAAAGAGGAGACAGAGCAAGTGGTGATACCGGAAGTGAGAGAACAGAATCCGGCAGCAGGGCAAGACCTGAAGAACCGGAAACCGTGGTTCAAGAGAAGATAAACAACAGCGGACAGGTTATTGTGTTGCCATTGCCTTAATTAGAAGCAGAGTCAGCGCAATGACTGCCGAAAGAATATATTAAGAACGCCCCGGCGGCAGAGTATTGCCGGCGGGTTAAAAAACAGAGACAAAGTTATGAGTTTATTCGAACAGGTAAGCGAGGACATCAAGAAGGCGATGCTCGCAAAGGATAAAGTGGCATTGGATGCCTTGCGCGGGATAAAGAAAGAGTTTCTTGAGGCAAAGACAGCCAAGGGCGGTGACGGAGAGTTGCACGACGACCAGGCACTGAAGATACTTCAGAAGATGGTGAAGCAGAGAAAAGAGTCTGCGGAGATGTATCTGAGTGCCAACCGTGAGGACCTTGCAAACGATGAACTTGCGCAAGTGAAGATAATAGAGCAATACCTGCCCCAGCCAATGACAGATGCCGAGCTGACGGCAGCATTGGAGGCTATAATAAGTCAGGTAGGTGCCCAAGGTCCGCAAGACATGGGAAAAGTGATGGGTGTTGCGACCAAACAACTTGCGGGCAAGGCAGAGGGTAAGGCAATATCGATGAAGGTAAAGGAACTACTAAACAAATAAGGAGTACTACATTGGAAGAAGGCTCGGAAGAATTTTTCAAGAATATAGATCGTATAAGCAGTCTGGTTGCGCGTTATGAAAGCAATGAGACCGACCATGGCGGTATCTGGTTTGACACCGAAGACATAGAGGATATCTGCAACTACTATATAAACGCGGGCAATTACAGTAAAGCGGAGAAGGTGTTGCAGTTGGGAGAGCGTTTGCATCCCGGAGATGAGACTATGCCGATGATAAGAGCCAATCTGTTGGTGATGGAGTCGAAACCGGAGGAGGCGCTTGTCTTGCTTGACCAATATCCACACAAAGAAGATTACTATTGGCATTATCTGCGATTCAGTGCTCTTGTCAATCTACAGAGGACGGATGAGGCCATTGCAGAGGCGGATATGGTTGTGATGCTTGATGATGACAAGGTGGGGGCAACGATAGATGTAGCACTTCTATTTGCCGAGACAGAGCACATAGACCTTGCCATCAGTTATTTGGAGAGGACGGAAAAGAGTGATACAGACGAGGCGGATAAGAAGAAGTTGTATGCTTTGCTGACGCAGTATTACGGAGAGACAGGCAAGTATGAGGAAGCGTTGGCATACACGGAGAAGTGGATAGACGCAGACCCGTATTCTGTAAACGCATGGTGTGTGAAGGCGACGATTGAGTTGGACTGCGACAGGTATGAAAATGCCCTTAATGATTATGATTTCGCCCTTGCCATAGACCCTCAGTGCGAGTTGGCGTTAGTAACGAAAGTGAGGTTATTGTGCCTGTTGTCGCGTGAGGATGAGGCGTTGCAGGTGCTTGATGACATGGCAGAGATGACTGCCTATCACAAGCACATAGGTCTTATGCTGAGGGGAGACATCTATTTCATGAAAGGTGATTACCGCAAGGCTCACAGTTGTTATTACAAGGGGTTCAACAACCAGTTCTTTATTGTTGACAGTGCGCACAGATATATGGAGTGCAAGGCAAAGCTTCATAAATGGCGGGGAGTGGTAAGCTTGGGAAAATTCCTGCTGCAGGTTGACCCTGATGACACGGAGGTGATAGAGCAGATGGCTGATGCATATTTCGAACTGAAAGAATATCAGGAGGCAGCCAAGATGTTCCGCAGGTATATAAAGCTTGCACCTGATGATGTGGATATACTGCTCAGATACAGCGGTTTATTGCTTGATATGGATGAGATGAAGAAGGCCTATACATATATTCACCGAGCATACAAACTGGCGCCAGACATAAGTCAGACGAACTTATTGATGGCAGTAGTATGTTACTTGCGCGGAGAGGACAAACGCATGTACAGATACTACCGCAAGGCATGTAGCATAGACAAACATTCGAAGGCTCTTTTCTTTCAGATGCTGCCCGAGGTAGAGCCTTATATCAACGGTTTGGACTCTATTGTGCGCAAATATGAGAAAGCGGGGGTGACGGATATAGACAGACTATTATTTGAAAAGAAATGAAACGGCTGCTGACAATAACAATCATAGCGTTCTGTTTGTTGCCGATATGCGGAATGTTATACGCAGAAGACAGTATTCCTAGAGCAGAGGAGCATAGGTCGCTAATAAGCAAGGTGGAGCTGTGGTATGCGGAGAATATGAACTACGGCAGTATAACGGCATTGATGGCAGTGGAAAGCAGTTTTGTGCCGTTTCCCTCGGAGATAGTGATACCACCTGCCGCATACGTGGCATCGCATGAGGACAGTTCGCTTAATGTAAGCGGCTCGTATACGGTGAATGTGCTGCTGATAGTGTTGTTCGGTACGTTGGGTGCAGTTTTGGGTGCGATAATCAACTATCTGCTGTCAATGTGGTTAGGCAGACCGATAATCTACAAGTTTGCGGACAGCAAGTTGGGACATGTGTTGCTGTTATCGTCGGAGAAGATACAGAAGGCGGAGGTGTATTTCAATGAGCATGGGAAAGTGTCAACCTTTGTGGGCAGATTTATTCCTGCGATAAGGCAGTTGATATCTATCCCTGCGGGTTTGGCAAAAATGCCTTTCCTCAGTTTCATTGCATATACTGCACTCGGAGCGTTTCTATGGAATGCGGTGCTTGCTCTGTTAGGATATATTGCTCACGGACAGGCGGATCTGATAAACAGGTACAGCCACGAATTGTCTGTGATAATAGTGGTTCTGCTGGTCTGCATAGTGTTAGTGCTGACAGTAAGACATATAGTCAAACGAAAGAAGAATACAAACATCAAATAGTTTCAATATGAATATCATCATCATTTCCGCCACATTGCCGGCATTAGTACTTCTTTATTATATATGGCGTCGTGACAAATACCAGAAGGAGCCTGTAAAGGAGTTGCTCAAAGGTTTTGGTTTAGGCGTATGTTCGGTTTTTATAGCAGGACCACTTGAGATGTTGCTGCAGGCTGTAGGTCTTTCACCTGCAGAACCTCAGACATGGTTAGGTGCAATATGGGAAGCGTTTTTCGGAGTGGCATTGGTGGAAGAGGGTGTGAAACTGTTTTTTCTATGGTTACTGCTGAGGAAGAATCCATATTTCGATGAGCATATAGACGGTGTGGTATATGCGGTGGCAGTAGGTATGGGATTTGCGGCAGCGGAGAACATAGGCTACTTGTTTGCAAACATAGAGCAGTGGCAGTCGGTGGCAATGTCGAGGGCTATCTTCTCGGTACCGGGTCATTTCATGTTTGCTGTAGCTATGGGTTATTACTATTCGGTGAATCATTTTGCATTGTCGAACAAGGCGGACCGTTTCAAGGTGCTTGCCGTACCGGTGGTTCTACACGGCATATTTGACTCTCTGCTAATGATGGCAAATGTCACTCCCCAGTTTGGAGCATTGCTTTGGCTTCTTTTCGTTGCGTTCTGCCTTATTCTTCCGGGTTTCGCCAACAGCAAAATCAAGTCGCTGCTTGAGTCAGACAGAATGAACCAAGGGAGCATATTCAGATGGTAAGAAAAAGAGAGGCGGCAGTTGCCGTCTCTCTCAGTAATACTTCAGTTTTTCCAAACTTATTATTCTTCCTCTTTGAGGCTTTCCTGATACTCTTTGATGAGTTTGTCCTGAACATCCTGCGGTACAAGTTGGTATGAATTGAACTTCATAGTGAAACTTGCACGACCGCCGGTGAGAGAGGACAGTGTGGTAGAGTAGGAGGACATCTCTTTGAGAGGTATCTGTGCCTGCAGACGGGTGAAGTTCTTTTCGGTATGCATACCCATCACCACGCCGCGGCGGCCTGTAACGTCGGACATCACATCGCCCATCATATCTGACGGCACGAAGATTTCCACGTCATAGATAGGCTCCAGCACTTTGGGGTTAGCATTGCGGAAAGCCTCGGCGAATGCGTTACGACCGGCGAGACGGAAGGATATTTCGTTGGAGTCAACGGGGTGCATCTTTCCATCGTAGATGATGACGCGTACGTCGCGTGCATAAGAGCCGGTGAGAGGTCCTTGCTCGATACGGTCCATAAGACCTTTGAGGATAGCGGGTATGAAGCGTGCATCGATGGCACCACCTACGATAGAGTTGATGAGTACCAGTTTGCCACCCCACTCGAGAGGTATCTCCTGCGTGTCCTTAACACTGATTTTGTACTCCTGGTTGCCGAACTTGTAGGTCTCTTTTACGGGTTCGCCTTCTACATACGGTTCAACGATGAGGTGTACTTCTCCGAACTGACCTGCACCACCGGATTGTTTCTTATGGCGATAGTCGGCACGGGCAGCTTTTGTGATGGTCTCGCGATAAGGAATCTTGGGTTCATCGTATTCAATCATCATCTTGTCGTTGTTCTCAAGACGCCATTTGAGAGTACGGAGGTGGAACTCGCCTTGACCTGATACGATGGTTTGGCGGAGTTCTTTCGACTGCTCGATAATCCATGTGGGGTCTTCTTCGTGCATACGTGTAAGGAGGGCAGAGAGTTTCTCTGAGTCGCTTTCGGTTACGGGTCTGATAGCACGACGGTATTTGGGTTCGGGATATTTGATTTGCGGGAATACGTAGTCGCAGTCTTTGGAGTTGAGCGTATTGCCGGTGCGTGTATCCTTCATTTTTACGGTAGCAGCGATGTCGCCTGCCACTACTTCGTCAATGGTCTGGCGGATACTGCCGTCCACCCAATAGAGTTGCGAGATACGCTCTTTAGAGCCGCGGCTCATATTCTGGAGGTCATCGGCACCATGAATGGTACCTGACATTACTTTGAAATAGTTGACTTCACCGATATGAGGCTCAACGCTTGTTTTGAAGATAAACATGGAAGCGGGTGCAGAGGCATCGGGTTGAACTTCTTTGCCGTCTTCAGTCTTGGGAAGCGGAGCTTCGCTAACTGCGGGAGCCAGTTCTCCGAGCAACTCCATGAGTTTTCTAACGCCCATATCGCGGAGTGCGGATGTGCAGACAACGGGATAGATACCTCCTTCTGCAAACACTTTCTTGAGTCCTTTGTGGGTTTCTTCGGCTGTGAGGGTCATCTCTTCGAAGAACTTCTCCATGAGAGCCTCGTCTGCCTCGGCAGCCATCTCAAAGAGAGCAGACTGCAGTTCTTCTGCTTTGGCTTGTTCCTCGGCGGGAATATCAAGCACTTCGGGTGCACCACCTTCGGCTTTCCAGCGATACATCTTCATTTGCAGCACATCGATAACAGCATTGAAGCCTGCGCCTGCATTGACAGGATACTGAAGAACGGTAACCTTGTTGCCGAAGCTGTCTTTCAGTTGCTCAATAGTGCGGTCGAAATTAGCATTCTCGTGGTCAAGTTTGTTGACGACAAAAGCCACGGGTTTGTGCATATTGTCGGCATAGCGGAAGTGGTTCTGCGTACCCACTTCGACGCCTCCGTTGGCAGAGAGCACGATGACGGCAGTGTCGGTAACATTAAGAGATGTAACCATACCTCCTGCAAAGTCGTCGGAGCCCGGGCAGTCGATAATGTTAAGTTTCTTTCCGGCGAATTCGATATTACATACTGTGGAGAATACCGAATAGCCGTATTCTTTTTCAACAGGGAAATAGTCGCTGACAGTGTTCTGTGCTTCGACAGTGCCGCGTCTTCCTTTGATTATACCACTCTCAAGAAGCATGGCCTCGATGAGAGTGGTTTTCCCCGAGCCGCTACCGCCCATAAGAGAGATGTTCTTAATCTCGTTAGCTTGATAAGTTTTCATGATAATAAGTTTAATATGTTAGTAAATATTGTAGTTGCTGACAACTTTGAAGTGCGTCATACAAAAATCCGTGCAAAGGTACTAAAAAATTGCAGAATAACCAAACTCTTTTTGTAAAAGAAGATAGTTTTTTAGATTTAGATTGTTGTGCATGGCTTAGATAAACAGAACGACATGGCAGTTTATGGTAGAAAGTCACGCCAATGCAGTGCAGATTGAGAGGTCGGGTAAGCCTGTTATTATTATTTATGATTCGGTCTTTTGCAGTACATACAGTTTGTCGGAGCGCCGGATGACGGTATCTGTTTTCAGGCATAGGAGTTGTCCCTGCATGGCTTGGGTGGCATTGTCAATCTCCGGTTGTGCGCCCTCTGCCTTATATACACGCATGCTGTCGGCAGTTGTTTCGTAGGCACCGGTAGTCTCGCCGGTGACAAGCAGTTCGTCGGTACGAAGGACAGGGTGGGCTTCTATAATGAACTCCGCTACGGAGATATTCTTGAAGTAGTTGGTACAGTGTCCGGCATACACTTTCTTTCGTGTGGCTTTATTGCCGTGGGAGTCGTTCCACTCTCCGAGGGTCTGCCCCTGATAGTAACCGTCCCAGAAACCCCGGTTGAAGACTCTGCCGAGTTTCTCATCCCATATATTGAATTTATCCTGAATAGAGGGTTCGGCGTATTCTCCCTGCTTCCATGCTTCAACTGCCTCTTTGTAGCAACCGACGACGGTTTTCACATACTCTGGTCCTCTTGCCCGTCCTTCTATCTTGAGTACTCTTACACCGGCATCAAGCATCTTGTCAAGGAACCGTATAGTCTTCAGGTCTTTTGGAGACATGATATATTGGTTGTCAACCTCGAGTTCGAGGTCAGAGTCTTTGTCTCTGACGATGTATGCTCTGCGGCATATCTGTGCACATGCACCGCGGTTGGCAGACATGCCGAGGTTGTTCAGGCTGAGATAGCATTTGCCGCTTACAGCCATACATAAGGCACCGTGGCAGAACATCTCGATGCGTATTCTTTCGCCGTTCCGACCTCTTATATCCTGCTCTTGTATGTCTTTGTAGATAGACGCGACCTGCTTCATGTTCAGTTCCCGGGCGAGCACAACCACATCGGCGAACTGTGCGTAGAATCGGAGCGCCTCAGTGTTGGCGATATTAAGTTGTGTGGAAAGATGCACCTCAACGCCTTGTTCGTTGGCATACTGCATGACAGCGATGTCGGAAGCGATGATGGCACTGACACCTGCCTGCTTGGCATTATCCACTATCTGGCGCATCAACGGCAGGTCGTCGGGATACATGACGGTATTAAGAGTAAGATAGGTCTTTACTCCTGCTTGGTGGCATATATCTACTATCTTGTGCAGGTCCTCGGTTGTAAAGTTGGCACTGCTACGCGAGCGCATATTGAGGTGTTCTATTCCAAAATATACGGAATCGGCTCCGGCTTGGATGGCAGCTGCCAAACTCTCCCAAGACCCTACGGGTGCCATTATCTCTATAGTATCTGTCATTGTAGTTATGTTTGTATGTTGAGGTTATCTTTACTTGTTTTCATTATGCTTTCTGCGTTTGAGGAAGAACTTACGGTTGAAGAACCGTCCTTTCAGCGGTGTCCGTTCTGCGGAGGTGCTGTTTTCCTGCAGCAGGCTTACTGCATTGTCAGTGCCTGCCTGTTCGGGATATACGAGCAGCACATTGTACTGATGATAGAACTCTGCAATAAGATAAGATATAGATTTGAACAGAGGGTTGTAGCTTACGGTGGCGGGTCGTGCGAGAAGCATTATCAGCATGTCGTTGCGTTGCATTTCTTTTGCTATCGCAGGTGTATCGTTCCAATCGCTCATCTCCCGGAAGGAAGCATAGAGTTGCCGTTTCTCTCTTGTGCAGAGGTTGCGGAGAATCTCTATGGTTTGTTTGCCGGCATAGAAGGTAACTCTGGCGCTTGTCTGCGAGGCAAGATTACGGATGTTCTCGAAGGTTTGTACGAACCCTGTCTCCTGTTCTGCATATTCGGGTATAACCACGCGAAGGCGCTCCACGGTGTTAAGCGGTTGCACCTGACGATAGAGCATTATCTGCTCATGGGCAGAATGAATGAGATGAATGGCAGCATCGCCTAAAGTGTCGGGGTTGGTGAAATTTATTCCGAGGACAAGTCTGTTGAACTGCTGTTGTTGTTTCACCTCGAGTATTCCGTTAGCAGTGTTAGCCGCCACTTGTGTAAACATCTGCATCTCATGTTCGGCGGCTATTGCATAAAGGGCGGCATGTCTGACGAGCTGCTGTGCCTTATCGCGGCTCTGCTCGTCATTGCATACAGCCACTGCTGCAAAACTGCTGTTGTCTTGCTGCGCTGTGGTAAGCAGGGCTATGTCAACCAAGGCGGTGTCAGTGGTGGGGTTGCTCAAAGCAACCAATATCTTTTGCGGCGCAAGGGATATGTTGTCAGGGAATTGCTCTTGCAGTGCAAGTTGTCGTGCTGCATGTTCCGTAACAAAGGATGCCACTAAGCATGAAACCAGAATAAGCAACACGGCGGCATTGAGAATCTCGATAGGGAACAGACCTATATCACATCCTATGGTTACTACTGCCAATGTGCCTGCGGCAGCAGCGGAACAGAGTCCGAAACACAACCCCCGCTCGTGGCAGTTCCAATGCATTATCCTGCCCGAAACAAGGGCAGAGAGATACTTGCCTGACAGTTTGGTAAGAATCATCACAACTGCCAACACCAGAGTAGTCCAACCCGACAGGAAAGAGCGTATGTCTATCAACATTCCCACTTCGATAAGAAAGACGGGGATGAAGAAAGTGTTTCCTACAAAACTTATTCTGTTCATCAACGGCGACAGGGCAGGTATTCTGCGGTTGAGGGCGACACCTGCGATGAAGGCTCCGAGGATGGCTTCCAGACCTGCCTTGTCAGCCAGCCATGCCGCTATCGCCACCAGCAACATCACAAGCAGAAACTCAGCCACCGAGTCGTTGTTGCGCTTAATGAACCATGTAGCCAAGCGGGGGAACAGCCATACTACCAAAACAAGAAAAACTATGAGGTAGATACCCAGTCTGAGCACAGCACTCCAGCCCGCTTCACCTTCGCATATTGACGAGACGGCTCCCAAGCAAAGCAGCGAGAGCGTTATAGCCAGCATAGTGCCACCGATTACGATGCTCACTATGTTCTGCCGCTGCAGCCCATATCTTGAAACAACAGGGTAGGTTATCAGAGTATTAGAGCCATACATGGCTCCGAGCAATACGGATGTAAGCCAATCGAACTGAAGCAGACGACTTGTGAATATGCCCAGCAGACAGGGTATAAGAAAAGTGAGCAGTCCAAACCACAGACTCTTTATGCTTGAGCGGTGGAAGTCACCTATGTCAATCTCTATTCCAGAGAGAAACATAAGGTAAATCATTCCTGTCTTGCCGAGCACATTGATAGTCTCGCTATATTCCACCAGACCGAACCCGTTGCTTCCTATTGCTATTCCTGCAAGTATATAGCCTACGATGGCAGGCAGACGCACCATTCTGCACAAGATTGGTATAAACAAGAGTATAACCAATATGTATATGAGACTTTGCAGCATAGTGTTGTTTGATTGAGTGTTCTACGCAAAGGGTAATGTCAGGCGGAACTCTTACAGGAACTTTCCCGTAAGACTCTTCCCGTTGTTCTTTATCTGCAAGGGAGTGCCTACTGCTACTATCATGCCACCTTCTCTTCCTCCTTCCGGACCCATGTCAATTACCCAGTCGGCAGCACGGATGACATCGGTGTTGTGCTCAATGATTATAATGGTGTTACCTTTTGCCTGCAGTCTTCTGAGTACTGAGAGGAGCACTTGAATGTCTTCAAAATGCAAGCCTGTAGTAGGTTCGTCAAGGATATATAAGGTTTTGCCGGTGTCACGCTTGGACAGTTCGGCAGCCAGCTTCATGCGCTGACTCTCTCCGCCGGAGAGAGTGGTGCTTGACTGCCCCAGTTTGACATAGCCCAAGCCGACCTCCTGCATTGTCTTTATCTTGCTGAGGATGGCGGGTTGCGCCTCGAAGAACTCTACCGCCTGATTGACTGTCATGTCAAGCACATCGGCTATGGTCTTACCTTTGAAGCGCACCTCCAGTGTCTCTCTGTTGTATCTCTTGCCTCCGCATGCTTCACATGGTACATATACATCAGGAAGGAAATGCATCTGAATGGTTTTATACCCATTGCCGGCGCACTCCTCACATCTGCCTCCTGCGGTATTGAAGGAGAATCTTCCGGGTTTCCAACCGCGTATCTGCGACTCGGGGAGTTGGACAAACAGTTGTCTTATTTCGGAGAAGACGCCTGTGTAAGTAGCGGGGTTGGAGCGCGGAGTACGGCCGATAGGGCTTTGGTCAACCGCGACTACCTTATCAACCGACTCGAGTCCGTCTGCGCTGTCGTATGGCATAGGGTCCCGGAGTGAGCGATACAGCCGCTGGGAGAGGATGGGGTAGAGTGTCTGATTGATGAGAGTAGATTTGCCCGAACCGCTGACACCTGTTATACACACCATCTTGCCGAGGGGGAAGCTGACATCGATATTCTTAAGGTTATTGCCTCTGCAGCCATGCAGCGTGAGCCATTGGTCGCAGCAGAGTTCTTCCTTAGACAGTTCTTCTGCGGGCTTACGCAGATATTGTGCGGTGAGAGTGTCTGCCTCCAGCAGTTGCCGGGGAGTTCCTGAGAACATCACCCTGCCGCCCAACCTGCCTGCTTTCGGACCTATATCCACTATCCAGTCGGCTTCACGCATCATCTGCTCATCGTGCTCCACTACTATGACGGTATTGCCCATGTCTCTGAGTTGCTTGAGTGAGTTGATGAGTCTGCAGTTGTCACGCTGGTGCAGACCGATGCTGGGTTCATCGAGAATATAAAGTACATTGACGAGTCGTGAACCTATCTGTGTGGCAAGCCTTATACGCTGGTTTTCTCCTCCTGACAGGGAGTCGGAAGAGCGCGAAAGAGAGAGGTAGCCTAAGCCTACGTCAAGCATAAAACTGATACGTGACTGTATCTCCCGAAGTATTTCTGTGGCTATGGTGCGTTGTCTCTCAGTCATCAGTTGCGGAGCAGTATCGAGCCACTTGGCAAGGTCGCAGACATCCATCTCCGCCAGCTGTGCGATATTCTTGTCGCCTATTCTGAAAGACAGAGCCTCACGGTTGAGCCGTTGCCCTTTGCACTCGGGGCAGACAACCTCCGTGCTATAGCGGTTTACCCAATGTTGTTCCGTGTCGCTGACGGAGTTTTCCTGCTGCAACTCAAGATAATGCAGTATGCCTTCATATCGGTTGAAGGAAAAACCGTCTTCGTCAGCATTGCCATTCATTATCTCATCGATTGCTTCTTCCGTAAGTTCAGAGAAAGGGGTATGAAGGTCGAAACCGTGCTTATTGAGAATAGAGTCTATCTGCTCGAACAAAATACTCTTTTTGTATTTGCCGAGAGGTGCTATGGCGCCGTCGTAGATGGAGAGGCTGCGCCGAGGGACAATCTTCTCGATGTCAAGAATAGTGACATAGCCTAATCCGTGGCAACGGGGGCATGCTCCTTGCGGGGAGTTGAATGAGAAGTTGTGTGGTGCGGGGTCGGCATAACTTATGCCGGTAGTAGGGCACATGAGGTTGCGGCTATAGAAGCGGACGCTATTGTTGTCGTCGGCATCCACCAGCATGATGACACCGTTGCCCTGCTGCATAGCCCGATCGATGGAGTCGAGAATGCGCTTCTTGTCTTCTTCGTGTTTGGAAGGTTGTATCTTAAGGCGGTCAACTACCAGTTCGATAGAGTGATTCTTGTATCTGTCAAGTTTGAGTCCGTGAGTGAGTTCGGTCACTACACCGTCGATTCTCATATAGATGAACCCCTTCTTGCGATATCTCTCGAATAGCTCGCGATAATGTCCTTTTCTGTTCTTTACGAGAGGTGAGAGTATGAGTACACGCTTGCCGTTGTAGTGGCTGAGTATGAGGTCGAGAATCTGTTCGTCGGTGTAATGCACCATCTCCTCGCCTGTGATGTAGCTATATGCGGTAGAGGCGCGGGCGAAGAGGAGTCGCAGGTAGTCGTATATCTCTGTCACAGTGCCGACAGTAGAGCGCGGGTTGCGGTTGGTAGTCTTCTGGTCGATGCTGATGACAGGAGAGAGACCTGTAATCTTGTCCACATCGGGTCTGGTCATATTACCAATGAAGCCGCGGGCGTAGGATGAGAAGGTGTCGATATACCGCCGTTGTCCTTCGGCGAAGATGGTGTCGAAAGCGAGACTTGACTTGCCTGAGCCTGAGAGACCTGTTATGACGGTGAGTTTATGGCGGGGTATCAGGACATTTATGTTGTGCAAGTTGTTGACCCTCGCACCTACTATCTCTATGTATTCTTGTTCTGACATGCCGATTTACATAGAAATATGGTTGAGTAATTCGCTTACTGATTGGCGTAGAGAGGATTGTTGCTGCTTGTCGGGGATGGTAGAGATGATATCTTCGGTGAATGCTTCCATCAGCAGTTTTCTTGCGGAACTGACAGATATACCCCGTTGCTGCATATAGAAGAGAGCGGACTCGTCGAGTTGACCGGTAGATGCCCCGTGAGAGGCTTTTACATCATCTGCATATATCTCCAACTGAGGCTGTGTGCGCATCTTGGCAGAGGTGGACAGCAGCAGGTTGCGGTTGGTCTGCTGTGCGTTGGTCTGTTGTGCGTCAGGGGCGATGTATAACTCACCGAGGAAAGAGCAACGGGTATTGCCGGCGAGTATGAATTTGAGTGTCTGACTGCTGGAGCCTCCGCCAACCTCGTGACGCACATTCGTATGCAGGTCGTACTGCTGACTGCCGCTTGCAATACAAAGTCCGTAGATGGCAGTGGAGCAACCGACGGCCTCGTGCACAACCTTTATGCTGTCGTGTCCGCTATGTCCGTCAATATTGATTATATGAACGGTGACACTTGAGTTGCGCTGTTGCCGGATCAGCAAATCGATGCCGGCAGCGGCATGAAACACCAAGTGCTTCTGCTCGTTTTCTGATATGATTATCTCTTCAGTCATCCGTTATTAGTCTAACAACCAGTCGAACCCTTTTTGGTCTATCTCTTGTGCCAGTGTTCTATCGCCGGAGTGCACTACTCTGCCATTGGCGAGCACATGTACGAAGTCGGGCTGTATGTATTCTATCATCCTCTCATAGTGGGTGATGACGATAGCCGAGGTATCGGGTTTGCGTATTTGATTGAAACCTTCCGCCACTATCCGCAGGGCGTCCACATCGAGTCCTGAATCAGTCTCGTCGAGTATGGCGAGTGCCGGTTCGAGCATAGCCATCTGGAACATCTCGTTGCGCTTCTTCTCTCCTCCGGAGAATCCTTCGTTCACGCTGCGGTTGGCGAGGTTGCTGTCGAGACCTACGATGGCGCGTTTCTCACGCATGAGATGCAGGAATTCGGTAGCGGAGAGGGGTTCTTTGCCTTCGTATGCCCGCTTCTCGTTGACTGCAGTACGCATGAAGTTTACCATGCTTACTCCGGGTATTTCGACAGGGTACTGGAAAGAGAGGAAAATGCCTTCTCTTGCTCTCTGTTCAGGGGGCATAGAGAGGAGGTCTTTGCCTTTGAAGACAATGCTTCCCTGAGTTACTTCGTATTGCGGATTGCCGGTCAGCACTGCCGAGAGTGTTGACTTGCCGGCACCATTGGGACCCATGATAGCATGTATCTCGCCTTCGTCAATACTGAGAGTGATACCCTTGAGAATCTCTTTTCCCTGAATAGAGGCGTGCAAATCAGTTATCTGTAGAATTGTACTCATGCTTAGTTATATAAGATGCATTGCATTAGTGTTTTGCCCACTGCCTCGAGTGTGTGAGGTGATATGTTGGTCATGTCGTCGTTGTGAGTATGCCACCAGTGGGCGAAACCGGTGTTGTTACGCGGGTTGTAATGTATGATGTCGATGCAGGGGATACCTGCGAGAGTGTTAACATAGTAGTGGTCGTCGGTGATAGGATATGACTGTACATCCTGAAACATGGCACCATAGCCGAGGCTCTTGGCAGCGCGCCACACTTCTTCGACCCTGTTGCCGGCAAAGGCTTCGGAGTAGTATTCTCTGGGGAACAAAGCATCGGGTGCTCCCACCATGTCAAGCAAGATACCGTAGGAGTATCGTACAGGGGAGGAGGTCTGCCCGTGGTTGGTCTGCTTGAGTTGTTGTGCCCAGAGTTGGGAACCGAGGCACCAAGTATCTTCGCGTTGCTGCCCTGTATAGAAGTCGGGAGTACCCATATCTTCGCAGTCGAAGAAGACTATATCGACAGGAGGTACGGCCTCGCCGCCTTCTTGCTTGAGACCCAACTGCCTTGCAATCTCCAGAAGCACTCCTACACCGGAGGCACCATCGTTGGCTCCGAGGATGGGTTTCATTCTGTCGGTGTATTCTTCCTCCTGGTCTGCCCAAGGGCGTGTGTCATAGTGGGCACAGAGCAATATACGCCGTTTGCCGGGATTGCCATAACGGGCGATGATGTTTACCACTTGTTGCATGTTGCCGGCGTAGTTCCTCATCTGCCCTTGCTGCACTTCGACCTCTGCACCGAAGCGACGGAGGGTGGACTGCAGATAGACGGCACACTCATGATGAGCCTCGCTGCCGGGCACTCTTGCGCCCATACTCACTTGCTGTGCCACATAGAGGTAGGCACTATCGGCGGAGAAGGGGGGGAGAGAGGTGTTGGTAGTAGGCTTGGCTGCCTTTCCGCAACCGGAAAGGCAGACCAAGATACTTGCTATGGCAAGTGCAGTTGTGATATGTGAATAATGTTGCCTGATAAACAAAATATGCGGGTATTTACGGGACTTAAACAATAAATAGTGTCAGTGTCGTTGAATTATCTGTTCAGATTGAAGTCTCCTATAGAGCGGTGTTTCTGAATAGCGAGTATAGTGTTGGCGAATGGTTCGGCGACGGAGAGTATCTTTACTTTAGGGCACCTTGCAGTATCAAAGAGCAGGGTGTCGGTGAATACCAGTTCTTCCAGGTCGGATTTCATAATCTTCTCGCAGGCGTCTGCGGACATAAGACCATGGCATACGACGGCTCTTACGCTTGTAGCACCATTCTCTTTCATCAGGTGTGCGGCTCTACAGAGGGTGCCGGCAGTGTCGGCTATATCGTCAATGATGACTACATCTTTGCCTGCTACGTCGCCCAGCACTTTCATCTCGGCTATTTCGTTGGCTTTCTGTCTGTTCTTGTAGCACATAACCATAGGTGCGTTCAGTCTGGAGGCGAACTTGGCGGCACGTTTTGAACCACCCTCGTCGGGAGAGGCGATAATCAGGTTGGGGAGATTAAGGGTGTTGATATAGTCGGCAAAGGTGTTAAGTCCGTACAAGAGGTCAACGGGTATGTTGAAGAAGCCTTGTATTTGTTCAGCATGCAAGTCGATAGTAATGACGCGGTCGGCTCCTGCCACCTGAATCATATCGGCTACCAACTTGGCACCTATACTGACGCGCGGGCGGTCTTTTCTGTCTTGTCGAGCCCACCCGAAATAGGGTATAACGGCGATGATTTTACTTGCGGAGGCACGCTTGGCAGCGTCGATCATGAGTAATAGTTCCATTAGATTGTCGGACGAGGGGCAAGTGGGCTGCACCAGATAGACTGCTTGTCCGCGGACACTCTCTTGAAACTCAGCGGCGAACTCACCGTCGGCAAAGTGTTCTATATTGACTTTGCTGAGAGGTTTCTGAAGTAACTTACAAATGTTGCGGGCAAGAGGCTCGCCTTGACTACCCGCAAAAATCTTGTATCTGCGGGATTCTTCTACCATGCGTACCATGATGATTGACAGGTGTTTAGAGGTGGATTAAATGTTGTTTAGCCGTTATACTACGATGTAGTTTTTTCAGTGCTACAAAGGTACAGCTTTTTCTCAATATGCGCAAAAGAAAAATACGCATACAGGCAAGAAATTTTCTTTTTGTGTCGGGAAGAGAGGGGAGAGATGCTCGGGAATATGTTTAGATATTGGATGTAGTCGGGTATGCGGGTCAGAGAGGACAATATGACAAATAAATGAGACCAAGAGTATATTTACATGAGACCGAGCAGAAATTGACAGTGCAGTTTTTTCATTAAAAGTATTCTTCTCCTATTGATATTTGGATATGTGTGGACTTTTTTATATCTTTGCATGCGTTTTTGGCATATAATATGTAGTAATAACTGTAAATAAGCAATGAATATGAAGAAAGCATCAATATTGATAGTTATGATTGCGGCAGTATTCGCGGGTTGTAACACACAGAAGCCTGTGACGGTATATATGGTGGGAGACTCTACTATGGCAGACCGTTATGACACGATAGAGACGCCCGAGAGGGGTTGGGGGCAAGTGTTTCCGACCTATCTGAATGAGAATGTAACGATAAAGAATCACGCCAAGAACGGTCGCAGTACGAAGTCGTATCTTGATGAGGGTCGTTGGGACAATGTGATGGAAACTCTCGGTAAAGGAGATATAGTGATAATACAGTTCGGGCATAATGACGCCAAGGAATCGGACACGGTGCGTTTCTGTCCTCCGGACAAGTATGCGGAGAATCTGCGGTTGATGATAAGTCAGGCGAAGAGCGTAGGGGCATTGCCTATATTGTGCACACCTATAGCCCGTCGGCACTTCAAGAACGGTGAGTTGGAGTATGTGCACGGAGATTATCCTGATGCAGCGAAGAAGGTGGCGGCAGAGGAGAATGTGCCGTTGGTAGATATGACGGCGAAGACTATGGAGTGGCTTGGCGAACTGGGAGATGAGGGGTCGCAACCTTATTTTGTATATATAATGGCGCCGGGTGAGTACAGTAAGTATCCGGAGGGAAAGACAGACAACACCCATTTGCGCCTTGCAGGGGCGTTGCATGTGGCACAGATGTTTGCGCAGGCAGTGAAAGAGCAGGGCATAGAGCCACTGAACCGGTATGTTATGCCGGACAATACGGGGTTGAAATACTCGGTAGGTTGCGGAATCAAATAGGGGTCAGGAATATGCATTTATGCAGTTGTCTCGGAGTGAGGTAAGCGCAGGCTTCCGGAACCGATGACGAGAGCATAGAGATAGCATAGAGATAGCATAGAGATAGCATGATGAGAGCAAGTAATATACCCCAATTGGGGGGGTATGATATAACCAAAGAGATGTAAAGAACAATAATACTAAATAATTTAATATGAAGAAATCAATCATTATTTTGTTTGCTGTGACAGCAAGTATCAGTGCATTTTCCCAGAAAGCGGAGTTGTTACCATACGCAGACTTTGAGCAGTGGGCGGTGCGTTACATTAAGGAATCAGGAATAATAGGCGGCAATACGGTGACGCTGTATGCCGTTGCTCCTACGGACACTCTTTCGGAGAACAAGCCGTTCAAGTATGGCACGAAAGGTAATATCTGGGGAGTGAGCAACGCGTACGCAAAAGTGAGCGGTGTGGAGAAGGGCAGTAACACTTTGAGTCCTGAATATCGCGATGAAAAGAACGGTTACTGCTGCCGTTTGGATTCGAGGATGGAGACAGTGACGGCTTTGGGTATAATAGATATAAGGGTTCTCATTTCGGGAACATTATACACAGGGCGGAGCATAGAACCAATACGCACTCAGAAGGACCCGTATCAGAATATAGACTTCGGTGTAGAGTTCAACAAATGCCCCAAGGCACTCATGTTTGACTACAAAGCAAAGATCTCACCTGAGAACACCATAGTAATAGCCAAGGGTATGGGTAAGCCGAAGAAGGCAGAAGGTCATGCTGAGGCACAGGTACTGATGGTGCTTCAGAAGCGTTGGGAGGACGAGAAAGGCAATATCTATGCAGAGCGTGTAGGAACGGCTTTTGAGCGTTACAGCAAAGACCAGAATGAGTGGGTTAACGGACATGAGGTGCCTATCTTCTACGGTGACATGACGGGTACGGAGTTGTACAGACGATATGGTCATTATATGGGTTTGTGTCTGCCGATGCGTGCCATGAATTCGAAGGGTAAGATAGTGCCTGTGCAAGAGGTAGGTTGGGCACCAAAGGGTACACAGCCGACGCACATGATTATCAATATAGCTTCGGGCTATCATGAAGCGTTTGTGGGTTACGACGGCAACTCGTTCTGGGTAGATAATGTGAAATTGGTATATTGAGACAAGGGAGAAAGATATAAGGAGAAAGAGCGATGGCGGAGTGGTTGTCAGGAATAGGGCTTGCGGGAGAGATACTGATTGGAGTATTTCTATTAGCATGGCTATACCAACTCTATTTCTGGCTTCGGTATATGCAAGGTGTGAACCGTTGGCGCCGCAGGAAGAGCAAGGGCAGGGTTACGTTGAATGAGGAGCAGCCGCCGGTGTCGGTGATTGTATGCGCCCGCAACGAGGAGCAGAACCTTTCGGACTATCTGCCACAACTGCTTTCGCAGCATTACCCGAAATATGAGGTTATAGTGGTGGACGACGGCAGTGAGGACGATACACGGCTTGTTGTAGAGCGGTTGCAGCATCGCTATAAGAACCTGAGGCTTACCTTTGTGCCGCATGACGCGAGGGTTATATCTTCAAAGAAGCTTGCCGTGACACTGGCAGCCAAGGCGGCGCAATACGACTACCTGTTGCTGACGGATGCGGATTGCCGTCCTGAATCCAATATGTGGATGGCGAATATGATGCAGGGGTTTACTCCCGGGACGGAGGTAGTGCTGGGGTTCGGCGCATATTTCGAGAGGAAGAGTGTGCTTGACCGATTCATACAGTATGACACTCTGTTTGCGGGTATGCAGTATATGGGAATGGCGGCGGCTCATCATCCGTATATGGGTGTAGGCAGGAATCTTGCATACAGGAAGGACACCTTCTTCAGGAACAACGGTTTTGCGGGCATGCTTGACAGTCGTTCGGGCGATGATGACCTGTTTGTGAACAAGGTTGCGAACAGCAAGAACACCGCTATTGTGGCAACACGGGAGTCGGTGACATGGTCGATAGAGAAGCAGAGTTGGAAAGAATGGCTGCAACAGAAGTTGAGACATCTGAGCGTGTCGCCCAAATACAAGACATCAAGCAAGATGTTTCTCACATTCGAGCCATTGACAAGAGCTTTGTTGTACGGCGGGTTGATAGCAACAGCGATTATCTGCCCATGGCAAATAGGCATAGCAGCAGCGGGCTTGGCGACAGCAAGGCTTGTATGGCAGATGACGATTGTGAGCACTACAGCTCACGGGTTCGGTCTGAGGGGTTACTACCTGAGTGTCCTCTTTTTCGACATCTTCTTTCCGCTCTTCAACCTGATGCTGATGCTGCATAACTCACTGTTTCCGCAGAGACGCCGCTGGTAACAAAATAAAGGAATAACACAAACGATATACAATTATGGAAGAACAGAAACTTCAAGTCAACCTCTCTCCCGAAGTGGCGGAGGGTGTTTATGCAAATCTGGCTATAATAGCCCACTCGTCGAGCGAGTTCGTTATTGACTTTGTCCGCACGATGCCGGGAGTGAATCAGGCCAATGTGAAGTCACGCATTATTCTGACACCCGAGCATGCCAAGAAACTGCTTTTTGCGTTGCAAGAGAATGTAAGCAAATACGAGCAGCAGTTCGGCAAGATAAAAATCAGCGGTAATCCTACTCCGGGTTCTACCATTCCTCTGTCGTTCGGAGGCGGTGAGGCATGAGGGTATTGAGAGTTTGCCATTGACGATAAAGTTACATATAATCAGAAGAGTACCATGAGACATTTTCCTGCATCACAACTCATTATCAATGCTGACGGGAGTGTATTTCACTTGCATATCCGTCCGGAGCATCTTGCCGACAAGGTAATACTTGTGGGCGACCAAGACCGTGTGAATATGGTTGGCTCTTTCTTTGACGAGGGCAGTATAGAATGTGACATACAGAGTCGCGAGTTTCATACAATCACGGGCAAGTACAAAGGCAAGCGCATATCGTGCGTCTCTACCGGTATAGGCACAGACAATATAGATATAGTGCTTAACGAGCTTGACGCTCTTGCGAACATAGACTTCGAGACGCGAATGGAGAAGCCTGAGCCCAAGTCGCTTGAGATAGTGCGCATAGGCACATGCGGAGCCATGCAGGAAGATATCCCGCTCGGTTGTTTCCTTGTGTCGAAGAAGAGCATAGGTTTTGACGGTGTATTGTCATTCTATGAGGGGAGAGACCGCATAAGTGACCTTGGTTTCGAGAAGGCTTTGGCGGACTTCATACAATATCCTAAGAAGGCGGCGGTGCCATACGTAGTGCCTGCCGACCCGGAGTTGGTGAAGCGTATTGCGGGCGACGACATGCTGCTGGGTTGCACCATTGCCGCCAATGGCTTCTACGGTCCTCAGGGCAGGGTGTTGAGGTGCAATATCGCAGTGCCGGACATCAACGAGCGTATTTCGGCTTTCCGTTATGAAGGGCAGCGAATCACCAATTACGAGATGGAGGGTTCCGCCATTGCTGCGCTCTCGCTGCTGATGGGGCACAAGGCTATGACGGTATGCTGCGTAATAGCACAACGCAAGGCCGAGGCAGCCAACACAGACTACAAACCCCGTATAAAACAACTGGTAGAAACCGTACTTGAGAGAATATAACCGGACAACATAAGGAACAGTTGCCAAGGAAGTCTCAGTCAAACACTAAAACAAGCAGAACAAATGAAACGAACAATCATCTTTGTGACTTGCGCTCTCTGCCTTGTCGCATGCAACAATAAACCCAAAGAAATCCAATATAACGTGGACAGATTTTATGACCTTGAAGTGCTGCGCTATGATGTGCCGGACTTCGACCAACTCACACTTCAGCAGAAGACACTAATCTATTATCTGACGGAGGCTGCTCTGCAGGGCAGAGATATTCTCTACGACCAGAACTGCCGCTACAACCTTGCCATTCGTCGTACGCTTGAGAGTATATACTGCAATTACCCGGACAAGCAGGACGAACAATATCTACTTATGGAGAAATACCTGAAGCGGGTATGGTTCTCGAACGGCATACATCATCACTACTCAGAGGACAAGTTCCTGCCTGAGTTTAGCGAGGAGTGGTTCCGCTCTGCGTGGCAATATGCGGACAAGCAGCAGACGCAGCTCAGTGATTCGGACTTGGAGACGCTTATCCCTGTTATGTTTGACCCTGCAGTGCTGAACAAGAAGGTTAATCAGGCATCAGGTGTTGACCTGCTTCTTACGTCTGCCTGCAACTACTATCAGGATGTGACGCAGGCGGAGGCAGAGGCATACTACAAGGCTCACCGCGACAACTCCGCCGAGCCTCTGTGGAACGGTCTGAATGCGCAGTTGGTGAAGCGTAACGGAGTGCTTGAAGAGAGGACATACAAAGTGGGCGGACTGTATAGTGATGCACTGGAGAAAGTGGTGTATTGGCTTGAGAAGGCCAAGGGAGTGGCAGAGAACGAGCAGCAGCAGTCGGTTATCCAGAAACTCATAGATTTCAACCTGACGGGCGACCTGAAGACTTTCAACGAGTATGCCATTGCATGGGTGAAGGACCTTGACAGTCGTGTGGACTTCGTGAACGGCTTTACCGAGGTTTATGGAGACCCGTTGGGAATAACGGGTGCGTGGGAGTCGATGGTTAACTTCAAGAACTTAGAGGCAACCAAGCGCACCAAGTGTCTTGCAGACAATGCCCAGTGGTTTGAGGACAACTCGCCTACCGACCCTGCATACAAGAAGGGTGAAGTGAAGGGTGTGTCGGCGAAGGTTATCAATGCTGCCATTCTGGGCGGTGACTGCTACCCTTCGACGCCTATAGGTATCAATCTGCCCAACGCCAACTGGATTCGCAAGGAATACGGTTCGAAGTCGGTAACAATAGAGAATATCACTGATGCCTATGCCAAAGCGGCAGAAGGCAACGGGTTCAATGAGGAGTTCATGTATTCAGAGGAGGAGGTTAAGCTCTACAGGAAGTACGGTGTGCTTACTGACAACTGCCATACCGACCTTCATGAGTGTCTGGGACACGGTTCGGGCAAACTTCTTGCCGGTGTGACCAAAGACGACTTGAAAGAGCACGGTTCCACAATAGAAGAAGCACGCGCCGACCTCTTCGGTCTGTACTATATAGCTGACCCGAAGATGGTGGAACTGGGTATTCTGCCGAACAAAGAGGCATACAAGGCAGAGTACTACAAGCAGATGATGAATGGCGCAATGACGCAATTAGTGCGCATAGAACCGGGCAAAGACATAGAGGAGGCTCACATGCGCAACAGGCAGCTGATAGCCAACTGGGTGCTTGAGCATTGCGACGAGGAGAACCCCGAAGTGGAGTGGGTAAGAAAAGACGGCAAGCTGTATCTCAGAGTAAATGACTACGAAGGACTTCGCAAACTGTACGGGCAACTGCTCGCCATCATTCAGCAGGTGACCTCCACCGGTGATTATGACATGGCCAAAGAGCTTGTTGAGACCTATGCAGTAAAGGTGGACCCGAAGGTGCACAGAGAGGTGCTTGAGCGGTATCAGAAGCTCGACCTTGCTCCTTACAAGGGTTTTGTCAATCCGGTATATACGCCGGTGACAGACGTAGCGGGTAACATCACAGATATCAAGATTGACTACACAGAAGGTTATGCGGAGCAACATCTGCGCTACTCGCGCGACTACTCTCCGCTGCCAACATTCAATTAACCCGCATACGGTGTGCGCACTTTGAACATCAGTCTTCCAATATCAAAGAGTATAATGAATCGTCTCCTCATCATCTCTGCCATGAGAGGGGACGATTTGAGTATGTTTCCCATAGACGACACGACACCGGATGATGTGAGGTTACTACATTCCGTGCTCAGCAGCCAAACGGGCGACAGGGGGGTGGTGAATATAAAGAATTGCGGCACGGCAATGCGTTTCCTCACTGCCTACTATGCGCAGAAGGAGGGGTGCTCGGTGGTGCTTGAGGGCACAGAGAGAATGTGTCACCGACCAATAGGGGGGCTTGTGGATGCACTGATGGAACTGGGGGCGGACATAAGATACCTGTCGCGGGAAGGGTTCCCGCCCATCCGGATAGAGGGCAGGAGACTCAGGCAGCAGAAAGTCGAGGTGGTCAATCCGGAGAGTACGCAGTTTGTATCTGCTCTGATGCTTATCGGCGCAGATGTCAGTACCAATATCCGCTCGCCATATATCGACATGACGAGGGAACTGATTGAGCGGCGGAGTAGGACGGCAGACAGTAGTCATCTGGTTGAGGCGGACTGGTCGGCTGCGGCATTCTGGTACGAGTATGCGGCTCTGCACGGGGGCACACTACTGCTTGAGGGCCTCTCGGAAGACAGTCTGCAAGGCGACAAGATTGTAAGCCGGATATTCGAGGAGTTGGGGGTAGAGACAGTATATAAGACGGAGGGGGTAGAGATAAGCAGAACCGGCACAGCGGGCAGGCAGTTGGCAGTGGATTTCAGTTGCTGCCCTGACTTGTACCCCGCAGTGTATGCCACATGTGCGAGACTCGGCATAGAGAAACATTTCTCTGGTCTTGACTCGCTGCCTTTGAAAGAGAGTAACCGTTTGGAAGCAATGAAGCAGACAGACGGCACAGCGGGCATGCCGGCATGCGGGACCACGCTGAGCAGTTTCTCAGACCATCGTATTGCCATGGCACTTATTTGTGCAGACTATAATGTTGACGATACGGAATGTATCGCCAAGTCGTATCCGCAATTCATGCAGCAATGGAGAGCATTACACCGATAGTGGTATATAGAAGCGGTACAGAACCCGACAAGGGGCGATACCCTGACTGCACTGTATTCGCAGAGGATGAGGGCAAGGGGAAGAAATATGCTTTGCATAAGGCTGTCAGCGGTGCGGAGTCTGAATATGTATGGCTTCTTGACGATGATGTCAACGGTGCGAGAGAGTGTTGGGAGAGATTGAGTGAGACGGCACTTGACAATGCCGACATGTATATCCTGCCGCTCTGCATGACTGACGGCGGAGGGAGACTTATAGAACGACTGCAGCAATTGGAGTATGCGGGAATACAGACACTGACAATGCTGACGGCAGAGAAGGGCAGGGCGGTAATGTGCAGTGGCGCCAATCTGCTGGTGAAGCGCCGGTGCTGGCTTGAGTCGTGGCAGGACTTGCATACGGAGATTCCGAGTGGCGATGATATGTTTCTCCTTGAGAGTTTCAAACGGCGCGGGTTGAAAATAGAGACTCTGCCTCTTACGGTGACAATAGAACCCCAACCAACGCTGCGAGGTCTGTTCAGACAGCGTATGCGCTGGGCAGGCAAGGCTCCGAGTTATACAGATAAGGATATACGCCGCTGCGGTATGGCAGTGGTATTGCTTAATTTGTTTTCAGTGCTTGTGCCGCCCGTGTGGTTGCTGAAATTATTGATGGAACTCTCTATACTCAGAAGAGCATGCCAACGGTATCCATTTACGATAATCCGACACTCTTTCTTCCACGCTATTCTGCTATCACTTCTCTACCCATGGTATATGTTGGTATGTCTGTTGGGTGGTATTGCGGGCAGACACCGCACTACTGACTCAAACGGGTTCTGAGTCATGTCTGATAAGTTGAGCGGTAGAGTGAAGCGGGTAGAGGGAACAGAACTATTCTCCACCTATAAGGTCTCTTAAGATGTTGGCAGGGTCGGTGTCGTGGAAGTAATAGTCGGTGCTGTCTCCCTGCCAGTTGAAGCGATAAACGGTGGCCTGAGAGAAGGCACCATCGAATCCGCATATTCCCGTATAGTAGGTGTGCCCTTCCATGAAACAGAATTGCGGGTCGTGGCCGTCGTTATTCATTGCCACTATACCATAGTGAGGTTCTGCTGTCTCAGGTTCAAAATACATATCTCCCATCCATAAAAGCAAGGACAAAATCGGGGCATCTTCGCCAAACTCTTTTATCATAGAGTCGATCTCAAGACTATCAATAGTCTTTCGTACGTAGGGGTAACTGTTTAGAATGTTTCCGTTATTGTCGGTAGGATATATATAATCCCATTGCCCTTTTACTCTATATTCGAAATGTGCATCCACCTGACTTTTGTCGGCAGTGGTTATTTCGATGATATTGAGGTTTCCCAAAGGTTTGAGGGTCTCGGGGTTAACGGCAAAGGCATAAATCCAGTATTCGGTATCCGGGTACAAGCCGGTAAAGAAGTGTTGGACAGAACCGTATTGCAGGGAGTGGCTTGCGAAGGGTGCTATGTTGAACTCACCTTTTTTGAGGAGGTTGTTTCTCCATTGCAGATAAGAGATATTGGCAGAGTCGAGGGCGAGGGTCATGAACTGCTTCTGGTTGGCAAGCGGATTGTAGTCTTCCTTAACCGGTTCTATAGCGATGAGGTAGTATGCGTCTTTGTTGGTAGAGAAACTGCACTCGACATAACCTGCAGACACAAAATCAATGCTCATATTGATTTTGACATTGGACTCATTCCATTTGGCTTCGGGTTGGCAGCCAAGGAGCAGGAGTAGTGCGAGAAGTGGTATGTAGGAAGCAGATGATTTCATTGCGGGTGGTTGTGTAGGGTTACGGGTTTTCGTATTGTTTCATCTCCTCCTCTTCTTGTCTGAGAAGGGTTTGTACGGAATAGATGAAGCGGAGGGCACATTGTACATGCGGGCCGTAGTGTCCGAAGTTATAGATGATATTAGCGTCCTGCCATTTGGATTTGGCATTGGTGGCATTGGTATAAGGCACAGTCTCGTCGTCAATAGAGTGCATAATATAGACACTTGCCTTAGGCACCCAGTTTTGCGATATGATAGAGTTCATTGTCATTGCTTTGTACAACTCCGCCACTTTGTCGGAGGTTTGATTCATGGCTTCCTGAGTGAGCAACTCGTGGGTCACCTTGGTGTTTATCATCTTATTGATTTGCGAGGTGCTATAACGTTTGCTGTTTATCCACTCGTCAAGGTTCTGATACAGCCAGTCTTGCATGATATCGGTCATCTGCATATTCAGGTCATTCCCTATTATCATGCCCTGAACGACGAGTGGCACGGCGACAGGATAGCCCGCAACATCAGTATTGACGAAGCGTTCGTAAGTGGCTTTCACGTCATACGGGCCTCCGCCTGCAAAGACACGGTGTATTTTTACATAGTCGGGGTCTTCGGGGTAACTGTATTCGGACTCGATAAGATATTCAACTGCCATGGTAGTGGCTCCTCCCTGACTATAACCCATAAGATAGATGTCGTCATGCTCAGGCTCCATACCTACCGCTTTGAGCCATGGTCTGACGGCGAGATACATGTCAAGTACGTTTTGTGCAGTCTGTGCCATAACGAGGTAAGGGTGAATTTGGTCTGCAGTAATGCCATAGCCCATATAGTCGGGGATAATAAGTCCGTATCCGAGTTTCACGAGTACGCCTTCAAGGGAGAAGCTGTTGCTTGGAGCCTCAGCGTTGGAGCAAACGGTATAGTGGCTTACTATAATCATGCGTTTGGGTCGTTGACCTTTGGGCAACATCACTTTGCCGGATAGTGTAACTTCGTTCCAGTTATTGTCGTAACTCGGATATGTGCCGACAATCTCAATTACTTTGTTTTTATTGCCATATTTCAGCAGTTGCTGCACGACATTTGTGGTTGTGGTGCTACTGGTTTTTCTTGAAGCGATACCAGGCATTCGGTTCTCCGGCTCCTCTGCTTCTACAGGAAGAGTCTCCTGAAGATTGGCAGGTGTGCCGTCGGGCAGGTAGCAGTCGGCAGGCAAGCCATGGGAGAGGTCGGTTTCACGCTGACTGATAACCTTGAACTTCAAGTTTTTGGCTGCTTCTATATTAGTGAAATCCACGAACTCTTCCTGCCGGAACTTGCAGCAAGTGAGTATGGGCAGAAGGAGCAGTAATATGTAAAGCTTGTTTGTGGTCATATATATGCGACAATCATTGTTAGATTATGGGTTGTCAGAATCTGACTCCAAGTCCGGCTCTTATCATTTCGGAGGAGAGCAGAAATACAGTATTGAGGTCCTTGAGTGAATATACCCCGCCGAGATCGAGTGCCCAGAACCAACGCTGATAGTTGGCACTCAAGCCGATAAGTGAGATACTTGCGGCAGCACCTATATCCGTTTTTTTGTCTGCGACGTTGGTCTCGGTACCACCATTTATACCCATACCGAAGCCAAGTCCGAAGTACATGTTGAAATTGGCATAATGCACGTAAGTAAACCTTATGGTTGGCATGAGGAGGAGGTTGTAGAAATAACGGTTGGGGTCTCGACTAATCTCCTGCCCTTTGCCGTCGCGTGTAACATCCGTCCATCCTACGTGGCTGAAGTCGATGAGTGCACCATAGGAGAACCAATAGTTAGGGCGGTGTTGATATTGGAACCAGACATGCTGATTGTGGTGATAATCCTCGTGATAAGTCTCCCTGAAAGATTCGGGCATAGTAGTAACTATATAGGTCGGGTTCTGCCAAATGAGAGTCTCGAACAACTGGTCGCCCCAGCCTATGCTAAGCTCATGCCTCATAAACTCGCGGTCTTGCCTTGTCTCGGCATGTGAGTTTAGCAGTGCGAGGGACAGAAATAATATGAGCAAAAGTTTGTTTTTCACACCGCAAAGATAGAAAAATTATACAGAATGACAAAATAAGTACACAAAATATATCATTTATTTGCAATATAAAGTTTGCAAAAGCGGAATATTTGTACTATCTTTGCAAGTTGAAATTCAGGCTCAAATGGAGCCGACAGTAAATCAACTTACGGACCCGGAGAAGGAATATGTTAGACGCTTTTTATCAAACACACAAGTACTTAGTAGAACACGTGGAGTCGCGTGTCAGAAGGCGTCTGATGGACGAGATCAGTTGGGATGACCGATTGATAGGTATAAAGGGTTGCAGGGGCGTGGGTAAAACAACTTTTCTTCTGTCTTACGCAAAAGAGCGTTTCGGGTTGTCGAAGGAGTGTCTGTATGTGAATCTGAACAATTTCTACTTTACGAAGCACACATTGCCGGAGTTTGCTGGAGAGTTTGTTGCCAACGGCGGCAAGACACTGTTGCTGGACCAGATATTCAAATATCCCAACTGGTCGCACGACTTGAGGCAGTGCTACAGGAAATATCCGACTTTGCACATAGTGTTTACGGGTTCGACGGTGATGCGTCTGAAGGAGGAGAATCCGGATTTGCAAGACATAGTGCACATGTACAACTTGCGCGGGCTGTCTTTCCGGGAGTATATAAATCTGCAGGCAGGCAAGGCATTTCCGGTGTATTCACTTCAAGAGATAATAAGCAATCATGAGACAATAGCGAAAGATATAGCACAGGAGGTGAATCCGCTCTGGTATTTCTCTGATTACCTGCACCACGGGTATTATCCGTTTTTCCTTGAGCAACGCAATTTCACAGAGACGCTGCTCAAGACGATGAACATGATGCTGGAGGTGGATATACTGCTTATAAAGCAGATAGACATTGCATATCTGGAGAAGATAAGAAGGTTGCTGTACATCTTGCTCGAGGAGACACCGTGTACGCTGAATGTGAGCAGACTGTCGGATGAGATAGACACATCGCGTGCCACGACGATGAACTACATCAAGTATCTGAAGGATGCGAGACTGCTGAATCTGCTATACACGGGTGAGAAGCAGTATCCGCAGAAGCCCCAGCGGGTGTATATGCAGAACACGAACCTGTTGTATGCGCTGCCTACGCGTCAGGTGAGTGAGCTTGCTGTGGCAGAGACGTTCTTCTACAACGCGTTGCATGCGTGCCACAAGGTGAATGCAACGGACAGGAGTGCGCAGTTTATTGTGGATAATACATATTACTTCAACATAGCATCCCGTATGTCCACGAAATCGGGATTCCGCCTGACGGCAGTTGGCAATACGGAGATAGGTTCGGGCAAACAGATTCCACTCTGGCTGTTCGGATTTTTGTACTGAGATAACTAACAAACATAAAAAATATACTATAAAAAACAGTAAAATTATGGCAAAAGAAAAGAAGTTTGCAACCATGGACGGTAACGCTGCTGCTGCGCATATCGCGTATATGTTCACAGAGGTGGCTGCTATCTATCCTATCACTCCGTCGTCGCCGATGGCGGAGAACGTTGACGAAGAACATGTTCGGCGAGACCGTTCTCGTACAAGAAATGCAATCGGAAGCAGGTGCTGCCGGTGCAGTACACGGCTCACTTTCAGCCGGTGCCCTCACCACCACCTTCACCGCTTCGCAGGGATTGCTCCTTATGATTCCGAACATGTACAAGATTGCCGGCGAGTTGCTCCCGACCGTCTTCCATGTGTCGGCTCGTACACTTGCGAGCCACGTTCTTTGTATCTTCGGTGACCACCAAGATGTGATGGCTTGCCGTCAGACCGGTTTTGCTATGCTCGCCGAGGGTTCGGTACAAGAGGTTATGGACCTTGCCGGTGTGGCTCACCTCGCAACCATCAAATCGCGCGTGCCGTTCCTCAACTTCTTCGACGGTTTCCGCACCTCGCACGAGTATCAGAAAGTGGAAGTGGTGGATATGGAAGACCTGAAACCGCTTGTAGATATGGAGGCATTGCAGGCATTCCGCAACCGCGCCATGTCGCCTATGCACCCCAACACCCGTGGTCTGAACGAGAACCCCGATGTATTCTTCACTCACCGCGAGTCGTGCAACCCCTACTACAATGCCGTTGAGGACATCGTAAGCGACTACATGGACAAGATCTCCGAAATCACCGGCCGCAAGTATCGTCCGTTCTCCTACTACGGCGACCCCGAAGCAGAGAACATTATCATCGCTATGGGTTCGGCTTGCGAGGCTATCCGCGAAGTCATCGACTACGAGGCACAGAAGGGCAAGAAACTCGGTATGATCAATGTACATCTCTATCGCCCGTTCTCGCTCAAATACTTGAAGGAAGCTCTTCCGAAGAATGTGAAGCGTATCTGCGTGCTTGACCGCACCAAAGAGCCGGGTGCCAACGGCGAACCGCTGTTCCTTGATGTACGTGCCGCTTTGGACGAACTCGGAATGAAAGACCTCATTGTGGTTGGCGGTCGTTACGGATTGGGTTCCAACGACACCACTCCCGCACAGATGCTGGCTGTTTATGAGAATCTTGCTCTGCCGATGCCGAAAGACCATTTTACCGTAGGTATCAACGACGATGTGACCTTCCTCTCACTGCCTGTAGGCGAAGAGATTGCTATGGGCGGCAAGGGTATGTTCCAAGCCAAGTTCTACGGTCTGGGTGCTGACGGTACGGTAGGTGCCAACAAGAACTCAGTGAAGATTATTGGCGACACTACCGACAAGTACTGCCAGGCTTATTTCTCCTACGACTCGAAGAAATCGGGCGGCTTCACCTGCTCGCACCTGCGTTTCGGCGATGAGCCTATCCACTCCACTTACCTCGTTACCACGCCTAACTTTGTGGCTTGCCATGTTCAGGCTTATCTGCACATGTACGACGTAACGCGCGGTCTGCAGAAAGGCGGCACATTCCTCTTGAATACCATTTGGGAGGGCGACGAACTCGCAAAGAACCTGCCTAATAAAGTGAAGAAATACTTTGCTGACAACGACATAAAAGTTTATTATATCAATGCCACCAAGATTGCGCAGGAGATTGGTCTCGGCAACCGCACGAACACCATTCTGCAATCGGCGTTCTTCCGTATCACCGGCGTTATTCCTGTTGAGAAAGCCGTTGAGGAGATGAAGCATTTCATCGTGAAGTCCTACGGCAAGAAGGGCGAGGATGTGGTCAACAAGAACTATGCAGCCGTTGACCGCGGTGGCGAGTACAAACAACTGGCTATCGACCCCGCATGGAGCAATCTGGAGGTTAAGGACGCTCCGCTCGGCGTAAAAGCTGACGACCCCGACTTTATCAAGAATCTTGTTCGTCCTATCAACGCACAGGACGGCGACCTGCTGCCTGTTTCGGCATTCAAGGGTATTGAGGACGGCGTTTGGCAGTCGGGTACCAGCAAGTTCGAGAAACGCGGTGTGTCGGCATTTGTGCCCGTTTGGAACGCCGAGAACTGTATCGAGTGTAACAAATGTGCGTATGTTTGTCCTCACGCTTGTATCCGTCCGTTCGTTATGGACGACGAAGAGGTACAGGCTTTCGAGGGCGCAACCCGCGAGATGAAGGCTCCTGCCGCTATGAAAGGTATGCATTTCCGTATGCAGGTCGGCGTGATGGACTGCCTCGGCTGCGGTAACTGCGTGGATGTCTGCCCTGGCAATCCGAAACTCGGCAAGGCGCTCTCTATGGTGCCGCTTGAGGGACAGGAACAGGAAGCAAAGAACTGGGATTACTGCGCAGAGAATGTGAAGACCAAGCAACATCTCATTGATATCCAGTCGAATGTCAAGAACTCGCAGTTCGCTACTCCGCTCTTCGAGTTCTCGGGTGCATGCTCCGGTTGCGGTGAGACACCTTACCTGAAACTCATCTCGCAACTGTTCGGTGACCGTGAGATAGTCGGCAACGCAACAGGTTGTACATCCATCTACTCCGCTGCAGTGCCTTCTACACCTTACACCAAGAACGAGAAAGGTTGCGGACCTACTTGGTCGAACTCTTTGTTTGAGGACTTCACCGAATTCGCGCTCGGTATGCAGATTGCGCACCGCAAGATGAAGGAACGTATCGAACTGCTTATGAAGCAAGGTATGGAGTGCGAGTGCTGCTCGGATGAGTTGAAGGCTATGTTCCAAGAATGGATTGCCGGTAAGAACTCCGCAGAAGTTACCAAACGTCTGTATGAGCCGCTTGTGGCTGCAATGGAGGCTTGCGGCTGCGACATCTGCCAGCAGATTCTTGCTTGCAAAGACCACCTCATCAAACGCTCGCAATGGGCTGTCGGCGGTGACGGTGCAAGTTATGACATCGGTTACGGAGGACTCGACCACGTGATTGCTTCAGGTGAGGATGTGAATATCCTCGTGCTCGATACGGAGGTTTATTCGAACACCGGCGGTCAGGCTTCGAAGTCCACACCTCTTGGTGCTATCGCCAAGTTCGCCGCTATGGGTAAGCGCGTACGCAAGAAAGACCTTGGTATGATTGCCACTACCTACGGTTATGTCTATGTGGCACAGATTGCTATGGGTGCCGACCAAGCGCAGACTTTGAAGGCTATCCGCGAGGCAGAGGCTTATCCCGGACCGTCGCTCATCATCGCTTATGCTCCGTGTATCAACCACGGTTTGAACGCCGGTATGGGCAAGAGCCAAGCCGAGGAGGCAAAGGCAGTTGAGTGCGGTTACTGGCACTTGTGGCGTTACAATCCGCAGCTTGAGGCTGAAGGCAAGAACCC
>CAJOMJ010000024.1 GCA_905235505.1 Paludibacteraceae bacterium
GGAAAACGGCTTGAAGTATAGGGCTTATTTTATTGAGTTCCCCGCGACGTTCTATAAGTTGTATTCTTTCTCTTTTGAAAAAGAAGAAGGGAAAGCTCCATATGACAAACGCGTAAAAGATACTATCGTCACGGTTCTGGCGGATTTCTTTGATTCGGAGAACTATATTCTGGGCTATACGTGTGATGTGACGGATGGTCGTGAGATGGCACGCAAGCGTTTGTTCGACCGCTGGTTTGAGCAAGCTAACAACGGCTCTCTTCGCAAAATTGATTTCCAGACGGACAACATCTACGTATCATTGATAGTAAACCGGAATTATTTTGTAATCGACACAGCAGTTCAAGACATCAACCAACTGTTTGTCGATATCTTATCGCAGAAATAGAATTCTAAATACAACCGCCTATGATAAAAAACGATTAAAAGGCAACATACATAAATAATAGCGTTTTAGCTCAAATACTTGGGTCTTGAAAACTGCACACTTTTGAGACTTAATACTTACCAAGGAACAAGCCAAAATGCTCACGTTGAAGCGTGGGCTTTGTTCGTATAGATTTGGTAAGTATAGGTAGTGCAGAAATCCTCAAGACCCGAATTGAAGCAACATAGCACCGCGCTATTTTATGTGCCTATCCTAACCAAATGTCTTCATGGTGCTGACGGAGAATGCCGAAAATCCAATTAAAGAGTAGGCTAAAAATACAATTAAAATATGAAATGGAGTAATAAAAAAGTAGTTGAAATACTACATACAAACCCCGAGTTCCTCAATTTTGAAAAAGAATTCGACGGGAAATTTATTTGCTACTATCCGATTGATGGAGTTCAAGTTATTCTCTTTAACTCTGTTGGAGGATATGCTGAGGTTTTCTTCGGTTCTTGTTTATGGGGTGCAGATATTGAAAGTGCGCAAGAGTTTGCAAAGATCGCTCAGTGTTATCTGCAGGAGTTAATTAACAAAAATGCTTATAAACATAATTAAGTATGTTTAACAACCTAATTATTAACAATTAATTATAAAAGTTATGGCTTTAATAAAATGTCCCGAATGCGGTAAAGAAATTAGTTCAAACGCAGCTGTATGTCCGAATTGTGGAACTCCGATTAAAGGAGCTAATGTTATTAGAGTTCAGTTCCCAAAAACTGACACAATTCTTAATTGTTATGTGTATGATTCAAATGGGCATACACTTGCAAAATGTAATGTTGGAGAAATCGCTTCATTTGAAAGTGAGAAACCAATTGACATTAAAGTGGTAATGAAAGGATTCTTTGGATCCGCTAAAATTACAGCAAAACCAGGAGGCAGATATGCTGTTAGCACAAAATGGTTAGGCGGAATTAGTATCAAAGAAGTAGATAGTTTGACTGGGAGCGAATCTGCAAGTAATTGGAATGGTTGGAAATAGAAAATATATACAACCTTTATCATACCCTTTCATGAAGCCATTACATTATAACATTTAGATATGTATAATAATGGACTTTTGGTTAACAAAAGAACGCGCGTACACATGTACACGCGTTCTTACATTTATTACTGGTAATTACACCATGCAGTACCCAGTATTCTCAGGTAAGACTTGTAACGCCACTGAGCATTCTCCTGAGCGGCGGCTTAGCACCAGTCTGCCGCTTTTTCGGGAAATGCTTTGCTACTTAGATACTCCTTAAAAATAGTCCAACATACTGATAACAAATACAATAAATACGAAATTTCTTGCAAATATCAACAATATTTTGTAACTTTGCAGTCGAAAATGTTGCAGATATATAAAGTTATATATTAGGAAATGTAGGGTGTTTGATGCTGAAACACTTGTAAAATTCAGGCACCGAGCCGGAATAGAACCGCATTTTGGACACCTCAAATCAGGCTATCGTATGCAGGAGAATTATCTCCATGGAAAGGCATCATCAACCTTAAACGCCATGACGGCTGCTACTGCATGGAATCTAATGAATCTAATGAAGAGGAAGAGGAAATTCAAGTTACTTTGTGCCTATTTTAGGGATGACATTTATATATTACCTGCAACAACCAATGTTACAAGTTGTGAGTATTTAAGGAACGACTATTTATATATATAATCGGGTTAATCCTGTGCCTTATTCAACTATACTATTGACCAGACTTGCACCCATATTCTGAGGGTTGGTACCGTCATGTCGCTTTTGCCCGAGGAGTTCAGGCAGATAACAGTCGCGTATATAGGCAAACTCGGGTTCTTCCTTGAGAATGGTGCGGCATTTGTCTATCGCCTTCTGCTTTTCTCCTGTCTTCTCATAGCATTGGGCAATCACCATCTGCACAGAGCGGTAGTTCCAGTTGTCAATAGTGTCGCCTGTCTGCCGGAACTGCTTCTCAGCCTTCTGCAGATAATCCAAGGCAAGGTGTTTGTCCCCTCCGAAGGCGGACGGGCAATAGAAATACAGGCTGCCACGCAAGGTAAGGGCGTATGGGTCATAAGGGTCCGCCTGGACAGCCTTCTGCGAGTAGGAGAACACCTTCGGGCCATTGCTGAGAGCCTTGATCTTACTTAATGAGATACTATACGAGGCGGCGGCAGAGAGATATGTCAGACGGGTGGACTCAGCCATCTTGCCTTCCATGTCTGCTATGTGGTTGTTGAAGTTATCCAGCAGTTGCTTCACGTTCTTCTCCTTGGCAGAGATGGCGTATGCGATGTAGCCATATTCGTAATTAAGCAACCGCTGACGCTCCTCATCCTCCATATTTTGCCAGTCGGCTGTCGTTACATATTGTTTCCAGAGTTGCTTGTTCTGACCTAAGTAACAATTATACATAGCCTTCTGGTCGTATTGGGCAAAACAGGCAATACTGCCAAACAAGATTGCAGATATTATAGTTATTCTCTTCATATTGTCATGTGTTACTCCTGTCATTTTTCAACAACCGTGCCAAAGATTACATACATACCGGTTCCTTATAAAGAATATGAACTAATGTACACTTTTGTGGCAATAATGCCATAATAAAAGAGTTGAGAACCCAAGCCCTCAACTCTTCTTTATTCAATCACTGCCCCGCGTTATTTGATTACGCCTTTCTCAAGCAGCAATGTGTGGGTAGGCAGGTCGCATACCTCCGAAGGGCCATAATACTGAATAGGACCCGGGTAGATATACTGGTTGGTCTTTGCCCAGCTCTCTCTGTGGGCAGCGAAATACTTGAACGGCTCGCCATCCAGCTCAACCAGTGCTTTCTGTATCACGGGTTTCATCTTGCCGTTACGCTTCTCCATGTTCATCATCATGGTGATAGGCACACCGCCTGCTATCCATTCTGCGGCAGGAGCAGTGAGGTTACGCACAAGTGCCATATAGCCGGTCTTGCCTGCTGCTATAAGATAGGTGGCTGTTATTCCGAGAGCGTAGCAATAGTCGGCATCGAAGTTGCTCGGAGTGGCGCAACGGCCCTCGTAACCGAAGAAGTGGTTCAACGCTGCGAACTTGCCTTTGTACTTGCCCTCGCCTTTGAGCATTGCCAGTTTCTTGGCTACCATCTCAATCAGCAGTTTCTCTGTCTCTATCTGGCTAACCTGCACATTTCCGTGAGGGTCGCGGTCCATAGTGAGCTGACGTGCAATACCCTTCGGCAGCGAGCGGTAGAGTTCGCGACTCTCGGGAGAAAGCATACCTTTCACATACTGGCGTTTCTCGTCGTCCGTACCCATAGCCAGGAACTCCTCATTATTGGCAAGCAGGTCATTCAGTTCGCGAATCAGACGTTTCATTGCAGGAATAAACTCAATGAGTCCCTCCGGAATCAGTACCGTTCCGAAGTTGAGGCCTGCTTCCGAGCGCTCTACTATCACATTCACAATGCCGTCCACTATCTCGTTCAGAGTCATGTTCTTCTTCTCCACCTCCTCCGAGATAAGGCAGATGTTAGGCTGGCTCTGCAGGGCGCACTCAAGTGCTATATGGCTTGCCGAGCGGCCCATGAGACGGATGAAGTGCCAGTATTTCTTTGCAGAATTGGCATCGCGCTGTATGTTACCTATAAGTTCGCTATACACCTTGCAGGCTGTGTCGAAACCGAAGCTGGTCTCTATCATCGAGTTCTTCAGGTCGCCGTCGATAGTCTTCGGGCAGCCTATCACCTGTATGCCGCACTGCTTCTGCAGATAGTACTCGGCAAGCACACACGCATTGGTGTTGGAGTCGTCACCGCCTATTATGACAATAGCCTTGATATCAAGTTCCTTGCATATCTCAATACCTTTGTCGAACTGCCATGTCTCTTCGAGTTTCGTACGGCCTGAGCCGATGATATCAAAGCCGCCTGTGTTGCGATACTCGTCAATGATATCGGCGGTCAGTTCTGTATATTGGTGCTCTATCAGTCCGCTCGGACCACCTAAGAAACCATAGAGTTTGCTGTCTTTGTTCAGGCGTTTCAGACCGTCGAACAAACCGCATATCACGTTGTGACCGCCGGGTGCCTGACCACCGGAGAGTATCACACCTACATTGATTGCAGGATAGGACGCCTCCTTGCCTTTTACCAATTCGAGTACCGGCAACCCGTATGTATTGGGGAATAAAGCCTTGATTTCTTCTTGGTCGGCAACCGACTGTGTAGCAGCGCCTTCCTGTACCTTTACATTACCTTTGAGTGCCACCGGCAACTTAGGTTGGTAGTTGCCGCGTGCAATCTGAAGTGGACTTTTTTGCATATATGTATATTGTTTTATTGTTGTATTCTCGTTTCAGCTTGCAAAGTTACGGAATATTCTCCAATTATGCAATTTATTCTTGCTCTTTCCAATCCGAGTTCTCTTTTATCAGTTCTACCAATCGCTCTACTGCCTCCTCCTGAGGTATATTCTTCACCACACATTCTTTGCCCTTGTACAGACTGACACGCCCTCTTCCCGCACCTACGTATCCGTAGTCTGCATCTGCCATCTCACCCGGACCGTTCACAATGCAACCCATGACTGCTATCTTCAAACCTTTGAGTCTCGATGTCGCAGCCTTTACCTCGGCAATGGTCTTTTCTATGTCAAACAATGTTCTGCCGCACGACGGGCACGACACATATTCGGTCTTGTACCTTATCACTCCTGCCGCCTGAAGTATGTCTTTTGCAAGGGTTTGAAGCCTGTCCTCCCCAAAATGGGGGTTCTCTATCCTCAGTTGTTTTGCCCCCGTATCAAACAGCGGTTTGCCCAAGTCGGCTGACGCATGAATGCAGAAAGTCTCCCAACTGCAATCTTCCTCCGACTTGTACAGCAGAGAGCCGTCGTCAAGTTGATACAGTGATACCTTTGCATTACCATTCTCAAACCGCCTTACTATCTCTTTCGCAACCGGTATTTCCGACTCGGGCGACTCCGAGAGAGACACTCTGACAGTATCGCCTATTCCGTCTGCAAGCAGTGCACCTATACCCAATGCCGACTTTATTCTGCCGTCTTCACCCTCGCCTGCCTCTGTCACACCTAAATGCAAGGGAAAACACATGTTCTCTTTTTCCATCTGCCCTACCAGCATGCGAACCGTCTCCACCATTATCTTCGTCGTAGATGCCTTGATTGAAATCACCACATCGTTGAAGTTCTCCTCTTTGCATACCCGCAGAAACTCCATACAACTCTCCACCATACCGGCAGGCGTATCGCCGTATCTCGACATTATTCTGTCCGACAACGACCCGTGGTTCACTCCTATTCTGAGTGCCGTATGGTGCTCTTTGCAGATGTCAAGCAGTCGTATGAACCTTTCTCTCAACCGCTTCAGTTCTGCCTCGTATTCCTCGTCCGTATATTCCAGATGAATGAACTTCCTTGCAGGGTCAACGTAGTTGCCGGGGTTGATTCTCACCTTCTCCACCGTCTTCGCCGCCTCATCCGCTACATTGGCATTGAAGTGAATATCAGCCACGAGAGGTATTGTAATACCCTCTCTGTGCAGCATCTCTGCCGTCTGACCCAGACTCTCCACCTCTCTTGTCCCTTGTGTAGTAAAACGCACAAGTTCGCCCCCCGCAGCGACTATTCTCTTCGCCTGCTCTACCGATGCCGCCACATCGTTGGTGTCGGTATTTGCCATACTCTGTATCCGTATCGGATATTCCGAACCTATAAAAGTATTGCCTACGCGGGTTGTGCTCGTCTTGCGGCGCTTCTTTACACTAAGGTCTATTCTTCGCATCATTCTGATAATTGTTCTGAGAAAACCTGTTCACTGTCAGGCAACACCGTTTATGCAGCATACAGGGCAGTCGTCTGCCATTGCCATGCTTGGTTGCCATAATCGCAAATTGTTTGCAAAATTACTACTTTTATATAGAGTGCGCAAGGAAAATACAGTAACTTTGTAAAAAAACTATACTGCACCATGATTTACGGTTATATCCGCGTAAGTTCCGACAAGCAGACTGTTGAGAACCAGCGGTACGAGATAATGAAGTTCTGCGAAAAAGAAGGCTGGATAGAAGAGACTATCTCCGGCACCAAAGACTACGACAAGCGACAACTTGGCAATCTGCTGAAAATAGTGCAGAAAGATGACATAATTATATGCTCCGAGCTGTCACGCCTCGGCAGAAGTCTTTTTATGATTATGGAGATTCTTAACATCTGCATGGGCAAAGAATGCAGAGTGTGGACCATCAAAGACAATTACCGGTTGGGAGATGACATACAGAGCAAAGTGCTGGCATTTGCATTCGGCCTATCAGCGGAGATAGAGCGTAACCTCATCAGTCAGCGCACAAGAGAAGCGTTGGAGCGCAAGAAGTCCGAAGGTAAACCGTTGGGCCGGCCCAGAGGCAGAAAAACTGACAAATCAGCATACAAGCTGAACAAGAAGGAAGAATCTATCCGGCGGATGATGGAGAAAGGTATTAGCCTTCGTCAGATAAGTAAAAAACTGAAAGTGAGCAGAAACACAGTAAGGAGATATTACAGAAGTTTCCTGCAGAATCCCTGACTATGCCTTTGTATAATCACCCCGCAACCTTATACTACAAACAATGCAACGCCTGCATCCTGACAATAATAAGAAGTAATACCTGATTCTACCAGGAGGCGACATTGAATACAGACTCCTTTCTAACAGCAATGCCGCTGAACTCAGTGTTCATCGGCATTGCGGAAGGAGGGGGATTCGAACCCCCGGTACCCTTACGAGTACGTCAGTTTAGCAAACTGGTGGTTTCAGCCACTCACCCATCCTTCCTGTCAGGCGTGTTGCCAAACTGCTTTCTTACAAAAGCGGCTGCAAAAGTAGTACTTTTATTTTGATTGTGCAAGAGAGAACTGAAAATAATTGCATATTTCGCTAAAAAAACACGTGCAACAGCCCGAACATTCCCCCTATATAAACGCCACACTGCATATTCACTTGCGAAAATTTCGCTGTCTCTATGAAATTCCGGAAAAAAGTATTACCTTTGCAGTCTGTTATGAAGAAGATATTTCTAATCGTTTTTTCTGTTCTGTGCCTTGCTGCAGTAGCTGTCGGCATAGAGCAGTATTACCGGATGTTTGTATGCAATATCACTGCAAACGACGGAGATACGCATTTGTTATATGTATATCCTGATGCCTCGTTGGATAGCGTAATTGATGTTATTGCACAGACGCATGATATCGCTTCGCCATGGAATCTGCGCTTCCACTGCCGCCTCATGAAGTTCACCGCCCCGAAAGTAGGGTGCTATATGCTCAATCAGAAAGAAGGCGATGTCGCACTCATAAGACGGCTGCGCGGCGGGGAACAGACTCCTGTCGAAGTCACTTTCAATCGTATCCGCACCCGCAGCCAACTCGCCAAACGTCTCTCGGAACAGCTGTTGATGGACTCTGCCGAAGTCGCACAGAGGCTCGAAAGCAATGAGTACATGTCTCAGTTCGGCTTAAAGCGCGAAACAGCAGTATGTCTCTTTATCCCTGACACTTACCAACTCTATTGGACCATATCTCCCGACGCTTTGTTCCAAAGAATGGAGAAAGAATACAAGCATTTCTGGACAGACGAGAGAGACAGAAAAGCCAAGAAGATAGGTCTTACCCGAGATGGCGTCGCCACCATCGCAAGCATTGCGGAAGAGGAGACCAACAAAGATTTCGAATATCCCATCATAGCAGGTCTGTATCTCAATCGCCTTAACAAAGGTATGCCACTACAGGCATGCCCTACAATAAAATTCGCATGGCAGGATTTCTCTCTCAGGCGTATTCTCAACAGGCACCTTGAGATAGACTCGCCATACAACACCTATAAGAACGCAGGGCTCCCGCCCGGACCTATACGTATTCCCCGAGCCTCTACAATGGATGCCGTACTCAACTACACACCCAGCGACTACCTCTTTATGTGTGCCTCTGCCGATTTCAATGGCACTCACCATTTCTCCTCCACTTATGCCGAACATGCCCGATATGCCAAAGAATATCAGGCCGAGCTCAACAGGCGCAATATAAAATAACACCACACTGCCATGCAATACTCTCAGGTTCTATTCAATATTAAATCAGAATTCAATTTTGTGCAGGACATCCTGACACAGCAACTCGCTGACATCGGCTTCGAGAGTTTCTCAGAGGATGAGAATGGCAATCTGTCCGCATATATTCAAACCGGCATCTTCAGCCCCGACAAACTTCAAGACCTCCTCAACTCCTTCCCCTTCGACGGGGTAACGCACCTTCAGACAACTCTGTGCGAGGACAAGGACTGGAATGAAGAATGGGAGAAAAACTCGTTCCAACCTATTCAGATAGGCAACAGGTGCCTTATTCGTGCACCCTTCCATCATATCGGACACTCTTTTGAATATGAGGTGATTATCAACCCCAAGATGGCATTCGGCACAGGCACACATCAAACCACCTCACTCATTCTCAACCGACTGTTTCAGTTAGACCTCCGCAACAAGAGCCTGCTCGACATGGGCTGCGGCACCGCAGTATTGGCTATCTTGGCAAGAAAACTCGGAGCAACACCCGTCACCGCTGTCGATATTGACAACTGGTGCACCGAAAACGCTGCCGAAAACTGCCAACTCAACGGTATCAGCGACATCGACATCATTCTCGGAGACAGCAAGACCTTATGCGGCAGACACTTCGACATCATCCTTGCCAATATCAACCGCAATATCCTGCTCATGGACATGACCCGCTACTGTGATGCACTCAACACCGGTGGAACACTCATTATGAGCGGGTTCTACGAAGATGACGTACCCGTCCTGCTTGCCAAAGCGGACAAACTCAATCTCAAGAAAGTAACCCTTGCAAGCAAAGACAACTGGGCTATGCTTCAACTCGAAAAAACAATCTGACAACCGTAATACTCTCCAACAACCCGATACAACAACGCCAATGTCAACTATCTGCGCAATATCAACTCCCGCCGGCATCGGAGGCATAGCCGTAATCAGAGTATCAGGCAAAGATGCTCTGACTATTGTTGACAGACTCTTCCGAGGCACACACACTCTCTCCGATGCCAAAGGTTACTCCCTTCACTACGGCACTATTGCTGACCTCGACGAAGTCATCGTTAGTGTCTTTCGCGCACCCCGCTCTTTCACTGGAGAAGATGTGGTCGAGATAAGTTGCCACGGCTCCCTGTACATACAGCAGCAACTCCTTAACCTGCTCGTTGAGGCTGGCTGCCAAATAGCACAACCCGGAGAGTTCACACAACGCGCTTTTCTCAACGGCAAACTCGACCTTACTCAGGCTGAGGCTGTGGCTGACCTTATCGCCGCACAAAGCAAGGCTGCTCACAACATCGCCTTCAATCATATCAAAGGCGGCATTTCCGAGCAACTCAAACTACTGCGGGACAAACTGCTGAACCTCACCTCGCTGCTGGAACTTGAACTCGACTTCGCCGACCACGAAGAACTTGAGTTCGCTGACAGAAGCGAACTGAGCCTCCTCGCTCAGGATATCGACAACCACATCAGCCGCCTTGTCGGCTCCTTCAAAGTGGGCAATGCCCTCAAAAACGGCATATCCGTCGCTATCGTCGGACCAACCAACGCCGGCAAGTCCACACTCCTCAATGCCCTGCTTGGAGAAGACAGGGCTATCGTTAGCGATGTTCATGGCACCACCAGAGACACTATCGAAGAGACCCTCACCATCAACGGCACTCTCTTCCGCCTTATCGACACTGCCGGTATCAGGCATACCGACAACCGTATCGAAAGTATTGGCATTGAACGCTCCAAGCAGGCTGCAAGCAAAGCCGACATCATACTCTATGTCACCGATGCCACCCAAACCGGCAACGACGACATCCTCGCCGAAATAGATACCACAGACAAACACATAATCAGAATCTGCAACAAGGCTGACCTGCTCCTACTGCCGCCTGCACCTTGCGACTCGCACACTATCTATATCTCCGCCAAGAATGGCGATATACAGCCTCTCAAAGAAGCGCTCATCTCTCTCGCACCTCACTCCGACAGCAACTATATCCTCATCTCCAATGCAAGACACTATCAGGCACTTGTCAATGCGCAGTCTGCCATCAGACGGGTGCAGGATGGACTCAGCCAAGACCTCTCCGGCGAATTGCTCGCAATCGACCTACACGACTGCCTCAACTCGCTCGGCGAGATAACAGGGGAGATAAGCTCGCAGGATGTCCTCAACAACATCTTCCAACACTTCTGTATCGGCAAGTAAAACAATATTAAATCATAACATATATGTTAATGTCAATGACCGGCTACGGAAAAGCCGAATGCCAAATCCAAAACAAGAAATACATAGTCGAAATACGCTCGCTCAACTCCAAACAGATGGATATTAACCTCCGCCTCGCTCCGCTGTTTAGGGAGAAAGAACTTGATATAAGAACCATCCTCACCCAACAACTCGAGCGCGGGAAAGTCGATTGCTCCATCATGCCCGACAACAACGACACTGATACAACCGCCGCATATATCAATGTTCCCCTCCTCGATGCCTATGTCAAACAACTGCAGGATTTCGCCACACAACACCAGCTCGACTCCGACATTCTCGCTATCGCAATGAGAATACCTGATGTCACCAGACCCAACGAGAATAGCCAACTGTCTGACAACGACTGGCTCACGCTCAAAGACGCCCTGCAAAACGCCATCAGTCAGTTCAACAACTTCCGCAGGCAGGAAGGGCAGGCGCTGCAAAACATGTTCACCGAGAAACTTAACGACATATCCGAGCTGCTCTCGCAGGTAGAGCCGCTTGAGAAAGAGCGTATCAGTAAAATCCGGACTCGGCTGGAAGACAACCTGCGCCTCCTCTCACAAGAGACTCAGCAAGCCACCGACCGCAACCGCCTCGAACAGGAAATGATTTACTACCTCGAGAAACTCGACATAACAGAAGAAAAAGTCAGACTCGCCAACCATATCCGCTATTTCTTCCAGACAATGCAGGAAGAAACAGGAGTAGGCAAAAAACTCGGCTTCGTCGCACAGGAAATGGGCAGAGAAATCAACACCCTCGGCAGCAAATCCAACAACTCCGAAATGCAGATTATCGTCGTCAAAATGAAAGACATCCTCGAACAAATCAAAGAACAAATCCTCAACGTCCTCTAACCCCCACTTTTTACCCGAAACATTCTACCCGTCCCCGCACCCTTTTACCCGTAACACCTCACCCAAAATATACCCGTTTCCCCGTAACACCTCTCCCACATAATACCCTCATACCCGAAACATATACCCGCACCCCCACCCGTTTACCCGTGAAATTCCCCTGCCTTGAAAATTTAACAAAAAGTCGTTTTTTCACACATACCGCCAAGCCGTCGTCATGCTATCTCTAAGCCGAGTGTTAGCCATCTCTAAATTTAACAAAAAGTCGCTTTTTCTATATACACCCATCTCGAATAACAGATAAAATAACCGTTATGATACTTATCTTTTGTGCCCCCTCAGGCTCTGGAAAGAGCACCTTTGTAAAGCATCTCCTCACTTGCTACAACAACTTCGAGTTGTCCGTCTCTGCCACCTCACGCCCCCCACGTGGAACCGAGCAACATGGAGTGGAATACTATTTCCTCTCCGCAGCAGAATTCCGGCAACTCATTGCCGACGATAAACTCATCGAGTATCAGGAAGTCTATAAAGACTACTTCTATGGTACCCTCCGGAGTGAAATCGACAGAATACAGCAAAACGGACACCATGTCGTCTTTGACGTTGATGTCAAAGGAGGACTCAATCTCAAAAAGATATTTGGCGGCAATGCCTTGTCCGTGTTCATACAACCCCCTTCTATCGAGGAACTTAGGCATCGGCTCGAAGGTAGAGGCACCGACTCCGAAGATATGATTCGGCAACGGCTTGCCAAAGCCTCTGTCGAACTGCAGGATGCACCCTTCTTCGACCACATCATCGTCAATGATGACCTGAACACCGCTCTCGCACAACTCGACGAACTACTCAAACAATACCACCTCATCTGATGAATATCGGCATCTTTTCCGGCTCCTTCAACCCCATCCACCTTGGTCATACAAGTCTGGCACAGTATATCTGCACACACTGCAACCTTGACGAAGTGTGGCTCATGGTCTCGCCTAACAACCCGCTTAAAGACAAGTCCGCGTTGTGGGACGAAAACCTCAGGCTCAGGTTGGCAAGAGTCGCAACAAGAGACTTGCCCCGTATCATACCTTCCGACTTCGAGTTTCACCTCCCGAGACCGTCTTATACCGTAGATACTCTCAAGCAACTCACGTCCGCTTACCCCTGCCACACCTTCTCCCTCATTATCGGGTCAGACAACCTGACTATCTTCAACCAATGGAAAGACTATAACTATATTCTCCTGCACTACCCCGTAATAGTATATCCCCGTAAGGGCGACAATATAGCAGCACTGAAGACACTCTATCCCCAAATAACCATACTCGAACATGCACCCGAGTTTGACGTCTCTTCAACCATGATCCGACAGAAACTTATGGCAGGTGAAAGCATTGACAAATGGGTCGATACCGAAGTAAATAACATTTTGATAAAAGAATATTTGCAAGATTGATTTTTTTGTTGTAATTTCGTAGCCGAAAAATTAGGGTCTCCCTATAATATAAATTTTAACAAACAATTATTATCTATGATAACCACATTCAATAAGTTACGCGCTGTCAAAGACAGCCTCCCAAGCGGTAGCATGAACGCTATCGCTGAAGAATTGGGCATCACTGCCGATGAAGTAAGAACATATTTCGGAGGAAAAGCCGAAGATGGTACCGGCATCCATATCGAACCCGGACCTGACGGAGGACTCGTCACACTTGATGACACGCGAATCCTTGAAGTCGCATTGCGCATTGCGTGGGAAAACCGCTGAAATGCCAATACTACAACTCTGCAACATTAGCAAAGAAGACGCTCTAATGGGTATTAGAACGGCTTTCTTTGCATTATCATAAATATTAGTCTGTAACATTTTAAAACCCTGAAGAAATGAAAAAACGTATCCTCGTTGTTTTTACCGCTATCACACTCGCATTACCCTCCTTCGCTTGGGAATTCCCCGGATTCGAATGGAATGTGGGAGCAGATGTCACATCTTCTTACCTCTGGCGTGGTCTGAACTTCGGCGGACTTGCTTTACAACCCGACCTCATGGTTGGCTATGGTGGACTACAACTTGAAACTTGGGCAAACCTCAGTCCAGCTGACTGGACTTTCAAACCGCTTCCGGATTACGAAAGCGCCTTTGTCCCCGAACTCGATCTGACACTCTCCTACCGTATCTTCGGCTTCAAAGTAGGACTCACACACATGTACTATTTCGACGGGTCCAAATTCCTTGATGTCAGAAAAGTGCCCTCACTCGAAGACTACAACAACGGCAACTACGGAGGACACCAGACAGAAGTCTTTGCCGAGTTCAACCTCGATGAAATAGTGGAAGAACTGCCCCTCCATATCGGATGGTACACCTTCATCCTCGGAGACGACTACATCGAAATATACGACGATGACGACAACCTCACCGGTATCAAACGCGCTTACTCTTCCTATTTCGACGTATCCTACCAGTTCGGATTACCATTAGGATTCTCTATTACCCCTACCGTAGGTATGACTCCGTGGAAAGGTATGTATAACTACTACGAAGAGAACTTCTCCGTAAACAATGTATCACTTAAGCTCAACTGGGAGCACGAATTTACCGACCATTTCGCTATCGACGTGTATGCTCAGGGAATGGTTAATACCGCAGGTATAAATAAAGACAACGTGTGGCCCAAGCTCTCACAGTCATATAGTATGGATTACGAGAAGAGCCGTCGTCTGCACTTCGCTGTCGGTGTCGGAATCTGGTTCTATTGATATCTTATAACACACACCGCCTGATTTACAATTGTGGATAAACGTTGGATGAAAATATCGTTTGCTTTACTTTTTACCGCAGTAGCGGCTTTCTTCCTGTGGGCATATCCTGACAGAGAGGAAGAACAACGCTATTACTGCAATCAGGGATATATCTTTGGCACTTACTATAATATTAGGTACAGTTCCGGCAAAGACCTTGAGAAAGGAATACTGAAAACCCTGAAAGAGTTTGACAATAGTCTCTCCACGTTCAACCCCAAGTCAACCATCAGCCGTATCAATCAGAACAAAAGCGAAGATACCGACGAGCATTTCAGGCTTATGTACAACAATGCCCTGCAAATATGGCAGTTGTCTGATGGAGCTTTCGACATAACTGTAGCACCATTGGTCAACGCTTGGGGATTCGGCTTCAGCAATAAGGAAGACATTACCGGCAACCTCATTGACAGCCTCCTGCAATATGTCGGCATGCAACACATAAGCCTCGAGGGCAAACTACTTAAGAAATCCGACCCGCATATCATGCTCGACGCAAGTGCTATAGCTAAAGGACAAGCATGCGATGTCGTGGCTGAATATCTCCTCAGTCAAGGCTGCGACGACCTTCTGGTTGATATAGGCGGTGAGATAGTTCTCCGAGGACTGAACGACAGTGGTGAACCATGGCGGGTAGGTATAACCAAACCCGAGGACGACCCTATCGGTAAACAAAACGATATTCAGCAAATCATCTCTTCCACATCCCTTGCTATGGCAACCTCCGGCAACTATAGACAGTTCTATTATGATAACGGCATCCGGCGCTCACATACCATCGACCCCAGAACCGGCTTCCCCGTTAACCACTCCCTCCTCTCCGCCACTGTCGTTGCTGACAACTGCATGACTGCCGACGCTCTTGCTACTGCATGCATGGTCTTGGGAAAAGACAGTGCTCTCGATATGATAAACAAACTCAACTATGCAGAATGCTATCTTATCTGTGCCGACGCCGACAGCACAAACATATTTATGTCTGACGGCATGAAACAATTGATAGGAGAATAAAATTTGCATATTCCGATAAAAGTTTGTACCTTTGTCGGCTTTTTTGGTAAGATGAATAAAAAGGGTTTTATATTAGCTATGATTATGGTACTTGCCGCCTCCTGCGGCGAATACCAGAAACTGCTTAAGTCTGCCGACCCTGAACTCAAATACGAAAAGGCTGTTGACTACTTCAATCAGAAGAAATACGCCAAAGCCGTTACTCTGTTTGACGATGTTTCTACTTACTACAGAGGCACTGAACGAAGCCAGGATGTGCTCAATTATTTAGCACGTTGCTATGTCGGACAGAAAAACTACTCGTCAGCCGCAGAGTATTATCAGATATACATACGCAACTATCCTAAAGGAAGATATATCATTGAAGCACGGTATATGGTCGGGCACTGCTACGCTCTTGACTCACCCGATGCGAGACTTGACCAGACTATGACCAAAGATGCTATTAACTACTTGACCGATTTCGTTGACCTGTTCCCCGAGAGCGAATATGCTCCCCAAGCATACGAAGAGATAGAAGCCATGAACAACAAACTGGCACTCAAAGAATTCTATTCTGCCAAATTATACTATAACCTCGGCTCTTACCTCGGAAACAACTATGAATCCTGCGTTATCGTTTCACGTAATGCACTGAGAAACTATCCCGGAAACATCTATCAGGAAGAATTCAGCTGGCTCATTCTGCAATCCAAGTATCAGCAAGTACTTATGAGTGTAAGCGAAAGACGACAGGAAAGAGCACAAGATACTGAAGACGAATGTTACAGTTTCCTTACTGAGTTCCCCCAGTCCAAACACCGTAAGGCAGCGGAGAAAATTCAGACCGAACTCATCAAAATAAGCAAATAATATCTTCTTCATTAAGATATTCACTAACATACACGACTAACAATTAAGATTAAAATATATGGATTACAAAAACAGTAAAGCACCTCACAACACTGTCACCCGTGACATGAATGAGTTAGACAAAAAAGTAGGCAACGTGTACGAAACAGTTGCCATCATCTCCAAGAGAGCCAACCAGATATCCCAAGAGTTGAAGAAAGAACTCGATGCACGTCTCCAGGATTTCAATGTACCTCAGGAGAATATCGATGAAGTCTTCGAGAACAAAGAGCAGATAGAAATCTCACGCCAGTACGAACTGCTGCCCAAACCCACATTGCTCGCTACTGAAGAGTTCATCAATGACGAACTCATCATCCGTAACACCTCGAAAGATAAAGCCTTGGAGGAGTAATGCTCAAGGGCAAACACATATTGGTAGGTATAAGTGGCGGTATTGCCGCATACAAGATTCCCGAACTTATTCGTCTTCTAAAGAAAGAAGAAGCGGAAGTGTGTGTGTGCACTACCCGGAATGCACTGCAGTTTGTCACCCCGCTTACTCTCGAAACTCTGAGTAATAATCAGGTCTATTCCGATGTATTTGCCCCACACAATAATCATCAGACAGAACATATCTCCCTACCCGACTGGGCAGACCTGATGATAATAGCACCATGCACTGCCAACGTAATCGGCAAGATGGCGGCAGGCATAGCTGACGATGCCCTCACCACCACTTTCCTCGCTATGACAAAACCAGTGTTGGTGGCTCCCGCTATGAACGACAAGATGCTTGCACACCCTGCTGTACAACGCAATCTGCAGACTATCGCCGGTTATCACAACGTCACTGTGCTTGACTGCGACAGCGGGTTCCTCGCTTGTGGCACAACAGGCAAAGGGCGTATGCAGGAACCTGAAGACATACTCCTCGCTGCGGACATCCTGCTTGAGGAGAAAACTCTCTCCGGCAAGCGTGTACTTATTACCGCAGGACCTACTCAAGAGAAGATTGACCCTGTTAGATACATATCTAACTACTCCTCAGGCAAGATGGGTTATGCCCTCGCTTATGCCTGTCTCAAACGTGGAGCAGATGTTACTCTCGTCAGCGGACCAAGCAACGAACATTTTATCGGCAAAACTGTCAATGTAACCTCTGCCGAAGATATGCGCCGGGCATGCCTCGAACTATTCCCCGAAACCGACATAGCAATTCTTTGTGCCGCTGTTGCCGACTTCAAACCTGATTATATCTCAGAACAGAAGATAAAACGACACTCGGAAGACTTAACCCTCACCCTTAAACCGACTCACGATATCGCAGCCGAGTTAGGGCAGATAAAGACTGAAAGACAATTGCTCGTAGGCTTCGCTCTTGAAACAAACAACGAGGAAGAAAATGCCGTCAATAAGATGAAGAAGAAGAATCTTGACTTTATTGTTCTCAACTCCACTCAGGACAAAGGCGCAGGCTTCGGTTGTGACACCAACAAAGTAACTGTCTTCTCGCAGTTGGGAAGCAAACATACCTTACCTCTCGCTTCCAAACATGAGATTGCAGACTCGATAGTTGACATTATCTCACACTGACCAACTATAGCAACAACTATAAAACAGGAAAAACACGGAGATTTCCGTGTTTTTCCTGTTATTCATACCACTCTGTTTCTACTTCACAAAGCGAGAGAACAGACCATGACGTTTGGGCTCATCATCAGTAGAATCCAAACTCTCATCATCATTCTCTTCATTCTCGGCATCCTCTGCCTTAGGCTCGCCGGCTGAAGCTTCAGGAGTCCACTCCTGACGGTCTTCTATAGTACCGAACTTCTGTTCAACAAAACCTATTACATCTCCCAATGCTTCGGTGAAATGCTTGAAATCTTCTTTATAGAGAAATACTTTATGTTTCTCAAATGTAGGATATTCTTCCTCTCCCGACTTCTTCTTGCTCTCTGTTATGCAAAGATACAAGTCCTCGTTGCGAGCCTTCTTTACATCAAGATAATAAATTCTCTTACCTGCTTTTACAGAACGTGAATACACAATCTCAGGTTCACGTCTGTCTTCATTTCTGCGATTTTCCATCTCCATCGTGTTTTATGTGAATAATAAAAAGTTGTTATGTTTCCTCGTTTCGAAACATTATCAAGCGCAAAATTAGTGCAATATTTTGATATACGCAAATTTATTTTACTTTTCTCTATTCCTTTTTTTCTGTTGATATTGCATATTTGAAGGATTTATATTACTTTTGCAGCATAATTCATTACTAAATATGCGCAGTGGCGCAAATGCTATATGATTAACCGCACTCTTGTCCGTACTAAAGTCATTCTCACTCTTTTCGCATATTTCCAGGATGCAGAAAAGACCAAGCACTCTGCAGAAAAAGAACTCTTACATTCGTTTTCTGACACCTACAATCTCTATTTCTTACTCCTTGAACTTATCAACCAACTGACTGCTTCCGCACAACTGAAGATTGATGAGGGAAAAGAAAAGGCTCAGGCCCTGCATATTGATTACAACCCCAATCCGCGTTTCGTTAACAACAGGTTTGCAGAGCAAGTGTTCGAAAACCGCCAATTAAGGCATTACACCGAGGAGCAGAAACTCTCATGGAATACAGTGCCTGACTCCATCGATCTCATTCTCAAACAAATATTTGACTCCGACATATACAAAGAGTATATGAACCAGCAAGAATCCTCGTATGATGCTGACAAAACATTGTGGAGAAAAATATTCACTTTCATTCTCCCTGATAATCCGAATCTTGAGAATGCTCTTGATGAGTTGGAGGTAGTACTTGACGGCAGTTGTTGGACATCCGACATGAATGTGGTAATGTCATACGTGGTTAAGACTATCAAACGGTTCAAAGAGGACAATGGCGCCGACCAGCAGCTTCTTGAGATGTTTGACCATGAAGAAGAACTTGATTTTGCCAAACAACTTCTCCGCCAGACAATAGACCATAGCGACGAATATGAAAAACTCATCGGACAAAAACTGAAGAACTGGGACGCTGACAGAATAGCATTCATGGATATGATTATCATGAAAACTGCATTGGCGGAACTATTCTCTTTCCCCGATATTGCCGTGCAAATCACCATCAACGAGTATCTTGACATAGCAAGAGAATACTCCACTGAGAACAGTCCGCAGTTTATCAACGGTCTGCTTGACGAAATAATTAAAGAGCAAACCAAACAGGGCAATATGCTGAAAGGTCTCACTCTCAAAGACTGATAATAAACAACAAATACTGATAACTATAAAAACAAAAAACTATGCTTAATTACATTCTTCTACAGGCAGCAGACACTGCCCCAAAGCCACAAGGCTCAAGTTGGTCATTCTTGATAATGATGATTCTTATCTTTCTGGTTTTCTACCTCTTCATGATTCGTCCCCAGACCAAACGTCAGAAAGAATTGCAGAAGCAGCGCGATTCACTCAAGAAAGGCGACAAAGTGATAACCGCTGGCGGTATTTATGGCGAAATAAAAGATATCCTGGAGAATGCCTTCATCATCACCGTTTCCAAAGATGTAACTATTAAAGTGGACAAATCCTCTGTTACACCTCTCGCAGAACCTGAACCGAAGAAGACAGACCCCAAAGCAGCTGACCCCAAGGAAACCGAACCCAAGGGTAAGAAATAAGAGGTATCAATCGGAGAGTACTATACGGTTACGATGAACAGGCTGAAAGCAATATTGTTGCGCAGTTGGATAAAGATAAAAGCGTTTGCAAAGAACAGAAGTTTCTTCACGTTTTGTCTTTTCCTTATCTTTGCCGCCATATTGTGGTATGGGCATGCATTGAATACAGTCAGAGAGCGCACAATGAGCATTAATATACAATATATCGGCATCTCTGATAACATCGCATTCTCTGAGCCACTGCCCGAAGTATTCCGTTTTACTGTAAGAGACCAGGGCAAGCGTCTGCAAAAATATCACGAGAGCGACTTCGCTCCGATAGAGATGGATCTGACGCAACAACTTACGGGCAAAGAGGGGCATCTGCATATTGCTGCCGACCAACTCAGAAGCAAAATAGCTGACCAACTGCAAGGCACTGCCAAGATACAGAATATCCGGCCTGATGTCATTGCGGCAGACTACTATACACAGGCAAGCAAACAGGTGGAAGTGGTAATAGAAGGCAACATTCAAACCGCCGCACAATACTATTTCACGCAACCGCCCGCTGCATACCCCGATAAAATCACTATCTACGGCAAGAAGCAGCAGCTTGATTCAATCAAAACCGTCAGAACCGAGGCCCTCAATATACAAGACATACGCGATAGCCTTAGTATTGAAGCACAACTCATACCTGTAGAAGGGTGCCGACTTTCCACTCAGACAATCACTGTAAAAGCACAGTCGCGGCAGTTCACCGAGAAGAAACTCACAATGGATATCCCCACCAAAGGAGTCCCCGCAGGCGAGCGGCTTAAACTCTTCCCCTCTACAGCTGAAGTAACCGTGCATATCCCCATTGAATATTTCAACGAGGTAAACCAAAGCGACATCACTATCTACTGCAATTATCCTCTCAAACAGCAACGCACACTGCCTGTGGAACTTAAATACAAGTCAGAACATATTATCAAAGCACGCGTCATGCCGCAGGAAGTGGAATATATAATTGAAAAGCAATGACAAAGATACAGATGGTTGACCTGCATACCCAGTATCAGCAGATAAAACCCGAAATAGATGAGGCCATACAAAAAGTGCTTGACACCACCACTTTCGTTAAGGGGCCGCAAGTCACGGAATTTTCCGGGGCTCTCGCTGCATGGCTACCCGTGAAGCATGTCATTACTACCGGAAACGGCACCGATGCTCTGCAAATTGCCCTCATGGCTCTTGGACTCAAAAAAGGCGACGAGGTCATCACTCCCGACTTCACTTTTATCGCCACAGCAGAGGTGGTGGCATTGCTCGGTCTTACGCCTGTGGTTGTGGATGTGGACAAAGACACAATGAATATGAATGTGGAGGCTGTCAAACGTGCTATCACTGACAAGACCAAAGCAATTGTACCTGTTCATCTCTTCGGCCAGTGTGCAGATATGGAGCCCCTACTTAAGATTGCCGAAGAACACAATCTTTATATTGTAGAAGACGCTTGTCAGGCTATCGGTGCAGAATATATATTCTCAGATGGCACACGCAAGAAAGCTGGCACTATTGGTCACATCGGTTGCACCTCTTTCTTCCCTTCAAAGAACCTCGGTTGCTATGGTGACGGTGGTGCTATCTTCACCGACGACGATGAGCTCGCCAATCGTATGCAGGCTATTGCCAATCACGGTATGACGGTGCGCTACCACCACGACATAGTGGGAGTCAACTCACGCTTGGATAGCATTCAGGCTGCAGTGCTTAATGTCAAACTCAGGCATCTTGACGAATATACTGAACTCAGACAACAGGCTGCAGAGCAATACGACAAAGCCCTCAATGGCAATCAGCATCTCATCATTCCCGCAAGAGCACCCTACTCCACTCATGTATTCCACCAATACACGCTCCAACTGGTTGATACCGACAGAGATGCGCTCCGGCAACATCTCAGCGAGGCAGGAATACCTGCTATGGTGTATTACCCTGTGCCGCTACACCGGCAAAAAGCATATCATGATGCAAGGTACTCAGACACTGACTTCCCAGTCAGCAACTACCTGAGCAACTGTGTATTGTCTCTACCTATGCACACCTGCCTCAGCAACGAGCAAATCAACTACATTACCGACAACGTCATTGCCAATATAGAGTAACCGGCTCAACATACCAATATATAAATACTATTGCTCTTTAATGGAGAAAAACTCACTTACACAGGAAACCACCCTCAAGCAGAAAACCACTCTTACCCCTCTGCAGATACAGGAAATACGCATTCTCGAATATCCCACACTCGAGTTGGAGCAACGTATCGAACGGGAGATAGAGGAGAACCCTGCACTTGAAGCTGGTGCCGAGGAGAAAGAGACTTCCGAAGAAGATGATATTGATCAGGCTGAAGAAGATGCTTTGCAGAATGAAGACTTCGACCTCAATGACTACATCTCCGACGACGACTATGAGGAAGTCCCCGACTACCGCACACGCACAAACAATGTCTCCCCTGACGACAAACAGGAAGACATTCCGTTTTCCGTAGGTGAGAGTTTTCAAGAGCAACTGCTCTCGCAACTCGGATTACTATCACTCACTCCGTTGCAACAGAAAGTAGCGCAGTATATCATTGGCAACATCGACCAAGACGGATACCTGCGGCGCGAAACCGAGCAGCTTGCCGACGACCTCGCTTTCAAAGCTAATATCAACATCTCCGATAAAGAGGTGGAAGATATTATCCGACTTATACAAACCACCTTCGAACCCGCAGGAGTAGCAGCCCGCGACCTGCGTGAGAGTCTCATTCTGCAACTGCAGCGGAAACAGCCTGCACCTGCCATCACTCTTGCACAAAACATACTCGATAAGAAATACAAAGAGTTCACCTCACACCACTATCAGAAGATAATAGAGCGCTTCAATGTCTCAGAGGAAGAACTGCGTGACGCCATAAAAGAAATTCAGAAACTGAATCCCAAACCCGGCAACACTTATTCACAAGACATATATAACGTTACCGCAGTAGTACCTGACTTCATCATCGATGTTGAAGAAGGCAATATAAACGTCAGTCTCAACAACGGTATGGTGCCCGACCTACGCGTCAATCGTGAATTCAGTCAGATACTCCAACAATATCAGGCACAAGAATCACACTCCAAACAAGAGAAAGACACTATCGCCTTTATCAAAGATCGGATTGACTCTGCACGTTGGTTCATCGATGCCATACAACAACGTAATACCACACTTCTGCGCACCATGCGATGCATCGTTGCCATTCAGCGTGACTATTTCCTCGAGGGCGACGAGACACTGCTCAAACCGATGATACTTAAGGATGTAGCCGACCGCACCGGATACGACGTAAGCACTATCTCGCGCGTCAGCAACTCCAAATACGCACAAACACCATACGGCATCTTCCCTCTAAGATACTTCTTCTCTGAGAGTATGGCAAACTCGGAAGGCGAGGAGGTGGCAACAAGAACCATTAAGAACGCTCTATTAGAGATTATAAACAACGAAGACCCCCTTGCACCTGCAGGTGACGACGAGTTGGTAACACTACTCACTCAGCGCGGATTTCCTATCGCAAGGCGCACCGTAGCCAAATACAGAAAACAACTCGGAATCCCTGTCGCAAGACTGAGAAAGAGCATTTAAGCGTAAAATACGTAGAGACCCGCCACAGTCAAGTCTCAATGAGAAGTTCGAAATATATACCACTTGTAGAGACATTTGACTAAATGTCTCTCATAAATTAGAGAAGTTGCGTAGAGACCAGCCACCGTCAAGTCTCAATGAGAAGTTCGAAATATATGCCACCTGTAGAGACATTTGACTAAATGTCTCTCATAAATTCAAGAAGTTGCGTAGAGACCCGCCACCGTCAAGTCTCAATGAGAAGTTCGAAATATATACCACCTGTAGAGACATTTGACTAAATGTCTATCATAAATTCAAGAAGTTGCGTAGAGACCCGCCACCATCAAGTCTCAAATCGTTTCACTTATAGAAGATGAGTAAGTTCCTCAAATATGCTGCCCGGACACTCAGTATCCTGTGTCATCCGCTACTAATACCGACATACGCTATAAGTATGTTGATGGCCGCATATACAATGCGGGGTACTTCTCTGCCAACGTCTCTTAGTATTGCCCTAATCTCTATTACGTTCTTTCTCACCTGCTTTATCCCTCTCTCTATCTATCTCTTGCTTATCAAGCACGGGAAAGTGAAGAATCTGTATATGGAAGACAGAAGTGAGCGGACAACGCCATATATATACAGTATTCTTTCTGTTGCGATATGGGGAGGATATATGTCGCATATATTTCAATTCCCTGCCTTTATCAATATATCTGTTATTGGAGCGGTAGTTGCATTAGTACTTATGCTCATTGTCAATCTGCGCTGGAAGATATCCGCCCATCTGACTGCTATGGGGGCACTAATCGGAACTGTCGCATCGTGGCAGTATCACACAGGCATATATTCACTTTGGCTGATTCCCACCCTGCTTGTTCTGGCACTTCTATTATCTTACGCCAGAATCTATCTCAACCAACACACAGGAGCACAGACTGTTGCCGGACTCCTATTAGGTCTTACCCTCACCTTTCTCCCTGCACTATTTGTCTAAGCAATATTCTCGTAGAAACATAGCGTAGAGACACGACACCGTCACGTCTCAAGTAAAAAGTAAAAATGAAAAAAGCACTAAATAAAAGTAATGAGAAATTTGGAAGTCTTACCTACTGAATAATGGTTTATACTCTTATTCAAAAACGTATATCATTGTATACTTTCAAAAACATCGTACAACGCTTTTTTACTTTTTACTTTTTCATTATTAATTGAAACTCCCGTCTCCTGCTGTCCACAATACGGAAAATCCCAATGTATAATACGCAACAAATCTATATTTGCACAATCAAAACATTTCTTGTATCTTTGCAGTCGTGAAGTAATGAAAACATCTACAACTATGAGTTTCAATCAAATGGCGCAATTGGATATCCTGAATATAATAAAGGATATCAACACCGAAAGCGAGTATGCCGAGTTTCGGAATATGCTTGCACACTATCTGGCTGCAAAAGCACAAAGACAGATAGATGCTTTGTGGGATGATGGCACTGTTAATAACCGGACAATAGAGCAGTGGGGTAAAGAACGAATGAGAACTCCTTATCGTTATGCGATACATCGTTCTTGACACCAATTGTTTGTTGCAGGCACTACCCTCCAAGAGTCCTTATCATAAAATATGGTAGGATGTTTTAGATGGTAATATAAGTTTGTGCGTCAATACAGATATTAACCAATGATAAATATTTTAATGCTTTGAAACTTATCACGTGGCCTAAGATTGAAATCATAAACATTAAGGAATTTATAAAGCAACTATAAACCTGTATTCTCTCATTTGCCTATGAAAAAAACAAGATAACTACAATACATATAACACCATGCGTTATAAGCCTACACTTGAGTTTTGAAATCTCGACAGTTTCATTACTACATCTAAGTTATCAAGCAAAAGCCTATAGACGCTCACGCCTTTAGCGTGGGCTTTTGTGCAATAGATTTGATAACTTAGGATAGTCGAGAACCTCAAAACTCAAATGGAAGCATCAAAGTGCCACGCTTGTTTTATGTCTTAATATTTACCACAAAAAGGAATCTATATCTACCATGGAAGAAATCCACATTGGTCATATTATTCAATCCGAGCTTCGCCGGCAAGGCCGCTCTGTCACATGGTTTGCCCGCCAAATCCCCTGTGACCGCCGCAATGTATATGACATCTTCAACCGTGCTTCCATTGACACCGCCCTTCTGCTACGCATCTCCTGCATCCTCCAACACGACTTCTTCTCAGATATATCACACATTATGCAATAACTTCCTTCAGCACTCCGTGATATATCTTGTCTCACTTGTGTGATAAATTCTGCCACACATACATATTCTCCATTTACAGGATTCGGTGTAACTTTGCAAAACTAAATTTTGATTATGTAAATAGTTTGCTATTTTAGTATAATTTGTTTATTTATAAAAATATGGAGTTAGTATCATTTTGCATGCTGTAATACCTTTGTTTCATAAATGAACAGAAAAAATAATCCATTAATAGTTGCGCACGATACAAACGAGTGCATAAGAAGATGAAAAAGAATAATATAAAGATCCCGACAATCATGAGTGCCATCGCAATTTTGATGACAAGTTGCGATGGCGGAGGCTATGTTGTTATCCCTATGTGGGTTGTTATTTTAATCATTATATGTTTTTGTTTTGGTGATTAATATGTATTTGTGCAACATTAAACAAGATTTTGGACGTGTTCCATTATGCAATCGTAGAGCAGAACGTGCACCTCATATCGGTACATTTGTATTTCCTTTATGTTGGAGATGTACGGGATTACTGGCGGGAGGTATAATTGCAACATTGATCCACTTATGCACTTCTGTTCCTCAATGTCTTCCTTTAGCCATAGGTAGTTGCTTCCCATTAGTGATAGATTGGTCATGCCAGCGTTTAGGGGTATGCGAAAGTACAAACCGGCGCAGATTCGTTACTGGTTTCTTTCTTGGAGGATGTCAAATCTTTTTATAATAGTTGCACACGACAAAGTCTCTCCTCCATGCCCGCAAAGTCTATGACAACGGCAATATATTCATCCTCCTGCCCGACGACAAACGCTACACCCTCCAAGGCGCAGAGGTCAAGTAACCTTTCACATTCTCGTAGAGACGCGATACTGTCACGTCTCTCTCACACATCCGCATCATAGAGACAGCAAAGTATTGCGCGTATAACAATCGTCTCTATAGGCAATAAAGGAGACAGCACAGCAAAAGAACGTTAATGAATTGAAAAACAATCACGGGCGGCTCAAATTGAGTCGCCCGTGGTGTGTTTAGAAGTATTCTCTTACCGCAAATTCATATTGCTCAATGAAGATTTTCTTAAATGCATACAGGTTGTTTTGTTCATAGAAAACAAGCATGGCTTTCTTGTAATCTATCGAATCTACTGTTCTGAACGACAATGGGCAGTAACCGTTTGCTATCAGCAACGCGTTGCTCGTTATACGCGCCGTACGTTTGTTTCCGTCCATAAACGGTTGAATATAACTTAGCAACAATAACGCTAACAACGCTTTCTCGAATATATTGTTTCTGCTGTTAATGAGTTCGCATGTGTCATTTACCGCCTCACGAATCTGAAACTCATTATCCAACGGCCTGTATTGCGTACCCGTAATACCTACGCGCCGATGCCGAAGACCTTTATCTACTGATAGTTCCTTTGTTAGTAACCTGTGTATGTCCTCAATATGACTTATAGACAGAGTCTGCAAATAATCGGGATTGTCCAATACAAAACGTAATGCATCTTTATGGTTTAGTAGCATTACGGCTTCCTCTTTGGTTTTTCCTTCTGCCGTCTTACTCTCCCGTAGCAGTCGCTCGGTTTCTAAAAGAGAATAGGTATTACCCTCAATCTGCGAGGATTTCCAACTCAAGTCTATCCCCAGACGCTCCATTTCTTTGCGATACTCATATTCACTCATATCCTCCAGATGTGCTCGGAATTCTGATTGCAGTCTATTCAAGCGGTCTGCTTCTTCGGCTGTAAACAGCGAAACTGACACAAGTTGCCCGGTGATAAGATCAAAATTAAAACTTGTTTGTACCTGCCTTTCGTCTGTTTCTTGCGCAAAATAAGCATCCAAATCCAATGGCCTCAACAAACGTGCATTGTAAGACAAAGAATAACGTGTGGCACGCGCCTTTCCCGCCACCACTATATCACCATCAGCTACTCCTGCTGCTATCAGCCGTTTAAGTGTCGCATCGCTTTCCTTAAAACTGATACCGGTTCTGATTTCTTCACGGGACGAGTTGGGATGATAGTGCAGAAATTGCAGTATCTCATGAGTTGTTTCCATTGTGCATTGTAATAAATCGGTGCAAAGTTACAAAAAATATTCTGATTATCGGCTCAATCTAAGCAGAAAAATGCAATAATTCTAACTTTTTTGAGCCGATTCCCGCTAAATTCCCATATTATTAACTATGTATGGCGGCATCGGTATACTTGCAATTTACATAAATACCGTTTGCATATTTGCTTTTATTTTGCTATCTTTGCAGCCGTATAAGTGTGCGCCGCAACAAGCACACAATATGCATACTTGGAACACAATTATTACTTGATATTATGAAATATATTTCAACAGAAGAACTGAACAAGCTGATAGCACAATGGTTCAAAGAGGACATAGGTGACGGCGACCACACCTCGCTCAGTTGCATACCCGAAACAGCCATGGGGTGCCAGCAGCTCATTATCAAAGAAGAAGGCATACTGGCAGGCGTGGAAGTGGCTGAACATGTGATTCACTATTTCGACCCCGACCTGCGCATTGAGTCGTTCATCAAAGACGGTGCCCACGTAGTGCCCGGCGACATCGCATTCCGCGTATATGGCAAAGTGCTGAGCCTGCTTCAGGTGGAGCGCACCATGCTCAATATCATGCAGCGCATGTCGGGCATAGCCACCACTGCCAACCGCTATCAGTCGCTCATTGCCGACACCGGCTGCCGTGTCCTCGACACCCGCAAGACTACACCCGGTCTGCGGCTCTTGGAGAAAGAGGCGGTGGCAATAGGCGGAGGCACCAACCACCGCATCGGACTCTTCGACATGATACTGCTCAAAGACAACCATGTGGACTTTGCAGGAGGCATAACAGCTGCCATTACACGCGCACAAGACTATTGCAAGCAGAACAATAAAGACTTGCGCATCGAAATAGAAGTGCGCAACGAGAACGAGATACGCGAGGCTTTGGCTACCAACGGCGCAGACCGTATCATGCTCGACAACTTCACTCCCGAGCGCACACGCAAGGCTGTGGAGATAATCCGCCTGTGGGAGAAGCAGAATGGTCGTCACATCGAGATAGAGTCTTCCGGAGGAATAACCATTCAGACCATTCGCGACTATGCTGTCTGCGGTGTGGACTTCGTGAGTGTAGGAGCACTCACCCACTCCGTGAAGAGTCTCGACATGTCCTTCAAAGCCGTCAAATAATAATATCATCCATATTCCGTGTCCGAAGACGGGCAAATTTTCAAGCCGGACCAAGCCAAGTGTTTGCTCACTCTTTGCCCACTCTTTAGGTACACCTCAAATAGTAATATTGTCAATATTGCACTACTATGATACAAGAAAGAATCAATTCTCTAAGAAAACTAATGCAGCAGCACGGACTGAGTGCATACATAGTGCCCGGCACCGACCCGCACGCAAGCGAGTACATGGCTGACCATTGGAAAGAAATCACGTGGCTCAGCGGGTTCAAGGGCGAAACGGGAACCGTACTCGCAACCCTCACCGAAGCCTTTCTTTGGACTGACTCACGCTATTATCTGCAGGCAGACAAAGAGTTGGCTGGCACAGGTGTCAGCCTTATGCGCGAAAGCGACATCGACACCCCAACCATTCCCGAGTGGCTCACAGCAAACTTGCAGAGCGGAGACAAAGTTGGCGTAAACCCCGAAATGTTCACCGTCAGCGGTTACAAAGCATTGGCTGACCAATTATCTGAATCAGGCATATCGCTCAAGAGCATAGATTTTATCCGCATGCTTTGGACAGAGAATCGTCCGCCCATACCGCAAGTGCCTTTGTATGAGTACAAAGCAGAGTTCGCAGGCGAGACTACACAAAGCAAACTCACTCGGGTAAGAGAAGAGTTACAGAAGAAAAAAGCAGATACCATGGTTATCTCCGCCCTCGATGAGATAGCATGGTTGCTGAATATCCGCGGTCTGGATGTGGATTTCAATCCTGTGGTAATCAGCTATCTGCTGCTCGAGCAGGATAATTGCACCTTGTTTGTTGATAAAACCAAGGTAACTGCCGAGGCTGCGGAGTATCTCAGGAAAGAGAATATCACGATAAAAGAATACGAAGATATCTTCCCCGCTCTCAATGCCCTGCCTGTCTCTGCAACCGTGCTCTTCGATGGCAACCGCCTCAACCGCGCATTGTATGAGGCACTGCCTGAGCAATGCAGAAAGATAGATGTGCAATCGCCCGTAATGGTTCTCAAAAGCATAAAGAACGAGGTGGAACTCGAAGGCGAACGAATAGCAATGAGACAGGATGCCGTGGCTCTTACACGTTTCTTCCGCTGGCTGGAGGAGGAGGCTTTCAAAGGCGGAAATACTCCTACAGAATACGACCTGATGGAGAAACTGCACGAATATCGTGCTATGGGCAGGAACTTCGTAACCGAGAGCTTCGGCACTATAGCAGGCTATAAAGGCAACGGAGCCATCGTACACTACGAAGCCACCAAAGATGACTGCGCCGTTGTACATCCGGAAGGCATGTTGCTGCTCGACTCAGGAGGACAGTATCTTGACGGCACTACCGACATCACCCGTACAGTATGGCTCGGCGGAGAAATACCCTCGCAGGCAAAACTTGATTTTACTTACGTACTGAAAGGTCATATAGCACTCGCCTCCATTCATTTCCCGCAAGGTACACGTGGTAACCAGCTTGACGCACTCGCCAAACAATATATGTGGCAGGCAGGCATTACTTTCGGGCATGGCACCGGGCACGGCGTAGGACATTTCCTCGGTTGCCATGAGGGGCCGCAGAACGTACGCACCGACAACAACCCCACCCCTCTGCGAGTGGGCAACATCTGCTCCGACGAACCCGGCATATACAGAACAGGCGAATGGGGAGTGAGAATAGAGAATCTTGTGGCAGTCAAAGAGGCGGAGCAGACAGAAATGCGTACCACCGGCGACAAGTTCCTCTGCTGGGAAACCCTCACCTTATGCTACTATGACACAAGCCTCATCGAGATGTCACTGCTTACTGAACAAGAAAAAACATGGCTCAACAACTATCACGAAAGAGTGTATAACGAGATAAGCCCTATGCTCACCAAAGACGAAGCGGCTTGGCTTAGAAACAAATGTAAAGCGATATGATAACTCAAGAACAACTGAAAGACATACAAGAGCGCACTGACAAGTTGCGTCATTATCTCAATATCGACGAGAAACAGGTGCAACTCAAAGAGGAAGAACTGCGCACACAAGACCCCGAATTCTGGAACGACCAGAAGGCTGCCGAATTACAAATGAAGAAGGTGAAGACCCTGAAAAACTGGATTCAGGGTTATGAAATAGTCAACAAGGCGGCAGAAGAACTGATTCTCGCCTTAGACTACTTCAAGGAGGAAATCGTCACGGAAGAAGAAGTGGATGCCGCCTACGCTAATGCACTCAGAGAAGTGGAAACACTTGAGATGAAGAACATGCTCTCTCACGACGAAGACCAAATGCCGGCAGTACTCAAAATCGTGGCAGGAGCCGGAGGCACCGAAGCACAAGACTGGGCGGATATGCTCATGCGTATGTATCTCCGTTATTGCGAGAAACACGGCTACAAAACCACCATACAGAACTTGCAGGAGGGCGAAGAAGCAGGTATCAAGACCGTCACTTTCAATGTGGAAGGCGACATGGCATACGGCTACCTCAAGTCAGAGAATGGTGTTCACCGGCTCGTGCGCGTCTCACCCTACAACGCACAAGGCAAGCGTATGACCTCCTTCGCCTCGGTATTCGTAGTACCGCTTATCGACGACACTATAGAAGTGGATGTGAATCCGGCTGGAATAAGTTGGGATACTTTCCGCTCATCCGGCGCAGGCGGACAAAACGTGAACAAAGTGGAGTCAGGAGTACGTCTGCACTATAAGTTCAAAAACCCCTTGACAGGCGAAGACGACGAGATAGTCATCGAAAACACCGAGACCCGCGACCAGCCTAAGAACCGCGAGAATGCCCTCCGTCTGCTGCGCTCGCAACTCTACGAACTGGAACTGGAGAAGCGCCGTCAGGCTGCCGCCAAAGTGGAGGCAGGCAAGAAGAAGATTGAATGGGGTAGCCAGATTCGCTCATACGTCTTCGATGACCGCCGTGTGAAAGACCATCGCACCAACTACCAGACCTCAAACGTAAATGCAGTGATGGACGGCGACTTGGACGAATTCATCAAAGCCTACCTCATGGAGTTCCCCGACTGATAAAAACACCTATGACATGAAACGCATTTTATCTCTGACAGTATCGACCCTCCTTGTGGTCGGAATGGCGTTTGCACAGGTTAACCCTGTTAACGCTGGCTACAAGAAAGCCCTTTTCATAGGTGCCCACCCCGATGACAACGAGTCGTGTGCGGGAGGCACAATGATTCTGATGCAGCAACACGGCTGCGAAGTGGTGAGTGTGTATCTCACCTCGGGCGAAGCAGGTATTCCGGGCAAGAGTCACGACGAGGCTGCTGCCATCCGCAGGAAAGAACTGGCTGAAGCATGCAGGGTTATGGGAGTCAGACCCTTGCTGATGACGCAGATTGACGGCGCTACCGAAATCAATGCAGACCGCTACAGAGAGATGCTGCAGGTGATTGAGAAAGAGAAACCCGACGTAGTCTTCACCCATTGGCCTATCGATTCGCACCGCGACCACAGAATATGCTCTGTGCTTGTGTTCGACGCATGGAGACAGAGTGGCAAAGTTTTTGATTTGTTTTATTATGAAGCAGAAACCGGAATGCAGTCGAAGAACTTCACACCCGAGGTATATGTCAATATCGACCCGATAGTTGAAACCAAACATGAAGCACTAATGAAACACGCAAGTCAGAACCCCGAAGATATACTGGAGTGGCACTCGCCAATGGAGATATTCCGCGGCAGAGAATCGGAATGCTCAAGAGCAGAAGCATTCATGATGCTTCACAAAACAAAGCAATAACAAAACAACATATATCAGGTATGAAAAAGACCATTATCTTGGCTGCAATGTTAGGAATGATACTTCCTGTGGCAGCACAAACAGACACTATTCCAGAAGAGAAGAAGGACTCGGGATTCGTATTCACCACAGTAAAAGAGAACCCCATCACGAGTGTCAAAGACCAAAACCGCTCGGGTACGTGCTGGGCATTCTCAACCATCGGTTTCCTTGAGTCGGAACTGCTCCGCACGGGCAAAGGCGAGAAAGACCTGAGCGAGATGTTCGTGGTTCACCACACTATGCAAGACCGCGCCGAATACGTAGTTCGTATGTACGGCGAAGCACAGTTTGCCGCCGGAGGCTCGGCTTACGATGTTATTTACTGCCTGAAGAACTACGGCATTGTGCCTCAGGAGGTAATGCCGGGCATCATGTACGGTGACACACTGCCCAACCATAACGAACTTGATGCCGTAACAAAAGGCTACGTGAACGGCATCACCAAAAGCAACCTCAAGAAACTGACTCCCGTCTGGAAAAAAGGTCTGCAGGCTGTGTATGATACCTATCTTGGCGAGATACCCGAAGAGTTCGAGTATGAGGGCAAGAAATATACGCCCAAGAGTTATGCCGAGTCGCTCGGACTGAATCCTGACGACTATGTAAGTATCACCTCCTACACCCATCACCCTTTCTACACTCAGTTCGCTCTCGAAGTGCCCGACAACTGGCGTATGGATCAGATGTACAACGTGCCGATGGAAGACCTTATGGCAATCATTGACAATGCTATCGACAAAGGCTATACTCTGGCATGGGGAGCAGATGTAAGCGAGATAGGTTTCACCCGCACAGGTATAGGCGTTATGCCGGATGCTGACAAAGGTGCCGACCTCACAGGCTCCGATGCTGCCAAGTGGCTCGGACTCAGTCAGGCGGACAAACGCAAAGAACTCACAAGCAAACCTCTGCCTGAGATGGAGATTACTCAAGAGATGCGCCAGACTGCCTTCGACAACTGGGAGACCACCGACGACCACGGTATGCAGATATTCGGCATTGCCAAAGACCAGAACGGCAAAGAGTACTATATGGTGAAAAACTCATGGGGCACACAACGCAGCGACTATAAAGGTATTTGGTATATCAGCCGCGCTTTCATGCAGTATAAAACCAATGATGTGCTCGTGCACAAAGATGCCATCCCCAAAGACATTCGCAAGAAACTGGGGATAAAATAAAGAACCATGGAATATAATATAAACACATATAAATCATCCTAAACCACATTTTTATGAACTTCACACATCTACACGTACACTCACACTACAGCATTCTTGACGGCATGTCGAAAGTGCCTGATATCGTTGACCATTGCAGAGAAAACGGCATGAACGCAGTGGCTCTCACTGACCACGGCAATATGTATGGTATAAAAGAGTTCTTGGATTACTGCAAGAAACTCAACAGCAAGCCTGCCGGCAAAGTGAAAGACTGCAAAGAACAGATTGCCAAAGCAAAGCAGATGGCAGAGCAACTGCCGGCATGGGAGGAGCAATTCACCGCTGAGACCGACGAACATGAGAAACAGACTCTGCTTACAAGGATAAAAGATGCAAAAAAGGCTATCGAAGGGTTACCCGACCTTGAGACCGATTTGCCGAGACTTGAGAAGAAAGCCTCCGAGTATGTACCTTTCAAACCTATTGTAGGCGTAGAGGCATATTGCGCCCGCCGCAGCAGGCACTTGAAAGAGAAGGGCTTTAAGCAGATTACAGGGGAGGGGCGCGAGATTATTGTTGACCGTTCAGGTTGGCACCTCATCCTTCTCGCAAAGAACAAGACCGGCTACTACAACCTCTGCCGCATAGTATCACTCGCCTACATCGAAGGTTTCTACGACCGTCCCCGCATCGACAAAGAACTGCTTGAGCAATACCACGAGGGTATCATCTGCTCGTCAGCATGCTTGGGCGGAGAGTTGCCCCAACTCATTCTGCAAGGCAAAACAGATGAAGCGGAAGAATCAATAAGATGGTTCAAATCCGTTTTCGGCGATGACTACTACATTGAACTCATGCGCCATCAGACCGACAAACCGGGAGCTGACACCGACGTCTATCAGAAACAGATGATTGTCAACCCCGTGTTAGTAGAGTTGGCACGCAAGACCGATACCAAGATTATCTGCACCAACGATGCCCACTTTGTCAAAGAAGAGCATGCCGAGGCACACGACCGCCTTATCTGTTTGAGTACAGGCAAGTTCATTGACGATGTAAACCGCATGCACTATACCAAGCAGGAATGGCTCAAGACACCCGAAGAGATGGCCGCTATCTTCAGCGACCTGCCCGAGGCTTTGGAAAACACTCAGGAGATAGTGGACAAAGTGGAGTTCTACGATATTGACTCGGCACCGATAATGCCCTTATTCCCCATACCCGAAGACTTCGGAACAGAGGAAGAGTACAAACAACGGTTCACACACGAAGACCTCTTCAACGAGTTCACTCGCGACGAGAAAGGCAATGTGGTAATGTCGCAGGAAGAAGCAGAGAAGAAGATAAAAAAACTCGGAGGCTACGACAGACTGTACCGTATCAAGTTGGAGGCGGACTATCTGAGCAAACTCACTTGGGAAGGTGCTGCCAAACGCTACCCTGGCGACAAACTGACAGACGAGCATAAAGAACGTATCAACTTCGAGTTGCACGTGATGAAAACTATGGGTTTCCCCGGCTACTTCCTCATCGTGATGGATTATATCCGCGCTGCAAGAGAAGAGTTGGGCGTAAGTGTAGGTCCGGGGCGCGGTTCGGCTGCAGGGTCAGTGGTCGCCTACTGCCTTAGAATAACTGACATTGACCCGCTTAAATACGACCTTCTGTTCGAGCGTTTCCTCAATCCCGATCGTATTTCTCTGCCTGATATAGATGTTGACTTCGATGATGCAGGAAGAGACCGTGTCCTCAACTGGGTAAGCGAGAAATACGGCAAGACGCACGTAGCGCACATCATCACCTACGGCACTATGGCGGCAAAATCTGCAATAGCGGATGTAGGCCGTGTGCAGCGTGTACCGCTCGCCGAAGTCAATGAGATAAAAAAACTGGTGCCCGACAAGTTCTCCGACGATTTGAAAGACGAACGGGGCAAGACACCGAAAGTCAATCTGCACAACTGCTACAAGTATGTTGACGAACTTAAGAAACTCCTCAACTCCGATGACGACAATGTATCGTCAATGCTCCATTATGCAGAAGAACTTGAAGACACCATCCGACAAGTGGGCATACATGCCTGCGGAGTTATTATCGGTGCAGACGACCTGACCAAGTTCGCCCCCCTTGCCACCATCAAAGACCGTAATACCGGCGAAGACATCATGGTGACACAATACGACGGGCATGTGGTGGAAAACGTAGGACTCATAAAGATGGACTTTCTCGGACTCACCACCCTCACCATCATCAAAGAGGCACTCAACAACATACGTCACTCAAAGGGAGAAGACGCTGTACCCGACATCGACAATATTCCTATCGACGACCCGCTAACATACAAACTCTTTCAGGAGGGCAGAACCATTGCCGTATTCCAGTTCGAGTCTCCCGGCATGCAGAAACACATGAAGAACCTGCGCCCCACGAAGATAGAAGACCTTATCGCCATGAATGCGCTCTACCGGCCCGGGCCAATGGAATATATCGACTCTTTTATCAAGCGCAAACACGGTCTTGAGCCAATCACCTACGATATTCCTGTCATGGAGAAGTATCTCAAAGACACCTACGGAATAACCGTCTATCAGGAGCAGGTGATGCTTCTCTCGCAACTATTGGCAGGGTTCACCCGGGGTCAGGCTGACTCGCTGAGAAAGGCTATGGGTAAGAAGATATTCTCCATGCTGGCAGACCTCAAACCCAAGTTCATTGAGGGAGGCAAGAAAAACGGATACGACACCAAGGTGCTTGAGAAGATATGGGGAGACTGGGAATCATTCGCAAGTTATGCTTTCAACAAGTCGCATGCCGCCTGCTATGCATGGGTAGCCTACCAGACCGCCTACCTGAAAGCACATTTCCCCGCTGAATTCATGGCAGCCAACCTTACCGTCTCGAAAGACGATATCACCTCTGTGACCAAACTCATGGACGAATGTCGTGCCTTGGGTATAAACGTGTTGCGCCCTGACATCAACGAGTCGGAACTGAACTTCACGGTGAATACGTCAGGTCATATCCGTTGCGGACTCGGAGGTATAAAAGGTGTAGGCGAGAGTGCTGTGGAGGCCATTATCCAAGAGCGTGACACCAATGGCAAATATAGCAGCATCTACGACTTCGTTGAGCGTGTCAACCTCAATGCCTGCAACAAGAAAGCAGTCGAGAGTATGGCTCTTGCAGGCGTATTCGACGGTCTTGACGGGCTATATCGCGAACAACTGATGGGTGTAAACAGCAGAGGGGAAAACGTGCTTGACACACTAATCAGATACGGCAACCAGTACCAGCAAGAGAAAGACATGCAGCAGAACTCCCTCTTCGGCTCTTTCGGTTCGGAATTCTCGGTAGAGATAAAGAAGCCCGAACTGCCTATTGTGCCGCGCCGTTCTGCCATTGAGAAACTCAATATCGAGAAATCGCTTATAGGTATCTTCCTCTCCGCCCACCCGCTTGACGAGTTCGACTACGAAGTAAACCATCTCTGCAACATTTCAGCTACCGACCTGACTTACTTCGACCAATTCGCCAAACCCGATAACAGAGCCTCTTTCATTACACCTGAAGACAAATCTGCACCGCAGGATTGGATTCAGAAGTTTGAGAACAGGCCGGTCAAAATCGGAGGCATAATCACCAAGGCGGAGAAACTCATAAGCAAGAACCAGAATGCTTATGGCAGATTCACGGTTGAAGACTACACGGGCAGTTACAACTTCGTTGTCTTCGGCGAGACATATAAGAATATCGCACCTCTCATGATAGAAAACATGTATGTGGCTGTCACCGGCGTGGTCCAGCAACGTGGAGCAGGCAGACAATACTTCAAGCCGCTACCTTATGAGCAGGCGGAATACGAGTTCAATGTGAAAGGTATGGAGGAACTGAAAGAGATGCAGAACAGAAACATAAAGGAACTCCGCCTCAACCTCTGTGTTGACAGTATCACTCCCGATTTCAACGAAGAACTTATCAGCATATTGGAAAAGAGTGCCGGCACGGCATCATTCAGTATGCAGATATTCGACGAGCTGCACAGAAACAAGATTCTTATGGTCTCCAAGAAATACAAGATACGTATCACCAAAGACTTGTGGCAATGGTTGCAGACGTATGCAAAGAAAGATATTATCAGTTTTGAAATACTCTAAGAGCCTCACCCACTACGTAGTTGCTGCCGCCGATGAACAATGTGTCGTCTGCGGCAGCATCGTTTAGTGCCGCTTCTATCGCCTCTTTCACACTGCCGTATTCTTTGCCCTGCAGACCCGCCTCTCTGGCCATCCGGCAGAGTGTCCCGGCAGGTATTGCACGGTGTGTCTGCGCCTGCGTAAAATAATATACGGCAGACCTTGGCAGCAACCTCAGCACTACATCTGCATCTTTGTCACTCACCATGCCAAACACAACCCGCAGATTGTCTATTCTGCGCAAATCTTCTATATAGGCACTCACACCATGAGAGTTATGACCTGTGTCAAGAATGACCGGCAGCATGCAGTTATCTCCCGTTTTATACTCTATCGTCTGCCACCTGCCCTGCAACCCGGTCAAGTCACACACATGCAACAAACCGTTCTTCACAGCAGCGTCCGGTATCTCCCAACCGCGCAACCTCAGTTCTTCCACGGCTGCGAGCACCGCCCGTATGTTCTTCTGCTGATAACTGCCTTTTAGTTGGCATTCCGGTATCTCTGCCCTGACTTGCTCGCTTGCAAACACCGCCTTACTACCCGTCTCCTCCGCCTTGCTCAGGAATACGGGGCGGGTCTCTGCGGTCGTCTCCCCTATCACCACCGGCACATTCCGCTTGATGATTCCCGCTTTTTCACCCGCTATCTTGCCAAGCGTATCTCCGAGAAACTCGGTGTGGTCATAACCAATATTGGTGATTACGCTCACTTCGGGAGTTATGATATTCGTAGAATCTAAACGGCCGCCAAGACCGACCTCTATCACTGCGATATCCACTTTCTGAGAAGCGAACCACGAGAAAGCAAGAGCCATCGTAGTCTCGAAAAACGAGGGTTTCACATCTTCCAGCAACTGCTTGTATCTCTCTACGAAATCCACCACAACCTCCTCCGGTATCATTGCGCCGTCAATACGCATGCGCTCGCGGTAGTCAACCAGATGTGGCGAAGTGAACAATGCCGTCTTGTAACCTGCCGACTGCAGAACCGCTGCCAATAGATGCGAAGTGCTGCCCTTGCCATTGGTGCCTGCCACATGAACAGAGCGGAACTGCAAGTGAGGGTTGCCTAATGCCTCCATCAGACGCATAGTGTTGGCAAAGCCGGGTTTGTACGCCGCTGCACCCACCAGATGGAATGCCGGCTGCGATGCGTACAAGTACGAAAGAGTCTCAGAATAAGTCATGGCTGTACATGTCGTTTCACGCTGCAAAGATACGACTTTTTTGTTATACAGGAAAAAACCATGCTGAAGAAATCATACTGTCCGCCTGAAATGCCGTTTTGACACTTTGTCACCTTATAGGGCAATTTACATAGCAAAGTGTAAGTTCGCGGGTAGCCCACGAGGCGGCGTGTTTGCCCTATGCGGCAGCTTGTATTGCGTGAATGGATTTTGCGCAGATTTGTGCCTGCGCGGCGCAGCCTTATGGGGTTCCATAAGGCAAGACGAAAGGTGCAAAGATGCGTGAAATCCATAGCAAGACAAGTTAGTGATTGCTTCGTGTGACAGCAGAAAAGAAAGAGAGGGGTGGGGAAATAATAAAACAGCCGGAGCGAAGCGACACCTAAGCAGAAACCGCAAGACCAGAGAGGAGCGAAGCGACACCAAAGACAATAAGGCGCAAGGGCTTGCGCCGTTAAGAAGAGAGACGATGACGAAGAACGAGAAGAGAGAGAAATGTTGTTTAGAGTGGTTTAGTATGGTTTAGAGTTGTTGGTATTGAATGGGTATGCAAGTATTATTTTATGTGTAACAATGTAACAATGTAACAAAGTGAGATAAGGCGGTTATTTTGATTTATTGGGGGATAAAGTTACATTGTTACATTGTTTCATAACAAAACACGGATTTGCGTGTTTCGTTATTCGGAAATCGGGGGTAAATGTTACGAAATCGGGTATTTTGTTGTGAGTTTTGGGGTATTTCGGTTAAAAAATAGGGGGTAAAAAAAACGACTTTTTGGGGGCGTTAAGTGGGGGTAAGATAATTATTATATATATATTATATTTATTTTATAAATATAATATATATATAACCGCGCGTACGCTTATGCGTAGAGAGGCGAAAAAGAGACGAAAAAAGCACGAAAACAGACAGAAAAGATGTGAAACAATGTAACAATGTAACAAAGAGCCTATTTTCGGAGTTTTCGGATGAGGTAGAAGAGAAGGCAATTGTACTCGCCCGCCTTGTTGAGATTGCGGGTAAAGAAGGGGTACTCGGGTAGCAGTGCGAAGACGAGAACAGAAACGAGTATGACGAGGAAAGTTTTCATGCGGCAGAGCATTTAATCGGGCACGAAGAGAGTTGTCTGCAGTTGCCGCATAGCGTACTGGAAAATCGGGTAGTCGATTTTACCCCCCCCCTTAACTGAGAGGCAGGGTGAGTGAGGTGATTTTGCGACAGTCTTAAATCTTCGATTTAAGGCGATAAAATTTCCGAGGTGAGGAATTATATTACCAGAGGGGAGAAAACGGCGCAGAAGTCAAA
>CAJOMJ010000025.1 GCA_905235505.1 Paludibacteraceae bacterium
CGGACACCTTGCTCTCAATAACCTCTTCTATGGCGATATGAATCTTGGTGACCGCTCGGCTGATATAGCTTTGCGGCCCTCAGAGCAATATCAGGGTGCCGTGCGGGCGGATGTACGCTTGGACGACATCCCGCTCGAACTTGTGGATAGCATCATCAACTCTGCCGACATTGATCTCAGAGGTGCAGTGCGTGCCAAGGCAAGCATCGACGGTCTGCCCGACAATACGGATATCTATGCCGAGGTTCTGCCGTTAGAGGTGGCGGGTAAGTACAAGCCCTACGATGTTGAACTTGCTTTAGGTGAGACTCCTGTTATTATGGAGCACAACCGTGTTGACTTGAATGGTCTGCCAATCTATGGCGTAGATAGCACCTATCTCACACTCACCGGTGACTTGGACCTCAACACCATGCTCCTTGATATAACTCTTGAGGCAGATAGTTTCGCACCTGCCAAGTTGCAGAAAGACGGTCCTTTCCCCGTACATGGTGACCTTGCTACCGATATCCGGGGTAAGGTGACAGGTTCGCTCGACAGCATAATGGCAGATGTGGATATCTCCGTCCTGCCCGTGACTGACATCACGTATCCTATCGACAAGAAGAACATGGCACAGTTGAAACCGCATGGTTTGGTTAATGTAAAATATGGTGTTGCAGACGGTAGCATGAACCTTGGTGGGCGTATCGATGTGGACGAAGGTGTGATACGCTTCTCTCCAAAGGCATATCCCATAATGCCGTTTAAGGTTGACTCCGGCAGTTATGCTCTTTTCAATGGGCCTCTCGGACAAACCCACCTCAATGTCTCAGCTTCGCAGAAAGTGAAGGCGGACGTGCAGTCGGAGGGGCAGGAAACGCGGCGTGTGGATTTCGTCACGGGTGTACGTGTCAATGGTGTGCTCGACTCGATTGGTCTGAACGCCTTAAGTTTCTTCCTCGAAGCACCCAAAGATGAGGTTATCACTCGTGAGATTGCATCACTTGACGAGGATACACGCGAAGGATTGGCTGCAACTCTGCTCGCTACTGGTATGTATGTGGGTGAGAGCAATGCCGCAGCACAACGCGACGGATATGCTTTGTCAAGCATAATCAATAGCCGTATCAATGCTGCCTTGGCTAACTCCAAACTGGGCAAGGCTGTTGATATTGACATCAGTAGCGCACAGACCAACCATGCCGCAGGTAAGACCAATGATATGAACATCTCTATCAGCAAGTCGATGTTCCATGACAAACTGCGAGTTACTATCGGCTCCGCTATATCTGACAACCCTGAGGTAAATAATACCAATGGTCTGCTGCAAAACATCTCTGCCGACTACAAACTTACGAACAATGGCGATGTTCTCTTGCGCCTGTTCTCACAGCGGGACTACAATAATATCTTGGAAGGCGAACTCTATAAGTCAGGTTTGGGAGTAAGGGCAAACAAGGACTGGAAGCGTCAGCACATCTACCTGTCCGATACTATCGTGCGCACTTATTCTCTCGGTGCCGATGCTGATGTAGCATATCGCTCCAACAACAGTATCGGACCTAACCTCACCATTAAATCCTCTATCCGCAATCTGTTGGGACATGGCGAGACCCTCATTGTCAAAGGAAACGGAGCCTATTATTGGGCGTTGCGTGACAGGCATCCGGGTGACCCGAAGAAAACCGATACATATAAACTCGGTGTCAATACTTCGCTTATATTCCCTTACTTGCATTGGCTTGGTGATAACAATCCGGAGGGAGATACCCGCTACATGCTTGGCTATCAGTACGAAAATATAGCAGGTGGTTATGGCGTTCACAAACTATCAGGCTCATTCACCTATTTCATCCGTTCCTCAAAATATATCACTCATGCCTTCACTCCGTTCTCTCTGTCTATAGTGTTCATGAAAGCACAGTCGGAAGACCTGCTTGACAAAGCAGCGGAATATCCGCAACTGATAAAGATTCTCGCAGGCAATGAGTTTGTGCCCTCTATAAGTTATAACTTCAATTATAATGACTATCATGCACGCCGGCCTGTCAATACTATGTTTGACTTTGGTATCAAGGAGTCGGGAAACCTTATCAATGCCATTTATTGTGCGTTCGGTCATAAGTGGGACGAGATGGACAAACCGCTTGGTAAGATTACCTTCAATCAGTTCGTCAAACTGAATCTTGAACTGCGTAACCGATTCAACTTCACAGACAAAGTATGCATTGCCACCCGTCTTTATGGAGGAGCCAATATACCGCTTGGCAACTCTTTCTTTGCGCCGTTGTCAGAGGCATTCTATACAGGCGGACCTAACAGCCTGCGTGCTTCCGCACCATACGCCTATGGACCCGGCAACTTCTATAGTGCCAAGTATAATCAGAACTTCTTCCATGCAGGCGATATCAAACTCGAGGCTAACTTCGAACTGCGTTTCCCCATTGTGTGGAAACTCTATGGTGCCGCATTCCTCGATGCAGGTAATGTCTGGAATTGGCATAGTACTGTTGACCTCTTCAAAGCAGCGGGCTACGATGATTATCTCACGCGACTTGAGATACCAGAAGACTTGAAGGACGGTATTCTGGGTAACAAAGATATAGGACGGCAGATTGCCCTCGGAACAGGTGCAGGACTACGTATCGACCTTGACGGATTAGTACTCAGATTTGACCTCGGTGTAGGCATACATGCACCTTACCAGACATTCAAATATACCAAAGAAGGCAAGGTTGACACCACGCAGCCAATCAATACCTATTTCAATATACCTTCCGCTCTTGATGCACTTCGTTTCAACTTCGGTATAGGCTATCCGTTCTGACAATAGATGATATAAGCAGCAGAATGCAGGAAAAGAAAAACATAGGGTCACTCTTTGACAGGATAGCAGACAAATACGATTTCCTCAATCATCTGCTCTCTCTCAATATCGACCGCCGTTGGCGGCATGAAGCTGTGGCAGCTATATCTGCCGGTCAATCAGTCGATAGTCGATGTCTTGATGTTGCCATCGGTACTGCTGACCTTGCTATAGAGACTGCAAAGCAGTTGCCTCAAGCCACTATTCAAGGGCTCGACCTCTCTGTTGAGATGATGCGCATAGGAGAGGAGAAAGTGCGCAAACTCTCGCTTGAACAGCGGATAACCTTTCTTGAGGGCAGCGCACTCGAAATGCCGTTCGAGGATAATAGTTTCGACATCGTTACCTGTGCATACGGAGTACGCAACTTCTCTGACTTGGACAAGGGTCTCTCAGAAATGCAGCGTGTGCTTAAACCGCAGGGCAGACTGATGATTCTTGAGTTCTCTTACCCCGACAACAGAATGATAGCATCGTTGTATGACTTGTATTTCTCCCATGTACTACCCTCGATTGGCAAACTTGTGAGCAAGGACAAGACTGCATATTCTTATCTCAACCGAAGCGTCAAGGACTTCATCTGGGGAGAAGCGATGTGCGCCACGCTCACTGATGCAGGCTTCAAAGAAATATCTGCACGCACCCTGACTTTTGGAATAACAACCATTTATACAGCAACAAAATGAAACCACTCAAATCACAGAATTACCAACCTAATAAACAGCAACAACCCAACGGTTTCCTGTTGTGGCTGAAGATTATCCGCCCGCAGACCTTGTTTGCCTCTCTCTGTCCTGTACTCGTGGGACTTCTTGTAGCAGGCAAAAACATAGGATATTCGGGTATCAACGGGCATACGACTGCACTGCTCACCGTTATTTGCGCTCTCTCACTTCAGATTCTCAGCAATCTTATCAACGACTACTACGATTTCCGTCGTGGTACCGACAAGAAAGGCAGGGTGGGGTTCTCACGCGCACTTGCAGAAGGACAGGTGACTGAACAACAGATGCGCACCGCCTGCTATATAACTCTCGGAATCATTCTTGTTACCGGTGCTGTGCTGAGTTATATAGGCGGTTGGGTGATATTGGCAATAGGTGTCAGTGCTATTATCTTTGCATGGCTCTATACCGCCACTAATCACTCGCTCTCATATCTTGGCATTGCCGATATCTTCGTCTTTATCTACTATGGAGTTATTGCCACAGCCGGCACTGTCTTCCTCCAATACAAAGCAGTAGGAATAAGCGTAACTACCTCCACTTTTCTTGTTCAACACACAACTGCCCTATATGCTGGCTCGGTATGCGGACTTATATCTATGTGTGTGCTTGCTATCAACAATATACGCGATATCGACGGCGACCGCGAAGCAGGCAAGCGTACTTTCCCTGTGCGTTTCGGCAAGACTGCCGCATTGGTCATGATGGGTGTGATAGTAGCACTGATGCCTCTCTTTGCATGGTTGGCTTTCTCTTTCAGTTGGGCAGTGCTGGTTATTGTGCCTGCCGCATATTTATATTATAAGGTGTTGAAAGCAAAAGGTGCAGAGTATAACCAATGTCTTATGTTGGCAGGTTTGGTCAATCTCTGTTTCGTGATTTTGGTGTGGATGAGTATCTGACACAACGTGAATTGTTAAGAAAAAATTCTTTTCTTTTAGGAATATTTGCTTTATTGGTTTTTATGTAGTAATTTTGTCGCGTCTCTACGATGAACAAACAATAACCCAACCATAAACAATAAATTTTAGGCTTATGAAGAAATGTTTACTTTTGATTATGCCAATGCTGCTGAGTGCGGTGTTGGCGGCAGCGGAAACATGTCTCACTGTAGTCCCCGTTTCGGGCTCAGAAAGGCTGTATGCCATTGAGAAAATCGGGCATATAAGTTTCAGCGGCAATGTGATGTACCTGTACGACAAGTCAGGTAATGAGCTCGGCAATACTCCGTTGGACGGTGTTGCCAAGATTGTGTTCGGGGAAGGCACGGATGCCCCGGAAACAAGTGTGAGTGACTTGAAAGGTTCTGTCACTGTCTCTGTGTATCCTAATCCTACTGCAGAGAGTCTTGTCATCAGCGGCTTGGCAGCCCCGCAGACTATCCGCGTGTATTCTCTTGACGGCATGTTGCTGCAACAGCATAATGCTGACAGTGGAGAGAATGTCATCTCCGTGTCAAACTTAAGTCAGGGCACTTACTTGCTGCAAGTAGGGGCAGAAGTGGTGAAGTTTATTAAACAATAAACATTCTGCTGACTCATAATTTACTTAAACATAATAATTTTGTAAAAACAATAAAACTCTTATAGATATGAAAAAGATTACTTTATTGGCAGTTGCAGTAATGATGGCAATCTGCTCTTTTGCTCAAGAAAAACTGATGAAAGTATATAAAGGCAACAGTGTCGTTGCGCAAGAATTTGTCAATAACATTGACAGCATAGTGTTTGTAGATTTCGAAGTTGATCCTTCGCTATTGTATGTGGAAGATGTGTTCACAATCTCAGGGCGCGGAACGGTAGTCACGGGTGTTGTGATAAAGGGCGGTTTCAAGAAAGGTCAGACAGTAGGAGTGGTAACTATCAACGAGGCTGCAAGCGTTGTTACTTCTGCTACTATTGCAGGTCTTGAAATGTTCAAAAAAGAAGTTGAAGAGGTGGTAGAAGGCGATAATGTCGGCATTCTTTTCGGAACAGATATCGACAAGACGGCTTTCCCGCGTGGTACTGCAATCATTGCAGCAGGGAACTCCCCGTATATACCTGCCACTAAGATTACGGGTGATATGTATGTTCTAACCAAAGAAGAAGGCGGGCGTCCTAATCCTTTCTCCTTAGGATATTCTCCTCAGTTGTATATCGGGACTACAGATGTAACTGTCAAGTGTACTAACTTAGGTACAGTGGATGGTGCTACGGTTGAGATGGTTGTGCCCGGCAGCAATACTGTTGGTACAGAATGGGTACTTAATTCAGAGGGCTACCGCATTATAGGTTATGTGGGTCAGAAAGTGGCAATCCGTGAAGGCGGACGTACCGTTGCTGAAATGACGATTACCAAACTTGAGTGATTAATATAGAGTCACTTCAACTTGATTCGAAGTTGCCCGTTATCATTGACGAACCCGAAATTGTCGTCTTGAAAGGCGTTTTGAAAGGCTCCCGAGGCAGTTAAGGCTTCGGGAGTTCCTGTCTCTACCCCCTGCTGCGGAGTCATCAGCCATATTGTGTCTGCCAACTGCAGAGCGAGGTCAAGTTCGTGTGTGGAGATTATGACGCACTTGTCTGTCTTGTGTGCCAACTCTTTGAGCAGAAGCAGTATGCGGATGCGGTTGTTGAGGTCAAGATGGGCAGTAGGCTCGTCAAGCAGAATGATAGGAGTATGCTGAGCAAGTGCTTTGGCTATAAGCACCCGCTGTTTCTCTCCGTCACTGAGGTTATTGAAATATCTGTACTGCATTTGTTCTATTCCCACCTGCTCAAGGGCGGTGCTGATATTTCTCTCGTCCGCCTTTGTCAGTCCTCCGAGAAAAGAAGTATAAGGGTATCTGCCCATTGCGACTACATCGTGCACAGTGGTGTTGTCAACAGAGAGACGCTCGGTGAGTACGAGCGAAATCATGCGGGCGCGCTCTGTGGAACTTAATGCAGAGAGTACGACAGGTTCGTCACTTCCATTGCTTGCTCTTACCTCTCCGCTGAGTGGCGGCTGCAAACCAGCCAGAGTGCGAAGCAGAGTGCTCTTGCCACAGCCGTTTTTGCCGAGCATACATATCATGGTGCCGCCTGCTGCATTGAGCGAGAGACCGGACTGCACAACGTAACTGTCGTATCCTATTGTGAGATTATGAGTACTGAGTAACATGGTTTATGAACGAATGAAGAGTTATTGAAGAGTATGCTTGAGCTTAGGGTGAGCTTAGGGTGGAGTTATCATCTGACTATGAACCAGCAACCGCCCATTATTAGCATCACGCCTATCCACTGGCTCCACACTACGGTCTCGCCGAACAATAGCATGCCGCCCAGCATGCCAAGCACAAAACCTATACTTGTAAGAGGGTATATTATTGAGAATGGATATACTTTGAGCATATATAACCAAAGCAGGTTGGTAACAACAAGCAGTATCACACCCACTATGAGTCCCCAGTTGAGAATAACCTGATGCAGCATGCACTGCCAAGTCCATTCGAAGTTATTGATTTGCTGCATGCCGAGTTTGAGGAGCAGTTGCCCTCCCACCATCATCGCCGCCTGAATAAAGGCGGTAAGTATAAGTCTGATTAACTGCATTTGCTTGTTAGTGAGTTTGTCTGTATCGTTTCTTTATGTCTTCGTATCTGCCTATCACTTCGTTTACCACATCCTCCCACGAGCGTGCAATGGTTTTTGACGCATTTACTCCCACGTCCCGTCTCAGGTGCGGATTCTCCATCAGACTGCGTAATGCATCGGCATATAGTTGCACATCGTTGGGAGTGAGAAAACCATTGTAGTTGTCGCGAATGATTTCCGAAGCAGTAGAGCCCTGAATCATAACAGAGGGTGTGTGCAATGCCGCCGCCTCGCGTACTACAAGCGGCGCATTGTCATAAAGCGAAGGAAACAGAAACAGGTCGGCTGCTGCATAGTAGCGGCGCAGGGTTTCCCTGTTGTTTATCATGCCGAGCATGATGACCTTCTGCTCTAACTTCTCTTTTTGTATGATATGCTGTATCTCGCCTGCTGCATAACCGGTGCCTATCATATAAAGACGGAAAGGCAGGTGACGGATAAGTTTGAGTGCCTCAAGAATGAATTTAATGTTCTTCTCCCATATATGTTGCCCTACGAAAAGCATCATTGTCTGGTCAGCGTTGAGTCCGAGTTCATGGCGCATAGAGTAGCGTATCTTTTCCACAAGCGGGTCGGGAGTAACGAAATCGTTGCCGTTCTCCACTACCTCCACGTGCCCCTTGAAACCGTATTCTCTCAACGTCGGCTCCACCGATGCTTGTGGAATCCACACTTCGTAAGCCTGCTCGTAGAAATTGACAATCCTGTGTATTGCCTGGTTAATAATATACTTGTTGTTCACGGCACGCTCGAAGTCTTTGCGGTATTTGGAGTGGAAAGTGGCTACCACAGGTATATTCTGCTCTTTGCCTGTTTTTAATGCAAGTGTACCTGTAGTGAAAGGGCAGTGAGCATGAATCAGTTCAAATTGCAGTTGGGAATATTTGTTCTGAAAACTGAGGTCTATTTGCGGAAGACCGTATCTATAAGGAGGTCGCTTGGGTATAGGTAGTGATGCATAATTATATATGGGATAAGGTGTGTTTTTCACCATTCCGGGCGCATACGGAGTAACTACGCATACATTCTGCTGTTTCCTGTAAAGCCAGTCTGCATAATTCTTGGCAGTGAGTGCCACTCCGTCAAGTACAGGAGGAAAATTGTCGTTAAAGATACCAATCATAGGTTATCTGTTCAATTTGGTTGTGATTATTATAGATTAGATGTAAGATATGAGGTGTAAGAGTGTGCAAAGATACGTGTTTTAAGTGGAATATACAAATTCTTAATAAACGCATACTTTTTTTTTGATGGTTGTGTATTCAGGTTTTTTGTTGTACCTTTGTGCCGCAAATATATCAGATACAGGATTATGAAAAAGAAATGTCTGCTTTTCGTCATGTTGTTTGCAACTCTTGCAGTGTCTGCCCGCGACTACTATAACCATAGTATCGGCATAATGACAGGTAGCTCCTACGGAATAACATATAAGGGTTATGTGTTTCAAACCGACGGACTTGCACTGCTTGCAGATGCCTACGTTAACCTTATATCTACCGCAGGCTCAACTACTTACAAATACAGTGCCGCTACTGCACATTTTGATATCAGAAATGCAGATATGATGACTTTTCAGGTTAACCCGAACATCGTATATCAGCACAGAATCAAGTCGTGGCGTTTTGGTGCCGTCAGTTGGTATGCAGGCGGAGGTATCAACGGAGGATTAATGAAGCAGCTCAACAGAACGGATATGAGAGCCGATGTTGACGGTGAGAAAGGTCTGTAGATGCAAGGAACTGTATTGGACGTAATTGATGACAAAAACACACTTTTCGGTAAGTTCGGAGTGAATGCTGTAGGTGGTGCGGAACTCTATTTTACTGCTGTGCCGCTCGTGCTTGACCTTGATTTCCGTCCCGGTTTTGGCACTGCACTGCGCAGAACGGATACATCCTTGGGAAGTTGTCTGATGAATGTCAATTTCTTTGATTGGGCATTGTCGGCAAGTCTCAGATACAGATTTTAAGGAGAATAACTTATAAATGAATCACAACTAATATAACATATTCTGTCATGCCTGACGGTTGTGAGTCAGGCAGACATAAACATTTGTACGTTTACACAATATGATTAAAATCACTTTTCCCGATGGTTCAGTTCGGGAGTACGAGAGCGGTGTAACCGCATTGCAGGTGGCTGAGAGTATCAGTCCGCGTCTGGCGCAGGAAGTGCTTGCTGCCACAGTTAACGACAAACAGGTTGACCTCACCCTGCCTATCACCGAAGATGCTACTCTGCGCCTTCACAAATGGGATGACCCCGAGGCAAAACACGCTTTCTGGCACACAAGTTCGCACCTTATGGCAGAAGCTCTGCAGGAACTCTATCCCGGTATTCAGTTCGGTATAGGCCCTGCTATTGAAAACGGTTTCTACTACGATGTTCTCCCGCCTGACGACCAACCGATACGCGAGCAGGACCTGCCCCTCATCGAGAAGAAGATGCAGGAACTTCAGCAGAAGAAAGAACAACTTGTTCGTAAGGATATTAACAAGGCAGATGCCATGCGCGATTTCGAGGCAAAGGGGCAAACCTACAAGTGCGAACTCATCAGCGAACTTGAGGACGGCACTATCACCACCTACACTCAGGGTAACTTCACCGACCTCTGCAAAGGTCCGCATATACCCTCCACCGCACCTATCAAAGCAGTGAAAGTGCTCAGTTGCGCTGCCGCCTATTGGCGCGGAGATGCTTCAAGACCTATGATGACCCGTATCTATGGTATCTCTTTCCCCAAGAAATCAATGCTTGACGAGTATCTCGCCCTGCTTGAAGAAGCAAAGAAGCGTGACCACCGCCGCATTGGCAAAGAACTTGAACTCTTTATGTTCTCCGACATGGTTGGCAAAGGTCTGCCTATCTGGCTGCCCAAAGGTACTGCACTCCGTCTCCGCCTTGAGGATTTCCTTAAGAAGATACAGAAGCGCTACGGTTATCAGCAGGTTATCACTCCGCATATAGGCAGCAAGAACCTGTATGTAACCTCCGGTCACTGGGACCACTACGGCAAAGACTCTTTCCAACCTATCACCACTCCCGAAGAAGGTGAGGTGTATATGCTCAAACCGATGAACTGCCCTCACCACTGCGCTATCTACAAGAACTCGCCCCGCTCTTACAAAGACCTGCCCTTCCGTTGTGCTGAGTTCGGCACTGTCTATCGCTATGAGCAGTCGGGCGAACTTCACGGTCTCACCCGTGTGCGCAGTTTCACCCAGGACGATGCTCATATCTTCTGCCGCCCCGACCAGGTGAAGGAAGAGTTTATACGCGTAATGGAGATAATTCAGATTATCTTCAAAGCCCTCAACTTCGACAATTTCGAGGCACAGATATCTCTTCGTGACCCCAATAATCATGAGAAATATGTGGGCTCAGATGAGGTGTGGGCAAAAGCAGAAAAGGCTATTATAGAGGCTTGTGAGGAAAAAGGCCTGCCTGCAAAGGTTGAGTACGGCGAGGCTGCTTTCTATGGTCCGAAACTTGACTTCATGGTAAAAGATGCTCTTGGCCGCCGTTGGCAACTTGGCACTATTCAGGTGGACTATAACCTGCCTGAGCGTTTTGAGTTGGAGTATGTGGGCGAAGACAATCAGAAGCACCGCCCTGTTATGATTCACCGTGCTCCGTTCGGAAGTATGGAGCGCTTCGTGGCAGTGCTTATTGAGCATACCGCCGGCAAGTTCCCGCTCTGGCTCACCCCTGACCAAGTGGTGGTATTGCCCGTCAGCGAGAAGTCTAACGACTATGCATGGAAAGTGAAAGAACTGCTTGAGCAGCAGGATATCCGTGTCATCGTTGACGACCGCAACGAGAAGATAGGGCGCAAGATTCGTGATAACGAACTCAAGCGCATACCGTACATGCTGATTGTGGGCGAGAAAGAAGCCGAGCAGGGCTTGGTAAGCGTGCGTCAGCAAGGCGCAGAAGAAAAGGGTCAGATGACCATTCAAGAGTTCGCCGACTTAATCAACAAGATAGTTGCCGAACAGATGGATGTCTAAGACATATCAACCTCCCCTAAAGAAAGAAGAACTGACCCTCGGTCAGTTCTTCTTCTTTCGTAGAATATCTATATTGTAGCAGAGTCCTACTCTTATCTGGTGAAACGGAAAGTCGTGTATGCCGTATTGATACATCAGATAAGGTTCGAAACTGCCCTTACCTTTCGGGGCGGGGATGTGACCTGCCACTCTGGTCTTGAGTGTCATAGGTCGGTCGCCGTCTGTCTCCCAACCGACATAACCCGAAAACACTTCTTCTACAGATACATACTCCGTTTTCAGGCGAACCAAGGCTCCGTACATCACTGCATCATTCTGTCTGCCATTGTCTGTCTGCCAGCACAGGAACCCTCCGCTTGCCGCTATACGAAGGGATATATTGCTGCTATCCCATTCCCCGCCTTCGCCTTTACCGAAATAAAACGACTTGCCTATACTCAAATCGAAGAAGTAGCCCGGCGCATCGTAGTGGCGGGCATACTCATAACTGCCTCCTGAGGCTGTCTTGACGGCTGCCCTTACTGACATCGCAGGGCGTCTCGCTGTCTCACGCAGAAACATGATGTCGGTGGATATATACACATCTCCCGCACCTTTACCATGCATGGCTTTGTCCTTGTTCTCGGGTAATACACGGCAGGTGTTAAGCCGTTCGTCTATCGAACGGTAAAACTCCATTACCGGCATCCACAGAGTGAGGTTCACTCTATCCGTAAAGAGCGGAATATGTACCCGTGCAAATATATCTGCTGTCAGGTCTTTCTGAAACCCGAAGTAGCCGTCACCCGCCAACTCTGCCCGAAGGTCGTGACTTACACTACCGTCAAGCATGTCGGGCACGGGGAAAGCATTGGGACCAAAATAGAGTGGGGCGACAAGCGTATTCATGCCGTAGTCAGTCGGCTTGAGTGTAACCTGTGCACGGCAACAGAGTGCAACCGAGAGTAATATGAGAATACATACCCGTTTCATCTTCTGCAGAATTCTGATAGTGTGATAGCTGTCGCAATACCCACATTGAGTGATTCGGCATGGTTACCCTCACGGAAAGGAGGAATACATACAGGGCTGGTAACAAGCGCTCTCACTTCCGGTGATATACCATTGCCTTCGTTACCCATCACAATGATACATGGGGTTTGTAACTCCTCCGTATATATATTCTTCCCGTCAAGCAGCGTGCCGTAGATAGGAATACTCTTATCTCTGTTGGTCAGAGTCTGGGCGAGGTTATCTGCATAATGTACCCGTACGCGCGCCAGACTGCCCATGGTGGCTTGTATCACCTTCGGATTATAGCAGTCGCAAGTGTCCGTGGAGCATACTATGTCTGTCAGTCCGAACCAGTCCGCTGTACGGATTATGGTACCTAAATTGCCCGGGTCTTGAATACCGTCAAGAACCAACTTCACACTCTCCCCTTTGGTAAAGACGAAGGGAGATGGCTGCGGCATCGTTCTCTTTTTGAATACTCCGATAGTGCCTTGGGGAGTTCTCAAACCCGACATCTGTTCTATATCATGGTCGGTGGCATTGTCGCTATTGACGAGCAGTACAAGTTCAAAAGCCTTGCATAGCTCTTCCACGCACTTCTCTCCCTCGGCAACGAAGAGTCCTGTCTCATCACGGAATTTCTTCTGTTGAAGTGACCGCACAAGTTTAATCTGGTTCTTACTGATATGCTGCATAAATCTTCTAGTTCTCAAATCTTAAAGTCATCCCATTGCTTCCTCCGCATGGTAACTGCTTCGCACAAGCGGACCGCTCTCTACGTATGCGAATCCTTTCTCCAGTGCTGTATTCTTGTATTCCTTGAATTTCTTCGGCGTGATGTATTCCGCAACGGGGAAGTGCGCTGACGAAGGCTGCAGGTATTGCCCCATTGTGAATATGCTCACACCTGCGTTGAGGGCATCATCCATTGTCTGCATCACTTCGTCTTCTGTCTCTCCCAAACCGAGCATAATACCTGTCTTGGTACGAAACCCGAGGTTGTGCATTATCTTCAGTGATTGCAGACTGCCTCGGTAGGTGGCACGGCTGCGCACTTGTGGTGTGAGTCTCTCTACTGTCTCGAGATTGTGCGAGAATATGTCCGGCTGCGCCTCGCCGACTATCCTGATTAGTTGCTCTTTCTGATTAAAATCAGGCGTGAGAATCTCTATCGTGGTATGCTTGCACGCTTGCCGCACTGCCTCCACACAACGTCTCCAATGCTCTGCTCCTTCGTCGGGCAGGTCGTCACGGGTCACAGACGTGATAACTACATGCCTTAGATTCATCGCACTTACTGAGGCAGCCAGCTTCTCAGGTTCTTCAGGGTCGGGAGGAAGAGGTCGGGCGGTTGAGGTGGCGCAGAACTTGCAGGCACGCGTACACCTGTCCCCCAGAATCATAAATGTGGCAGTACCTCTGCTCCAACATTCAGCCTTATTCGGGCATTTCCCCTCTTGACAGATAGTGTGCAGACCACCCGCATGTATCAAGGCATTGACATGCGGGTATTCATCTGTACTCTTCCTGCTTATGCGAAGCCATTCCGGTTTGCGACTTATGTTCATGCGTCGGGTGTTTTTATATGAGTATTCTCTAAGTACCACCAATTCCTTTGCAAAGGTATTGCAAAAAATCCATATACACAAACTGACTTTCGTCCCTTTGCCAACATGATACTGTAATAATGAAAAACTTAAGAGTATAAAAGCACGTCTTTTGCGTAGAGACGCGACACTGTCACGTCTCCTCAATGAAAAAAGCACTAAATAAGAGTTATGAGAGATAGTAATAAATCTACTGAATAATTTTATATACTGTATTAAGATATGTATAACAACACTAAACAACACTAAACAACACTAAACAATACTAAACAACACTAAACAACTCTAAATTTATCGTATTCTCTCTCAAGTATTTTACTTCCTCCCTCTCAAACTTATTAAGGGCACCCTTGAGTATTTCTCATTAAGGGTACCCTTAAGACATATTCTAAGCCACCGCTCTGTTATTTCAGTTGCGGAAGCGAAGTTCTCCTTCGTGAAGTTCCACTATCACCGGCTGCGAGTGATCCACTTGGCCTGCTATTATGTTCTTCGAGAGTTCGTTCAGCACGAGTGTCTGTAGTGCTCTCTTTACAGGTCTTGCTCCAAACTGCGGGTCATAGCCTTCGTGGGCGATATAGCGTACCGCATCATCGGTCACGCGGAGGTCTATACCGTTTTGTTCAAGCATCTTGTGTATGCCCGCTATCTGCAGACCTACTACCTGCTGTATCTCATCCTCGCTGAGAGGAGTGAACATGATAGTCTCGTCTATTCTGTTCAGAAACTCCGGTCTGATGGTCTGGCGCAGCAAGTCAAGCAGTTGCTTCTCAGTCTGTGAGTGCGATACACCCTTTTCTTCGTTCTCACGAATCATCTGACTGCCGAGGTTGGAGGTCATGATGATGATAGTGTTCTTGAAGTTTACTGTGCGCCCCTTGTTGTCTGTCAGTCTGCCGTCATCAAGTACTTGCAGAAGCACATTGAATACATCGGGGTGAGCCTTCTCTATCTCGTCAAAGAGTACTACTGAGTAGGGCTTGCGTCGTATGGCTTCGGTCAGTTGACCGCCTTCATCGTAACCTACATATCCCGGAGGCGCTCCTATCAGGCGGGTGGCTGAGAACTTCTCCTGATACTCCGACATGTCAATACGCGTCATCATGTTCTCATCGTCGAATAGATAGTCTGCCAGTGCCTTGGCGAGTTCTGTCTTGCCAACACCCGTTGTGCCAAGGAAAATGAATGAACCTATCGGTCGTTTGGGGTCTTGCAGACCTGCCCGGGAGCGTCTTATCGCATCTGAAACTGCACTGATAGCATCGTCTTGACCAATGACACGCTTATGCAGTTCCTCCTCCAAATGCAGCAGTTTGTCGCGCTCCGACTGCATCATTTTGGTAACAGGGATACCTGTCCAGCGGCTTACCACCTCTGCTATATCGTCCTCGTCAACCTCTTCTTTGATGAGAGGATGATAGTTTGCGTGCGGGTCATTCGCGTTATGAAGTACTGCCTGTGCATTCTTGATGTTCTCTTCTGCTTGCGGTATGAGTCCGTAGCGTATCTCTGCCACACGGTTGTAGTTGCCCTCACGCTCTGCAGTGTCGGCCTCTTGACGCAGTTGCTCAATGCGTATCTTCTCCTGCTGGATGGTGTTGAGGTGCTCTTTCTCTTTGTTCCAACGTGTACGCATCTCGGCTGCCTGTTCTTTCAGGTCTGCCAGTTTCTCGTCAATCGCACGCTTGCGCTCGTCTGTCTTGTCGTCATTGGAGGCGGAACGCATGGAGGCTTTCTCTATCTCAAGTTGTTTTATCTGTCGCTCAAGAGTGTCAAGTTCTTCGGGCACTGAGTCCATCTGCAGACGCAGTTTGGCGGCTGCCTCGTCCACAAGGTCGATGGCCTTGTCAGGCAGAAAACGGTCGGAGATATATCGTGTGGAGAGTTCCACTGCTGCCACAAGAGCATCATCTTGTATGCGCACCTTGTGGTGGTTCTCATACCGCTCCTTCAGTCCGCGGAGTATGCTTATGCTCGCTGCTTCGTCCGGTTCATCAATCATCACTATCTGGAACCGGCGTTCAAGGGCTTTGTCTTTCTCGAAATACTTCTGGTACTCCGAGAGTGTCGTTGCGCCTATGCAGCGGAGGTCTCCGCGTGCGAGTGCCGGTTTGAGTATGTTGGCTGCGTCCATCGCTCCTGATGTCTGACCGGCGCCTACAAGCGTATGTATCTCATCAATAAAGAGGATTATCTCTCCGTCTGCGGCTATCACCTCGTTGATTACGCCTTTCAGCCTTTCTTCAAACTCTCCCTGATATTTTGCTCCGGCAACGAGTGCACCCATGTCAAGCGAGTATAGGAGTTTGCGTTTCAGGTTCTCCGGCACATCGCCTCTTACTATACGGTGTGCCAGTCCTTCGGCGATAGCGGTTTTGCCCACGCCCGGTTCACCTATCAGGATAGGGTTGTTTTTGGTGCGGCGGCTTAGTATCTGCAGCACACGCCTTATCTCTTCGTCACGACCGATAACAGGGTCGAGTTTTCCTTGCTTTGCTCTTTCGCAAAGGTTGATTGCAAATTTCTGTAGATTCTCTGTGTTCATAGTTGTATGTGTGATATTTGTTTACGTTATATTTACTTATATTTATGCCATGCCTGCGTTATATGATTTGTGCTTTTCCAATTTTAAAACAATGTCTGTGCCATATCTGATTATCTGCCAAAATGGCAGTAACACATCCTGATACCTTTATTTATTCAATATGCTGGAGGCTATAAGAATTATGTGGTTAATATAGTTAACCAAACTGACATAATTGGACAATTGACTTCAAATCCCATAATGACATTTTGCTACCTTTTCCCCTGTTTTTGTGTGCAAAGTGTAAGTTGACGGGTAGCTCACTTTAAGCCTACTCTAAGCCGAGTGTAAGCCATCTCTGCCATTTGACATTTTGTCACTTTTTCTCTCATTTTGCTTACGTTTTGTCTTTCATAATTTATGTGACTATTGCATATATGATTCATATATTGTACCTTTGCAGGCAAATCTTATTAATTATGCTAAAATTATTACAAATATGTGAGACTTATCTATTGCAACATACGGTTACAATGATATTTATTTCTTTGAGCGTGCTATGTATGTTAAGTGGGTGTGAAAAACACGTCAATGAACCGGTGTTTAATATAGCAGTAAGTTTTGACAACTCTGATCAATGGCATGATAAGATGCGTGACGAGATATTTCAAGAAGCTGTACTTCACCCTGAGTTGAACCTTGTGCTTAAAACAGCATACGGTAATAGTGAACTTCAAGTAGCGCAGATTGATTCGTTTGTAGAAATGAACCCCGATTTGTTGATAGTATGCGTTGAAGATCCAATGACAATAATGGATGCTACGGACAGGGCTTTCGATTCGGGAATACCTATCGTAATCAATTCTAAGAATCCTAAACTAACCAAATACTCTGCTTACGTCGGCACCGACAATATTGCTGTGGGGTGGCTAATGGCGGAATATCTGCTTAATATAGCTCAAGAGCAAAAACGTGATGGTAATAATCCGCTTTGTGTCGCAGAAATCTTGGGAAAGATAGGAGCACCTGCAGTATCTGAACGTTATATTGCTCTTCGAGATAGTTTGAATGGACATGATGAAGTTGTGATTGTAAGCAGTGTTTGCGGTGACTGGGATTATAACAAGTCTTATAGGTTGGTAGATTCTCTTTTGCATGTGAACCCTGAAATAGATGTTATTGTCGCTCAGAATGATATCATGGCATTAGCTGCCTATGCTTCTTGTGCAATCAACAATCCGTCACATGATTATCATATACTTGGTGTGGATGCACTAAGTGGTTATGGCAATGGCATCGAAGCTATATTGGATGGAAAAATTGCCGCTTCAATTACTAATGTTAGCCGTGGTGACCTGATAGTACAAACGGCCTGCAATATTCTGTATAATAAACCTTATGTTCGTGACAGTTGCCTGCAACCGGTGCTTGTAGATCAATCCTCAAAGAGTCTGATGTCGCAAATGATGCAGGAAATGTCGAACGAATCGAAAGTGATAAAAACACTACAACTGAAAGTAGATAAATTCCTTTATGAAACAAATAACTTGAAGAACACAAATCTAGTCTTAAGCTTTAGTTTGTTACTGTTGGCGTTGATTGCCATCTTTACTATATTTATATATAGGTATAAGTTGCAGGTAAAACGCGAGCAAGAGCAGAATGCCAAACTCATGGCCACACAGCAGGAACAATTGGAGAAGATAGCTGCCGAATTAGAGCAAGTGCGTTCTTCTCAAAGCGTTGATGAAGAATTTCTGAAGAAACTGCGTGACGAAATTGAATTACATATTGACGATTCGGAATATTCAGTAGAGACTTTGGCTATGACACTGGGAGTCAGTAGAGCTCAACTTTTTAGGAGGGTGAAGAGTCTAACAGGAGTGACACCTCTTGTAATGCTCAAGCAGGTAAGACTTAGAAAAGCACGCCAGTTGCTGCAATGCACTGACATGAATGTGCAGCAGGTAGCATACTCAGTGGGATACACATTACCCTCTTATTTCTCCAATAACTACAAAGAAATGTTTGGAGTGTTACCTTCTGAAGATAGAAGAGATAATAGTCAGAAAAATATCAAAAGTAATAAAAAAAGTCGCAAGAAATAATCTTGCGACTTTTTTCGCATAATTTGATACTCATGTGCGCATGCGTATTATTAGTTGAGAGTACCTTTGCGACACAATCCTCGAGATTAGCTATAAACACAATAACTCATTATTAACAACTTAAAATCGTAATGTCATGAGAAAAATTTCTATGCTTTTGGTTGCCATGTTCACTATGGTGAGCATTTCGGCAAAGGTTGCTCTAACTGATGAGCAAAAGACTTCTGACTATTTTCTTAGTCATCCTTATCTGTTTAGTGAGACGAAACTCACTGCAACCGGTAATACTGATTACCCCTACAAAAACGTTGAAGGTGAGAATATCAAACTGGGCGCAGATGGCTGGTCAGACTTCCATTGGGATGGCCCCAGTAGCTGCATCTTTGACAGCATTAACATTAGCACTGCAGGCAAGTATTACGTTACGGTTAATTACCGTGGCAAAACCAGCAATGGCTCGTTGGTAGTAAATGGTGATACCACTGCTCTTGTACTTGATGGTAAATCGTCTTATGTGCAACTTATTAAACTCAATGCCGGTATGAACACTATCAAAGTTTGCAAAGGCGAATGGATAGGAGTTTATAGTATTGAATTGTCAACCTTCTGTCCATCTGCTGAAGTGGCACAGGCTGCTGACTATTATTTAAACAATCCGTATTATTTTGAGTGCACAACCCTTACAGCGACTGGTGATGCGGAGCGCCCATATAAAAATGCTGAGGGTGAAAATATCAAACTGAATGCAGATGGTTGGTCTGATTTTCATTGGGATGGTCCAAGTAGTTGCATCTTTGACAATATCAATATGAGTAAGGCAGGTAAGTATAATTTGATTGTTAACTACAGAGGTACAACTAATGATGGCTGGCTCGTTGTAAATGGAGATTCCACCAGTATTGCTCTTGATGGTAGCGCATTTAAGAAGATTATTGACCTCAAAGCAGGTATGAATACAATCAAACTTTGCAAAGGTACTTGGTTTGGTGTAAAAAGTATTGAACTGGCAGGTCTCTGTGCAGACGATGCTACTGCTCAGACTGCAGACTACTATCTTAACAATACCTACTATTATCAGTGTACTACATTGTATGATACTATAGCCCATGATGAGGCAGTAAAATACAATGCTGATGGTCTTATTAAATTAACATCTGATGGTTGGTCAGACTTCCATTGGGATGGAACAAGTCGTGTTATTTTTGATAATATCAATCTTAGTGAGGCTGCTGACTACACCGTTACCATCACTTATCGCAATAAAGGCTCTAAGGTTGACTTTATAGTGAACGATGAAACACAAGTTGTCGCTTTCTCCGGCTCTCCTTATGAAGCAACAGTTGCTCTCAAAGCAGGTATGAACACTATCAAAATAGGTAAAAACGATGGGTGGATTGGTGTATATAGCCTTGATCTAAAAAAAGTGGAGAAGATAGAAACAACAACTATCACTCTTGATGCCAATGGTGGTACAGGAGGTGAAACAAGTGTTGTGGCTCAGAAGGGTAAGGCAATGCCTGACCTTGCGAGTCTTCCTACTCGTGAAAACTTCTTCTTCAACGGTTATGCTACTGAGACGGACGGTGGTGTGTTATATTATGACGAGAATGGTAAGAGTGCAAAAAATTGGGATAAGAACGACGAAACATATACACTCTATGCTCAGTGGTATAATGGTGCTCCCGAAGTGGCAGTTAACGTTGAGTGTCCTGACAAAAACGCAGCAAAAGTTCCCGACTATTATTTGAACAATATGTATTACGCTCTCTGCACATCTTGGGTTCCACGTACCATCACTGACTCTGCTTCTGGACGCACAGACCTTGTATATGACCAAGGTGCTGAAGTACTGATTATGGCAGAAGGCGAGTGGGTTAAACTATGCAGTGACCGTCAACATGTAGATTTCCACTGGGATGACTTCCCCGGTAAATCTGCTATTACATTTACAGATATATATGTAAGCGAAGATGGTGACTATGATATGCATTGGTATCAGAGAAATGGCGGAAAGGTGGACATTATCCTTAATGGGGATACATTCAAAACTGTTACGGCTGCTTCCAAAGATACTCTGACGATATTCCGTATGCCTCTCAAAAAAGATCTTGCTAACAAGGTGAAAATCGTAAAGAATAGTTCATGGCCACAAACTCTTGGTATTATGTTCTCAAAATCTGCTACTATTCAAGATACAACAATTGTTACACTTGATATGCAAGGTGGTACTGGTGGCACAACAGAAGTACAGGCAATTAAAGGTAACGATATGCCTACAATCACAATCCCTGTGAAGGGCACTGAATATTTTGAAGGATACTTCACTGAAATAGAGGGCGGTGACCAATATTACAACCCTGATGGCACAAGTATGAAGGCATGGGATAAATCAGACAAAACATTTACTCTATATGCTCATTGGAACGATGGTGGTACGGAAGGCGACTGCCCGTCACCGGAAGATGCGATAAAGGAAGACTACTATTTTACTCACATGTATGATGCTCGCTGCACTGAGCTTACCAATACTTGGGAGAAAGATAACAATGAGTATATCTATCTTAATGCTGAGAATGAGCGCATAAAGATAACTACAAGTGGTCAGTGGATGGACTTCTATTGGGCTGACCCGAGTTCTATTGTATTCGACTCAATCTATGTGAGTCGTGATATGATTTGTGACTTCAAATACTTCTTCCGTTGTGATAATATTGATGGTGAGCCTACCGCAGGTTCTCGCTCACAAATATGGGTTAACGATGAGTTGTTTGGCGAAATGACCGTGTGGATTTCTGATGATGGTGTGGAACTTGACGAGACCTTGGTGGAAGGTATTGAGTTGTATGCAGATTGGCCAAACAAAATTAAAATTCAGAAAATCAATGGTTGGCCTCTGACGCGAGGTATTCAGTTAGTAGGTAGCGGAGTAGGTGTTGATAATGTTAAAGGAAGTAGTTTCTTTATTCAGCCTACAGAGTTTGGTCTGCAACTGAATCGTCTTGAAGGTAAGAGTGAAATCAGTATCTATTCTGCAGCAGGAACACTCGTTGTAAGAACTCAAACCACAGAAAAGACCTATAATGTGTATCTTGCTCCGGGTTCATACATCGTGAACGTTAATGGTGAATACGAAAAAGCCATCGTTCGCTAATCGATAATATGTACGTATGCAAGCAGTTACCCCGCAGTAACTGCTTGCATATCCATTTCTTTCATTATTCTTAATTGACTCAACATTATGAAGAGGACATTACTATTATTTCTAATATTTATAGGTATAACAGCATGTGCCCAGAACTTGAAGATAAATTCAGGTGATGTGGTGCTCAGTTTTACGCCTGTAGATGAAGGATATCGTACAAACCTTAGTTATAAAGGCACTGATATCCCATTCATTGTTGCAGAACAACCCGCATGTCTCGAAGTGATGAGAGGGACATATTCAAGTCTTTATAGTAGCGTAAGCAAGGTTGATAGCGGGTATCTCTGTGTGGCCAATGTGAAATCGCTTAGAGGCTCAGAATTCTGTGTCACAGACTGCTATCTAAATCATGGTAACGGAGAAATTGAGTTGCGGCGAAATGTACAAAGTGTGGTGGCAGGAGATAACTATTTCTGCTCTAAATTTGCAATTGCAACTCTTGACAATAAAACGCTGACAAGCAATGAATATCTTGTCCCCGGTGTGATGTACAAAGGTTATTTTGAAGCTGCATGTAACACGCCTGAAGCATTACCTCGTGAGACTGACCAGTGGTTTATTTACAGAAACGATCGTACACCGCTGCCATTCGTGATGTCCCGAAGCAAAACAAGTGGTGTAACATTAACTCTTGCTCATAAGGACTCGCCAGACAGAACCGTGGTGAACGATGCCAATGGTGGAGCGTATGATCTTGGCTATCAGTTTGGCTCATGTGGTATGTATCGTGATACAGCTGCCACAACCACATATCAAGTAGTGTATTTTCCCGGCACCACGCAATCAACGCGTCAGGGCAAAGGGCTGAGGTATCATCCTGTAGCAACCAATGTTAATCATGCATACAATGTATATCTGAAAATTAACACAACAGAATCCTATGGTCAAGCTGCAAAGGAGTCATGGAACACTGTGTTTGACCTCTATAATCCTAAAATCTATCCTGTTGATTTGGACCTATGCTATGAGGGACTAATAGAAAGTTTGCTAACCTATTATGTGCCATGTAGAGCAGATGGAGGTATATACGACAAACCAGGTTGGCCGTTCGAGGTAAGTCTCTCTGATTTCAAACCTGTGGGGATTGACTATCAAATGGGTTTCGTCGGTATGCAGGTCTCTGCAGGTTACTATGTTTATCGCTATGGTATAGAGCACGGTGATAATACAATCCGTCATAAAGGTGAGGCAGTACTTGACTTCTGGGCAGACGATTGCCTGAGTCCCGCTAATATGCCATCTACTTGGTACGATCCGAGAAATGATGGTGGCAAAGGCAGTTGGCGAAACTATGAAAGCATACTTCGTATTATGACTGGCGGTATGGAGGGACTGCTGAGTGCATGGTGCTATGGTACAAAGAAAGGAGAAATACATGAGAATTGGATAAGTACATGTCGTAAATTTGGCGACTGGCTTCTTACAGAACAAGCAGATAATGGAAGCCTGGCATTCAGTTGGAACAGAAACAAAATACAAAACGGTCATCATCCTGTCAAAAACTCTAATGGACTTACTACTACCTCTGCCCTTCGATATCTTGTTGAATTATATATAGCCACAGGAGATGAGCGTTATAAAGAAGCAGCACTAAAGGCTGGCGAATATTGTTTGATGTTCGTTCATAAGAAATATCATTATTGTGCTGGAGTAGTGGATAATCCTCAAGTAATTGATAGCGAATCGGGTTATCTGGCGATGCAGGGATTCCTGTCGCTATATGACCTGACACGTGACAAACGTTGGCTTGAGGCTGCGGAACAGGCAGCTACTTACACTGAAACGTGGGTGTATAGTCATGAGATACCTGTTGAGGATAATCGTACAACGGACAATCCTATATTCCCTCGTGACCGTAGTATAGTGGGGCAACACTTGATAGCAATTGGACACTCGGCTGCTGATCTTGGCTTTGCATGGTGCTCTTTCGCATACTATCATTTATATCTTTTGACAGATAACGAACATTACTTAAAGATGGCTCGTATGTCTGCTCACAACAGTAAGCAGTCTATGAATTGGGATGGCACTCTCTATCCAGGTCAGCCTGCCGGTTTGCAGTTGGAGGCATTCCAAGTGATGATTCCCCGTCGTGTCGGTGGTGTTGCAACTACGCTTAATTGGAATTATGCAGGGCATTTGGACCCCATGTTCCGCTTCAAAGATGCATTTGGTACACCGAATCTGGAAGAAGTGGAGAAAATGAGTAAAGAAGATAGAATGGAGAAACTATACCGCTATATGAACTATCAGTCATCAGACTATGGTCAGGTGATTTTAGGAGTGAAAGATATAGAACTACAAAATGTCAATGTATCTCCTAATCCTGTACAGGCTGGCTCCCCTATATTAATAAATCTCCCTGAAAAACAATATATGGCAAGCCTCTATTCAATGAATGGTAGTCTCATGTACAGCGCAGTGCATAACGGAGAAGCAAGTGTTAGAATGTCTTATCCTGCCGGAGTATATACCCTGGTGGTGAATGTTGATGGTAAAACCATTACCCGTGAAATCATGGTAATATAATTAATGTTAAGTTTGTTATGTCTGACAAGTATGTAAAATCACTTGCCTGACTTACCAAACTTATCAAACTTTCTGTTAGTATGAAATACAGATTCTTATTTATACTGATGTTGTTTGCATCTTCTCTCTATGTATCGGCCCAAACAAGAGTCGTGTCAGGCTCTGTGTTTGATGAAGAAGGAGAACCTCTCATAGGAGTAAGTGTTCTTGAGAAAGGTACAAACAACGGAACAATAACCGATTTTGACGGTGCGTTCCGATTGAATATCACTCAGGCAGACAAGAATCCTATATTGATATTTTCCTATGTTGGGTATCAGACCATGGAATTGTCTGCTGACTATATTCAGAAAAACAAGATTGTACTTGAAACTGACAACAAACTCTTAGACGAGGTTGTGGTGGTTGGTTATGGTAGCAAACGTAAGGGAGGAATAGCATCTGCAGTAACTACAGTAAAGGCCGAGGATATCGCTCGAACAACAAGTACAACAACGTCTGGTGCATTGGTCGGCAAGATGGCAGGTGTGACATATCGTCAAAATAGTGGAGAACCTGGTGCTGCAGCAACACTCCAAGTCCGTAATCTTGGCACTCCTTTGTACATAATAGATGGTATAATTAAAGATGAGGCAGCATTTAATAATCTCGCGGTGTCAGATATAGACAATGTATCTGTACTCAAGGATGGTGCCGCTGCCATCTATGGTGTGAAGGCGGCCAATGGTGTAGTGCTTGTAACTACTAAGAAAGGCACAGTTGGTAAAACCGAAGTAAGTCTGAATGCCAATATGGGTTGGCAGCAATGGACCAAATATCCCAAGATGCTCAGCGCTTACGATTGGGTGTATGCTAACTATATGCGTGATGTGAATAGTGGAACTCTGGCTGTAACTACTGAGCAGGCTAAGGCTGAACTTGAGAAATGGCGCACCGGTTATTATAATCCCGAGACAGGTGATGATTATCGGGGCTTCGATTGGTACGGCAATTATGTTCGCCGTGCAGCTCCACAATATAATCTTAATGCAAACATATCCGGTGGAACGGATAGGGTGACCTACTACACTTCTCTTTCGCATGTAAACCAAGAGGCGGTATTTCAAGACTATTCATTCAACCGGACAAATTTACAATCCAATATTGATGTCAATATCGCCAAGGGATTATACTTTCGAACCCAGATTTCAGGAAAGATTGACAATACACGCAATCCCGGGTTACCGGGTTCTGATGACTATGCTGCCCGCAAGATGTCAGTGATAGGAATGCCGCCTATATACCGCCCGTATGCCAATGATGACCCAAACTACGTAAATTATATCGCTGGTTACGATGCTTCGCACAATCCTGCATCCTACACCATAGATAATGCTGGCGAGTATCACAAGCGTAATACATCGTTGCAGACAAATTTCACGCTTGAGTGGGATACCCCTCTGCAGGGATTGAATGCCAAGGCAACGTTTTCTTATTATTATAATGCGAGCGATATAAACAATCTGGAGAAAGCATGGAAGGAATACACATATGATGCATCTTCAGAAACCTATAAGGTGGCTTATGAGAAATCTGACACTTGGATGGAACGAACAAGAAGCCTGACTAATGATCTCACAGGGCAAGCTCTTGTGTGGTATGACAATACCTTCTTTGGACATCACGTCTCAGCTACTATTGGATTTGAATTTTATAAGCGTAATTACAACTCTATCTACAATGCTCAGAATCCTGTAGATAATCCGTATATAGACCTTATGACAACGAGTGAGAATAACTCTGTGTCAGAGACAAAATACACTAATACAACAGCAAGCGTAGTAGTGCGTGCAGGCTATGATTACAAGCAACGTTATATTATAGACTTCGCTGGTAGATACGATGGCTCATGGAAATTTGCAAAGGATAAACGTTGGGGATTCTTTCCCTCGGTAAGTGCAGCATGGCGTCTGTCAGAAGAGACATGGTGGCAAGAAAGCAAGATCGGTGATGCGTGGTCTAACTTTAAGATTCGTGCTTCTTATGGTCAGATGGGAGATGACAATCTTGGTAGCTTGTATCCTGATTTTGCATACCTTGACGGTTATAATTATGGTAGTGGCAAATATCTATTTTCAACTGATCCGTTGCTACAAGGCTCATCGGCAGTTATTGGCACTGAGTACAAAGGCACACCCAACACCCAGATAAGTTGGATGACAACAAGTCTTGTGGATGTTGGTGTTGATTTGGGATTCCTAAGTGACCGTTTGACTGCAGAGTTTGATTTCTTTCAGAGGGTGAGAAATGGCATTGCTGCCCGACCTGACGATCTCGTATTTCCTCAGGAGTCCGGGTTGAGTCCGCTTGCCGAGAACCTTAATTCCGACAAACATATTGGTTTTGATGGTTTCATTCGTTGGCAGGATAAGATAGGGGATTTCCGTTATTCTATAGGTGGCAACATAACACTCTCCCGTCAGAAGAACGGAGTACGTGGAGGAGAAAAATTCTACAACTCATGGGATGAATACAGAAATAGCAAATCCAATCGCTGGTCAAATGTTGAAAACAACCAAGTATGGCAATGGGAGGTGATAGGTGTGTTCCAGACACAAGAGGAAATTGACAACTATCCTGTTATCATCGATGGAGCAAACAATACAACTTTGCTCCCCGGTGACCTTATTTTCAAAGATGTGAATGGTGATGGTTATATAAATGACTACGACAAGCGTCCTTTGGGATATTCGTCAATTATGTTCTCATGGTCTGACAAAGCGGGAATAAAACAGCCAATGCTTACTTTCGGACTTAATTTCACTCTTGAGTGGAAAGGATTAGATTTTGCTCTTGACTTTGCCGGCGCAGGCCTCAACACATTTGTACCTGATTGGTATATGAAATGGGCATGTAGTCGCGAGTTTGCCGGTTACGAGGCTACCACTCTTAATGCATGGCATCATGAAGACATATTCGACCCGACAACACCTTGGGTAAAAGGCAGTTTCCCTGCTATAAGCGCAGCTCACCCCTCCACCAGAGGAGAGAATAATTTCTATACAAGAAATGTGAGTTACTTTCGTTTGAGGAATCTTGTTCTGGGCTACACTGTTCCAAAGAAGTACACAAGTCGTGCTCATATTGAAAAGGCGCGTATATATTTTGAGGGCACCAATCTATTCTGCATTGATTCGCTCAGCGACTATGGTGTTGACCCCGAGATAGCATACTGCAATGGTATAGACTATCCACAGAGTAGGGTGTTCTCAATAGGTTTCAATCTTAACTTCAAATGATTTACTGCTATGAAGACGAAAATAATCTTTCTATTTGTATTCCTTGTAATACTCTCTTCGTGTGACAAGTGGTTATCGCCCACAGATTCTACTGCATTGAGCGAAGAGCAGGCATACTCGTCTGTCGCTACAATCAATAGTGTGGCTGCCAATCTATATAGTCGTCTCAGATATGAACAGAGTTTTACCCATGACAATGAGACTTATGATCTTTGTTCGTGGGACGAAGCCATCAACAATAGTGCATATTGGGCAAACATAGGCAATAAACATGCAAGTTACAGGCAATATTATGACTACACCCTGATACATGACATTAATAAGCATATCGCAAGTCTCGAATCTAAGACAAGTGACAATGTGTCGGAAGACCACAAAAGCTATTTTCTTGCCGAGGCAAGATATATGCGTGCATATACCTACTTTGTGTTAGTAAGCAGAATGGGTGGTGTGCCGTTGCTGACAGAGGTGCAGGAATATACCAACGAACCCCTCACACTTGCCCAACCACGTAACACAGAAGCAGAAATATATGATTTCATTCTCAATGAAGTGGACGAGATAGCAGAAGATTTGTCACTTGCAGCAACAGGTACGGTCACTCGTGCTACCAAAGCTGCTGCTTTAGCATTGAAGTGTCGTGCTGCCCTGTATGCAGGTACTTTGGCTCAAAACTATGACAAAAGTGTGAGCAAAGGCTTGGTGCTGAAAGGTGGAGAAACAGGAATACCCAAGGAACGTGCTAACAACTATCTTGAGAAGTGTATAGATGCATATCTCGCATTGGAGGAGATGGGTACATATAGTCTTCACGAGAATTATGGTGAAATATTTCAGGCAGTAAGCAATCCTGAAGTAATCTTTGAAATAGCCTATGATGGCACCAACTTCACCAATCACTTCACATATTGGACTGTACCTCATTCCATGCGTCCTGAGACTAAAAGTGGCGCATGCGTCAATCCTATCGCTAATCTGCTTGATTGCTATGAAATGATAAATACGCACAAGTCTGAACCATTCAATCCATACAATGGAACTATACGCTCCGAAACTTTAACGGGTGTTACTTCTTCTTCTGCATCATACAAGGTATTTGATAAACCGGAAGATTTCTTTGCCGGCAGAGACCCGCGAATGGCTCATACAATCATTTACCCTGGTTCACTCTTCCGTGGTCAGGAACTTGATTTCCGTGCAGGTCTGGCAATACCTAAGGGTAGTGGTTACGATTTTAAAATGGCTCCTACGATTGAGGACGTTGATAATGCTACCTCTCTCAATCAGTACGAAGAACAAACGATAACCGGTGCGGAGGGACCTATGATAACCAGCAATTATGTTTCTCATAGCGGTCTCTTGCTTCGTAAATATGTAGATGTTACTGCCGGCTCAGAGAAAAGTGGTATGAGTAGTGTGCCGTATATTGTGTTTCGATATGGTGAGGTTCTCTTGAACGCTGCTGAGGCTGCATTCTATCTCAACGAAAATGGCGAGACAATATACAATGCTCAGAATATGCGTAGTCTCTCTCTTGAACTGATTAACAAGATACGACAGAGAGCTGGTGGAGAAGAATTCATTTTGACAGATGCTGAACTTAATTTAGATAGAATACGCAATGAGCGTCGCGTAGAACTCGCTTTTGAAGACCACAGGTATAACGATATGAAACGTTGGCGTATCGCAGATGAAGTTTGGGAGTACAATACTGCCAACGAATCAGCATTGACATACGGTCTATGGCCTTATAAAATCTATGCCCCGGGTGAAGAAAACGATGGCAAGTGGATTTATCGCCGTGTACTGCTTGAGCACAGAGGCAGTAAAGACATTGCCAACGACCCGATAAATTTCGACAATACAATGTACTATGCCACTTACCCTAAAGATGATGGTAATCCTTATATAGTGCTTAATCCCAACCATTAATACATAGATATATGAAAACACGTTATTTTATATTTTGTTCACTTGTGCTACTCTCGCTTCTATTTACAGCATGCGAGTATGACAATTATAGTGCACCCGATTGCTTTCTGACCGGCAAAGTAACATACAATGGTAAACCCTATGTGTTTGACGGCAATACCAATGTGCTTAGAGTCTATCAGAAAGGCTTCGGTAAAACCGATAATGGCGTTAGCATAAGAATCAGCGAAGATGGATCCTTCAGCCAACTGCTCTTTCCCGGTAAGTATTATATGACACTTGCCAATCAGCAATATCCGTTCCAGTTCGCCGACTTTACGTCACTTGGCGCAGGTCTTGGCTATGACACTCTCGAATTTGATATTGACTCTAACAAAGAGATGGAGTTTGAAGTAATTCCTTACTACCTCATCGATAGCGTAACATATCTGCCTTTAGATGAAACATCAACTACACTCAATGTTACTGTCTATTTCAGACGTAATCCTGATTCAAGACTGCCCGAAGAATTACCAAAAGTTCAGCGTGCATTCGTATTCGCAGGCATTAACGAGCACATCAATAGTGCTACTCTGCTAACAAAAGCATCGCGCCCGCTCAGTGTCACCGACATAGGAGATGTAACAATGCGACTCGAACTGAACAAATATCGAAGTTCAACATACTATGTCAATAACTATCGTGATTTTATGTATTTTCGTGTTGGATTGGCACTCGATGCAGAATATGTAGCAAGCGGATACTATATCTTCTCCGACTTGTATCGGGTTGAAAATGTACCGTATGTAAATGAGTAATGTTAAATAATCTAATGTAAATGATAAATATGAAAAGAATATCTTTTTTCCTGTTTATAACACTATCGCTAATTGGTTGTGCCAAGAAACAACAGGTGTATCAAAACCCGATATTCCCCAAGTCCGGTGCTGACCCGTGGGCTGTTTTCTACAATGGCAACTACTACTATATGCACACACAAGGAAACTGCATACGTCTTTGGGTTACACCCGATATCACTGATGTCAAAAATGCACCATGCAAGACCATTTGGATACCTGCTGACTCTACTAATATGTTTCATCTTTGGGCACCTGAGATTCATCGTATTGACGGTAAGTGGTATGTTTACTTTGCTGCTGACGATGGCAATACTGACAATCATCAACTCTATGTACTCGAAAATGAAAATGAGAATCCTTTCGATGGTGAGTTCATAATGAAAGGTCGCATTTTCACTGACCCCGATAATAACTGGGCTATTGATGGCTCCGTATTTGAATCGGGCGGACAATTGTATATGGTGTGGTCGGGCTGGCAGACACGTCGTATCAGCACTGAAACGCAATGTATATATATTGCCCGAATGAAGAACCCGTGGACCCTTGATTCAGAGAGAGTCCTTATATCCAAACCCGAGTTGGAGTGGGAGAGGCATTGGGAAAATGCAAATGGTTGGACTCCTTCATATACTATCTATGTCAATGAAGGACCACAGCCCCTCCTAAGCCCTGATGGCAAACTGATTCATATAGCCTATTCTGCCAGCGGATGTTGGACTCCTTATTATGCTCTCGGTTTGCTGACTGCAAAGGTCGGGGACAATCTGCTTGACCCTGCTTCTTGGAAAAAGTCTGACAAACCTGTTTTTACTCAGAAACCAGAATCTGGTGTATATGGTACAGGACATAATAGCTTCTTCCGCTCGCCGGACGGAAAGGAATCCTTTATCCTATATCATGCCCGCTCTACTGAGACCGACCCTCCCGGGGTGGGGGATACCCGCTCGCCGCGTATGCAACGTTTCACTTGGACACAAGATGGATACCCTGTGTTTGGAGAACCTATATCTACTGACTCACTCTTAGTAAAACCGAGCGGAACTCCATGTATAAACAAAACATGGCAACCTGCTGAGTGCAGCACTCTTACTACACCTTGGACTACCGCTGTTACTCCTGATAATGTATTACCCGAGTACCCAAGACCGCAATTGGTGCGCCACGACTGGCAGAATCTCAATGGTTTGTGGCATTATGCTATCCGTGAGGCAGGCAAACCCTGTCCTCGCGCATGGGATGGTGAGATACTTGTGCCTTTTTGCCTTGAATCATCGCTCTCCGGTGTAGGCAAATCTCTCCCTATAAACCATGTGTTGTGGTATCAACGTACATTCTCAGTACCCTCCAATTGGAAAGATAAACAGATCTCTCTCAATTTTGGGGCAGTTGACTGGAAGGCAGATGTCTATGTTAATGGCAGTCTTGCAGGTTCACATACCGGAGGTTACACTCCTTTCTCGATAGACATTACTCCCTATCTCACTACCAACAAAAAGCAGACACTCACCCTCTGTGTTACTGACCCGTCTGAGCGAGGATATCAGCCAAGAGGAAAGCAAGTCTCTCGTCCTAACGGAATTTGGTACACCTCTGTCTCAGGTATATGGCAGACAGTATGGATGGAACCGGTAAGTGAGAATCATATAACTAAACTTAAAACCATTCCTTGTCTCGCCGACAGCTCTATTACCATCACCGCTTATACTTCGTTAGCTGACTCTCAAAATGATATCGAAGTATCAATATATGATGATGGAGCCTGTGTTGCTTCTGCTAAAGGGAAAACGGAACAACCAATCACCCTTACACTCTCTAACCCCAAACTTTGGTCTCCGGACTCGCCTTTCCTCTATGATGTGAAGGTAACCCTCAATTCCGGTGAAGACAAAGTCGGGTCATATACTGCCATGCGTTCTATCTCCCGTCAGAAAGATTCACATGGTAAATGGCGTATGCAACTCAATGGCAATAACCTCTTCCAATATGGTCCGCTTGACCAAGGATGGTGGCCTGACGGATTATATACTGCACCCTCTGATGAAGCCCTTATATATGATATTCAAACCACCAAGGATCTCGGTTTCAATATGATACGCAAGCATGTCAAAGTAGAACCTGAGCGCTGGTATTATCATTGCGACCGTCTTGGTATCCTCGTTTGGCAAGACATGCCGTCTGGTGACCTCGGTAACAAATGGGCACCGCATACCTATGAGGGTGGCACTGATAGACTACGTTCTACTGAATCAGTTGAAGACTATTATGCCGAGTGGAAAGAGATTATGGATTTCTGTTTCTCACATCCATCTGTCGTTGTTTGGGTACCGTTCAATGAAGCATGGGGACAATTCGATACCGAGAAGGTCGCCGAATGGACGAAACAATACGACCCATCACGGCTCGTAAATCCTGCAAGTGGTGGCAATTTCGTTCACACCGGAGATATACTTGACTTGCATAACTATCCCGAACCTAAAATGTATCTCTTCGATAACGACAGAGTCAATGTCCTTGGAGAATATGGGGGCATCGGACTACCGCTTGAAGGACATCTTTGGATGAGCAACCACAACTGGGGATATATCAAATTCTCCAATTCCGATGAGGTTACTGCTGAGTATGTACACTTTGCCGAACAATTGGCGCAACTTGTTCCTCAGGGATTTTCAGCTGCTGTCTATACCCAAACCTCTGATGTAGAGTCCGAAGTTAATGGTCTCATGACCTACGACAGACGTGTACTCAAAGTTAATCAGGACTTCGTAAGCAAAATAAATCATTATGTCATTTCCCAATTAAAATAAGTTCTTATGAAAACTGAAGAATTGATTGCTTGTGCTGTTTTTGTCTTGCTCACGGCTTGCGGTATAAAGCAGAATAACTCTAATATTGACCCGCAGAAGTTCAATAGCAATATAAACGGCAAAACTACCGCACTCTATACCCTCAGGAATAACAATGGTATGGAGGTCTGCATCACTAATTATGGCGGCAGAATCGTTTCGCTTCTCGTGCCCGACAAAGAAGGTAAGATGCGTGATGTGGTTCTCGGCTTTGATAATCTCTATGACTATCAGACTACATCTACTGACTTCGGAGCATGCATAGGCAGATATGCAAACCGTATCAACCACGGACAAATCAATATTGATGGCACTCCCTTTCAGTTGCTTACCAACAACTATGGGCATACCCTTCATGGGGGTCCCACCGGATGGCAATACCAAGTATATGAGGCTCGCCAAACGGCGGACAATATCCTCTCTCTAACTATTATCTCACCTGATGGTGACAATGGTTTCCCCGGTAATATCACTGCCGGTTGTATCTATACTCTCTCTGATAGCAATACTCTCCGTATGGACTATTTCGCCACTACCGATGCGCCTACTGTCATCAATATGACCAACCACTCCTATTTCAATCTGCATGGCGATGGCAACAAGTCCGTGCTTGACCACCTTTTGTGGCTCAATTCATCGCAGATAACACCCGTGGACAGCACTTTTATGACGACAGGCGAAATATCTGATATACCCGCAGGTTCTGAGTTTGACTTCTTATCCGCACCTAAAGAGATAGGTCAAGATATAAATACCGGTAATGAGCAACTTCGCAATGGGCATGGATACGACCACAACTGGATACTCATTCCAAATCCTAATGGGACACTCAACCTCGCCGCCACTCTCTACTGCCCCGAATCAGGCATCAAACTCTCTGTCTCTACCTCCGAACCCGGCATTCAGGTCTATACCGGCAATTTCCTTGATGGCACTCTCAAAGGCAAGCGTGGAGAAATCTATGGACTTCGTCATGCCGTTTGTTTAGAAACTCAGCACTATCCTGACTCTCCAAACAAACCGGCATGGCCGTCTCCTATTCTTCGACCTGACGAAACTTATTCTTCAACAACACTGTTCAGCTTTTCTTGTGAATAATGTTGCAGGTATTAAATAAGGTTGTGTTTGGTTATGGCTCGGCATCCCGCCGAGCCATAACTTTCTCTTTTACCCTCTATATCAATTATTAATCCATAGTAACCACCACTTTCCATCTCCCTTCCATCTCCCCTCTGTGTTCCCATCTACGCACTTAATTATCAATAACTTTACTATATCGTTAGTATGTGATTAGTATGTGATTAGTATGTGATTATGCTATATCTTACTATAAATCTGACTAAACCTGAAAAAGGTTGACTCGATAACTGAGATAAAATCTTTAAAATAGTACATTTTTATCGTTTTATGAGTAAACCTATTTCAGAATAAGACACTAAGCATATACGCTATTCTATAACATCTAATAATCCAAGCTCTACCATCACAAATTGCTGAAAGTATATTCACCCGAGCATCGCCGCCCGCTTTTTCAAAGCCTGTCGTTGCATATTCTACATTATTCTGTTGCATGTTTTATAAAATTCTATTATCTTTGCGGTCGGAAAATAGTAAATGGGGCGGCATAACCAAATACCCGACCCAATTGCAATCAATCTATAGCATAATTGCAACTAATAAACAGATAATCAATCTATGTACGCATTAGTAACAGGTGCATCATCGGGGGTGGGTAAGGCCTATAGTATAGTTCTTGCCCGCGACTACAAGCACGATATTCTGCTTGTCAGCAATCAGGAAAAAGAACTCAGGGAAGTGGCAGCGCAGTTGTCTGCCGACTACGGCGTCAAAGCCATACCTTACTACTCCAATCTCGCCCGCACAGAGGCGGCAGAAGAACTTTATACATGGTGCAATGAAAACGGTATAGAGGTTGACATCCTCATCAACAATGCAGGAATGTTCTTTTGGCAACCGCTCATCGAAGTACCTGCAGCAAAGGTGCTTACCATGCTTAATCTGCACATGACTACGCTTGCCATGCTCTGCCGTTACTTTGGCGAAGATATGTGTCGGCGCAAAGAAGGATATATACTCAACATGTCCTCAATGACGGGCTATTGGAACTTCCCCGGCATTCAGGTATATAATGCAACAAAGGCTTTCGTCCTCAGTTTCTCCAAGTCTATATGGTATGAGATGAAACCTTATGGTGTGAAAGTAACTGCTCTTACCCCGGGCGCAATAGATACCCCTCTCTATGGTCTCGATGACAAGACGCGCCGCCGACTTGTATGGTGGAAGATATCTTACCCGCCCGAGAAGTTTGCTGCCATCGCGCTCCGCAGAATGTTCAAGGGTAAGAAAAAGGCTATGCCCGGTTGGGTGAACCATATAGCCGTCCCCCTGCTTAAACACTTACCCGATTGGGCAGTGTTCAAAGCTATGAAGATTGCCCCACAATATAAGAACATACCCTTGTAACCTTTAATATCTAACTTGTTACTTAATACGCGACCTTATGCAAACAATTCAATTCCAACTCCGTGGTGAGGAAGACTTCATACCTCTTATGTCGCTTCTTAAGGCAACCAATATAGTGTATTCAGGTGCTGAAGCGGGAGAGGTCATTCAGCAGGGCATGGTCACTCGCAACGGCATGGTCGAGACCCGTAAGCGCGCCAAGATACATTCAGGAGAGACGGTTTGTTTCGGCGGATATGAGATAATAGTATTGTAGAACCAAAGGCAATTCAAGAGACTTTTAATATCAATATCTATGGATATCAAGCAGTATATAGAAGATAATATGCCCCGTTTCCTCAATGAGTGGGCATCGCTCGTGGCAATACCATCAGTCAGTTGCCAACCTGAACACAAGTCAGATATGCGTGTGTGTGCCGAGCGTTGGAAACAGTTGCTGCTCAATGCAGGTGCACAGAAAGCGCAGATTATGCCCTCCGATGGCAATCCGATGGTCTATGCCGAGTATAAATGCAGTAATCCTGACGCTAAGACCGTGCTCGTTTATGCACACTACGATGTTATGCCCGTAGAGCCGGTTGAAGAGTGGCATACCGACCCATGGAAACTGACTGAGGATAACGGTAGGGTCTATGGCAGAGGTGCTGACGATGACAAAGGACAGGCAATGATTCAGGCAAAGGCTTTCGAGTATATGCTGAAAGCCAAACAACTGCATTGCAATGTCAAGTTCATCTTCGAGGGCGAAGAAGAAATAGGCTCACCTTCGCTTGACAAGTTCCTTCGTGACCATAAAGACCTGCTCGCCTCTGATGTGATTCTCGTCAGCGACACCTCCATGATAGGCAAACAGATTCCTTCTATCACTATTGGTCTGCGCGGACTCGCATATTGGGAGATAGAAGTCTCCGGACCTAACCGTGACCTCCATTCAGGACACTTCGGCGGTGCTGTTGCCAACCCTATCAATGTCTTGTGCAAGATGTTGGCTCAAGTAACCGATACGGATGGCAGAATAACAATCCCGGGTTTCTACGACAAAGTTGTTCCCCTCTCTGACGAAGAGCGTCAGATGATAGCAGATATTCCTTTCTCTATTGACGACTATAAGCATGCAATAGGTGTGAACGAAGTGGCAGGAGAAACAGGCTACAGCACTCTTGAGCGTAACTCGTGCCGCCCCTCATTCGACATCTGCGGAATTTGGGGAGGCTACACAGGCGAGGGTAGCAAGACGGTATTGCCGAGCAAGGCCTATGCTAAGGTAAGCTGCAGGCTCGTTGCCAACCAGGACCACGAAGAAATATCTCAGGCCTTCTGCGACTATATGCAGCAGATTGCACCGGCGAGTGTGCAGGTGAAAGTTAAACCTATGCATGGCGGACAAGGCTATCTCTGCCCCATTGACCTGCCTGAGTACAAGGCTGCTGAAGCAGGTTTTGAGAAGGCCTTCGGCAAGAAACCTATTGCCGCCCGCCGCGGAGGAAGCATTCCCATTATTGCTACGTTTGAACAGGTACTCGGCGTAAAAACCATTCTTATGGGCTTCGGCCTCGAACAGAACGCTATTCACTCACCCAACGAGAGTTTCGACCTCGAGGTATTCAAGAAGGGTATCGAAGCTGTGGCAGAGTTCTATAACAGGTTGTAAACTATAATGTGTGTGCAATGAAGACACTGACGTTCACCAAGATGCATGGTCTGGGCAACGACTATGTTTATGTCAATTGCTTCCACAACCGGATAAGCAACCCGCAATCTTTGTCTATACGTATAAGTGACCGTCACAAAGGAATAGGCTCCGATGGTCTTGTACTCATCATGCCTTCTTCTGTGGCGGATTTCCGTATGCGTATATTCAATGCTGACGGTTCTGAAGCCGAGATGTGCGGCAACGCTTCAAGGTGTATAGGCAAATATGTGTATGAGCATGGGCTGACTGCAAAGACTGATATCTCTCTCGAAACCCTCTCCGGAGTCAAACACCTGCATCTCTATGCTGACAATGGCAAAGTGGAACAGGTAAAGGTGGATATGGGGCAAGCCGTGGTTGTAGGAGCAAAGCATTGTGGTGGCAGAGACTATATACTTGTAAATGTAGGCAACCCTCACGCTGTATGTTTCGTGGATAATGTCGATGATATTGATGTAATGGCTGAGGGTTCTCTAATGGAGCATGCAGTCGAGGGTGGGGTGAATGTAGAGTATGTCTGCATAGTGAGCCGGACTGAGTTGCGTATGCGCGTTTGGGAGCGTGGCTCCGGCGAGACTATGGCATGCGGCACAGGAGCCTGTGCTTCGGCAGTAGCTGCCATGACGGAGAATCTTACCGATAATAAAGTTATAGTTCACCTTAGAGGCGGTGACCTGCAGATTGAGCATACACCCGAAGGCAAAGTGCTTATGACGGGTGGGGCTACCGAGGTCTTTACAGGAGAAATAGAGTATGAAGATAAATGACAATTTCCTGAAACTCAGAGACAACTATCTGTTTGTTGATGTCATGAACAAGGGTAATGCGTATCAGGCATCTCACCCCGAACAGAGAGTATTGAAGCTTGGTGTCGGTGATGTTACGAGACCGTTGCCGGAAGCTGTAATTGAGGCTATGCATAAGGCAGTAACTGACTTGTCGCACGAAGAAAGTTTCCGGGGCTATGGTCTGGAGCAGGGTTATGATTTCCTCAGGCATGCTGTGGTTGAGAATGACTATAAACCGTTGGGTGTTGACCTTGATATTGACGAGGTGTTTATCTCTGACGGAGCCGGCAGTGATATAGGCAATACCAGTGAACTGTTCTCCCCTGACAACAAAGTGGCTGTGCTCGACCCTGTGTATCCTGCATACGTAGATACTAATGTGATTGCAGGTCGTGCAGGGGAATATACAGAGCAAGGGTGGGGCAACATTGTTTATCTGCCTTGCACTGCTGAAAATGGCTTTGTACCGGAACTGCCTCAAGAGCATGTGGATATAATATATCTCTGTTTCCCCAACAACCCGACGGGTACTGCTCTCACCCGCCGGCAACTGCAGAAATGGGTGGATTATGCTCTTGAGAACAATAGTATCATCATCTTTGATTCCGCCTACGAGATATTCATAGAAGACCCGGATGTGCCGCATAGCATCTACGAACTCAAGGGAGCCAAACAGGTGGCAATCGAAATCCGTAGTTACAGCAAGACTGCCGGCTTTACCGGTGTGAGATGCGGCTATACGGTTGTGCCTAAACAAACAGGCTTGCAGCAGATGTGGTATCGCCGGCAGTGCACTAAGTTCAATGGCGCATCGTATATTTCTCAACGTGGTGCAGAGGCAATCTATACTAAAGATGGCAGAGCAGGGATTATGAGCAATATAGCATACTACAAGCAGAATGCCGCCATCATAAGACAGGGGCTCATTGATATGGGTATTGAAACGTATGGAGGTATAAACGCGCCATATATCTGGTTGCGAACGCCGCATAATATGGATTCGTGGGCGTTCTTCGACAAGATGCTTCAAGAGTGTCAGGTCCTCTGTACTCCGGGTGTCGGGTTTGGCAAGTCAGGTCAAGGCTATGTCCGACTCTCATCCTTCGGGAATCATGAGGATACTGCCGAGGCAATTGAACGTATGAAGAAACTGAAACTATAAATCAACTCTAATATGAAAGTACTTAAATTCGGGGGAACATCGGTGGGCTCGGCAGAGAGAATGCAGCATGTGGCACACCTTATTGACGATGGTGTGCAGAAGATAGTGGTGTTGAGTGCCATGTCCGGTACTACCAACATGCTGCTGCAAGCAGCCGACTATATCAAACTCGGCAACCATACAGGCGCGGCTGATGTGATTAACACTCTTGAGCGCAAATATGAAAACGAAACAACCATTCTGCTTAAAACAGAACAGCAGCATACCTACGTGTGGGACAAACTATGCTCAATGTTTGCCGCGATGCGCTCACTCATCATGCAGCCGTATTCTCTGCAGTTGGAGAAACAGATGGTAGCTTTCGGTGAACAGATGTCAACCTGTATGTTTACTGCTTGTCTGCAAGAGCAAAATATGGATGCGGTACTTCTGTCAGCACTGGAGTTTATGCGTATCAATGCAGACGGAGAACCTGATATGACCCTTACCACGCAACTACTGAAAGAGCAGCTGAAGAAGCACGGTAATCATCAGATAATTGTAACACAGGGCTTCATCTGCCTTAACGACAAAGAACAAACCGACAACCTCAAACGTGGGGGAAGCGACTATTCCGCCTCCATAATCGGTGCATGTATTGATGCCGAAGAAATACAGATTTGGACAGATATAGATGGTATGCACAACAACGACCCCCGCTATGTGGAAGATACCAAGCCCGTTCCGCAACTATCTTTCGAAGAGGCGGCTGAGTTGGCATATTTCGGAGCCAAGATTCTTCACCCTACATGTATTCTGCCTGCTAAAATGAAGAGTATCCCCGTCAGACTGCTCAACACACTTGACCCTGCAGCACCGGGTACCCTCATCAGTAATAACTACAAGAAAGGCCGCATTGAGGCAGTGGCCGCCAAAGACGGTATTGCTGTAGTGCGTATTCAGTCCGACCGGATGTTGCTTGCCTATGGTTTCCTCTCTCGTGTATTCGCTGTGTTCGAGCAGCACAAAACAGCTATAGACCTTATTGCCACTTCCGAGGTAGCGGTCTCAATGTCTATTGATAACCTGAGCCATATAGGCGAAATAGTGGAAGACTTGCGCAAACTCGGCACTGTATCGTTTGAGACAGGGCTGTCAATTATATCAGTAGTGGGTGACTTGAGGAGTGACAATCTCGGTTTCGAAGCTAAAGTGACAGATGCGCTGAAGGATATACCCGTGCGAATGATTTCCTACGGTGGCAGCGATCATAATATCTCCTTGCTTGTGCGTACCGATGACAAGGTGCGGGCTCTGAGAGCATTAAGTAAAACCATATTTTGATTTGTGCCTTTCCGCTTCAATAACTCTCAACTGATAAACTTCTCTAAACTCTCAACTCATAACTTTCAACTATTATGATGACCGGTAATTTTCCTGTTGGCAAACTTCAGCAGTTGGACACACCTTTTTATTATTATGATCTTGATTTGCTCCGTCATACTCTTGGCGTTATAGCCGACAATGCACCTGAACGGAATTTTAATGTGCATTATGCCTTAAAGGCGTGCGCAGTGCCGGAAGTCCTACACGAGATAGTATCTGCCGGTTTGGGTGCCGACTGTGTGTCAGGAGGTGAAATCCGTGCGGCACTCGAGGCAGGTGTACCCGCATCAAGAATAGTGTTCGCCGGTGTGGCAAAAGCTGATTGGGAGATTGCCCTTGCACTCGATGCTGATATTCTGTGTTTCAATGTGGAGTCAATTGAGGAGTTGGAGGTGATAAATCAACTTGCAGAGAAGAAGCAAAAGACTGCCCGCGTGTGTCTGCGCATCAATCCTGAGATAGATGCTCATACTCACCGGAATATCACTACGGGCATGCCTGACAACAAGTTCGGTATTCCAATGGCTGACATGCAGCGGGCAGTTGATACTTGCCTCGAATTGCCTGATATAGAGTTCTTGGGTCTGCATTTTCATATAGGTTCACAGATTACCGATATGCAACCGTTTCGTAATCTTTGCATGCGGATTAACGATTTGGTTGAGCAGACAGAGAAGAACGGAGCCGTTGTGCGACATATCAATGTAGGAGGTGGTTTGGGAATCAACTACGAGCATCCCAATCATATCCCTGTTGCTGATTTCGATGCTTACTTCAATGTGTTCCGCACCTTGCTCAACCTTCGCCCTGACCAGACTCTGCATTTCGAACTCGGGCGTTCAGTGGTTGCTCCTTGCGGCTCGCTTATTACCCGGGTTCTGTATGTCAAGCAGGGCAAGGAGAAACGCTTTGCTATAGTCGATGCTGGCATGACTGACCTCATCCGCCCTGCACTCTACAACGCTTTCCACCGTATAGAGAATATCTCTGCCAACGGACTTGCTGAGCAGACTTACGATGTCGTAGGACCAATCTGTGAATCTTCCGATGTGTTCGTAAGAAATTTCAGTATGGCAGTGGCACATCGTGGCGACCTGCTTGCAATACGCTCTGCCGGCGCTTACGGTGAGATAATGGCAAGTCAGTACAATCTCCGCAGGTTGCCCGGACACATCACTTCCGATGATATAAACAGAGTTTAATTTCTCTATCACTTGTGTATATCAAAATATTGTTTTACCTTTGCAGCGACAAACAGACTTGTCAAATCAATAAACATGGGAGTTGCCGAAAATCCTTCAAAGAGTAGGCATTTATTAACATATTATTTATGATACCATTAAGAACAGGCTTGCAGAGCACGTGGTCACGTCGCACGTGGAAAGAGATTATGGACTATGTACAAGAGTACTGGGACAAAGATTATTATATTACGGACATGGATTACGGAGAGGGACAATATCGCGTAGTGATGACCAAGAATTGCGGTTGGGATGGTCAGGCAATACGCGCAGGGCATACTTTTCCAAAAGAGAAAGTTGATGAGATGTGGGACAAAGGTTATCGTATAACCAATGTCACTTATGATGGCGAAGACTGGATTGTAGTAATGAGTAGTGGTAACACCGGTATTGGTGCTCAGAGTTGGTTCACTCGCACACGTTGGGAAGATTTCAAATCAGAGATTCAGGATGCTTGGAATGACGGCTATGATATTACCAAAGTTGCCTATGGTGATGGTACTTATTGCGGTGTTATGAGCAAAGGTCTTGACTGGACTCAGAGTTGGAACTATATCGCTGGTGAAATCACTCAGAAAGAGATGGATAATATGTATCCTGACGAGAAGATTATTACCGATGTTATGGATGCCAACGGAGGTCTGTTCATTGTACGTAGTGGCCGCACACCTTATTCCGACCAAGGCATGTTCAAATCTTCCAATTGGGATAGCCTTAATAATAAGATGAGCGAGATGTGGGACAAAGGTTACTCCATTACTTCTTTTGGATACTATCGCGGTGAGTGGTATATGCTGATGTCAAAATAAGCGTAAGACCGCTCTGCTGAAATACTATTTCACTATATGACCGCTTCACTATATTATTAGCGAAGCGGTCTTGCATATTTTAGTATGCGATATAACTTCTGATTTGCATATACCGATTATTCGTTGTATCTTTGCACGCTAATTTGCGAAGATATGCGGCAATTGTGTCGTATATAATATGAATAATAATCTGTAAATAATTAAACAATAATAAGATGGATAAGAATACGTGGATAGGTTTCGCTCTCATAGCAGCAATTATTGTGGGATTCTCTATGCTCAATCGCCCAAGTACAGAAGAACTTGAGCGCAGGCAACATTATCAGGACTCCTTGCGCTATGTCCGTCAGTTGGAACAAGAAGCACAACAGGCTATTGAACAGGCACAAGCGGCACTCGCTACCAATACTGCCGATACCGCTGAGGTCTCTGTTTCCTTGCAAGAGGTATATGGCGCTTTCGCTCCCGCTGCTATAGGAACAGAAAGTGAAACTATCCTTGAGAACGAACTCCTTAGACTTCATGTCTCCAACAAAGGTGGACATATACAACAGGCTGAACTCAAAAACTATAGGTCGTATGGTGACACTCTTAACCCTCTGTCACTCTTTAAGGCTGATGAGACTAAACTTAATTTCACTCTTATCACAACCAACAACCGTATTCTTCACACCGACCAACTCTATTTCACACCTCAGCCGATTGTTGCTGATAATAATGGCAATCAGGTGCTTACTATGCGTCTAATGGCAAGCGATGAGTCTTCCCTTGACTTTGTATATACGCTCTCTCCTAACGATTATATGGTTCGGATGAGCATACAGAATCATGGTATGCAACAGGTGCTGGCGCAGAATATCAACTATCTGGAGATGCAGTGGAACCAGCTTATCCCACAGCATGAAAAAGGACGTAAGTTTGAAGATCGTTATGCCACCCTTCAATATATGTTCACTGACCGTGATATTGAAAAGCTCTCTGAGTCAAAATATGAATCAAAGAATATCACAGGCAAACTGCGTTGGATAGGCTATAAAGACCAGTTCTTCTCTACTGTTCTTATTGCGGACGATGCCATCACATCTGCACGGTTGGAGAGTTCCCTTATGCCCAAAACATCCGGTTACATAAAGCAATATCAGACCAAGGCATCCGTCGGTTTCGACCCCACAGGTAACAACTCAACGGACTTCCGGATTTACCTTGGCCCCAACCATTACAATACCCTCAAGGCTTATGACAATGGCTTAGAGAAGGCTGACAGGTTGAACCTGAAGAGCCTTGTTCCTCTTGGTTGGAAGATAGTGGCATGGATTAACCGCTGGCTCGTTATTCCCATGTTCGACCTCTTTGTGTCATGGGGTTTGAATATAGGTCTGGTCATTCTGCTTATGACTATTGTTATCAAACTTATCATTCTGCCTTTCACCTTCTCTTCCTATCGTTCATCTGCCAAGATGCGTGTGCTTAAACCGCAGCTTGATGCTATTAATGCCAAATATCCGCCGGAGAAGATGCAGGAGCGCCAACAAGCAACAATGGCTCTTTATCAGCGTGCCGGAGTGAGTCCCATGTCCGGCTGTCTGCCAATGCTTTTCCAGTTCCCTATTGTCATGGCAATGTTCTGGTTCTTCCCTACTGCTATCGAGTTGCGCGGGCAGTCTTTCCTTTGGGCTGAAGACCTGTCAGCGTATGATGCCATACTAACTTGGCAAGCTCATATACCTATCATATCATGGTTCTTCGGTAACCACCTCTCGTTGTTCTGTCTGTTGATGACTGTCACCAATCTTCTCTATACTTGGCTTAATATGCAGACCCAGGCAATGGGTAACGACCCGTCAACGAAAATAATGAAGTGGATGATGTATCTCATGCCCATATTCTTCATGTATATATTCAATGATTATGCTGCAGGTCTGAGCTACTATTACTTTATTTCCCTGCTACTGACCATTCTGCAAACATATATCTTCCGTTGGTCTGTTGATGACAAGAAGCTCCTTGCACAAATGGAGGCTAATGCTGCCAAACGCTCTGCTAAACCAAAGAAGTTAAGTCTGCAGGAACGGCTTGAGAAATTTCAGCGTGAACAGCAGCAGATAGCTCGTGAAAACGCCAAACGCAGGAAATACTAATATCTCATATCCGTCATGACAATTGTATTCATTGGTGCGGGTAATCTGGCAACGAGTCTTGCTCTGGCGCTAAAGAGGGTAGGGCATACTATCTTGCAAGTGTATAGTTATACATCCGAATCTGCGGCAGACCTGGCAGGACAGCTTCAATGTGCGTTTACAACAGAATTCACTTCTGTCAACCCTGATGCCGATGTCTATTTCTACGCTGTGCGTGATGATGTGTATTCTTCTATACCCGCTTTTCCTTGCAATACTGAATCTGTTCATCTTCTTACATCCGGCAGTATTCCTTTTGCTGCATTGCAAGACAGACAACATCGTGGGATATTCTATCCCTTTCAAACCTTTTCCAAGCAGCAACCGGTATCCGACTTTCATCATATTCCCGTCATGATTTTGGGAGAGGATGATTATGCATTATCTCAGGCAAAACTCTTGGCAGAGAGCATAAGTGGCAAGGTATATCATAGTTCTGAAGAGAGTCTTGCCCGACTGCATCTCGCCGGTGTGCTTGCAAACAACTTCTCCAATTGTATGTATGCTCTTGCCGGAGAACAACTCGAGGCTGCTGGACTCCCTTTCGATATATTGCTCCCTCTTATTGAGGAGACTGCCAAGAAAGTGCATAACCTCCCGCCTCGTAGTGCACAGACAGGTCCTGCCTCCCGTAAGGACAAATCTGTCATGCTTCGGCAACTTGACCTTCTTGATTCGGAGGAAAAGAAACAGATATACCGGCTTATATCTGACGACATTATTCGTCATTCAATATGATGATAGCTTACCGCTACTGCCCTCTGCTTCTTCCGACAAAGACCGTCGCTTCTGCTTGTAGTCATGGATAAAAAGATAATTATTCCCGGAGATATAATCTCTATAAAAATATAGGCTGTTTGTTCCGATTATTTATCTCAAACATAATAAAAAGCATTTTTTTCTTGGTCAAACCGAATAAAATGTTTATCTTTGCAGGCATTTATGTGCGAAATATGCTTTGTTGTACATAACACATAAGTGTAACAACTGAACCGTAATATAATAAAGATAAAACATACTTGCATGGATCAATTCTACCTCTTTCTTTTTGTAGTGGCAATAATAGGCGTTGTTGTCTTCATCTCTTTGTATTTTGTTGATGCCGGTTATGGTAAAATGATTTCTGATAAATGGGGACCGGCAATTAACAACAAAGTGGGCTGGATTCTTATGGAATGTCCGGTGTTCTTTGTAGTGCTCTATATGTGGGCAAGTAGCGATGTGCAATTCCAGTTGCCTTATCTGGTGTTCTTCTTGTTCTTTGAGTTGCACTATTTCCAACGCTCTTTTGTATTTCCTTTGCTGATGAAAGGCAATAGCAAGATGCCTATTGTCATTATGGCACTCAGTATAGTTTTCAATCTGACTAATGGGTATATTCAAGGCTACTGGCTCTTCGTAAAGGCTCCTCAGACCGCTCTTTATCAACAGCTTTACACTGCAGCTTGGTTCACGGACTGGCGCTTCATTCTGGGTGTGATTATTTTCTTTACGGGTATGCTTATCAATTGGCATAGCGACTATATTATTCGTCATCTGCGCAAACCCGGTGACTCGAAGCACTATTTGCCTAAAGGCGGGCTGTATAACTATGTTACTTCTGCCAACTACTTCGGTGAAATAGTAGAGTGGGCAGGTTGGACTATCCTTACAGCCAGTTGGGCAGGATTTGTATTCTTCTGGTTCACCTTTGCTAACCTCGTCCCACGTGCAAACTCCATCTATCACAAGTACGAAGTAGAGTTCGCAGACGAATTCAAGCAACGCCAACTCAAGAGAATATTTCCCTTTATATATTAAACTGAGGTCGGGAGTCGCAGCTAAATGCGTACTCCCGTCCTTTCTGTAAAATAGTCTTTTAAACACTTTGTAACGTAATGGACTCTAAACTTTTCACTCCTTACCAATTAGGACCTGTTACACTGCGCAACCGCTTTATCCGCAGTGCTGCTTTTGAGAATATGTGTCAGGGTAACAAACCGACACAAAAACTTCATGACTACCACGTTAGTGTGGCTCATGGTGGAGTGGCTATGACCACTGTCGCTTATTGTGCTGTCGATTTGAGCGGTGTCTCTTTCGATGGTCAGCTCTATATTCACGATGATATTCTTCCTGACCTCAAGAAACTGACCGATGATATTCATGCCGAAGGTGCCAAGGCAAGCATTCAGCTTGGTCACTGCGGCAATATGACCCACTTCTACACCTGCCACTGCATGCCCGTCAGTGCCAGTAGCGGACTGAACCTGTATTCACCCACTATTCACCGCCATCTCAAGAAGTCGGAAATACAACAACTCGTCAAGAGGTTTGGTGAAGCCGTTGATTTCTGCCGTGAAGCAGGCTTCGATTGCGTGGAAATACATGCAGGACATGCATACTTGATCTCACAATTCCTCTCTCCTCGTACCAACCGCCGTCATGATGAGTATGGAGGAAGTTTCGAGAACCGTGTGCGCTTCCTTAACGAGGTGCTGGACGAAGTAATGGCTCACGCAGGCAATGATATGGCAGTTGTCGTCAAAACCAATATGTGGGATGACTGCCGCCATGGTGTCGATATAGAAGAAGGTATCAAAGTGGCTAAGGAGATTGCCAAACACAAAGTGCATGGTATTATCCTTTCCGGAGGAACAGTCAGCGCTTCCCCAATGACTATTCTTGGCGGCGCAATGCCTGTTAAAACCTTGGCGCACTATATGCCGATGCGCTCGCTCTGGTGGCTCAAAGGTGCTTTGCATCTCCCGGGTGTAGGACCTATCATGATGCCTACACAGCCATTCCGCGAACTCTATTTCATGGACAATGCTAAGCGCTTCCTTGAGGAGATAAAAGATGTGCCGTTGATATATGTAGGTGGTGTGCAGTCGGGCGACAACTGCCAGCAGATTATGGACGAAGGATTCGAGATATTCCAGTTGGCTCATGTCCTTATCAAAGACCCTGACTTCGTAAAGCATGTGCAGGAAAATCCTCATTATCATGCAGGTTGCGGACGATCCAATTATTGCGTAGGTCGTATGTACTCGCTTGATATGAAGTGCCATGAGTGCGTCGAACGCGATGGAGAACAGATACCCGACAACTTGAAGAAAGAAATATCCCGCCTTGAAGCAGCCTCGCAAAAGAGTATTGCAAAGCAGAAGGCTGAAGCAAAGTAATCTAAGTTCTTGTATTAGGAATGATTTACCGGTTTATCGGATAAGGAGTATAATTTATGTTAGCTTTAGTAACTGGAGCAAGTAGCGGAATAGGATTGCAGTATGCAACCGCTTTGGCAAGAGACTACAACTATGACTTGTTGCTTGTCAGCAATCAAGAGCAGGAGCAGATAGCAGTCGCTGAAGATTTGGCACACAAATACGGAGTTAAAACCATTCCTCTATATCGTGACCTGTCGCAGCAGAATGCCGCCGAAGAACTTCATCAGTATTGTGTGGACAATAATCTTGAGGTTGATGTGCTTATCAATAATGCAGGTGTGTTCTTCTTCAACCCTTTGGTCGAGACTTCAATGAAGCGCTTCGAACTTATGCTAATGTTGCATGTCGTGACAGTAGCTAAGATGTGCCGCCTCTTTGGAGAAGATATGGTTCGTAGAGGAAACGGCTATATTCTCAACATGTCGTCCATGTCAGCATGGATGGCATATCCGGGCATACAGACTTATAACTCTACTAAAGCATTCATCTATAACTTCTCTAAGTCGCTTTGGTATGAGTTCTATCCTAAGGGAGTCGGCATCACCGTTATGACACCCGGTGCCGTTGATACCGCCCTGTTCGGCTTGTCTCCCAAGTATAGGAAACTTGCTGTCAATCTTACCGTAAGCATTCCGCCTGAGAAGTTGGTGAAGAAGGCCCTCAAACGTATGTTCAAAAAGAAGAAATGGGGCATGCCCGGTCTGCTTAACCATCTTGCTACTCCCATTCTCAAGCATACTCCCGACTGGCTTGTATTCCTCACATATAAGTGGGTCGGAAAGTTCCAGAAATAAAATTATTACAGTTACTTGCATATTCCGATTTTTTGCCGTACCTTTGCACCCGCTTTTTGGGAAATCTGTTGCATGAACAGCCTCGAAAAATATGAAGTTGACCTAAACTCCTTGAAACAAGGCGTTTATAACGTTGAGTATAAGCTTTCCGACAACTTCTTTCTCTCGCTTGAACAACAAGAGATTCTTGGCGGGGATGTCCTTGCAAAAGCAGAAGTGCAGCCTGTCGGAGGCAATTTTGTTCTCCGCCTGCATGTCGAAGGGAAAGTTAGCGTCACTTGTGACCGTTGCCTTGACCCGATGACACAAGAAGTGGTCGGAGATGAGGAGTTGCTTGTTAAACTCACGGCTGTGGAAGATGAGGATATTGTTGCTGTTGACCCTGAAATAGGAGTACTTGACTTGTCATGGCTCCTTTATGAATTGATAGAAATTAGCCTTCCGATTGTGCATAGTCACCAACCGGGTGAGTGTAATCCTCAGATGGAGGAACTTCTCCGCTCTCACCTTTGTGTACAACCTGAAGACCCCGAAGAATAAAATAAATAGTAAATATAAAGTAAATAATTATGGCACATCCTAAACGAAGACAATCGCATACCAGAACTGCGAAACGTCGTACTCATGACGTGGCAAAAGTACCTACATTGGCTATTTGCCCCAACTGCGGAGCCACCTATCTCTACCACACCGTTTGCGGTTCCTGTGGCTACTATCGCGGTAAACTTGCTATCGAGAAATTTGCTGAGGCTTAATCTCTTATGGCAACAACAGAATGACGTAAGGCTCTGGTCCGTATATAGCGGGTTAGAGCCTGCGTCTTAACCTGTACAACAAGATTACATTACATCCTATTCCTTGCTATTTCTAAACCTGTAACTCAATTTTAAGGTACAAAACAATGGATAATAACAATCTCAACGGAAATCAGTCTTCGGGAGGAAGGCGTTCCGCAAACTTTAACAACAATAATGAGCAGCGTGCTGATGGCCGCCGCCCGCGGTTTACACGCAGTGATAATAATTATCATGGCAATGCTGCTGAACCTCATCAACGCCCGCGTTTCTCCACTTATCGGCAGGAACTCAACAACCAGCATAACGAGCAGGAAGGACGCCCGCGTTTCCGCAAACCTCAGAATCTGAATACTGAAGGTAACAACTTTGGCCGCCGCCCTCGGCAAAAGAATAATAGCTATCAGTCCCGAGTCTCTCATGAGTATCATCCTCGCATAGAAGACCCAAACAAGGAAATCCGCCTTAATAAGTTCCTCGCTAATGCAGGTATATGCTCGCGCCGCGAGGCTGACGACTTTATACAGGCAGGTGTCATCACTGTCAATGGCGTAGTCGTATCCGAACTTGGAGCTAAAGTCAAAATAACCGACGATGTGAAGTTCCACGACCAACCCGTACGCCGCGAACGTAAGGTATATATTCTTCTTAACAAACCTAAGAATTGTGTTACTACTACAGACGACCCTCAGGAACGCAAAACTGTTATTGATATCGTCAAGAATGCCTGCTCCGAGCGTATCTACCCTGTAGGACGACTTGACCGTAACACCACCGGCGTTCTTCTCCTTACCAACGATGGTGACCTCGCTGCCAAACTGACACATCCTAAGTTCAACAAAAAGAAAATCTATGCTGTCACTCTCGACCATGACATCACCGACGAAGATATTGACGAAATAAAAGAGGGTATCATCCTTGATGGCGAAATGATTGTGCCTGATGCACTTGAGTTTACCAAAACTGACGACCGGCGCCATCTCGGCATAGAGATTCACTCCGGTCAGAATCGGGTGGTGCGTCGTATATTCGAGAAGGTCGGATACAAGGTTATGCAACTTGACCGTGTGTCGTTCTGTGGACTTACTAAGAAAAATGTCCCGCGTGGCAAATACCGTTTCCTCACTCCTAAAGAAGTGGCAATGCTGAAAATGGGCGCTTTCGAATAAATTCTATAATCTATAATCTTTTAATTCTTTATTCCATGCTCTCTATCGCAATCATTGGTTATGGCAACATTGGTAAAGCGGCATTGCAGGCCGTTCTTGCTGCCCCTGATATGACTCTGGCGGGTATAGTCCGCCGTAGTACGCAGAATATCCCTGAGGAACTCAAACCCTACAAAGTAGTGTCCTCCATATCTGAACTCAGTAAGGTGGATGTTGCTCTCTTATGTACCCCCACACGTCAGGTGCCGACTTATGCCCGACAGATGCTCCAACTGGGTATTTCTACCGTTGATAGTTTTGATATTCATACAAAGATTCTCGACCTTCGTCAGGAGCTCATGCCTATCGCAAAGCAGAATAATGCTGTTAGTGTCATCTCCGCAGGTTGGGACCCGGGAAGCGACAGCGTAGTGCGTTGCCTTCTTGAGGCAATCGCACCTAAGGGTATCACCTACACCAATTTCGGACCGGGCAGAAGCATGGGACACTCTGTCGCTGTGCGCGCCATCGATGGGGTAGAGGACGCTCTCAGTATGACTATTCCTCTTGGCACTGGCATTCATCGCCGTATGGTTTATGTAAAAGTCAAACCAGGCTACGACTTCAAGACTATAGAACAGCAGATTCTGCAAGACGATTATTTCCGTCACGATGAAACCCATGTCATGCAGGTGGAGTCTGTTGATGCTCTCAACGATGTCGGGCACGGAGTAAACCTCGTCCGTAAAGGTGTAAGCGGCGCAACACATAACCAGCGTTTTGAATTTAATATGTCTATCAACAATCCCGCTCTTACCGGACAAGTGATGGTAGCATGTGCACGTGCCACCCGGCACCTCACTCCCGGAGCTTACACTATGATAGAGATTCCGCCTGTCGCACTCCTGCCGGGCAATACCGAAGACAATATCTCACATCTCGTCTGATACTTGTCTTCGCTTTATAAATACAAATCCCCTGCATCTGTAATGCAGGGGATTTTTTCTGTAAGCTTGTTCCTATAGTGAAACAATCATGCTGTAATCCGCACCATCCTCAATTATATTGTACCCTTGCACCTCAGTCTCGGCAACTATGGGTACAACATAATTTTCTGTCTGTTCTGCAGGGCGTTGGATGAATAATCCTACTAATAGTCCTATCACTGCTGCCACAGGTGTGGCAATCCATCCCGTGTATTGGCGCCTGACTGTTGATACCTTGGTCATGACATCTGCCTCCGCCTTTACTCTTAATCCCTTATCCTGCGTTTCTCTGATACGCTTGGCGGATTCGCTGAGTTGGCTTTCGAATGATTCTCTATTATTCTTATTCATAATCTTTAAGTTTTATTCTAAGTTGTTGTATCATTGTGTGTAGGCGCGATTTGACCGTGCCCTCTGCAATACCGATAATTTCTGCAATCTCCCTTACGCTCAACTCTTGAGTGAACCGTAGTTCAAATAGCATCTGCTGTTGCTCGCTCAATAGTGCCACCTCTTTCTTGAGTGCTTTGTCCAGTGTCTCTGCGTCCAACTTTACGGGAGTATCATCTTCTTCTGCAGGCTCTTCTTCCGGCAGCGTGCTTAGATACTCCTCCTCATGCTGATTGCTGCGATATATATTCTTGCATAGATTGTATGCAATGGTGAATATCCAGGTTCGGAAACTCTGCCCCTCTTTATAGTCTGCTCGTGCCGACCATATCTTCATAAACGTGTCTTGCATCAAATCTGCCGCTTGCTCCTCGTCGCCTCCCATTCTGCGGAAGAAGAAACCTTGTAGCAGTCGTGCATAGCGATGGTAGAGCTCCTCGAATGCCCCTTCGTCGGCAGACCTGCAGACGCTCTCTGCAAGTTGCTCGTCTGACCATGCTTTATAATTCTTAAACAAAGATAATCTCATCGTTTCTTGCTTTCCATCAGGTTGAAATACTGCTGTTTATCTTCTTGTGATAGTGATGTCTGCATCACTGCCGCTGATAAGTAACGCGCCAATTGGTTTGCCCTCACCGTGTCACCCTCATCCCTGTAGCTCTTCACTATAGGGGCAAGCATCACCATATAGTTGAGTTGTATCCGCTCGCTGCCTTTCCATTGCTCCTCACTCACAAAACCGGGCTCTGTGAGATATTGTAGATAGTATCGCTTCTCTACATTATCTTTCGCTACCGACATGTTGTCGTAACGTTTCGTGCTGTAGTGGAACACTAACCCCTCGTTATACAGGTTCTTCATGAACGATTCTGTCTCGGGATAACTGCCATGAGGGAAGAAATATGCCTCACGCTTGCTGTTGCTGATAATATGTTCCAGTATGTCTTCTAAATATACATCTTCCCAATTCTCCATTGAAGAGTAATCTTTCGTAATCTCGAAGTCTTTTATTCCTAATCTCTTGCATAATGCACTGCGATAAGTATCAATATACAGAAATGAAACCTGTACCACAATCTTGTCTCTGTGAATTCCCATTGCTTCTTGCAGAATTAGTGACGTATATCCCGGCACATCACCGTTCACAAAATATATCCCGTTGTCTTCTATTCCCTGTAGCGAATTATATGTATATCGCAGCAGGTAAGAAGGGTAGGCGTTGCTCGTATATAGTCTCTCTGCAAACCGATGAAGATATTCTTGCTCCTCATTTGGCTTTCTGTCCATTGCAAATGTCTTGCCTGTTGTCCACAGGTAGGCAATCATCACTTCCGTATCTTTGCGCTCTGTATCTTCGGGCATAAGTCTCAGTGCCTCCTTCGCATATTCTTCAGGTTGCCCGTCAGGCACGGAAATCTCTGTCATATACATACACATATTATATGTATAACTGTTCGGGATGTTTTCCTTCATCTGATTCAGAATGCTCTGCTTCCTTTCCGTCTTCCCGTATTGCTCTGTCAGCATGTCTGCATAACGTGCTGCTTCGAACGCTTCTTTCCATGCGTGTTCGTCTTGCGGATTTGCCTTTGCTCTCTGCAACCATAACTGTTGTTGTCTCTCATACCACATGCTGTCGTGGTTATCTACTATTATACCGCGTATCTCCTGCGGCTCTTCTTTCTCCGCTGCCGTGAAGGCATATACTGAAAATAGGCAGCCGAATATAATTGTTGCTGCAGTAATACTAATCATTTTCTTTCTCATCGTAGTCTCAAATTATGTTTTGTTTGTTTATGATGTTATATTGGTGTTATGATGTTATGTGGGTGCACTCTCATCACTACATACACTCTCATCACTGCATACACCGATATATCTTAAACGTTCACTCCCCTTGCAAAAATAATGCCACCCGTCAACCCTCGTAGAGACGCGCCATTGTCACGTCTCCTATCCGGCAACTCTGATATCTTCGCCAACCTGCCTCACTTGTAGAGACATTTGCCTAAATGTCTCTGTAATGTTATAATGTCTCTCCGTAAATCCGAGAGTATCCCGTAAATACCCGCCCCCGTCACGTCTCCTATTCGCCAACCTGCCCACTTGTAGAGACATTTGTCTAAATGTCTCTCCGTAATTTCATAATGTCTCTCCGTAAATACGAGAGTGTCCCTCGTAGAAACGTGACATTGTCACGTCTCCTATCCGCCAACCTGCCCACTTGTAGAAACGGACTGCGTCCTATTTGCCTAAATGTCTCTCTGTAATGTTATAATGTCTCTCTCTAAATCCGAGAGTATCCCGTGATTACCCACGCCTCCGTCACGTCTCAAACTCCATCAATGCCCCCATCAATCACCCCATATAAAATTTAACAAAAAGTCGTTTTTTGCGTTATAGCCGTAAGCCGTCGTCATGCTATGTGTAAGCCGAGTGTAAGCCATCTCTGAATTTAACAAAAAGTCGTTTTTTCGTCTCCGTTGCCTGCCGTTATCAGTTCTCATACGCACGCGCGCGTATGCGTAATAATTATGTGTGATGTATCTGTAATGTATCAGTAATGTATTAATCCCCCGGCTTTGTATCCGTCCCGACTCTCCGCATGCCCTTCCACCAATAACGATATACCCGCCCGTTTCAATCTCCACCCCCGTCTCAGACTCATGTTCTGCCGCCATTTGCTCCTCGGAAAGGTCACTTTTTGCCATCTTTTCCGTCTCAGACGGCCCTTTTACAGCCCATTCTATACCCCCAAATTGGGGATATTTACCCTTTTCTCACCTGATAACCGCCTTTCATGCCCACAAGAGACGTATAAATCTTCATTTTTACCTCTTTGTGTATCAGCATATTACATAGAAACTGCGAAAAAAGTGATATTTTTTGCTGTAAATATTTGGTCATATCAGAAATTTGCAGTACTTTTGCACCCGCTTTTGGGAAGCAAGTGTGCTTC
>CAJOMJ010000026.1 GCA_905235505.1 Paludibacteraceae bacterium
AGCCAACATCACCTATCGGAATGCTATTGCTCAGTTTCTGCTTGGATATGACCCTGTCTCGGATGGAGTAAAGAAAGGGGAAAGGGCGGCAAACTACCCTCTGCTTTATCCCAAGAGGTGACAAGCCATCAGATTTTAATCTTATCCGCCATAACGCACACAGCCTTGTGCCGACACGACACATTGGTTGCTGTGTGTGCATAGCCTAATAGGTTGTGGTCAGGTTTATCTTATTGTTTGACCTCTTAGAGACGTGACGGTGGGGCGTCTCAACGGGGATTCTTCGAACAGCGGGGAGAGGCATTTAGTCAAATGTCTCTACAAGTAGAACAATTACGAAAACTGACAAACATATTCTTATGCCCAATATGAAAGAATCAGGTCGAGGTTCGTTTTGTATGCTTTACTATAAGTATGCTTGCTTCGTATAACAGGTAAATCGGGAGAGTAACAAGCATCAGTGTGAAGACATCCGCCGTGGGCGTTATGATTGCTGCAATGATGCAAATAGCTACGAATGCATGTTTACGGTATCGCTTCAGCATAGATGTTTCTATTATCCCCAATCTGGCAAGGAAATATGCCAATATCGGCAGTTCGAACACTATGCCTAAAAGAAGTGACAGCATCAGAAATGTGTCAATATATGATTTGAGTGATATCTGGTTTACTACTGCCTCTTGCACTTGGTAAGTACTGAGAAAACGGAATGAGAAGGGAAAAATTATAAAGTAGTTGAGGAGTACTCCCAATGCAAAAAGCAATATACCAAAGCCGATAAGCATTACCGAGTAGCGTTTCTCCTGCTCATAGAGTGCAGGAGATATAAATCCATAGAGTTGGTAAATCAGATACGGAAATGCGGCAATCACACCTGTCCATAAAGCGACCTTAAGATGTGTCATAAACTGCGATGTGAGTTCGATGTTGATGAATTGTGCAGTAAAGTCTCCAGGGCACAGGACACTGATATGTGTAAGTTGAGACAACTTACACATACCACGATAGAGTATAAAATCCGCTTGTGCAGGTGCGAAGATGATGCCAAACAGCCAATCTTTGAAACAAAAGGCAACCAGTGCGCACACTGTCCACACCGCCAAACAGCGGAAAACGACTTTCCGGAACACTTCGACATGTTCCCAGAAAGTCATCTGCTGCTCATTCTTTGCCATCTTCGGAAGGCGTTACGGTTTCATCATTTGCAGCAGCAGGTTCAGAGGCAGCAGGTTCAGAGGCAGCGGGGTCGTTTTTGACATCGGTTTTAGGTTCGCCGTCTTCTCCGTTTATACCTTGTTTGAAACTGCGCACGCCTTTACCAAGACCGTTCATCAGTTCGGGTATCTTCTTCCCTCCGAAAAGCAGAAGCACTATCAGCGCAATAAAGATGATTTCGGAGGTGCCAATCATTAAGAGTGTCATAATATATAACTCAATTAGGTGTGACAAGACTTATCTCGCACGTTTCGAAGTTGATTTCCCAGTTGCCATTGGGGGCAGATTCCCAACTATATTTCTGTGCCATAGAGTCCCACCATTGCTGGAACTTTGTACCTGTCTCGCCCATGTCTTTGACGAGTTTCTCGTATAGTTCCGCATTGTCGGCAGTTAGTATTTTTGCCAGTTCATTCAGACCATTGCGGCGTTCGAACAGGGTCTGAATCTCATTCTTTTCTTCAGGTGTGACCTGACCTACTATCTTTTTCATTGTACATTAGAATTGCTCTCTAACCTCAAACGGGTCGAGATAGTTGATATCTTTTATTTCATTGTTAACATTAAAGCCTGCCTCTTTTAATTGGTTCTGCAGTTGTTGCGAGGCATTACGTTCGATGTGTGCCAAGACGCATTGCTGACGAGAAGGAGTGTTGCTATCCCATGTGAGGCGTTGATTAAGCCAGACACAACGCTTGCAGTGGTATGCATCGCAGATACGGCACAGCGGCGCATGGTCAAGTTTGAGCAGTTGCTGATTAGGTATTTGAACACCTCTTTCAAGATCGCCTACCGATTGTGAACAATCGTGTGTCGTGTGGTTCATACGATTGTCCAGATGCATACATTCGTCGTAATAGAAAGCAGGGCAGAGATAGAACTTGCCGTTGGGTGCGATGGTGATGTTGTTCACACCGGCATCGCAGTTGTGCATCTTTTCAAGTTGCAGGCGGTCGGTGAGGATATTCACCTGCGGTTGTTTGCCTGACTTGTAGAGGTTGAGCAAGACAGCATTGAGTGCAGAAAGGGCCTGCTTGTAGTCCTCTATCTGCCCGTCTCTGAAGTTCTCAATGTCAGTCAGGCAGATATTCAAACGTGTCACTTGAGGCAGCAAGGCGGCAATGTCATACTGCGTAGCAATAAATTCAGCTATTGAGAGGCGCAGTACGGCATTATCAGCAGTAATTGTTTTGGGAACAGAGTTATATAATGCCACATCGCGACCGATTTTTATATGGTCGATACTCTCTATCACGTCGTTGTATTCTTCCGGCAGTTCATAGTCAGGATAGACATACTGAATCATAAGGTTCTCTTTCATACCAAAGAGAATAGCCTTGCGCAGAGTGTTGAGCGGTATGAGGTTGCGGGTTTGCAACGGGTTGTCGGCATGGCAGTATGCCACACTTGTATCATCGAGAAGGATAACTAAATATTGTAGCATGGCATTAGCAGATTTCAGGGGTTATAGTTTTTTTGTTTGCTTCATACTCTTCCCGCAATCCTTCGAGTTCGAGTTTGCGATAGAGTTTGTTCCAATAGTAGTTATTGGCACGCACACGCGCCTTGTGCATATTGCAAATGGCGGTTGAGCGTTCAAATACGGTATGCGTCTTGGCGGCATCGAAGTTCTCACCCTGACACCAAGCGCAGCCTTCTGCCACTTCGCAGTCGATACATTCAGGCGAAGATTGTGTACAACGGTCGAGTGTCAAGAACGGGCGCAGTTTGTTTTTATCGATACCGTCATGGATATTACCTATTATCCAAGCTTCTTTATCCCGAAGCGAATATTGTGCAAAACGGGTACAAGGATAGAAATTGCCGGCAGCATCCACGGCAAGCATCTTACCTGCGCCGCACCAGTTCTGGTTCTGGAGTTTACAATCCATCGGTTTACCCATATTCTCCGAGAAGAAAGAACAAGAGTAATCCTTATACAGACCGTTGTCAATAATTGCATCAGCAAGTTGCATCAGTTGGTCTTCGAATAGCAGGTCATCGTCTTCTGTCCACACATTCTCAAACACGCAGTTGATATTCACCTGATGAATACCGAGGTCGTAGAGATGAAGCACTGACTCGCAGATATACGGAATATCGGCGGAAGAGATGGTAACTTTGGTGCCGTCGCCAGGAAACTGGCTCTGCCAAAGGGGAATGTTGCGAACGACATCTCTGTACGAACCCCGCTCCGAACCTTTATATACACGATTGAGGTCATGTTTGCGCTCTGTACCGTCAATAGTTATACCTATACTAAGGTGATTCTTGTTTTTTTCGATAAAGTGTTGCACTTTCTCCGAGTCGTAGTTGATACCGTTGGTAGAGAACGAGAAACGGTAGGAGTTGAACCAATGGTGCTGACGGCGATAGAGTTCTGTTTTGATATAGTCGCATATCTTGTCAATAAGGTCTATCTCAAGGAAGGGTTCACCACCGATAAAGTCCCAAATCACACTCTCGTATGCAAAGTCGGGGTCAGTCTCGTTGTCAAGCACATAGTCAATAGCAGCCTTTGCTACCTCCCACGGCATACGCTCTTTCTCATTCTTGCCAACCAAGTAGCAGTACTTGCAGGCTAATTGGCAATCTTTTGTGACAATGAAGGTGATGGATTTCGCCATACCTTCTTGCCAAGACTTAACACTATCTTTTATTTCTTCCATAATCCAGTTTTATTATAGCCGCTTTGCAATTATATTCTTTTGTGATTTATAAGTCCTTCATATGTTAGTTCCGGACCTCAAAATGGCCAGTTAAAAGGGATTTGCTGCGAGCCAGAACAATCCCCGCTACATGTATTTCTGCATGTACCCTTACAACCAAAACAACTATTAGAGCAATTACCAAAACATTCGCCCTTACAGGTTGTATTACAATCAGATTGACATTGGCTTCCACAACCTCCGCCACAAACCTCTGTGCATCCGCGACTACATGATTTATAGCAACCATTAGAACATGTTCCATAACAAGAGTTTTCGCAGCCTCCACTACAGCTACCGCTACATCCAAAAATACATGAGGTCATAGGAGATTCTCTTGCATTTGATGAAACAGATGGGATAGATGAAACGATTGCCAACCCTAATACCGGCAATGCTGCTTTTGCTGCATTCTTGAAAAACTCTCTTCTTGATTGAATGTCTGTATTCATAACATTATGTGTATTGTTGGATATTATATATTGTTGTCTGGGAAGTCCCTCCACCCACCCTCCAAATTTCATTGGACATCATCATTTAGTTCTTTCTATTTTTCAGCATCTTGAAAATACTTACTATATAGAAAATACAACCAATGAATTCAAACCAATTGAAATTGGCTAATTGATGAATCAAATTGTTAAATTCCATATTTCTATAGCAAATAACATTAAACATATCATCTAAACATTGATAACTCAAGGTTATCTTATCTAAAAATGACACCTTTCGATGACTCATCTAATAATTGATGTCATAAAGACATCTCATCTAAATCTGCAAATATAGATGCAGATTAGTAAAATGAACCGCGAGTGCATGAACTCATACATGCAGCCTTGCAACCTCCGCAGCCACCTTTACATGATCCGGAACAGCCAAAACCACAACCACTACCACAACTTGTATAGCAAGAATTGGAGCAAGAATAACCGCAACCTGTCTGTGCAGCTTGAGCACTGATTGGCAATTGCGATAGCACCACTGCTCCTAATATCGGCAATGAGGCTTTTGCGGCTGATTTGAAGAACTCGCGTCTTGTCTGCAGTTCTTCGTTTTTCTTATTTTCTTTCATATCGCGAATAAAAAGAAATTAGAGTCTCTCTGCAGAATCCCCGATACAGAGCGAAATAAAGTTAATTACAGTTAGAGCATAAAAAAAGAAGCGCGGAATTCGACCCGTTGTCGTTCCGCTTCTGAAGGCTGTCGCATTGCCCATCCTGCCGAAACGAGCAACGCGAAGTCCACGCTGAAATGTGATATAAGAACCCTCAATACCTACATCATCACCCACTCAGCATATAGCAGAGTAACTGATACAGAGTAAGATATGAAATCACATCCCGCAGGACATTTACGGTTGCATTGTTTATGGCAGAAATAGAGAGTTTGCGACATTCTCAGAAGCCAAAACAAGCGTTAGGTAAACGCCTTTTCTTATGTCATGATTGCCACCCTATAAGACATAAGCCCTCCAGCGTGACTTTCACGGTGCAAAGGTATAAAATATATTTGAAACTGCAAAATAATTGTGTACATGAGATTGAGTGAGAGACCTATTATAGATAGTGTACCGAATTTTTGTAGAGAAACGGCATTGCCATGTTTCATTATTTTGAACGGAGTCTTTGAGTTTTAATTGCTTCTCTAATTATTCGGATATGACGAACTGAGACCGCGGTGGGGCTTATCGATATTCGAGGAATTCGAGATTTCGAGATTTCGAAGATGGCGGGAGACGTGACGGTGGGGCGGCTCAACGGGGATTCTTCGAACAACGGGGAGAGACATTTAGTCAAATGTCTCTACAAGTAACTTCTTATACTTTTTTGTTTTTCTGTTATTTTTTTGTATCTTTGCAGCAAATTTCGTTAGATATGGCAGAAGAAGATAAATTAGTGCAATCCGCTGCGGAATATACCGACGCTAATGTGCGACACCTGGAAGATGTCGAGCATATCAGATTACGACCCGGTATGTATATAGGCAAACTCGGCGACGGCAGTCATGCCGACGACGGCATATACGTGCTTATAAAAGAGACTGTCGATAACTCAATCGACGAGTTCCGCATGAACGCCGGCAAGGTGATAGACGTGCGCGTTGATAACGGCAAAGTGGCAGTAAGAGACTTCGGCCGTGGTATCCCGCTGAACTCGCTCGTGGGAGTGGTGTCACAACTGAACACAGGTGCCAAATACGACTCGAAAGCATTCAAGAAGTCGGTCGGTCTCAACGGCGTAGGTCTCAAGGCTGTCAATGCCCTGTCGTGGAAATTCGCCGCACAGTCGTTCCGCGACGGCAAGACACGCCGCGTGGAGTTCAAGCAAGGCAAGATGCTGAGCGACACCGGCATCATAGACGCACCGCAGGAGAAACAAGGCACGCTCATAGAGTTCGAACCCGACTCTTCACGCGGGCTTTTCGAAAACTATCAGTTCAGGCCCGAGACCATCGAGACCATGATGCGCAACTATGCCTATCTGAATACCGGACTCACACTCAACTTCAACGGTCAGAGGTTCCTGTCGAAGAACGGTTTGTTCGACCTCCTCACAGAGCGTATGACTACCGACCCGCTCTACCCTATCATACACCTGAAAGGCGAAGACATAGAGATTGCCCTGACGCATGCCGACCAGACCGGCGAAGAGTACTACTCGTTTGTCAACGGCCAGTACACAGTGCAAGGCGGCACTCACCAAGCTGCCTTCCGAGAAGCAATAGGCAGAACGATAAAAGCATATTTCGGCAAAGACTTCGAGTTGTCGGACGTGAGAAACGGCATCGTGGGCGCAATAGCACTCAATGTGGAAGAACCGGTGTTCGAGAGTCAGACCAAGACCAAACTCGGCTCGCGCGACATGTCGCCACAAGAAGGCAGCGTGTCGGTGAACAAGTTCGTAAACGATTTCGTGGCTCACGAACTTGACAACTATCTGCACAAACACCAAGATATGACCGACACCATGCTGCAGAAGATACAAGATTCGGAGCGTGAGAGAAAGGCCATACAAGGCGTGACAAAGATTGCACGTGAGCGTGCCAAGAAGAACAACCTGAACAACCCCAAACTGCGCGACTGCAGGGTACACCTGAGCGACCCCAAACCCGTGTATGCAAGCAAAGACTCGGACGAAGACCTCCGCGACCTCAGCTCGATATTCATCACCGAGGGTCTATCGGCATCAGGCAGCATCACCAAAAGCAGGGATGTGAACACTCAGGCCGTATTCTCGCTACGCGGCAAACCCAAGAACACCTTCGGACTTACCAAGGAGGTGGTATATGAAAACGAGGAGTTCTTCTGCCTGCAGTCGGCACTAAACATTGAAGACGGACTCGACAACCTCAGATACAACAAGGTAATAATCGCCACCGATGCCGATGTCGATGGTATGCACATCAGACTGCTGATGCTCACTTTCTTCCTGCAGTTCTTCCCCGACCTCGTGAAGAAAGGACATGTGTATATACTGCAGACACCGCTGTTCAGAGTAAAGAACAAGAAAGAGATACGCTACTGCTATTCCGACGAAGAACGACTTCAGGCAATCGCCGACCTCAAGCCCAACCCCGAGATAACACGGTTCAAAGGTCTCGGCGAGATATCGCCCGACGAGTTCAAAGGCTTCATAGGCAAAGGCATACGACTTGACCAGGTAAGTCTCAGAAAAGAGGACTCGGTGCACGAGTTGCTCGAATACTATATGGGCAAGAACACGGCAGAGCGGCAACAGTTCATCATAGATAACCTTGTGGTGGAAGAAGACGATGCCGACGAATTGGAGTTGTAAGCGGACAGGCAATGCCGAAAATTGAAGGGTATGGGAGCACTGATAATATTTGTGTTACTGGCAGCCGTGGTGGTAGTGCTGTTAGAGATGCGTGAGCGAAAGAGACAGAGCAAGGCGAAGGAGGATACAGAACCTGAAACTGTACAACAGAACGTGCGTCCCGAGGGGTGCTGCGGCGAACACCTCGTATGCGAGAAAGAGACTCTGCTCAACAGTTCACCCGAGGTAGTATATTACGACGACGAGGAACTCGACCGGCTTGCGGGCATAGAACCCGAGCAGATGACGGATGAGCAGATCAACATGATAAATGAAGTGTTTGCCACCATGCGCGAGGAAGATGTTCCGGGTTGGTGCCGCAGTCTGCAGATGCGCGGTATACAGTTACCACAAGATATTCGCGAGCAAGCACTACTCATCGTGAGAGAACAGAGAGGGATAAAATAGTTTAGAGTGGTTTAGAGTGGTTTAGAGTTGTTTAGTATTGTTTAGAGTGGTTTAGGGTGGTTTAGGGTGGTTTAGAGTTGTTTAGGGTGGTTTAGTGTTGTTTAGTATTGTTTTCATCTTTATCTTTACTTTTTCATTTTTACTTTTTACTTGAACATTACTTTTTTTCATTGAATCTCTCAGACTTGGCGGGAAAATATTGTCTCCGGTAAAAAATATTTGCATGTTTCAAATAATTGATGTACCTTTGCAGCCGCATTTGAGAGAAATGCCTACTTATGGTACCTTGCCCGAGTGGTTAGGGACCGGTCTGCAAAACCGGGGACAGCGGTTCGAATCTGCTAGGTACCTCCAGAATAGAGCCGTCAAACGACGGCTCTTGCTTATAGAGAACGCATAGTACACACATCTGACAACAGCCAACCTCTTATCTGTTCATGGCGGAAAAGATTATACAAGATATCACGAACAGTGACTATAAGTATGGTTTCACTACCGACATTGAGACCGACATCATCTCTCGCGGTCTCAACGAAGATGTGGTGCGCCTTATCTCACACAAGAAGCAGGAACCCGAATGGCTTCTCGACTTCCGCCTTAAGGCTTTCCGTCATTGGCAGAAACTAACGCCTCCGACATGGGCACACCTTGATATTCCTGACATTGACTTTCAGAATATCTCCTACTATGCCGCACCCAAAACAAACAAGGGCGAAGAGAAGCAGATTGACCCTGAACTGATGAAGACCTTTGACAAACTCGGAATCCCCCTCGAAGAGCGTGCCGCACTCGCAGGCAATATGGCAGTAGATGCCGTGATGGATTCCGTGAGTGTCAAGACCACTTTCCGCGAGACACTCGCAGAGAAAGGCATAATCTTCTGCTCTATCAGCGAGGCAGTGCGCCTCTACCCTGAACTTGTGAAGCAGTATCTGGGTTCTGTTGTGCCTCCCACCGACAACTTCTATGCAGCACTCAACTCGGCAGTATTCTCCGACGGCAGTTTCGTCTATATTCCCAAGGGTGTACGCTGCCCTATGGAGTTGAGCACCTATTTCCGTATCAATGCTGCGCAGACGGGTCAGTTTGAGCGCACTCTGCTTATTGCTGACGAGGGTGCATATCTCAGTTATCTCGAGGGTTGCACAGCACCTATGCGCGACGAGAACCAGCTTCATGCCGCCATTGTGGAAATCATTGTACACAAAGACGCCCAAGTGAAATACTCCACCGTACAAAACTGGTATCCGGGCGACAAAGACGGCAAGGGAGGTATATATAACTTCGTCACCAAACGCGGGCTATGCCACGAACGCGCCCGACTCAGTTGGACACAGGTGGAGACCGGCTCCGCCATCACGTGGAAATACCCGTCATGCATACTCCGGGGCGACTACTCCTCGGCAGAGTTCTATTCGGTTGCCCTCACCAACAACTACCAGCAGGCAGACACCGGAACCAAGATGATACACGTAGGGCGGCACACCACCTCACGTATCATATCAAAAGGTATATCGGCAGGGCGCAGTCAGAACTCCTATCGCGGACTCGTCAAGGTGCTTCCGCAAGCAGAGGCAGCACGCAACTACTCGCAGTGCGACTCTCTGCTTCTGGGTGACAAATGCGGGGCGCATACCTTTCCCGACATGCAGATTCAGAACCCTACCGCAGTAGTGGAACATGAAGCCACCACCTCCAAAATCTCGGAAGACCAACTCTTCTACTGCCAGCAACGGGGTATAGGCACTGAAGATGCTGTCGGACTCATTGTGAACGGATACGCCAAAGAAGTGCTCAACAAACTGCCTATGGAGTTCGCCGTGGAGGCACAGAAACTGCTGCAAGTGTCCCTCGAGGGCTCTATCGGATAATCAAGACTCTTACATAGTAACCAAGGCTAATATTATATGGAATCAAAGACTATCCTCTTTCGTACTTTCGACACTCTGCCCGAAGCGCAGTTCGTTAAAGACGCCCTCGAGCAGAACGGAGTTCAGAGTTTCATTGCCAACGAGATATGTGCGCAACTCTACCCTATATTCGGCTCTTCTGTAAGCGGATACAGGTTGATGATACTCGAAGAAGAACAAGACAAGGCAGAGGAAATATACAGCGGATTACAAGAAATATGACATTTTCTGCGTCTTGGATTTGCACATATCAAATATTTGCCGTACCTTTGCAGCCGCTTTCGTATAGAGGAGATGTGACGGTGTTGCATCTCTGAAAGAGAAAGAATATCGCGGAGTAGAGCAGTGGTAGCTCGTCAGGCTCATAACCTGAAGGTCGCAGGTTCGATCCCTGCCTCCGCAACCAACAGAGAAGGAGAGTTGCGAAACTCTCCTTCTTTATTTCTTTCAGGGCATGAGTCCTGATATATATATTTACCCTCACTATATTACTCTCACATATTAAACAAGAAGTCAAGCGCCTCGATTATCTCTGCATCGGTACATTTCTGGTCAACACGGCAGTTACCCACCTGTCGCAACAGACTGAAGTTAATCTGCCCCTGCTCTGTGTTCTTCTTGTCGTGACGCATCAGGTCGAGCAATATGTCATAGTCTTTGCACGCACACACAGGTTTGCCGTAGTGCTCCCGTGCGAAATGAGCCACCTGCGTCACTGTCTGCTGATTCAAGCCCAACTTCATCATCGACAGGTACAACTCCGCCACTATGCCGTACATCACTGCAAAACCGTGAAGCATAGCCTCCGAGTCTTGCCCTTGCAGCGAGTATTCCTCTATTGCATGCCCTATCGTATGACCGAAATTGAGCGATTTTCTCAGACCTGTCTCTTCGGGGTCTTGCTCTACTATATACTGTTTTATGTCTATACTGCGCTCTATCAACTCCGACAACTCAGTATAGTCTATATTGTCTATATCGAAATGCAGCACCTTTATCAACTCCAACGGAGAAGCTATAAGAGAGTGCTTCAGCATCTCCGCATAGCCTGACAGCAGATGTTTCTGCGGCAGGGTCTTCAAGAACATAGGATATACTATAGTTGCCGCAGCGGGTGCATACATGCCTATCTCGTTTTTCAGACCTCTATAGTCGAACCCTGTCTTGCCTCCTTGAGAGGCATCCACCATACCAAGCAGTGTGGTAGGTATGTTTACGTAAGGCATACCCCGCTTGAAAGTAGAGGCAGCAAACCCGCCCATATCTGTCAGCACTCCGCCACCGAGAACAAGCATAAGCGATGAGCGTGTAGCCTCTTTTTCTATCAGGAAATCCCAGATTTGCTCCACCGTAGAAAGTGTCTTGTGCTGTTCACCCGAAGGCAATACCAAAATATGACTCTGCGCGATGTTCAGAGTCTGAAGCACCATACTCAGACAATACTTCTCCGAGTTGCTGTCTGCAAGCAGGTAGAGGTCATTGCTCTTTCTCAGACCTGCCGCATTTCTCAGTGCGAGGTCGAGGTCGGTTGTTATTCTGCTCTCTTCCATATTATGTTTGTGTTATAGAACTGTTGTCTTATTACTGCCTACTTCTTCACGAAGGCGAAGTGAGCGGGTATGTCTCCCGTTCTCACCTTCCAGCGCACTTCTCCGTTGCCGTCGATGCAGTAGAGCATACCAGGGGTGACATAATCTTTGGCATCTGTGAGGTATATCTCATGCGTGGCACTGTTGACAGTTATGCCGTATGGTTTTTGCAGGAGGGTCTTGTCAGAGATGAAACTCTCAGTCAGCAACTCATGCGTCTTAGTATTCACAATGCCATATACCGTTTCGTCCTCCATTGTCTCCCAGTTGAACTGCTGCCCGAAGAAACAGAGCGAGTCTCCTGCTATGCAGAAGTTGTCCACTGGTTTGCAGACCGAGTCTGTCACCGTCTGTGTGGCGAGGTCAATGCAGTACAGTCTTGAGGGTCTGCTGCCGTAGTTGCCTCTTGCACTCACCCAGAGTTGACCGTTATTGTCTGCCACCACATAGTGCAGATTGGGAGCCACCTCTATTCTCTTCTCCTCCTTGAAACTCTCCAAGTTGATTACCGACAGCGTAGTCTCATAGTCGGGCAACATGTAGCCTCCCGAGTTTGCCACATACAGCTTGCCTGCCGCTATCGCCAATCCGTCAGGCTGAAAACCTGTCAGACAGGTGTCGAGAATCTGAAGTGTGGCTGTGTCGAACCGTGCCACATAGCCTAATTGTGCATGCTCTTTGCCTATCTGCACAGGGCCTGCGTATGAGGTTACATAGCCGTATTGACCGTCAAAACAGAGGTATCTGCAGTTGGGTATGTTGATCTGCCCTATGCGCCTGGCGGAGTCGGCTGTCATCACTTCCAGCTTGTTAGACACGTTGACCACGGCATACATTCTGCTGCCGTATATCTGCAGGTCGTTGCCCACATCGCCCAACGAGAGCGGTACATGCGGATTACGCTCGCTGTAGATATTTCTTGTATATGTGGCAGTAGAGAAATCATAGTAGTCGAGAGTGGCTTTGTTGCTGCCCATGTTACCCTCGTTAAGCAGGTAGAACCCTGCCATGCTGCCCTCTATTGTATCGCCGTGCTGCTCGTTCTCAGCGGGATACACCACTATATCACCCCTGCAAGCGGTTGTCAGCAGTGCAAGCGCGATATTAAATGCAAGCAATATGTGTCTGACGGTTCTCATCTGTTTCTCGCAGTTATATTGTTTAGAGTTGTTTAGTATTGTTTAGTATTGTTTAGTATTGTTTAGTATTGTTTAGAGTTGTTTAGGATGGTTTAGTGTGGTTTAGTATTGTTTAGAATTGTTTAGAGTGGTTTAGGGTTGTTTAGTGTGGTTTAGAGTGGTTTAGGGTGGTTTAGAGTGGTTTAGGGTTGTTTAGGGTTGTTTAGAATTGTTTAGGGTTGTTTAGAGTGGTTTAGGATGGTTTAGTGCTTTTTTCATTTTTACTTTTTACTTTTTCATTTAGGAGACGTGACGGTGTCGCGTCTCTACGAAGTTGCCGGACTTGTTAAAGCGCTACTCTCACGACTCCTCTGCCGTTGATACCGGGCATGGGGTAGTTGAGTATCACTTCATATTGTTGGTTAAGCATATTGTTTATCTCCAATGCGAAGAACATCTTCGGCTTTACTTTTGTTTTCTCGCTATCGGTTTTCAGAGTCACCTCGTATGAGACGCTCATGTCGTGCGTGTACCATGGCTGCTCGTAGTTCTGCACTATATTGGCGGAGTTGTGGTATCGCCCGCCTACATAGATGAAGGAGTAGTTAACGGTCAGCTGTCGCCACCTGAGGCTTGCCGCCACCGAACCGCTATGCCACGGTATATACGCTATCTGTCCGCCGTAAGTTATATCTCCTTCGGAAGTGAAATCCTGTGCTTTCTGATATGTATAACTCAGGGTGGCACTCAGCAGCAACTCGTCCACGGGGCATATAGTCAGTGCCGTATTCACATCCACGCCTCTTATCTCCACATAGCCGAGGTTCATCATCATCCAGCGATACTGACCGTTACCCTTTGGTATAGCCACTATCTTGTTCTCTATCTGATTGAAGTAGCCGTCGGCTTTGGCTCTCACCTCACGCATCACACCGTGCACCCACATCTTGCTGTACTCCACTCCGCCGTCGAACTGCCTTGCCCTCTCGGGTTGCAGAGAGATATTGCCTATGTCGGTATAATACAAGTCGTTGAAAGTGGGCATACGCATATTCTGTTTCCAGAACGCTCTGAAGAACAACTGCTCGGGCAGATAGGGCTGATAGCTCACGAACACTGCGGGCGACCACTCCAACCTGCTGTCAGCCGACTGCGGTGTCAGTTTGCTTGGCTTGCCCAACTTGTCGTTCACGTATGTACCCAGCACACTCGCCTGCGCACGCAAGTAACGCCAATCCACCTCTGTTGCCGCTGCGAAATACAGGGTATTACGGGTGGGGAAGACGAACTCCTTGAGGTCGGAATACAGTTTGTTCCACTGCCAGTCAACACTCATGTTCACATCCCACTGAACATCGCTACCGCCGAGACTGCGTATCAACGCCTCTCTGCCGGACAGATGCAACCTGTTGGCAAACGACATATACACCTCATGCTGGAGGAAACTGTTGTCTATGTACATCAGTGTAGTGTCCGGATTGAGGTAACGCATTTTGTCGTTGGAATACTTCATGTTCACCTGCAGGTCGTACCCCTCAGCCACGGTCTGCATCAGGGAGCCTTGCACGAAGCTGTTTCTGTCCCACTGCCGCTGTGCATTGGTCCACACATTGTTCACTATCGCTCCCGGGATACCCCGCTCCGACTGATAATAATACCCTTTGACGTGCCACTTGCCTCTCGGCATATACCCGAAGAACCCTGCCTCCGCGCGCCCTGCATTCACGTCGCCGTTCTGCCTGACAGCCGTGGTATCCCATGCCACACTGCCGTCGGGCATCACGCGCCTGTATCTGAAATGATACCTGCCGTTGGCATACTGATACTCTGCGTTCATGGAGAAGTGCACCTGTTCGGTTATCTTCTGCTCGTACAGTACCGAAGGGTTAGCCAAACCGAAGCTGCCCGCCCTCATCTTTATCTCCACATTGAAGTTCTTACCCTGTTCGAACTTGGGTCTGCGAGTGCGCAGGTACAATGTGCCTGCACTGCCGAACTCCTTTGCCGACTGGAAGATATCCGACTTCTGCCCGTTGTACAACGCCACCTGCTCGATGTTATCCATGCTGAACTTACCAAGATCCACCACTCCGTTCTGTGCATTGCCTATCTCTATGCCGTCGTAATAGACACCGAGATGGTGCGTCCCCATACTGCGCAAGTCCACCGTCTTGAGGCCTCCTACTCCGCCGTAGTCTTTTATCTGCACCCCTGAGAAATAGCGAACCGCGTCTGCGACCGAAGCGGTAGAGAGCGAATGCAGGCGGTCGCCCTCAAGCACCTGAGCAGGGATAACAGGCTCTGCACGGCGCTTGGCAGTAACCGTCACCTCCTCTATGCGGAACTTCTCTGCCATGTCCGCTACGGCTGCGGAGTCGGCAAGGGCCGAATCAGGCAGCAACGGGTCAGCACCTGCCCGGGCTGACAGCAACAGCAACAGCGATAAGATATGTAGTCTGTACCCTTTCATCGTTTCAGCCTGCAAAGATACAAAAAATTATTTATTTGCCCATATAAGAATAAAACCGTATCTTTGCAAGACGTATGAGAAAGTTGTTTGTCATATTATCTCTACTCCTGGTCTGTGTTTTCTGCCGGGCACAATCTGCCGCCAAGGCTGACGAGTTGTTTCAGCAGCGACATTATGCCGAGGCCCTGACGCAATACGAGGGTCTCGTAAAGGCCAACCCGAAGAATCAGCTGTACTTGTACCGTTATGCGCGTTGCTTGCAGGAGACGGGGCGGACAGACGAGGCATGCCTGTGGTTTGAGCGTGCAGGGGAGAAATACCCGCTGCGCAACTTCTACCTTGCATGTTTATACGCTGACACCTACCGTTTTGCCGAGGCACAGACCGCGCTTGATAAATACGTTGCGAGCATAGACAATACGAATGAGCGGTATGAGGAATGTGCAGAGCTGACGGAGTACATAAAGAAAGGCAACCGATATATCAAGCGTGTGGAAGACATAGCGGTTATAGACAGCGTGATAATCGACAAGCGGCATTTTCTCTCCGCCTACCGGCTCAGTTCGGAAAGCGGAACTCTCAGCACGGACAGTGTGGGAGTGGTGTTCACCAATGCCCGCGGTGACAGCCGCCTGCAGACGGTGAGAGACAGTGTTTGCCATATAGCCTCGTGCCAGCGTCTGCTCTCGGAGTGGTCGGCATGCGACACCCTGCCGGCGCCTGTGAACTCGGAGTATAACAGCGTTTACCCCTTCATGCTTTCCGACGGTGTCACTCTCTATTTTGCTTCGGACAACCCGGAAGGTCTGGGAGGGTTAGACATCTGGCTCACCCGATACAACACCGTTTCGAACACATGGCTCACGCCTGAGAACGCGGGTTATCCGTTCAACTCGCCCAAGAACGACTACATGATGGCGATAGACGAGCAGAGCGGAACAGGAATGTTTGCGACCGACCGCCGCACGGAGGACGACAGCGTGGCGGTATATACATTCGTCTATACTGCCGAGAAGCATTATCTTCGCGACACCACAGAGGAGTATATAAGAGAGGCGGCGCAACTGAGGAGGAGTTCTGCAGAGATGCGACTCCGTGACGTATCGGGTACAGAGATGGGTACAGACACGGGTCACTATTCAGACACGGGTAACGGAGACAGGTGGGATTATCAGACAGAGGGGTGCTTCACCATTGTAATAAACGACACCACGGTGTGCCACACGTATGCCGACTTCCGTTCGGCAGAGGCGCAACGGCTTGCGAAAGAGTATATCTCGCTTTGCGAAGCTATTGAGGAGGAGACCCGGCAACTGCAGCAGTTGAGGGAGAGTTATCGCCTTGGTTCTGCGGAGCAGCGACATGCGCTCGAGGGTGTCATTCTCACTGAGGAAAAGACGATATCTGCCATGCAGACCGACAGCCGGCAACTGCTCAAACGGCTCCGCGCCGTTGCCCGCTGAGAGTGGGCGCGTGCTATGCTTAGCGGTTATTCGTAGAGACGCGACACCGCACGTCTCAAGTCCGAAAAGTTAGAGAAAGAGGAAAAGACTCCGTTCAAACACTCAATTCTTCAACCTAAATGAAACATGGCGATGCCGTTTCTATACAAGAATCCGGCACACCATGCATGATGGTTTTCTCACTCAACTTCATGTAAATAATTATTTTGCAGTTTCAAATATATTTTATACCTTTGCACCGTGAATGCCACGCCGGAGGGCGTATGACTTTTCCGGGTGGCAATCGTGACATATAAAAGCGTTTATTGAACGCTGTTTGCGACTACTCTGAATCTTCGCAACATTCGCTAATGGTCGTAGCAGTAAACAATGAATGTCTTCGGGGTATGTATATACCGTCCTATGAGTCAACTCGTAGGGTGTTTGCATATTCAGCGTGGACTTCGTTTGTTTTTCTACCATTAGCAAGGATTGCGAAGCCTTAGAGTAGCGTGAAGAGCAAGTGAACTTCACGCTCTCTTTATGTATATATATCAACAATATAACGGAGAATGCCGAAAATCCAATGAAGAGTAGGCAAATAAATTATTTATACCTATGGCATACAATTTTATTATTACTCAGCAGGAGTATAATACTGTACTCCAAGCCAGGAAAATGCTGTTACAGCAATACGAAGCTAACGAGTATGATTGTCAACAGTGCAAAGAAATGTTTCCTTCTTCTTCGAAGATGGAGGATGTTGAGAAGAAGGTGAAGCTCCTAAACTCTTATTATAGTACAAGAGTGGAAGTTCAACCTATGGTAGATAACATTGTAAGACTTGCTAAAAGCAAAGATTTGGAGAACAGAATAATGGAAGGCGATTTGTCTGTTATTCAAGACATTGCTCAAACAAATCGCATAAATTTCAGTTTTGCTACCAAGTATTGTTCTTTATTGCAACCTGATAAATTCCCAATATACGATAGTTATGTTTGGAAATTTTTCTACAAACTTAAAGAACTCGGCTTTTTCAGTGATGCAACAAGTAAAAAGATTACAAAACAGTTTCGCAAAAACTATTGTGACTATGTTGATATTTATAATGAATTTATTGACAAATCAGGCATTAGTTCCTTCTATCGCAATTATCGTGAAGTAGATGCATTTATATGGGGAGCATGTGAGATGTATCTTTTGCTCAATAAGAAATCCAAATTTACAAATAAAAAATATTATAAAGATTTATTTGATGATTTATTTCCGACTCTCTTAGCCAATCTATTATCAACTGCTATCTGGGAAATACTTAAACTCATATTTCTTTAATACCCTCCAAAAAAATGAAAACAAAATTCGTTCTTGCAGCTACGTGCTGCATTATGTTCGCAAATGCATTGCAAGCATCCGATACTGCCGTTAATGGTATCTATTACGATTTTGACAGTAATACAAAAACCGCATCTGTTACTTACAGAGGGTCAAGTTATAATGCTTATAGTAATGAATATACCGGTTCAGTTACTATCCCATCAACCGTTACTTACAATGGTACTACTTATAGTGTCACAAGCATTGGAGATTGGGCTTTCCGTGATTGCAGCAGTTTGACTTCTGTGACTATTCCTAATAGTGTCACAAGCATCGGGGGATGGGCTTTCAATGAATGTAGCAATTTGATACAGCCTATATATAATAGTCATGTGTTTGCATATATGCCTACTTCTTATTCAGGAACATATACCATTCCAAGTGGTATAGAAAGCATTGCAGGAGGTGCTTTCGCTGGTTGCAGCAGTCTTACATCAATAAATATCCCCAATACTGTCACAAGCATTGGAGAAGGTGCTTTCTCTGGTTGCAGTGGTCTGACCTCAGTGACTATTCCCAATAGTGTCACAAGCATTGGAGATTGGGCTTTCTATGGTTGTAGTGGTTTGAAATCAATTGTCTGGAATGCAAAGAATTGTTCGGATTTTTCCGAAAATAATACTCCTTTTTATTGTTATGATAATGACTACTTGGATCACTTTGATATACGGACTCAAATTACTTCTTTCGTTTTTGGTGATGAGGTTGAACATATTCCGGCATATTTATGCAATGGTATGAGTAACTTGACATCAGTTATTATTCCCAATAGCGTCACAAGCATAGAAAATAATGCTTTCTATGATATACCTGTTGTTGTTTATTCAGGTACGGCTACAGGTTCTCCATGGGGTGCAAAAAAAGTAATAAATGGATATGTAGATGGATGGCTGGTATATAATAATGAATCCAAAACACAATTATTACTTTGTTCTTCTGCCGCCATAGGTGAAATTGCAATTCCAAATAGTGTCACAAGCATAGGAAATAGTGCTTTCTCTGGTTGCAGAGGTTTGACCTCTGTGACTATTCCCAATAGTGTCACAAGTATCGGAAATTATGCTTTCTATAATTGCAGTGGTTTGACCTCAGTGACTATTCCCAATAGCGTCACAAGCATTGGAGAATGGGTTTTCTATGGTTGCAGCAGTCTGACTTCTGTTACCATCCCCAACAATGTCACAAGCATTGGAGAATGGGTTTTCTATGGTTGCAGCAGTCTGACTTCTGTTACCATCCCCAACAATGTCACAAGCATTGGATTCGCTGCTTTCGATGGTTGCAAAAGTCTTACATCTATTACTATCCCCAATAGTGTCACAAGCATTGGAGATTTTGCTTTCTATGGTTGCAGCAGTTTGACCTCTGTTACTATTCCCAATAGTGTCACAAGCATTGGAGATTTTGCTTTCTCTGATTGCAGCGGTTTGAAATCAATTGTCTGGAATGCAAAGAATTGTTCGGATTTTTCCGAAAATAATACTCCTTTTTATTATAATGACTACCAGTATGGCTTTGATATACGGACTCAAATTACTTCTTTTATATTTGGTGATGAGGTTGAACATATTCCGGCATATTTATGCAATGGTATGAGTAACTTAACATCGGTTACTATCCCCGAGAGTGTGACAAGCATAGGAGATAATGCGTTCTCTAATTGCAGTGGTCTGACATTAGTTGCTATTGGCAATAGCGTCACAAGTATTGGAAACGATGCATTCCATGGTTGCAGAGGCTTGACTTCAATTACTATCCCCAATAGTGTCACTAGCATCGAAGCAAGTGCTTTCTCTGGTTGCAGCGGTTTGACCTCTGTAACTATTCCCAATAGTGTCACAGACATAAAAGCTTATACTTTCTCCAATTGCAGCGGTTTGACCTCTGTGACAATTCCCAATAGCGTCACAAGCATCGGAGAATATGCTTTCTATGAGTGCAGCAGTTTAACCTCATTCATTATTCCCAATAGCGTCACAAGCATTGGAGATTATGCTTTCTATAATGTACCTGTTATTGCATATTCAGGTACGGCTACAGGTTCTCCATGGGGTGCAAAAAAGTATATAAATGGATATATAGATGGGTGGCTGGTATATAATAATGAATCCCAAACACAATTATTACTTTGTTCTTCTGCCGCCATAGGTGAAATTATAATTCCCAATAGTGTCACAAGCATTGGAGATGATGCTTTCTCTGGTTGCAGTGGTTTGACCTCTGTAACTATCCCCAATAGTGTCACAAGTATCGGAGAGTATGCTTTCTGTTCTTGCAGCAGTTTGACCTCTGTGACGATTCCCAACAGCATCACAAGCATTAGAGAGTCTGCTTTTAGTAATTGCAGAAGTCTGAAGAATGTAATCATCGGCTCGTCAGTCAAAGTATTGGAGGCATCAGCCTTTGCAAATTGCTCGTCCATTGAAACCATCACTTGCTATAGCCAGCGTCCGCCAACGGTTAAAGAAGATGCACTTTATGGCTTGGATTACAGCACTATTGTTTATGTGCCTGCTGAGTATCTCAATAATTACGCAATGCACGATGTGTGGGGACTATATGATGTTCGCCCGTTAGGTGCAATAGCAGTAGAAACGACTGATGTGCGGGTGACAGCCGCAGACAACACTGCCGACATTGCATGGCCCACCGTCAGCGGGGCAGTTTCTTATGAACTGGTTATCAATGACAAAAACGGCAACATTATCTGCACGCTTACTTTCAACGCTCAGGGTCAGCTGACCTCTCTTGCTTTCCATGCACCTGCACAAGGCAAGGCTCCGCAACAGGTACAGCAGGCAGGATTCTTGTTCACCGTCACCGGTTTGGAAAGTGCTACTACTTACAACTACACTCTGACTTCAAAGGATGCCGCCGGCATGACTATCAAGACATTTAGCGGCACCTTCTCCACTCTCGGTGCAACAGCAGTAGATGACATTCATTCTGCAAACGCAGCCAAAGTGCAGAAAGTATTTGAGGACGGCAAGGTATATATCCTCCTGCCCGACGGCAAGCGTTATAACCTGCAAGGTGCAAGAGTGCAGTAAGGCAATCGGCATTCTAAACATAAGGGCGATAAGAGGTTGTATCAAAGGTGATACAACCTCTTATTTTTTGTGAACACATCTATACATAGTATGAGAGACATTTCTTATCCCCAAGGGGAACGATCGTTGCGTGCGTCAAATGTCTCTACATTAAAGCAGCCAATCTTGGCTGCTTGCTTTCTTGGGATTTTGGTGCCCGAATGCCATTCGGGCTAAAAGAAGAATTTTCTTTTTTGCTATATAGGAGAGACATTTCTTATCCGCAAGGGGAACGATCGTTGCGTGGGGCAAATGTCTCTACATGTGGGCAATTGGAGACGTGACAGTGTCGCGTCTCTACATTAAAGCGGTCAAACTTGGCTGCTGCACTCTAAGAGAGACATGCATCAAAAAAAAAGTGAGAAAAAATACAAAAAAGTTGCGAAATAGGTGATAGATTTTGCCCTTTTTTTGCCTATATATGGAGGGGTATATGTAATGAGATGGGAGAGGAGAAAATGATGTTCAATGAAGTTGCAGACTGCGTATCCATTTGGCTCCTAAAGGAAAGAGATTCAAACTATCAGTTGTTCAATATTGAGGAGCAGGAATTGCTCGATGGAAAGCGCCTCTCCGCCCACAACCAATTCCATTTCCGGATGAAACAGTTGTCCGAAGACGACCAAACCTTGATTGTTTTGGCGCCTGCCGCTTTTCACCTCAATAGCCACTTTTTTCTTGGAGCTTTGGAGCACAAAGTCCACCTCGTGGTCATTATGCCGCCAGTAATAAACCTTGTATTCCAACCGGTCAGCATGATTGATGAGATACGCACCCACAGCAGTCTCCACCCATCTGCCCCATTGCTTGGGATCCAGAAAAGCGTCTTGGAAACTAAGCGAACTATTGGCACTCAGCAACCCTGAGTTATACACCTGATATTTAGGAACGGACTTGTATTTGCGCGCATCATCAGATGCAAACTGTTGCAACCCCGATAACAGTTTGCTCTCGTCCAATAGTTGGAGATAGTTAGCTAATGTGGCCGTGTTACCGGCATCTTGGAGCTGACCTAAAATCTTATTGAACGATAGTAGTTCGCCTGAATAGGAGCAGCCGAGCAAGAAGAGTTGGCGCAACAGAGCCGGTTTGAGCACCCGTTTGGTGGTCAACACATCTTTTGTGATAGCCGGTTCAATAATGGAATCATGCATATATTTGCGCCAACGTTTTTCATCCGAGATTAGCGGGAAAGCACCCGGATAGCCGCCGTAGTAGATATACTGCTCTACAGACATTCCAAAAGCGTCACGCATCTCCTGAAACGACCAGTGTTCCATCTCAATCAGTTCGTATCGTCCTGCCAAAGACTCGTTGAGCCCATCTTTGATCAGTAGTCGCGACGAACCCAGAATGACCACTTTGATATTCACATCCCGCATGGTATCTGCGTCCCATTCGGCTTTGACCGCTTCGCTCCAGTTATCGATTTTATGAATCTCATCAATCACCAGCAGAAACTCCTGATGATTATTGAGGCGCATAGATTGCCGCGCTTGTTGCCATACATACCGGATCCACGATGGGTTTTTGTCCGGTGCTTCTTCGGCGGTAGTAAGCAAATGGGGAATAGTTAGCTCATTCACCACCTGCTTCACCATGGTGGATTTGCCGACTTGTCGGGCTCCTGCAATTACCTGAATAAACCGGCGTGGTTCTTCTATGCGGGATTGTAATACGAGTGCTTGTTGACGTTTATACATTGTGTCAATTATTAAAATACGCTGCAAAGGTACAAAAATTCGCAATATATGCAAACAAAATTCGCAATCTGCATCGAAAAAATTCTCAAAGTACGCTCCGAAAATTCTCAAAGTGGCAGTGCAAACGGTTTATAATCTGTTCTATTTGTAGATACGCGACACTGTTATGTCTCCATCGACAATAAGAATCAAACTATGTAGAGACGCGACACCGTCACGTCTCCCAGAGACAAGTTCTACAGACTATTCCGCTTGTAGAGACATACTCCACAAAAAAAGTGAGAAAAAATACAAAAAAGTTGCGAAAGAGGTGATAGATTTTGCCCTTTTTTTGCCTATATATGGAGGGGTATATGTAATGAGATTGGAGAGGAGGAGAAATATTCAATGAGAAAGTGGTTTAGGGTTGTTTAGGGTGGTTTAGAGTTGTTTAGGGTGGTTTAGAGTTGTTTAGGGTGGTTTAGAGTTGTTTAGAGTTGTTTAGGGTGGTTTAGAGTTGTGCTTGTTGTCATACGTTTTTGAAGAGAAGTATATACCCTTATTCAGTAGGTAGGGCTTTCGAACCATTCATTACTCTTATTTAGTGCTTTTTTCATTTTTACTTTTTCATTGAGTAGACGTCATGGTGTCGCTTCTCTACATGCGGGTAGGTTTTAGTGCACTTCAGCAACAAATATTCCGACTATTTTCACATAAATTTGCATAAGTGGAGAAAATGTTGTACCTTTGCGCGCTAATTTGGGAAGAAGCGGAGTGAATGAGTTGAGAGAAGTGAAACTAAAAATGAAAAAGTAATAACTAAAAAGCATTGTACGATGCCCCTGAGAGGAATACGATGATATACGTTTCCGAATACAGTATAAACCATTATTCAGTTGATAAGACTTTCGAACCTGTATAACTCTTATTTAGTGCTTTTTTCATTTTTACATTTTACTTTTTCATTGAATTGAGACATGACAATGCCGCGTCTCTACGGGCGGAAAACTTCGCTGATAACTTATGAACATAATAATAACTTAACAATACAAAAACAACATGCAAAACAAAGGACTTGTTAGAACATTGGCGGTGTGCTTGGCACTTGTTTCCGCCTTTTATCTCTCGTTCAGTTTCGTAACCGCACACTACGACAAGAAGGCAGATGAGTACTCGCAGGGTGACCCTCAGAAGAAGTACTATTTCCTCGACTCTATCTCCAACGAGAAAGTGTGGATGGGTTACACCTACAAGAAATGCAGAGAGAAAGAAATTAACCTCGGTCTTGACCTCAAGGGAGGTATGAACGTAACCATGGAAGTGAGCGTGCCCGACGTGCTGAACGCTCTCTCAGGCTACAACACCAGCGACAACTTCACCCAAGCTATGGCTATGGCGAAAGAGAAGCAGAAGACCTCTCAGACCGACTTCATCACCCTCTTCGTGCAGTCATACAAAGAGATAGACCCGAATGCGCAACTCGCAGCCGTATTCTCCACTTTCGAACTGAAGGACAAGGTGACAACCAACTCCACCAACGACGAGGTTGAGAAAGTGATTCGCGAAGAAGTGGAAGGAGCTATCAACAACTCTTTCAACGTATTGCGTACCCGTATCGACCGTTTCGGAGTTGTACAACCCAACATTCAGAAACTTGATCAAGTGGGTCGTATCCTTATTGAGCTCCCCGGTGTGAAGGAGCCTGAGCGCGTCCGCAAACTGCTTCAGGGTACTGCCAACCTCGAGTTCTGGGAGACCTACGAGATGCAGGAAGTGATGCCGCAACTCATGCAACTTGATGCCCAACTGGCACAAATCAATGCTGCTACGGAAGACGTTCAGGAAACAGAGAGTGCAGAGCCGGCAGCAAAGGCTGAGAACGCACCTGTCAATGCCATTGACAGTCTCGTGGCTGCCGCTTCCGACAGCATTGCCGAAGAGAGCAACTCGCAGGCTTACGAGAACTACAAGAAACAGCACCCGCTGCTCGCTGCCCTTAACTACAGCGGACAAATGTTTCGCGGACCTGTTATCGGTACTACAGTCTATACCGACACCGCTGCCGTCAACAGCATGCTCAACTCGCAGGCTGCAAAGCAGATTCTGCCCAGAGACCTCAAAGTGTGCTGGACAGTAAAGCCTATCGACGAGCACGAGACTATGTACCAACTGATAGCCCTCAAGCAGGTCAATCGTGACGGTCGTGCCTCTCTCGAAGGCGATGTCATCACTGACGCTCGTGCCGACTTCTCGCAGACCAGTGCTTACGCCAATGTAAGCATGTCGATGAACGCAGAAGGTGCCAAGGCTTGGGCACGTATCACGCGCGAGAATATAGGTAAGTCTATCGCCATCGTGCTTGACGGATATGTATATTCTTATCCTACCGTACAGAACGAGATTGCAGGCGGTAACTCGCAAATCACCGGTAACTTCACCGTCGAAGAAGCCAAAGACCTTGCCAACACCCTTAAGTCAGGTAAGATGCCCGCACCCGCACGCATCATACAAGAAGATGTGGTTGGTCCTTCGCTCGGTCAGAAAGCCATTCACGACGGTATGTGGAGCTTCCTTATCGGCTTCATCCTCATTCTGCTGTACATGATTTTCTACTACGGCATTATCCCCGGTCTGATAGCCGACACAGCCTTGCTCTGCAACGTATTCCTGTTGCTCGGTATTCTTGCCTCGTTCGGTTCGGTGCTCACACTGCCCGGTATCGCAGGTATCGTGCTGACCATGGGTATGGCAGTCGATGCCAACGTGCTTATCTACGAGCGTATCCGTGAGGAGATGGCAGCAGGCAAGAACATGCGCAAGTCTATCACCGACGGTTTCAACGGAGCCATCTCCGCTATCGTCGATGCCAACGTGACCTCATTGCTGACAGGTATCGTGCTCATCATCTTCGGTACCGGTCCTATCAAAGGTTTCGCCGTTACATTCGTTATCGGTATCATCTCGTCCTTCCTCACAGCCGTATATATCACACGACTGCTGCTCGAAGACTATGCCAAACGTGACAATGCCAAGGAACTGCCCTTCACCACTTCTTACATGAAGAACTTCCTCAAGCACACACACGTTGACTTCGTTGGCAAACGCAAATGGGCTTACATCGCTTCGGGTGTAATCATCATCATCGCTTTGCTCGGACTTGAGCCGCATATCATGGGTAAACTCAATCTCGGTATCGACTTCTCAGGTGGTCGCAACTACATAGTACGTTTCGAACAACCCGTCGGCACCGAAGATGTGAAGGCTTCTCTCGACAATGTGTTCAGGCAGAACCTCGGCGATGAGGAGACCTACTCGCTCAACGTGATTACCATCGGCGACCAGAACCAAGTGCGTATCTCTACCAACTACCGCATTCACGACAACGAAGAAGATGTTGACGAGGCTATAGAGCAACTCATCTATGAAGGCTGTAAACCTTTCATCGGTGAGGACATCACAGCAGAAGAGTTCCTCTCTACTCAGGCTAACGAGCAGATTGGTATCATGCAGAGTCAGAAAGTAGGACCGAGTATTGCTGACGACATCAAGCAATCGGCAGTATGGTCTATCATTGCCGCTCTGATTATCATATTCCTCTATATCTTCCTCCGTTTCCGCAACGCAGCCTTCTCTCTCGGTGCCCTCGTTGCTCTTGCACACGACACCGTCATAGTGCTCGGCCTCTATGCACTCCTCTGGAAGATAATGCCTTTCTCAATGGAGATAGACCAGGCATTCATAGCCGCCATTCTGACTATCATCGGTTACTCTGTCAACGATACCGTGGTCGTGTTCGACCGTATCCGCGAGTACAACAAACTGTACGCTAAGCGTGACCGTTCCCAGAATATCAACGACGCTATCAATGCCACTCTGAGCCGTACGTTCAGCACATCTATGTCAACCTTCATCGTCTTGCTCGCTATCTTTATCTTCGGCGGCGAGACCATCCGCGGATTCGTGTTCGCATTGCTCATGGGTGTGGTTATCGGTACTTACTCTTCTATCTTCATCGCTACTCCTATTGCTTACGACCTTCAGCAGGTATCTGCCAAGCGCAAAGCAAAGAAGATTGCAAAGTAATACGGTTCACTAAGGTAATGTAGAGGCGTGACACGTGTCACGTCTCTATGAAAAAAGTTCAATATGGTTAGAAGAGACGCGACATTGTCACGTCTCTTCTTGTCACGTCTCTTGAACTTACCCGGCATATCAACACCCCCGTATTCGGAATATTAACTACCTGTCATACCTTAAATTTATGCTTATAAACATAAAAATACGCATTGTGAGTATCAGAAAATATGAGTAATTTTGTCGCGGGGAAATATACCCTGATTTTACTATAGACATATCACATAACCTAACAACTTACCGACAGCGCAGAGCGCTAACCAACTTACAAACTTAAAACTACCAATCATGATAAACAACAACTATTGTGTCATTATGGCGGGCGGCATAGGTAGCCGCTTCTGGCCCTTCTCACGCAATGAACGCCCCAAACAGTTCCTCGACTTCTTCGGTACAGGGCGCTCTCTGCTGCAGATGACAGTTGACCGCTTCCGGCCTCTCGTGCCTATTGAGAACATACTTATCGTAACCAACATCGCCTACCGCGACCTCATCCTCGAGCAGATTCCCGACCTCCAACCCTCGCAGATTCTCGCAGAGCCCTGCCGCCGCAACACTGCACCATGTATCGCCTACGCCGTGTCGAGAATACAATCAATCACCGACAATGCCAACATCATCGTTGCCGCCAGCGACCACCTCATCACCAACGAACAGGAGTTCGTGCGCGTCATCACCGAAGGCATCAACTACGTATCCCAGCACGACGCTCTCCTCACTCTCGGCATGAAACCCACGCGACCCGAGACAGGCTACGGATATATTCAGTTCGAGACACCCGCCAACCCTGCCGATAACAACATCTTGGCCGTCAAGACCTTCACCGAGAAACCTAACCGCGAACTGGCAGAGGTGTTCGTCCGCAGTGGTGAGTTTCTCTGGAACTCGGGTATGTTCCTCTGGAACCTGCAGGCTATCATGAAAGCTCTCCACCAGTATCTGCCCCTCGTAATGGAGCAGTTCGACCAAGGTGCCGGCATCATCGGCACACCCGACGAAGACTCTTTCATACAACAGCATTTCCCCCTCTGCCCCAATATCTCTATCGACTACGGGGTAATGGAGAAAGCCGACAATGTCATGGTCATGGCTGCCGACTTCGGGTGGTCTGACCTCGGCACATGGGGCTCGCTCTACGACCTCTCCGACAAAGACCCGCAAGGTAATGTATCTATCCACAGCAAGACTCTCTTCTACGAAGCAGAAGGCAACATCGTAACACTCGAAAGCGGCAAACTGGCAGTCATCGAAGGGCTGCAGGACTATATCGTTGCCGAAAACGAAGGAGTACTCCTCATCTGCCGCAAACAGAACGAACAACAAATCCGCCAGATGGTCAACGACGTACAAGTCAACTTCGACGGCAAATATAATTAGTACACTTACAATACCCATTATTAATTATTATATATATGAAGAAGACCATTATTATTGCAGCATTGCTCGGGATGATGATTCCTGCAATGGCACAGGACTCTCCTTTACAGAAAAGTCCTCAGACATTGGCTCAGGAGATGGTGCAGGATGTGGCGGCTGCATGAAAGGAATACAGTATGCAGATGAGAAATATTCTGACAGACGAACAATATGCTACCATGCTAATAAAACAACAGACAAGACGAGAAACTATAAACAATAAGATGAGAGGAGAGCAGAAGAAATGCAAGAGGATGGCATTGATGTTAGTGATTTTCAGATAAAACTTCTACAGAAGATAGAAGAACTCACATTGCATATAATTGAGCAAGACAAAACTATAAAAGAGTTACAGAATAAAGTAGAAGAACTTTCTAAATAATTTAACCTATGCGGAGAATACATCTATGTTGTTTTATATCTTTGTTATTATTAGTATCATGTCATAATAACATTGAAGAGCAGATAGGAGAGTTAACACTCATAGGAGTGTTAGATTCGATATGGTGTCCGTATACCGATTATCGAGACTTGCCAACAGGAGAGAAATGGGCACCTACAATTTTAACAAGAGATAGTGTAGAATATATTTTACATCCAGGATTATATGTCGGTAGTCCGGATATCATATATAACCCACATTTTGATAAGGAACCTATTATATCCATCACAAGTTCTTATACTGCTACTGAAGAGTTGAACATATATGAAGGAGATACTATCCAAATTGTAGGAACTGCACTAAAGCGTTACTTTAGCAAGAACAATAGTAGAATATATAAAAAAGGGTATTACTATTTTGTCAATAGTAATGTGCATGCTTCAATGGGAGCTGACCCTGGATTAATTCTAATCAACCGTGGCGACAAATATAAAAAGTGGACCGAAAATAGAAATACTTATAAACTGAGGTTATGAAAAAAGTAATCTACTGCATACTGGCATTATTGTGTGTTTCTTGCAATCATGACAAACAGATAGGGGAACAAACGTTGATAGGAATGTACCACGAGGGGTTAGAATATCCATGGGTTAAAGAACCTGGGGCATCTTTTTTGCTGACAGAAGATGACAAAGAATATTGTTTAACAAGTTATCAGGGACAACTCATATTATATAATTATCATAAAGATACATTATACAGCAATACTTTCAAATATGATTTTTATCCATACAATGTTCCTATTTTTGAGGGAGACACAATTATAATTACAGGGTATGTTTCTATTCACAAGTACGAAGGCAAAGAATACTACCTGTTGGGAGGTCAAACTTATGTAGATATAATAAGCAGAGGTAAGACATACTACGATGTTATAAACAGAGCACTTGAATACCAACGCACTCATCCGGACGAATATGAAAACAAGGCAAGTTGGCTTTAAAATAATAATATTATTTGCTATATTATTTCATTTTATTTGTATCTATGCAATTGACATAGACACTATTGATGTTATAGATTCGTATGATTCAGATACACTTACAGAAATAGAAGCAGAATATCTCTCACAGTTTCTTGATTATTTTGAAGACGAATTTACTATGCCCAACAACGATTCTATTAGTGATTGGCATGGTATAACTTATAATCCATTATATTCTCATTCTGTTATTCCATTTATGGATACATCTGTTAATCATAGTGATTCATCTGTGTTATTAATTGTAGAATCTTCAGTATATAATTCTATACAACCCTATATTTTACGATATGTAACAGATATATATTATGGAACAGAGTATGATGTTTATATAGAAAGTGTTTATAAAGCATCTCATGTGCAGATTAAAGAACTTATCTTATCATACCAAAATAAATTAGCAGGGGTCGTCTTGATTGGCGATATTGCCTATGCCAGCTACGAAGAAAGATGTAATGACAATTACTGAAATGTATAACTCAAATTCTATTAACACCGTGACATATAAAGCTTCTCAAAAGATAAGTAACCACCACCGACGAACAACTGCAAGCAAAATTCATCAAGCAATAAAATACTAAACAACAAATTACTATTTTGTATGAAAAATATCATTATTTGCACAATGTTCTTCTCTGCACTAATATTGTGGAGTTGTGAACCTGAACTTCCTTGTGATTGTGAGATTGCAGAACCACCTGTTGAAATTACTCCATTGGATATTTCAACAGATAGTAATACCAATAGTATACTCACCTATAAAAATCTATAACATTATCAGTTATTTTGTGAGACAAACAAACTATAATCTTTATGTCATATCTTAATTTCGACAAATCACTGCTTATCAACCTTGAGCGCTCGCTCTCGAAAGAGATGATTCGTACCAACCGGGCAGGCGTGTACAACAGTTCCACT
>CAJOMJ010000027.1 GCA_905235505.1 Paludibacteraceae bacterium
ATCTGATTATATCGGCACTCACTACAAGAGGTTTGAGGTTTCTTTCCGATACAGACTTCTAATCAATTCATCTTACATTTGCAACATTACCATTTCTGAAGATTCCGGATTCACACAAGAATCTTCTAACAAAGAAAACATTATACTACTACTTCACCTCTGCGCCAAGCAGATTGTAGCGCTTGCCGTTGTGGAGGATGAAGAGATTTCCGTCAATGATTTGTTTCTGAGGAGTGTTGACCGAAGATGGAGTATTGTCAACATTATCCGTGATGAGTTTCCAATCAGGACAATTGTTTTCGATTCCGAGATTTGTCGTATCAAATGAATAGAGTATCTCATTATCTTTTGCAACGCAAAGAGTCCACAGACCGGCAGACCCGACATATCCGAAACTATAAGGCCATATTATATTGGGAGTACCTATTCCTTGAATCCATTTTGTAGAATAATCTGTAACTACTTGTCCGTCTTCATGTTTGATACAGCATGATATATTCAAGTGTATTCTGCCGTCTACTACTTCTTTGCTTTCAACAAGATATCCGACAAATGTATTTCCTTCCATGACATCGGTATACTCGTGCGAATCCGTAAATTTGAAATACGCATCTTTAATAGTATCACCCACTTCTGCAGAGAAGTCATAAAGCAGATATTCTGTGTCAAGATTATGCCAATACACTTTCATCCCGTCTGCTGTTTGCCGCAATGCACCGATGCAAGAATCTGTATAGTTATATTTAGTATCGGTATATGTAAGTTTGCGGAAAGACGTACCATTTATGACAGTGTCTTCTGTCAAGTGCAATTCTACGCTATAGTATTCCGATTGTGGTGTCAGTATTGGTTCCACTCCCACTCCGTACCATGTGTCAGCAACGGGAGGTATGTATGTACATCCCACTGAATCTGCCACTGTAGTCGAGAAGATCAGGATATCCTTGTCATACACACATGTCAGTACGGGTAACGGTTGCGGCACACGCTCATAGATTTCGTACATACGATACCCTATTTCTGTCAAGCCGCCTATTCCTTCTATCCAGATATCCGAGTAATTGGTGATGTATTCATCAAAAAAAGGATATTGTTTACTGTCTTCCCAATCTTCATATTTCTCCTTCAAGGCAATATTGTCAACAAAGATTCGTTTCCTGCCAAGTATCTCGTCTATTGCAGTGACCACAAACTTCGCACTATTTGTCCACGACTGGTATGCTTCGACAGTGTCATTGACGTTTAAATTGAATTTATATAAAAGTTGCTCGGTCTCATCATTTGGTCTGCGGATATAAACAGACTGCTCTGCGATGTCCTCACGGCAAAATACATTACTTGACTCAGCCCGTATTATTTTATATGTATTGCCACCAATGACGGTGTCAGCACCCACTGTCTGGTAATATGTTGAAGGATAGATATGATATGGCGGGTTGTAACCACCACCCATTAAATACATATTCCATTGCCTGCCCTCTACCAACATAGGCTCATACCCGGATGCCGTTACAGAAACGCACATCATCAATAAAACCATAAAATAGTAAGTCTTTTTCATATTTACTCCTTTCTTTTATTTGGTTAATAATCTTAACGGGTGCAAAGGTAAATATAAATATTCATTTTCGCAAAAAAAACCATATTTCAGCAAAATAATACATATATGACCAATTCATGATATGTTGTCACAGTGAAACAGTTTGTGCCAATGCGAGTAGGAATTATAATAAACAAGAAGTAGGATTGCTTGCCGGAATTATCAACAAATCAGTGCAATAACAGTACTACAATATAATCTCGACAGAGCAGTTTCTGGCAGTAGAGACAGGGATATTTTGAAGAGAGGCTGTGCGGATAATGTCATCCGCCCTATATTGAGGCACGGACGAGAGTACGACTACCTGAGCGGCATTGGTCATCCCGAGTGCCGTATCGGCAGAAGGGTTGCCCTTGCCGGCAAAGAGGAGGATATCTGCGGGCAGAGACGAGCGGAATAGCAGTTTGTCTCCTTTGTCGGGGGAGAGAAGGAGGAAGCGGCGGTCGTTAATACTGAAAGCAGCAGCCTCGCAGGCAGAGAGGTCAACGGTATGTACTTGACTTATCATCTGTTTCTTTCTGAGGGGCTCGGTCAGTTGCAGAGCGGCATCGAGACTGTCGGAACAGACAGTACAGGTTCTGCCGTGCTGATGAAGGACGAGACTATAGGGGTAGGAGTTATAGACATAAGTATGGTCAGATTCGCTTATTTGCTTCAGATGCGCTATGTGGAGTATGACTATGATAGTGAGTGAGGCTGCAAATGAGACGAGCCACTGCCATTTTTCCCGATGAATAGATAGGGCAAGGAGAGACAGAGCAATGACGAAGACGAAGAGAATGGCAGGTGTGATACTAAGGTTGGAGGTGGAGAAAGGCAGGTCTTCGATGGCAGAGACGACATAGTTCATTGCCCGAGCGAGCAACTTGAGAGGCAGGGCGACATAAGCAGCGAGAGGTGTGGCGGCAAAGAGAGCAAAGAGAATAGAGAAGATGATGATGAGATAGGCAAGAGGAATGACGAAGAAGTTGGTAACGGCGAAACAGTTGCTTGTCTGTGAGAAGAACCAGAGGGTTGCGGGGAGTGTGCCCAACCATGCGGAGACAGAGACGGCAAGGAGTTGCCAGATCTTGCGAACGAGACCGTTGCTGAAAGAGAGGATGTGCTCTATCTTCGAATAGAAAAGGAGAATACCGATAACTGCGGAATAGCTGAGACAGAAACTGACGGAGAAAAGGGCATACGGTTCGATGACGAGATTGACAAAGGCTGCGGCAGCAAGGGTATTGAAGGAGACAGCGTCTCTGCCTGCTGCAGTTCCGACTGAGGCGATGGTAATCATGAGTGCGGCCCGCATTACGCTTGGCGAGAGACCTGTAAGAAAAGCATAGAGCCAGATAAAGAGCAGTGCGAGAAGAGTTACGAGCCAACGCCGTTTCTTATGTTTGTAGAGCAATGGGCAGAGTCCGAAAAGGGTAAGAATGTTCATAATGATAAAGAACACGACTCCGGTGTGCAGACCACTGACGGCGAGAACATGTGCTGCACCTGCGGCAGAGAACCGTTGGCGGGTTTCATAGGGGAGTTCGTTGCGGTCGCCTACTGCCATAGCGGCTACTATGCCAAGTTCATCGTCGGAGAGTCCTGCAAGGCGCAGGTGAGAGACGAACCAATGCCGACAACGGTCAGCGATGGCAGATGGTGTATTGATTGGGCGGTGAGAAATAACAAACCACTCGTTTTCATCGAGAAAAATAACACCTGAGAAACCTTTTCTCAGGAGGTAAGTGTCATAGTCGAACTCATAAGGATTGCCACGATTGGAATGTGAGAGAGAGGCGGAAGCGAGGAGAATGTCACCTTGACGAAGAAGCAGGCTGAGAGAGTCTTTATGCACATATAAAATGACCTTTTCATCGAGGATTTTGGAGGTGGAGGAGTCTTTTTCAGAGAGCAGTTTTGCTTCTATCTTAAGAGTTTTCTCACGCTGCTGCGGCACAGAGAGCAGTTGAATCTGGTATATACGGTCGGCATTATCAGCAGGCGGGAGAGAGAGCGGGTGAAGATGACTATAAAGAATTATTGCCGCTACGAGGGGTAGCAGCAATAATACGAACGGTATTTTACGGAATACCTTCATTGCGTGAAGCGTCATAGTTCACCTTTGAGGCGCAGAATCTCTTTCTCGGGGTTCTTGGCACGAAAGACAGCACTGCCTGCCACGAGTACGTCAGCACCCGCCTCCCATAGTTGTCCGGCATTGCCGGTATTGACACCTCCGTCAATCTCTATGAGTGTAGAAAGCCCGTTTTCATCGATAAACTTGCGCACGGTACGCAGTCTTGAGAGAGTCTCAGGAATGAAGCGTTGCCCTCCATATCCGGCATAGACAGACATGAGCAGCACCATATCAACTTCAGCCACATAGGGGAGGAGACGGTCGAGAGAGATGTCGGGGTTGACGGTGAGACAAGTGCGGCACCCTTTCTTGCGGATAAGGTCAAGAACGGGGCGAGGGTCATCGACGGCTTCGGAGTGGAAGCCGATACTCCATGCGCCTGCATCAGCGAAGCGCTCGACATAACGCTCGGGGTGAGTAATCATGAGGTGCACATCAAGAGGTTTGGTGCACTCCTTTCGAAGCACCTCCATGATAGGAAAACCGAAGGAGATGTTGGGTACAAAGACACCGTCCATGACATCTACATGCAGCCACTCCGCCTGACTACGATTGATCATTTGAATATCATCGGATAGGTGGGCAAAGTCAGCCGAGAGCATTGAGGGAGAGATGATACGAGCCATGCGTGTGAGAATAAGAGTGTCAGTTAATGCCCCTGAGGGTTTTAATATATTCGTATGCTTCGTTTATTGCGCGGAACTTCTCTGTAGCGCGTTGCTTGACATCATCGCCTGCGGACGCCACTTTGTCAGGGTGGTACTTCATAGCCATGCGCCGATAGGCCTTCTTTACCTCTTCGTCGGTGGCAGAGGAGTCTATCTCAAGAGCCAGGTATGCCCAGTTGGGGTCACGCTGCTTGCCGTAGAGGGCGAGAAGTGAACGATAGTCGGCATTGCTGAGTCCGAGTGCTGAAGATATCTGTTCGATGACATACTCCTCTTGGGAAGCATATTCGCCATCGGCATGTGCAAGGTCAAGAAGAAAATGCAGTATCTCGAGGCGAGTGGAGTAATTGACATTGACGCGAATCTGTTGTGCGATGCGGACATGGTCGATATTCTGCTTGAGGAGTTCCTGCAACATCTTGAGTGCATCTTTAGCCTCAGGTTCAGTATAGTTCTTGAGGAGAAACTGCTTTACCAGATTGAGTTCCTGCTTTTTGACATGCCCGTCAGCCTTCATGACGCAGGAGATGAGAACGAGAATGCTGACACGGATATCGCCTTGCGTCGGTCGTTGATTGCGGTTCTGCCTGCTCTGATTGGCAGATTGGGAGGTATTGTTGTCGCTAAAGCCGCCGGCATGCGGAAGCGACTTGATACCATCGTCAAACAGACTTGCCAGCACAACTCCTATGACAGCCCCGATAGGGCCACCGAGAACGAACCCGAGACCTCCTAATATCCATTTGCCAAGAGACATGAGCCGAAAGAAGTGTGTTTAATGTTCAATAGACAGTTGCAGTTTGTATGCCCTGAGAGATACCCCAATAAGGGTATTTTCTATTCTCAGAGGTTATCTTTCTCGATGTCGAGGAAATACTTGTAAGTGCCGACACGCAGTTCGTCGCAAGAGGCTTCGTCGCAGACAATGATAGCGCGCTGGTGCATCTGCAGGGTGGAGATTGTCCACATGTGAGATACTGCACCTTCGACCGCATGCTGCAAAGCGCGGGCTTTGTTATGACCGTTAATCATGACGAGCACTTCTTTGGCATCCATGACGGTGCCGACACCAACGGTGAGAGCAGTCTTGGGTACGAGATTGACATCACCTCCGAAGAAGCGTGAATTGGCTATGATAGTATCGGCGTTGAGTTCTTTTTTACGGGTGCGGGAAGTGAGTGAAGAGCCGGGTTCGTTGAAGGCGATATGCCCGTCTTGTCCGACACCGGTGAGGAAGAGGTCAATGCCGCCGTAGTAGCGTATCTTCTCTTCGTAGCGCGCACACTCGGCTTCGAGGTCATGAGCGTTGCCGTTGAGGATATTTACATTGTCTTTCTTGATGTCGATATGCGAGAAGAGGTTTTCCCACATAAAAGTGTGATAGCTCTCGGGATGGTCTTCCGGAAGACCTACATACTCGTCCATGTTGAAAGTAACGACATTGCGGAAGCTTACTTCACCTGCCTCATACAGGCGTATGAGTTCCTTGTATGTACCAATAGGAGTACTGCCAGTGGGTAATCCGAGTATAAAAGGTTTGCTCTCCTTAGGTTTAGCCTCGTTGATACGACGTGCTACATAGGCGGCTGTCCACTTGCTGACTGCCTCATAATCGGGTTCGATGATTAGTCTCATGGTGATTTATGAATTATTCAGGGTTGATATATTTATTGTCTTATGGTTTGCAAAGGTAATAAATAATTTGTATCTTTGCAAATCAAAATAACACTTCACCCTAAAATAACATATAACAGATGATTTGGCAAGAGTTGATAACTACATTAAGGTATGGTCAGGAGAACTGGCACAGACCCAATCCGGATATCCGCAACGAGTTTCAGCGGGATTTCGACAGGCTTATATTCTCAGCTCCGTTCCGCAGGCTGCAGAACAAGACACAGGTGTTTCCACTGCCAGGGTCAGTGTTTGTGCACAACAGACTGACTCACTCGCTTGAAGTGAGTTGTGTAGGCAGGTCGTTGGGAAACAATGTGTCGAAAGCACTGAAAGAGAAGTATGGGAACAAGGACGGATATGAGCTGGTGTTCGAGCCTTTTGGCGAGATAGTTTCGGCCGCCTGTTTGGCTCACGACATGGGCAATCCGCCGTTTGGTCATTCGGGAGAGAGGGCTATACAGACATATTTCTCAGAGGGCAGCGGTCTGCAATACAAAGATGTTCTGACGGCTGAGGAGTGGGCGGACTGCATCAGGTTCGAAGGTAATGCCAATGCATTCAGAATACTGACACACAAGTTCAACGGCAGAAGAGAAGGCGGGTTTGTACTCACGTACTCAACGATAGCGTCAGTAGTGAAATATCCGTACACGGCAAAGAACTCTCCGAAGAAGAAATTCGGGTTCTTCACGGACGACAAGCAAGGTTGGGCACGCATTTCAGGGGAGCTCGGTGTGCCTGACAGCACTCGTTTTCCGCTGGTATATCTTGTGGAGGCGGCAGACGATATATGTTACGAGATAATGGATATAGAAGATGCTCACAAGTTGAGAATACTGACTACAGAACAGACAAAAGAGCTGCTGTTGGGTTTTCTTGACGAAGAGCGTAAGGCGCACAAGAAAGAGATGATGCAGCGGGTGGCCGACACAAATGAGCAGATAGCCTATCTGCGTTCGTCGGTGATAGGAGAACTGATAGAGGCTTGTGCGGAGGCGTTTGTAAGAAACGAGGAGTTGATATTGGCAGGCACGATGAAAGGTTCGCTGATAGACAATATTGCTGACGAGAGACTGAAAAAGGCATACAAGAAGTGTGTTGACGTGTCAGTGGAAAAAATATACAGCAGCAGTGAGGTGCTTGATGTGGAACTTGCAGGTTACAAGATAATCTATATTCTGATGGAGGAGTTGATGCACGCCGTATTCACGCCTGAGAAGGAGTATTCGAAACGCCTGCTGCAGCGGATACCGCAGCAATATGACGTGTATGCGGAGACGGAATACGGGAAGATATTGGCAGTGCTTGACTATATATCAGGCATGACAGATGTGTACGCTTTGGATTTGTATCAGAAGATAACAGGTATGGCATTGCCGAAAGTGTAGGCAGAGAAGGACGAACTACTCTTTTTAACTTACGTAGAGATGCGACACCGGCACGTCTCAAGTGCAAGAAATGTATGAAAATCCAAACATAGAACTACACCCATTGCGCCCGTTTCTGCCGCCTAATGCACAGATACTGATATTGGGAAGTTTTCCGCCGCCAAAGCAGCGGTGGTGCATGTCGTTCTTCTACCCTAACCCGCAGAATGACATGTGGCGGATTATGGGACAGATTTTCTATGGCGACAAGATGAGGTTTGTGGAACAAGGTGCTAAGACGGGCTTTTGTTACGAAGAGATTGTAGCTTTCTGTCAAGAAAAAGGCATTGCTATCTTCGACACAGCGCAGGCCGTCATCCGCTTGCAAGGAAATGCCGCAGACGAGCATTTGGAGATTGTGGAGCGAACTGACACTACTGCATTGTTGCAACAAATACCACTCTGCCATGACATCTGCTGCACCGGAGGAAAAGCTGCGCAAACGCTCGCAGAGACACTACAATCTGACATGCCCAAAGCCGGTGAATATATCAAAACGAACCTTGCTGACAGAACTGTCCGCTTCTGGAGAATGCCGTCATCTTCACGCGCCTATCCACTATCTTTTGACAAGAAAGTCGCTGCATACAGGCAGATGTTTCAAGCAATCGGTATGCTATGAAAATCCACGCCTCCACATATTATTCTTCTTTGGGTACTATCGTCATGGAAACCGACGGGCAGATGCTCACAAGCTTGCGGTTTACAGAAGAGGGGCTAGAAACTGATTCTACGGGCAATAACCGCTCCGCCGTAGCAATACCTGTTATTACTGAAACCCGGCAATGGTTAGACGATTATTTTGCCGGAAAACCGCCGTCCGGCCTCCCGCCGCTCAAACCTCACGGAACAGCTTTTCAGCAAAGAGTTTGGCAGGCACTGCTTAACATCGGGTATGGTCAGACCAAGACATACGCAGAGATTGCCGACATAGTAGGGTGCAAGTCCGCACAGGCGGTCGGGCAGGCGGTCGGGCACAATCCTATTGCACTGATTATCCCTTGTCACCGCGTTGTAGCGGCTAACGGCAAACTCGGCGGCTATGCCTTCGGAACAGAGAAAAAGAAACAACTGCTGGAAATTGAACAGCAATAGTTGCATAAGTGCAAGAAATGCATTATTTTTGCAAAACTATATGAAAGATACAATATATACTATAGGACATTCCAATCAGTCACTTGACGAGTTTCTTGAGATGCTTCAAACAATTGGCATACAAGTAGTGGCAGATGTAAGGTCAGTGCCGGCAAGCAAATATACACCGCAGTTCAATCGTGAGCACCTGCAAGCAGAACTGAAACAAAATGGCATTGTCTATCTGCCTTTTGGCGAGGAGTTCGGCGCAAGACGTACAGACAGTCTTGATGCGAACGGAAAGGTGAATTTTGAGAAGGCTGTTTTAACCCCCGCCTTTTTGCATGGAACAGAGCGCATGATGAATGGTTTGCAGAAGGGTTACAAGATTGCATTGATGTGTTCCGAGGCTAATCCGCTTGAGTGTCATAGGTTTGCCATGGTGTCGCGGTGGTTCTTCCAACATGGCATAAATGTGGAACACATAGTTCACGATGCAGAAAATAATACCATACTCCGCTCTCATAAAGAGTTGCAGGATGAGATGGTAGCAGAATATGTACGCAAGAAAAAAATTCCGCAAATACAACCGCCTGACATGTTTGGCGAAAACGAGTGCACTGAAGAACAGCAGATAGCGCTTGCTTATCAACAGAAAAACAAAGAAATAGGCTACAAGCAGCAAATAGATGAACCGGATTAAATACAGATTATGATTACTCTTTATACCATAGGATTTACGAAAAAGACTGCAGAGCAGTTCTTTGAGTTGTTGCGGAAGCATAATGTAAAATCTATTATTGATGTCAGGCTGAATAACACCAGTCAGCTGGCGAGTTTTGCGAAGATGCCCGATTTACAATATTTTCTTGACAAGATATGCGGAATAGGCTATGAGGCTGTGCCTGATTTTGCCCCAACGAAAGAGTTGCTATCCGATTATCAACATGACAAAATTGGCTGGTTGGATTATGAGCGCATATTCAAACAATTACTCATAAAACGTTGTGTAGCAACCAAGTATAACGTCGCACAATTTGATGGTTGTTGCCTGCTCTGTAGCGAAGATACCCCAGAGCATTGCCATCGTCGGTTGGTGGCTGAATATCTGCGGCAGAATAGTACTGAAGATGTAAGAATTCTGCATCTCAAGTAGTCACAAATATAACATTGTAACCATGATACGACACTTCATCTGTCTTGCAAATTCATATAAATATGGCGGTCGCTGTTTAGCAGGGATAGAAATAGATTTGTCGGCTGATGGAAAGCAATACATTATTCAACGGCGTGAAGATAATAATCCTTGTTGGATACGTCCTGTGCAGGAAGGTACAGAACATGAGTCTATTGCCAATGAAATAGCACAAAATATCAGGCTCCTGGATATCTTAGAAATAGAGGTGACTGAGACATGTGGCAGAGGATGTCAAGCGGAAAACGTTTATTTTAAGGACCTGAAAATTGCAAATCATCTTAAATGTGATGATGATCACTTATTGGAATTGTGTTCAAACGAAAGATGTGTTTTATACTCTCCACGTACCTATCTAACGGAAAGTGAATATCTACGCGGCAATCATTCGCTAATGCTGATACAACCGGAAAAACCTTCTATTGTAGTTGAGAGTAAAGAGACAGAAGATGGTCAGCAAAAACGAAAATACTATGCACAATTTATTTATAGAGGTGATGAATATAAATTGCCAATAACTGATCCTGAATACCTCAATAGGATGGACTCTTTTTCGTCTGTTGCTCTGACAGGCGATTTTCCTACAGGAACTTTTTACTTTGCGATATCTATGGCGGCAGAGCCATGGAACGGCTTGCATTATAAATTGTTGGCAGGTATCGTGGATATGCGTTTGTCACAAAAAACGAAGCAGTCGGATGATGCAGCGTATCAGTCGGAAGCATATCGTTTGGCGGAAGAGTTCTCGGAGAAGACAAACAAGTGTCTGTTTATCACCGGTAAGGCAGGCACTGGCAAGACCACTTTTCTGCGGCGGCTTCGGGAGATGTCACCCAAGAACATTGCGGTGGTCGCTCCTACCGGTGTGGCGGCTATCAATGCGGGCGGTATGACCATTCACTCGTTCTTCCAACTCCCGATGCGAATGATTGTTCCTACACAGCAATCGTACAGGCAGATGTTCGCCGAGCAGCGTATGATGCAGCGCAAACGGCAGATGCTCTATCACTTGGAGATGCTCGTTATTGACGAGATAAGCATGGTGCGTGCCGATGTGTTGGACGCTATAGATGCCGTGCTCCGTCATTATCGCTACCGTCGCGACTTGCCATTCGGCGGAGTGCAGGTGGTGATGATTGGTGACCTGATGCAGTTGCAACCCGTAGTACATGGTGATGAGGAACGGGAGGCTATGGCAAAGTACTACGATGGTCCGTATTTCTTTCAAAGCAAGGTGATGCAGGAGGTGAGACCTGTGTATATAGAACTTGACCATGTATTCAGGCAGCAGAACGAGGATTTTGTGCGGCTGCTTAATGAGGTGAGAGAAAACAAGTTATCTGATGTGAGCAGGGCAATGCTGGCGGCAAGGTATATACCTGATTACAATCAAAGGTCGAAAGTCAGAAGTCAAACGACAGCCGATGATGATTTTCATATTACGCTTACAACGCATAACCAGCAGGCGGATGACCTAAATCACAGGCGGTTGGATGAACTCAATGGGAGAACTTATCACTTCAAGGCAGAAGTTCTGAGAGACTTTCCCGAGAACAGTTACCCGACCGAGGAAACGCTGACGCTCAAAGAGGGTGCACGGGTGATGTTCATCCGTAACGATGACAGGAAACCACGCAGGTTCTATAACGGCAAACTCGGCATCGTTAAAGCGATAGATGAAAGAGAGGAAACTATCCTTGTTAGTTGTGAAGACGGCGACATTGAGGTGGAACCGGTGACATGGGAGAACATTCGTTACAAAGAAGACCCCCAAACCGGCAAAATTGAAGAAGAACTGCTTGGCACTTTCACGCAGTTCCCTTTGCGTCTCGCATGGGCGATAACGATACACAAGAGTCAGGGTCTGACCTTCGACCGCGTGATAATAGACGCAGAGCGGGCATTTGCTGCAGGGCAGGTGTATGTGGCATTGTCGCGCTGCCGTACCTTGGAGGGGATTATACTTTCTTCGCCGTTGCAACATGTCAGTCTCGGCAATGACAGACAGGTGCTCAATTATGTCAATACTCAGCCCACAACGGAGCAGTCGGCAGCAATTCTCGGACCGGCACAAAAAGATTATCAACTGCAGCTCTTCACCGAACTTTATGATGTCAAACGTCTGCTCACGATGATAGAGCAACTGCAGAAACATGTCACTAAGTGCGTCTCATTCAATGCGGAGACACTGCCGTTCCTTGACGATTTGAAATTGCAGGTGCTTGGTTTGGTGGAGGTAAGTGAAAAGTTTCAACAACAATTGGCGAGGATAATATCTGACTCCTCACATGACTACATACAGCAACGGCTGACAGCTGCGGCAGGATATTTTGTTCCGAAAGTGCAGGCGTTGGCGGATCAGGTCGGGGAACATCCGTGCAGGTGTAAAAATAAAGCAGACACATCGGACTTTGACACGATAATAAGTGATTTATATCTCCTTCTGTCGCAGAAAACTGCACTGATGAAAGCTGTCAGTATAGAGGCTTCTACGGAATCTTACCTGCACGCCAAAAGCAAGTTTGTGGCGGCTCCGATGCAGACACGATCTGCGTTTGGCAAACCACAAAAAACCAAAGAGAAGAAGGCATCGGTCAAAGTACAAGGATTTCTCATTGCGGATACCGGCGGAGATGCTCAAGCACAGCAAGTTTCTGATTCGGAAGAGCCGCAGGAGGACCAGAAACTGTTTGAAAGGCTTCGTTTGCTGCGTCTCAATATAGCAAAAGATGAGAATGTCCCCGCATTTGTCGTTTTCCCGGATAGGACATTGCATGAATTAGCCATTCATAAACCAACATCAGTATCCGCAATGACACAAATATACGGTGTAGGTAAGAATAAGATAGAAAAATATGGAGAGCAGTTTGTTGAGTCAATTAATGAGTATATAGGTAAGTCTGACTCTCTACAGCAGAATATCGTTTTAGATCCCGCACAAAATTATACGCAAAAGCAAAAAGAGAAATATGAAAATGCGTATGCAAAATGGACTCATGAAGAAGAGCAAAAACTTGTTGAGATGAAGAAATCAGGTGTTACTATGAAGACTATAATCGAAACACTTAAACGTAATAAAAGAGCAATTATCAGAAGATTGAAAAAGTTAGGATTATCATAGATTTGTTGGAGTATTGTAATTGCTCATATAAAAACATACAATCACTATGAAGATAGGTTGTATCCACCGTTATTATTGACATACGAGAGCGGATTTTGCTACCAGCGAGGAGATAATAGAAATACTATGAATAACTATATGCTCACGCACGCATTACTTATACGAACTATGTAACCAACCCAAATTGGAATCTCCGGCGAAGGTGCAGTCTAACCTGACAACCTTTCCTGACAGGTTACCACAACTCGCAGGGGATGAAAGATAAACAAATAATATATGAAGAATAATAACATTCGATACTTACTGACATGCGTATATCTGCTACTGTGGTTTTCGCTATTTGCGCAAAATACAGCGGGCAGACTTCTGAAGAACAAACTGACATGGGATATTGCGGAACTTGTTCTTGCGTCAGATTACGACCCTTTGTTACAATCAAAGGATAATCCGGACCGGGGACTGCAGACCATGATGAAGATGTTTGAGAAGAATATAGGTAATGACATCGTGCGGCAGCTGTTAACCTACAGAAGTACCGACCAGCATGGTGACAGCGTCCTCTTATCCGGCTGCCTTTATCTGCCAAAAGAGGGAGAAATAAAGGGCATAATTGTAGCCAACCACTACACCGTATGTTCCAACAAAGAAGTACCATCAGAGTCGCTTGTCATTGAGAGCATATTCTGCGAGAAAGGTTATGCGGTGCTTATGGCTGACTACCTCGGCTACGGCATAACCAAAGACCGACCGCATCCATATCTTCACCGTGAAACCGGGGCACGCACCGTTCTTGACCTTGTGTTACAGATGGTTCCACAACCTGAAACGGTCAAAAAGAAAGGCTGTCGGAAGAAGGAAAAACAACCTCGGTTTATGCTCGCCGGACGAGAACTGCTGACAGATAGCCTTATTCTAATAGGATATTCGCAAGGTGCGGCTGTGACACTTGCATTGCAGGCTCTCATTCAAGAACAATATGCCAATCAACTGCATATATCCCGAACCTTTGTCGGGGGAGGACCATACGACATTGCCTCAATGTACGACGAGTGGGTGGAAAAAGATTTAACATCCATCCCTGCCGCCATACCGCTCACTATCCTCGGTATGGATGCGGGCGAGAATCTGCACCTTGACCTAAGTCACCTGTTCAAAGACTCCCTGCTTGCCCACTACGATGAGTGGATTCTTACGAAAAAATATACACTCAACCATATTGCCCGGTTGATGGGTAGCAGACGCCTCTCGGACAACATGCCACCGTCAGGGATGGACAAAACCGACCCTGAGACACACAGATTCTACGATGCGATGCAGAGACAGTCGCTGCTCAATTTCAAGCCTCAGACTCCGCTATATCTCTTTCATTCCAAAGACGATAAGTGGGTACCGTTTTCCAGCAGCGAACGACTTGCGGGGAACATAGGGCAGAGTCCGTTGCTGACCACTGATTTCGGCAACTACGGCAATCACATGAATGCAACACTGAGGTTTTACAAGACATTGTTTGAGATACTGTGAGAAAACATAGTATGTTTCACAAACAAAGAGGGTAACTCTCGGAGTTACCCTCTTGTCGAGAAGAGGCGACTCGAACGCCCGACCCCCACGTCCCGAACGTGGTGCGCTACCAACTGCGCTACTTCTCGTGTGTGGTGAGTTCTCTCACCACTAAAGTCTGTTTACAGACACTACATTTAGACGCGGCACGGCGCGTCTAAACTCGTTGCATCTCTTTACTTGTTGACAGTAAAGTTAATTTCGGCGTTTTCGCCCTTCTTCAGAGTTATCTCCTGTTTTTCCCACTTGTTGGTGCCTTGGTCGAACACTTCGAAATAATAGGTAAGTTTATTGACACCCATGTCAAGTTTTACAACCACTTTGCCCTGTGCATTCGTAGTGGCATAACTCCAACCCTCAGGTACACCCGTTATAATCTCTTCCGGTGAGGGCAGAACAGCATCAACGATCAGCGTAGCCATGTCAGTATAAAGTACTAAACGATTGTTGACAGGATTACCTTCAGCGTCAGCAACTGTGATGGTTACTTCCGATGTCTTTACATCGCAACTTGTAAATGCCACTGCAAGTATTGCAGTAAGGATAAATAATGTTTTCTTCATAACTTTTTTGTCTTTTATTTGTGATTAGTTTATGTTATGTTTCTCATTTGGGCTTGCAAAATTACAATAATCTTTTGACATGGCAAAATCTATTTACGCTTTATTCTTTCTGCGTGTCGTTTTTTTTGTTACTGTTGCTGCCGATGATGCTATTATGCGGCGGCAGTCTTCTTCCGTGAGTGCCGCTGCATCGGTACCGCGGGGAATCTTGTAGTTGTTGGCGCCCTGCTTGATGTAAGGTCCGAAACGGCCGTTCAGCACTTGCAAGTCGCCCCATTCGTGAATAGGCAGAGAGGCTTGCCGTTTGTTCTGAATGATTTCAAGAGCCTGCTCCATGGTGACGTGAAGAGGGTCGGTTGACTTGGGTATGGAGAAATACTCTTTGCCGAGTTTGATATATGGGCCGTACATGCCCTCATTGACAATCAGCGTCTCTCCCTCAAACTCACCGATGATATAGGGATACGGAGTGTCGAAGAGGCTGAGAGCTTCTTGAAGAGTGATGGTGTAGATAGACTGGTCTTTGTTGAGAGAGGCGAAGACCGGCTTCTGTTCATCCTCGGCAGTGCCTATTTGTATGCAAGGTCCTTTCTTTCCCAACTTGGCAATAACCTGCCGTCCGCTTGCAGGGTCGGTGCCGAGCACACGTCCGGAGAGTTTGCCGCTTTCTACGTTGAGAATGTCGGGATGAAACTGCTTGTAGAAGTCATCAACCATCTGCACCCACTCAAGTTTACCCTCAGCTATCTCGTCAAAGTCGGCTTCGGACTTGGCAGTGAAGTCGTAGGAGAGAATACGGGGGAACTGCTGCACGAGGAAGTCGTTGGTGGCAAACCCGAGGTCGGTAGGCATGAACTTCTGCGAGTCGGCACCGAAAGTTTCCGACTTCTGCTTCTCGGTGATTTTATCGTTTTTGAGCGTGAGAAGAGTGTAGTTGCGTTTCTGACCGGGTCTTGATGCTTTCACTACATAACCTCTCTGCTGTATGGTATCTATGATAGCGGCATAGGTGGAGGGTCTGCCTATCTCAAGTTCTTCCATCTTCTTGACGAGAGAACCGTCAGTAAAGCGGAAGGGTGCCTTGGTGAAGGATTCCGTTGCAGTAACTTCTTTTGCCTGCAGAGAAGCGTTTTCTTTCATCTTGGGCAGAGAAGTCTGTGTCTCTTCCGTCTCATCGTCAGACCCTTGAATATAGAGTTTCATGAAACCGTCGAAAGTAATAACCTCTCCTGAAGCAACGAACAAATACGGTGAGTTGGAGACAGATATTTCCATGCGTGTCTGCTCTATAAGCGCATCTGCCATCTGCGAGGCAACGGTGCGTTTCCATATAAGGTCGTAGAGGCGGCGTTCGTCATCAGTGCTACCGGCAGTATGACGGTCAATATAAGTTGGTCGTATAGCCTCATGCGCCTCTTGTGCACCCTTTGATGATGTGTGGAACTGACGCAACTTATGATATTCCGCACCCCACTCTGAGAGTATCTCTTGTTTTGCCGTATTGAGAGCAAGAGAGGAGAGATTGACAGAGTCGGTTCGCATGTATGTGATAAATCCGTGTTCGTAGAGAGACTGTGCAAGACGCATAGTCTTGGATGCAGGGAATCGCAGTTTCCGTGAAGCCTCCTGTTGCAGAGAAGAGGTGGTGAAAGGCGGTGCAGGCTGCCTCTTCAGAGGTTTATGCTGAATAGACTGTATGGAGAACTGCGAGGTGCGGCATAGTTCAAGAAAAGCCTCCGCCTCCTGTTTGGTTGAGAAGCGGTGGTTGAGTTCAGTGCGGAAAGTGACCTCTTCCCCATGTGCGTCAATACCTGTAAAGTCGGCATTGAGACGATAGGAGGCAACAGGTTGGAAGGCCTGTATTTCACGTTCACGCTCTACTATAAGTCTCACTGCTACAGACTGCACTCGTCCTGCAGAGAGTCCGGGCATGATTTTCTTCCATAGTACGGGCGAGAGTTCGAAACCTACTATACGGTCGAGTACGCGTCGTGCCTGTTGTGCATTGACGAGGTTATAGTCTATATTGCGCGGGTGCTCAAGTGCGTCAAGAATAGCACTCTTCGTTATCTCAAGAGCAGTAATACGTTTGGTGTTTTCGTCCTTAAGTCCGAGAACTTCTTTCAGGTGCCAGGCGATGGCTTCCCCTTCGCGGTCGGCATCAGAAGCAAGCCAAACGGTATCGGCTTTACCTGCTTCGTCTTTGAATTGTTCTATAAGGCGTTTTTTCTTGGGGTCAACAACATAATGTGGCGCATAGTCGTGCTGAAAGTCAATACCCATACTGTTTTTACCGACACCGTCAATGTCCCGTATATGACCTTCAGAGGCAAGTACACGAAAGTCTTCCTTGCCAAGAAAGCCTTGTATGGTTTTTGCTTTGTGCGGAGACTCTACTATAACGAGGTTTTTACTCATAAGCACATGAATAAGTATAGTTGTTTTAGTATGCTATTGCAAAGATAACACGTTGTTTAGACGGTTTGCCCGTAACCATGCAACGGCCTTCTTCGAAGATAGTGTTTTCTCCCTTGAAGAGGACGTTGTCGCGCGAAGGGATACAGCGGATGGTTGCCTTGGTCTCTTCTTTGATAAGTTCTTCTGTCTCTGGTGTTCCGTCCCAGTGGCAGAGAAGGAATCCGCCTTTCTTTATTTCCTCTTTGAACTCTTCGTAGGAGTTTACTTCATGGGTGTTCTCAAGGCGGAACTGAAGAGCTTTATCATAGATGTTCTTCTGCATCTGTTCAAGCAGTAGGGCGATGTGGTCTTCGACACCTACAAAAGGAACAGTCTCCTTGGTGAGAGTGTCGCGCCGTGCCACTTCGATAGTGCCGTTTTCGAGGTCTCTTGCACCCATGGCGATGCGGACGGGTACACCCTTGAGTTCATAGTCGGCGAACTTGAATCCCGGAGTCTGCTTGTCGCTGGTATCCACTTTTACACGAATGCCTTTGGCCTTGAGGTTGTCGGCAAGCGGATTGAGTACTTCGAGCAGTTTGTCGAGGTCATCCTGTTTCTTGAAGATGGGTACGATAACCACCTGAACAGGAGCAAGGTGCGGAGGAAGAACGAGTCCGTTGTCATCGGAGTGGGTCATGATAAGTGCACCCATAAGACGAGTGGAGACACCCCATGAAGTAGCCCATACATACTCATACTTGTTTTCTTTGGAGAGGAACTGCACATCGAAAGACTTGGCGAAGTTCTGTCCAAGGAAATGGCTGGTGCCGGCTTGCAGGGCTTTGCCGTCCTGCATCATGGCCTCAATGCAATATGTGTCAAGTGCTCCGGCGAAGCGTTCATTGGGCGATTTGACACCCTTGACAACGGGTATTGCCATTACGTTTTCTGCGAACTCGGCATATACGTCAAGCATTCTCTCTGCTTCTGCTATGGCTTCTTCCTTGGTTGCGTGGGCGGTGTGCCCTTCTTGCCAGAGAAACTCTGCAGTACGGAGGAAGAGACGTGTGCGCATTTCCCAACGCATGACGTTTGCCCACTGGTTGCAGAGTATGGGGAGGTCACGGTAAGAGGAGATCCAGTTCTTGTATGTACTCCAGATTATGGTTTCTGATGTGGGGCGTATGATGAGTTCCTCCTCAAGTCTGGCATCAGGGTCAACGATGACGCCTTTGCCGTTGGGGTCGTTCTTCAGGCGGTGGTGTGTAACTACTGCACATTCTTTGGCAAAGCCCTCGACATGTTCCGCTTCGCGACTAAGATAGGATTTGGGGATAAGTAGGGGGAAATAGGCATTGACATGCCCTGTTTCTTTGAAGCGCCTGTCAAGTTCCGCCTGAATCTTCTCCCATATTGCATAACCGTAGGGTTTGATTACCATACAACCGCGCACGGCGGATTGCTCTGCGAGGTCTGCCTTTACTACAAGTTCGTTGTACCACTTCGAGTAATCTTCTGCCCTCGAAGTCAGTTTCTCAAATTTAGCCATTATGATGTTGTTTAGTTTGTTTGGAGTTGTTAAGGCCAGGTTTTCACATTCGGGCTGCAAAGGTAATACAAATTTGTGAAAATCGCAACCATGAAAAATCAGAAGGAGCGGATAGGTTGAGTATAGAGTTGTCCTGAGAATGACAAAATGTCAGGAAAAAGGGCAATATGATGACAAAATGTCAAAGTGGAGAGAGAGCAAAGAGATAGCAAAGAGTTAGCATGAAGGTAGCATGACGACGGCTATCTGACAAGATGTCATTTTGTAAGAAAAAATGCGTATTTCCTTACAAAATGACACTTGCGTGAGTATGTGTGCTGCGAGTGGAATCCGGTTAGAGGCAACGAAGGGTTGTCAGGGTGTTCCGGTGCAGCGGCACAGTTTGTTATTTCTCCTTTACAAAAACAGGAGTAAGGGGTTCAGAGACAGTACCGAGAACATCGTCATTGCGGAATGTAAGCGGTTCTGATGCAATGAAGATGTTTTTAAGTACGGAAGAGTAATACTTCAACTGCACATTGTTGTCGGTACTCTCAGGGGCAGTAACGAAGAGGAAGAACAGACCGTTGTTTTCCTGTTTCATTGTGTCCACACCGAGGCATACATCACCCGAGAAGGCAGCGAGCATATCGCCATCGGTAATATACTCTTTGCCAAGGGCGGCTACCTGCTCAGAGTAAGAGATAGCCAAATCGACCCGCACAACAGCAGTCATAGACGAGGTCATGTCATAATCAACAGGGGAACTCCACGCGGGAGCAGAGGATTCTCCGGTGATTGTCTCGGGTTTGTTTTTCTTGTCTTTGTCACATGCCACGAGCATCAGCATGGCGCATGAGATGAATAGAATAAATCCTTTTTTCATATTGTTTATTGTTTTAGTTTGTTTGTCAATTGGTTATTCAGTCAATTTTCTGCCTGTGACATCGTATCTGACACCATGGCGTATGATGATTACATGGTCGTTTTCGATGATTTTATACACATCGTCAGAGTCGGCAAGCGGAATCAGTTGAAGAGGATGAGAGAGCGAGCCATAGTGTGCATCAGCCTGATTCAGTATTCTACCTGACTGTGGTACAAGCTGCGTGCCGTTTTCCGTGCAGAAACGCAGCTCACCTACATTATCGGATTGAACCGTAAGGAAATAGATAGTATCGGCATTGACGACATGGGGTTGTGCCCGGGCAGAGAGTTCGTCTGCAACGAATACAAGCAGTCGGGATGACTGAGGAACATTGTCGGGTAGTGCCGCAATGATTGTCATATTGTTTGCAGCATCGGGATTAGTGAATGCCTCTTCACCGGCAAGGTTTCTCTTCTCGACATCGGTCTGTTGCAGAGACGATTTCATGATGTCGTAGTAGTGGAGAGTTGCGGGTCCTTCGCCAAGTCTTCGGAAGTAGTAGCCTTCTCCGGGTCGGAGAGCAGTAAGGTCGCCTTCCCACCGTTTGTCTTGGGAGAAGACAGCGAAGTGGTCGTGACTCTTGACGAGGTCGCCCGGGGTGGCGAAGTCGTAGTAGTCGGCAAGTGCCTCCAGAAGCGGTGTTGTTTCCTTATAGAGACACGGTAGCGGGCTCCATTGACCATTGCCTTGCAGAACGACATACATGGAATCTGCGGGAAGGGTATTGCCGGAGATACGCATTGTGTTTCCGTTTTTGCAGAATACCATGTGCGAATATATATACCGATAGTGATAAAGTGAGCCGACGAAACGTTCGAGCGAATCGGAATAGACACAGAAGTTGCGTGTTACGGGGTTCTTGATAAGGTCGCCTTCTGTCCATGGTTGCGAGGCAGTCATGACATTATTGATAACTCCTGTTGCGTCAGCATTGACATTGATATTGAACGAAGTCCAGTTCCAACCCGGGTTAAGGTTGATATTCTGCACTTCGCTGCCGGAGGTAGAGAATATGACAGGTTCTTCATAGCCGCAGCCAAAGACATTGCCATGTGCAAACTTGACATCAACAGACGATGAGAGGGTGATAACCTTACCGGTAGAAGCCTGCCAGAGTTGGAAGGTTATGCGTTTGTTATTCATGCTCTCATTGCCATAGATGGTGAGATAGACATTGGAGGTATTGGTCAGGTTGTTGAAGTTGATGTTTGCCATACCTACACATTCGTTCTTATACGTGGCAATAACCTTATCGTTGTTGTCGGTATCGTATTCGCCATTAACGAGCACTTGTCCGCAAAGCGACATGTTGAGTGCATATTTTGCTTTGTCAGGTTCCTGCCAAGGACAAGAAGCCGTCACATGGTAAATAATCTTGAGCGGTTCGGAGAGTCCGTTTTCATCAGTTACATACACGAGGTCGGAATAGTTGCCGACAGACAGGGAGGTATTGTAGGTAAGCCGGACGGTATGGTATTCGAGCGGATGGATAGTTCCATAGGACTGGTCCACAGTAAGCCACTCGGGCAAGGACTCGATAGTGAACTGGTGTTTCTTTCCGCTATTGTTGATAATACGTATGTTGTGGCAATTCTCATTTCCACATTCGTAAGCATCTTCATTGTTATAATAGCGCCATATCTCAAGAGTGTTATTTTCCCATGTAATGTTGTTGCGGTCAACATAAGCGACCCATGTAACGGGTGAGGGCATAGGATTACCATTGAGGTCTTCCACATCGCGTACAGTGACAAAGACGGTTTGCTTGTTTATCTCCCTGTCCTGCATTTTGAGGTTGATAAGCAGTTCGTCGTTGTTGAATGCCCAATCGAAATTCAGTTTGGACAGTGGTTCTGTGGAGTACACAGGTGCATAGAGAATCTTGTCCGCCATACTTTCGATCTGCGGATTCTGACTTTCTATGATCAGGGGTATCTCTTTGTCAATTTCCTTTCCGTTATCGTCGTAGAACACACGTTGGTCATTGATTGAGAATACGAGTTCGAGTACTCCGTTAGGATTCATTTTCTGAGTTTCGAACGGCAGATATGCCATGAGTCCCATTTCATCGCCATAAGGAGAGTGAATGCCAAACTCTTCCACAAGAGTTTTGGGCAGAGCCTGCTCGAAGATGACGAACTCATCGATATTGCCTTCGAAGCCATTGCCTCCAAAATACATAGCTCCTGAGATGCCTTCCAACTGAGTAGCGGCAAAGGAGGCGGTCATTCTGCCATTGAGGAAGACAGATGCATTATTGTATGTACGGTTGACGGTGAGTACGAAATGTTGCCAAGTACCGGGTGTTACTTCTCCTGCGAATATAGTATTGCGGCCGGAATGCAAGACAAGCAGATTATCCACTATAGAAATAACTGTGCCCGTGGAATCCGTGGGATATCCTGCGGTGAATATATCACCGTTGGTGCTTGTCGGTCTGAACCAGAACATGAGTGTCTCATCGTATATCTCCGACCGGCTAAGCAAGTTGCCGTTGAGTGAGACTGTTTGGTTATTGTCAATAGCCAGAGAGATACCTTGTGGCAAGTTCCATGATGCGTCGTATAATGTAAGAGTAGCGCCTGCGGATTTGTCTTTAAGCGTATTGCCCTTACCTTCGGTCATAGGATAATAAGCCACAAGTTCGCGCTCGTATCCTGTGAGGTAGTGCATGTGTGTGGCTGCAATATCTTCCAAAGTGAGTGCTTTGGACCATAGTCTGAGTTCCAACATATTACCCTCGAAGCCCCTTCCGAAGATAAGCGGTGCGGAGATGTTATAGTTGAGCGTTGCAGGCAGTTTGTGTGCCTGTGGGTCAGTTACGTCGCTTGTACCTGCGAAGAAACGGATTTCATTGGTTTCATTGTCATAGATAACACCTACACGAGTGAAACTGAGCATTGTTTCCAAGGGTTTGGAATAGATGCGGAATGTGCCAAGCATGAGTTGAAGGCGGTTGTCAGCAGTAAGTCCGAACCGCACCCCGTTTCCATTCTCCCCATGTTCGAAGAACACCTGTTCGCGAGAAGGTTGGGAAGGTTTGACAAGCATATCAATAGAGAACGAGCGATTTGATAGCGAGCGACTGACTTGCGACTTTGCATACGAGTCGGGCATACCTGAGAAATGCACAGAGGTACTGGTAGTGATACCCGTACTGTTTGTAACGCCTTTTATCTGGAAGTTATTGTCTTCATCAAGATAGTTGCCGGCAATAGCCTCATTGAAGCGCAGTTTGAGGTTGTCTCCTATACCGAGTATGGCATTGGCAGGTTCGGGTTCACCGAAGATTCGCGGGGGACGAGTGTCTTTTGTACCGCTAATGACAGGTGAAGACTTAGTGACAAAGCCTGAACCATAGCGGCAGAAACTAACGGCACGCAGGTCATACTTCTGCTCCATCGGATCGCGTTCTCCATAGAACCGGAAAGGAACAATGCGCCCGTTTTCTATCATTGCCTTGTTGCCTGTAGCGAGTTGATAGAGACTGTCGGAAGCAAAGAACGAGCATTGGTTAACCCACATCTCTTCGCTCTGGGTAGAGAGTTTGTATTGGAACTCGATATGGTCGAAGTTCTTATGGTTGATGTCGAATCCATCAATATCTATAGGGATATAGTATCCGACAGAGTCTTGTGAAGACAATGTATTCATCACCCAGTTTTGCCTTGGCATGGCGATATTGACATCGGATGAGAGTGGCAGGAAATGAACGGAGAGGTTCATTGATGTCAGTGTCTTCATACAATCGGAGACTGACAATAAGAGAGTAAGATTGTCATAATCGTCCACAGTACCCCGTTCTACGCGCAGTGTCTTCGTGACAGGTCTGCCAGGCACTACCCATAACGATACACCTTGCACGAGCGACATACCATCGATGGTTAATACTGCTCCGTTGGGGTTGGATTCTCCGTCAAGGTACAAAGTCAAACCATGGCCATCGTTAGCAACACCTGCATCTATCTCCGAGTTGTCCATTATGGTAATTTGGAAGTATGCACTATTCTGCGGTTGCACGTTGGTTATCTCATAGGTATTGGCGGTCATTTCGGGTTTGACAAGCCATTGCGTACCATTGCCTATGAGCGTACCTTTATTGTAGAAATTGGTGCGTTCTTCACCTTCGTGAGGACAGAAAGTTGCACCTGCATCAGTATAGAATACGTATGAACCATACAGGTTGTCATCATCTTCCGGGAGAGTGTTTATCCGGTCGCGGATGAATGCGGTTGTTTTAGCCCAATCGCTGTAAGGAACTCTGTAAGCAGAAACGGTGATGTCTCCATCGGGGTCGGATACGATATTAAAGCCTGCCGATTTTGTATCTCTCTTGGTATCCGACTCCCGTGTGTCGTTACTAAAGTTAAACACAGGATCGAAAGAGAAACTGAATTTGGACGAGTTGGTCACTGTTCCCATCTCCTGACCTGTTTTCAGACGATAACCTCCATCTTCCCTGTCTTCGGTATGTTGATAGTCATACAAAGCATCTATAGCCGCTTGTCCGAAGGTAGAACCATTGCGCGATTTCCAGAAGTCTTTCAGGTTGTTGGCAAGATTATTCAATGCTGCTTTCCCCATATTGCTTGCTCCGGTAGCAGCATCGCTACCGATAAGTCCCCACCCTTGAGGAACTTCATTGTAGTTGGAAGATGCGGAGTAGGTTTCTGTGTGATTGACAGTAGAGCCGTAAGAGACGCTATATGTGCCCACTTTCTTGCTATTGGTTCCCATAGCCGCCACTTTCTCTTCTTCGTTTTGATAGAGAATGGTAAGCCAATCAATGAGGACATTGTCTAATGCTGCCACACGGTCGGTATAGACTTTATCGTCATCGGGGGTAACCATCTCGTAGTAGTTGTCGGGCAGTGAATCGCGGAGTGTGACAGTATCCAACGGATGATACCAGTAGATCTCTTCGCCCCTTTGGTTAGCGACTTGTTTTGCTTCTTCTATACTTGAGAACTGCATCAGGAGGCTCTGCCGCTCCATTGCTATCTCAGGGATGACGGTGTTGAGGATATAATGTTGCGAATATGCAAAGTTAGAGTTAAGTGTAGAACCGAGTACAATCTTTTGACCTGTTACGAGGTGATAAGTTTGTCCGTCTGCCGCGGTACCGGAAGCAATCACTTTCATAGCACCTGCATCTATTGCGGGCTTACGCAGGTGATACAGACTATCGTTTATCAGAGTAACCGTTTTTGCCTTGCCTGCCACTTGTGCAATGGTTGTACCAAAGAACACATCCGCCATAGCACCCACGTTCTTAGCAGCAGAAGCGGAAGAAGTGGAGATTCTTTCGTTGGTCGTGATAGAGTAGTCGTATTGATATCCCCAATCCCAACTATGCTTGATTGGAATAGGCATATTGAGTTGTTTGCTTGTGGTGTAGTTTGAGCCCTGGTACATGCCGGCGCCATTAAAAGATGATACCACACCGACATCTATAGAGACATTGAGACCGTATTTGAGGTTAATAGTGACTCCCACATCCCATTTGTAATTTTCCTTGTAAGAGTAGGAATAGGTGCTTCCTGATTCTATCCATGCAGAAGAGCCTGCTCCTCCCGGGTCACGAATGATATCAAGGAGGACTATCTTTGAATCGGTCATTCTGAGGTCTTTCTCTTGTACCACAGTTCCGGTTATATACCCGCTGAAGAGTGTGGTTTCCACTATATTGTTTCCCTGCTCAAGAGCGGCGGTAACTGTACGGAGAGCATTAGTACCGACATTGTTAACATCGTAGTTGTCCACCATGAGCCAGATGCTCTGATTGCGTCCCTGTGAGTCGAGTGCATAAGTCTGACTTGATTTGGAATCGTGCAATCCGTTGTGTATGGTGACAGCACCGCCTCTGAGAGGAACACGGTCGAGTCTGCCTGTCTGCGAGTCGTTGTTGTAGTAGTAGTCTTCGTAGGCCTGAGCGATGAACTGATATTTCCTACCTCCGATAAAGACAGGATAGCCAAGCAGATAGTCGATGGTGTTGTCCTGATTTTTCTCATAGAGCTTGATAGTAGTGATAAGCGAGGGGTCAATATCGCTCACCTCCATGCTCGGTTCACCAAGTCCGTCGCGCACGAGACCATAAATCATTTGAGTAAGATCTACCTGCATAGGAGTGTGGTATATGCGGTCATACACAGCGTTATAGAAAATAGAGTCACCTTCATGCAGAGTAACATCTTCTATGGTCGGGGTTCCCATAGACTTGGTATAGTTGTCTGTAAACTTGTTATGCGGTGCATTTGTAAGGTCGAAGGTCTCATTGCCTTGTTCGGCACTGAACAAAGTGGCGTATCCGACAGCCGTGGCTTGGACGACCTTATATTTTACAGGGAACAGGTCCACCTCGAATTCGCCTGTTCGGGGGTCAGGATTGATGATAATGCGTTTCTTTTCAAAAAGGATTTGGGTAGTGCCGACAGATATACTGTCTTCCATATCGGGGCTATAGACATAGTGTTGCTGTGTCTGCTGAATAGTATCTTTGTCCAAATCCTCGGGGTCGTGCACTATTTGCGCAGTGTTGTCGCCTTCGAGTTGGAGGACAAGTTGGAGATTGTCACCAAGATTGTTTGTCCCCAATCCAAAGCCTCGCGGCAGGTCTCTCTGGTCGTTACCTCCGGCAACACGACCTATGAGGCGCACCTTGGTCATATCGAAGAATCTCACTCCGTCAAGAGGTTTGGTGAGAGAAAATTCTTCTTTATCGTCAATGCGCAGTATGCCGTCACCTTCGAAAGTATGCCCGGCTTTTATCACCTGCAAACGACAAGTCTGGTTAAGTGGCACTACCAACTCGAAATTGCCATTGGTGGCAGAGGTGAGCGGAATATTACCCCTGCGTACGGTATCGCCATTCAGCAGGAACATTGCCCCGCTTACGGGTATGGTGGTGTTCTTATAGAGCACCCGCCCTGTGAGCCGTGTGGTAGAAGTATTCACGAAATCCATACCGGAAGCCACGGCATTATTGGGTGAAAGTGTTATTGTTGCTGTTGGCGTATTTGTGTTATTAAAAGAGAATATCCCATATTGCGAAGTGGGGATAACAATATACTTCAATGAAGAACCTACAGTATAGCAATCTATATCAGAAGTGCTTGAAATGTAGGGTGAAAATCTTCCTTTGCGTTGGAACATGTTTACTGTAGTGACATTGTTGTAGCAGTTGAGAGTACAACCGGTCTCAATAACGAAAGAAAAGATTACATCGTAATTAGAATTATCTGTTTCTGTGGTTTTGACCTCAAGTGTGGTACCCATAGGATAGGAATAAGTGCCGGCCGGCATATTTGTCCAATCCTGCAACCGGTGTCCGTCTTTATCGGAAACACGGATAAGAGTATATGGTTCAGGGTTATTGCTATATACTGTGTTTGTATATTTAATCAACACCTTGGGGTCACTACATTCGATTGCTTCATAATCAAGGCTATCAAACTTATATGCGCCTGATGCATCGGTAATAACTTTACGAATTGTATTTCCGCCGGTATCCTGCAATGCCACTTCTACACCTGCCATTCCGGTGTTGTCAGGCATAAGGATAGCACCGCTTATTTCGCCGTAGGGTGTGCGCCAGCCTTCAGTAGTTGCGGAATTGGCAGTAGTTTTCCCATTGCAACTATATCGCGCCTCAATGGTATATTCATAGTGCACGTCAGGCATGGCACTGCGGTCAAAATAGTTGCTCTCATCAGTAATGACCAATGTGTCGGCAGCATTAGTGGAATCCTTCACCTGCCTGAGCAGCACGAAGTCATCATAGTTGTTGTTATTGGTTTCCCAGCGAAGCAAGACACCGTTCTTGAATTGTGTGCCGGCATCGCCTTGTGAGGCAGTGAAGTTGCGTACTGCTGCACCTTCATCGTAGTACAATTCAGGTCCTAAGATTTGTATAGGCTTTAGCAAAGCAGAGTCCTGTACACGCAAGTCAGACTTGGACTGGTCGATATGTATGGAATATTTATAGTGAGAACATGCCTTGTCAGCGATATCAGAGTATGTTACTATCCATGAGCCGTCGGAGAGGCGCGAGATGCTGTCCTGCGGAATGACGATGTCCTTTCTTTGTCCGGTTTCCTCAATGGTACGTGTGAGTATCAACTGAGCTGTACGATCCCACATACAGCGGCCATGTTCAGTATTATTCTCTATTAGCAGTACTTTGTAAAGACTATCTTTGACAGAAGGCAAATAGGTTTCCAGCTCTTTCATGATATCTATTTTCCCATCGCCCTCCTGCGTAAAGTAAGCAAAGAATTCCTGCACCGCCATACGCCACTCTGTAGTACATTTTACTTCGGAATCCGCCACAAGATTGAAAGTGGTTATCTTACCCTCATTGTAGGTTTCAGGGTCAGTATTCTTTACCTGCAGAATGGTATTTGCCGGATACATGTAAGTTCCCGCTGACAGATAAGACCAGTCATGAAGTACTTTCCCGTCGATATCAGTTACCCGGAATGCTGTTTTCCCCTCCGGACTGTTGCATATCCCATCGTTTTGAAACAAGATAGTCAGTTCTATGTTATCTTCTCTGAGAACCCTGTTCAGATTATAGGTCATGGTACACTCTTCCTTCTTAGGATAAGATGGCATCACTTCTCTATTCTCTATTTTGAAACGGAAATTCACCTTATGATTGTTCCGATAATCGCTGTCAAGAGTATATTGCTCTTGTTCATCGGCGAGCGGAGCAAGGAAGTTGTGCTTTAATAGTGAAGCAGACTTGGCAAAATCCTGTTCCCAGCCCCACACCGACGATGAAGCACGCCGCATACGGTAATATACCGGCACTGAGGGCAGAAGCAGACTGTCGGAGGTCAGTTTTACATCTAATTCCACAAAAGGATTGTTTTCGTTGTCGTACACCACGAATTTGTTGTCATGAACAGAGAGATGCGTGTCGGCTGTGACATCCGCCGCATTGCCCGTCCATGTGCTACGGTTATTATCAACATAGGTGTAATTGCTCTTGTTTTCATTGCGTACCATCTGGAACATTTCTATGGTGGTTGCATCAGAGAAATCGCTCTGCATAGCACGTTGCACCTCGAAGTAGTCGCCATCAACAAGGTCCTTGAGTTCAGGGTTCTTAATGTTCCAACTCAACACATTATTACCTGTGAAAGTTCCTGTGGAGTCTCTTTCCTCCACAACCTTGAAGTCATATATACGGTGATAAGGCGGGATATCCACTCCTACAGAAGTGCGCTCGGTTTCGGTTTTTGCATCACCCGTACCGCGCCACATCTTGAATGTGGCCTTGAATTGCTCCTGAACGGTGTCGGTGGTCATTACGTACATCGTGCCTCCGCGGTCGGAGATGGGAACGACAGAAGGGTCGATCGAAGTAGTGTAACTGATAGGGTCATTGAATGTCATGTACGGGATGGCAGCATAACCATAGCCGGTAGGACCCCCTTCGTTAACTTGATATATATAAGGCGTATAGAGCTGAGGTGTCATGATGTTATTGTTATTCGTGAACCCCTCATATATGCACGAGGTGGTCATGGCATTCTCCCCCCAAACAGTATAACTACGCTTGAATTTAGACTCTATTTTCACATCGAAAGAAATGCTGTCAAGCGACTCGGGCGGATACCAGTCAAACTCAAGGTTAGTAACCTGCGGAGTGCCATCATCTTCTTTCTGTTTAACTATCAGTTTCTCCGTCCAATCATCTATTTTGGAAACACGATAGTTGACACCATTATACATAGAAGTAACCACTATTGCTCCCTGATTGTTCAGGAGCTTAATATAAGCTGTTCCCTTGGTGTTGCCTTTGTCCTCGTTTTCAGCGTAGGCATCCGACTTATACCACGCAATAGTGGTCCACGTGTCGCTACCGTTCTTTTTGTAAGCTATATAGCTGTCACCATACGCATGATAGTCGTATGACTTACCGTATGCCCAGACAGGAATATCGAAATGTATTCTGTCGGGGCCACTGGTGTAAACCCTATAATGCTTTTCTTTTTCAAGATAATCGTTTGCCTTTACTGTTTGCGGTACAAAAAGAAAAACGAATACCACAATGGCAACTGTCAGCATAGAAAGACCGCCGCCTTTTTGCAGATTTGTTTTCATAAATATATGATGGAGAATATGAATGTTAGTGTCACGAGGTGTATTTTTATATATGAATTTGCAAAATTACAAAAACAATTTTATACACACAACTTTTAAGAAAAAAACATGTACAGGGCAGGTTCAACATCAAACCTTATCTACCTACTCTTTCCGCATTTCTACATAGCACAAACCCCTTATAAACACAAGCGACTTTGCAATTGCAATGCCGCTATGTCTGTGATAATTACGATATTTAGCCATCACAACAGAAGATGTGCTTAGTGATTATTTCTTCTTTTTGTAGAAGAGATGCTTCTTGTCATTATTGCGCCAACCTGCCTGATACTCATGGTCAACAAAGCAGACGGTAATATCCGCCTGATACTCATGATCCACAAAATAGATATTGATATCTGACTGATATTCATGATCCACGAAGTACCACTTCCCATCGTTGCCGTCAGCTCTATAGTCATGATCTTCTATATACACGCTGGTAATCATGTTTCGCAACATACACCTTGACTTGTGCCTGATATTCGTGTTCGGTGGAGAACACTTTCTGTGCATTCACATTGGTTGATATAGTGAGAAACACAGAAACAACAAGGAAACATATAATATGAAACGACTTATTCATAATTGTTATGGATTTTATAGAGATGCGATACTGATACATCTCAATGTATTTTTTATATTCTCACATAGTCAACATTTGTTGAAGTGCCGGGAATAACGAGAAAGAATGCTGTTCGGAAGCAGACATTGGGGTGATTGCTATTGCCGGGAAGCGGGTCGCGTATAGCGGCAGGATAAACATCTCCGTTGCAGGCTCCTCCCATGATATTATAGCCACCTCCGCGCATCACATAGTTGGTAGAACCATACCGTTCTTGCGTCCATTCCCAGTTGTTTCCTGCCAAATCGTATATGTTGTTAGACTTTGCATCTTCGTAAGCACCGGTATAATTTCCCACTGCACCGGGGGAGAAAGAGTCGTTGGAGTAGTTGCCCCAAGAAGTACTGTTGCTTGCCACATCGCTTTTTGTCTTGTTGCCCGAATCGATGAGCCATTGCAGCATCGTGTCCCAGTTGGCTCCCCATGGGAAGAAACCTTGAACGGTAGCGTTGTCCCGATAGATATTCTGGCAGGCAACAGTAGCATTCTGCGGAGAGAAACGCACCCATATACTTCCTGGTTGGTTTTTTGTCACGGGTTTGCTGAGAGGCATATAGTCACTCAGACTGCTTCCACCGCCATTGCTCGCCTCATATCGCCCGATATAAAAACCACCATAATACTCAACACTCTTCACCATATCTTTATACAGCGGCAGGTCTGTCTCGTCATGATAGCCTGAAAGCGAATTGCCTGAATAGTAACTACCAAAATCGCGCATTTCTAAAGGGGTATTGGCAGTAGGAATCCAAACGTACTCACTGCCGTCAGGTCCGATAACTACAAGTCCGGTGCGAACTGTCTGCTCGTCTGCCTTGACCGACACCGCAAACTCACCCGGGATATAGGCGACATCACCATATTGATCGGTGTAAGTTGTTATTTGTTCACTGACAGTTTGCCTCACAGGGGAAATCGCGGAGTTACCGTTGTCACCCGTATTATTGCCTGCATTATCACTGCCGACAGGCTGTTCGGGAGCCAGTCCGCTATTGGCAGAACATGCCGCCATAAGGACTACAAGCAAGCATGATAATATGTTGTGATTTGTTGTCATTGTGTCTCAAGATTTTATAATACAAGTATGGAGTAATTCGTATTTCTACACTGCCGTTGTCAGCTCAAGATACTATTTCTTCGGATAGCCGACAGGATTATTGAGGAGCAGTGTCAGCGAGTCATCGAAATTAAGCAACGACTTGATAGCCGCAACATCCATTGAACCACGCGGACGGGTCACCAGACCTGTTCCGGCACAGAACATGTTGATATTCTCGCATACGATACCGGCATCTATAGCCATTATGTTTTTAGCCCTCTCATCGTTGCGTCCGAACTTGGTTTCATCTGCAACTATCAGAAGAATGACAGGTGCCGACTTTACCCACTCCTGATGTCCTGCAAGCAATGGGCGGTGGTCGCCTGTCAGAAGCGGCTTGAGGCTGTTCTCTGTATTCAGATACTCACTCACGCCTTCAGCAGTGAATACAAACAGACGAATCTCCTGCTTGTTGCTTGCTGTGGGTGAGGTCAGTTTGCCATTGTCGCGATTGACACCAATAGCGGCGAAAAGGAGATTGGACAAATCCTGATTGCTCAGCATCTTGTCGCTGAACTCTGTACCCGAAGCACGATTCCAAAGGGTTTCTACTACGGTTTTGCCGCCCTTCTTCTGCGGAGCAGGCAGTTTCACGTTCTGAGCCATGCAACCTGCTATCGGAAGCAGTATAATTGCAAGAGTTACAAGAATCTTTTTCATAAACTATATATTACATTTATTACACATTACACATACAACTCCCAAGTTTCTCAACATCCCTGTATCCCACCCTAACCAATCATCAACCGCAAAGACCCTATAACTTCTCTCTTATCAGAGTCTTTGCTATAAATATTCATTACAAAAATCATGCCGTATATAACAACCTTTTTCAAATTCTACACTTCAAAGTTAAAATTAGACTCTGTTTGTAAGATTTTGCTGTTTCAATCGTATTACATATAGAAAGCCTTTCAATATAGTGGCAGATGGCACATTATTTGCGTGTCTTAATGAAGCAAAGAAACAAAACACGACTCATAATTACAACGCATGACGCACAAGCAGTTCACAGAGTATTTTCTCCCTTATAGCGGCAAGATGTATGCCCTTGCATACAACCTGCTCCGTAATCGGGACGAAGCGCGGGACTGCGTGCAAGATGTGTACTCGGAGTTATGGAGCAAGCGGGACGCAATACAACCTGACAAAACACCGCTTCCATATATCTTGACTATGGTGCGTAACAACTGTCTTGACCGTCTCAAAGCCATATACACAGAGCCAAACGAGGAAATCATGGACATGCTTTTGGACTATGACACCGAGAGACAATTAGATGCGGCAAGCGACCTCAACGCCATACTGCAACTGATAGAACGACTGCCTGCCGACCAACAAACAGTACTTCGCTTACGCACCATTGACGGATTAGAGACAGAACAGATACAAGAACTGACCGGTTTAAGCCGCGAAAACATATACACCTTGCTATCCAGAGCAAGAAAGACATTAAAAGAACAGATCTCAAAGTTATGACATACAATATGGACATAGAACAAATAAAATTGCTTCTCTCTCGTTTCTATGAGGGGCAAACAACACCGGATGAAGAGCGGCAGTTGGCAGCATATTTCAGGTGCGAAGACATTCCTGAAGAATTGCAGGAGGACAAGCAACTGCTGCTTATGCTTGCTAATATCTCCGACCAAGAGATACCGGCTGACATTGCCAAAGATATAACCGCATTTGTGAACAACCTCGGGCAAACAGAGAAAGAGCCTGCCTTGTCCGAGACTAAGCAACGCAAAGGAATCATATATCGTCTGAAGACTCCTCCGAAGATGCTTTACCGCGCAGCGGCAACGGTGGCTGTTATTCTCGCATTGGGTGGTGGTATCGGATGGTATAAAAACATCAATGACCCATACAGAGACACCTGTGCTACTGCCGAAGATGCAGCTATGCAAATACAACGGGCGAGCAATATGATTACCAGAGCATCAGAGCAATGTCTCGCACCGACAAACAAGGCTCTACAGCAGGTAGATGCCACAACTATAATCATCAACCGATATATAAACTTCTAAAAAAACAACCAATATGAAACGGATTTTTGTAGTATTAGCCGTAATCGCCTTCTCACTTTCCATGCAGGCACAAAACAAGATTTTCAGCAAGTATGCCACCATGGACGGAATAGAGTTCGTATGTATCAACAAGGCCATGTTCAACCTCGGCACAAAGTTTATCAATGCAGCCGGCGGTGAGGACTTGGATAAGTTAGGCAGTTTGGACAAGATGCTCATTATTAGCTCGGAGACTACCGATGGTAAGAAACAGATTGACAAAGATATCAATATCCTGACCACAGACGAAGACTACGAGTTGTTAATGAGTAGCCATTCGTCCGGCGGAGACAATGTGTTTATCTTCACCAACAAGCGCAAGCCGCATGAACTCATCATTGGCACCAAAGAACAGAAACAGAGCTCTATGATTGTCATCATCGGCAACTTCACCAAAGAGGATGTCAGTCATTTCCTCAACCAATAGCCCGCATAGCATAGATTAGTATTATATATACCCCTCAATATATAAGGCAAAAAATACCTGCACATGCGGTGATCGCTCCCTTGTGGATAAGACATCTATCACCCCCGAAGCAACTTTTTTCATATTTCTGCAGAATTATGCGGATAGGGAATGGTTATCAATCTTTAGATAACTAACCATGGGGATAATCCTTACTCCGTCAGGGCGAGTATAAGCAATTTCTCCTCCGGTTAGTACAATAAGCAAATCCTATTGGGGGGTGGCACTTGATGTTCGTCTGAATTATATTTGCAGATAAAAATACAAAAGTTTAACCCTTTGTACTTGCTCTACGAAGTGAGCATTCTTGTTACTCAAAGAGAAAAGACGAAAGAATTATTTGTACGATAAAAAGAAGGTAGTATTGCCGAAAAGGCTATAATATACATAATACTTTTACATAAACTATTCTTCCAATTCGGGGTGTGGGATGGTGATGTCCGTGGCGGGAGAGGAGACGTAAAACATGTCGAGGATGACGGGTTCAGAGCCGCGGTTCTCGCCGCGGTGGACGGTGCCGATGACCTCCACCATCGCCTCACCGGCATGGAAGGTTATCTCGCTTCCGTCTTGGCAGACGATGGTCAGTTCGCCCTGTTGGATGATACCATAGTTAATGACGGTATGGTGGTGCCATTCCGTTTTTGCGCCGGCAGGAAAGACCAAACGTTTGACAATCAGTTCGGGTTTGCCTGCAGGGTAGGCAGGCAGTGCGACTCCGTCCCAGCTCTGGGACGCACGCAGCAGTTCAGTTGTTTGAATATCCATAAATTAATCCGTATTGTTGGTGGAGGAAGAAAAGGGTGCTGTCGGCTTTCATGTCCGCGATGAGGGCGTTGACGAGGCGCAGGAGGTCGTCCTGTCCTGCTGGCATGAGTACGCCTATCTCGCCATGCGTGAAAGGGCGGTTGAGTAGCGGAGCAGCGAGACGCGGGTCGTTCTGCACGTACCACGGCGCCTCGGTGATCTCGGTTATCATGACATCGGCATTGCCTTCGGCTACTTGCAACGGTATCTCCTCGTTGCGAGGATAAACAATGACGGTGGCATGTGTGAGCGAGTCGTGTGCGAAACGTTCGTTCAGTCCGCCGGGGTTGACCATGACGCGCACTTCGGGACGGTCGATGTCTGCCAGCGAGCGGAAAAGGAGCGTGTCTGCAATGCGGCAGAGGATAGTCTTGCCGTTACGGAGGTAGCCGTCGCTCATGAGCATCGTCTGTTTGCGGGTCTCTGTGACGGTGATACCTCCGATAGCGAGGTCGAAGCGCTGCGGCTCCGCCATCACATCGGCTGTCAGCGTCGGCCATGTGGTGCTGACAAACTCAACATCGACACCGATGCGTTCGGCTATCTTCTGAGCCATATCAATATCAAAGCCCCAATAGGTGCTGTCGGATTCGCGATAGGAGAGCGGACGGTAGTCCCCCGTGGTGCCCACCAGCAGTGTGCCCCGCTCGGTGATGCGCTGTACAGAGGACTGCTGAATGTCATCCGCAGGCTTGTTACAACCGACGCAGCAGATGGTTATGCAAATGCTGCAAATTGCAATGATGGTGGTGAGTTGCCAATGTTTAGTGTGGTTCATATTTTATTCGTTCTTATTCAGAATAATCAGCGCGCCGATGACTCCGGGGATCCAGCCAAAGAGGGTAAGGATAAAGACAATAGTCATGGAGCCGCAACCGCGGTCAATCACCGCCAACGGCGGAAAGATAATCGCTAACAGAACTTGGAGGCAGGACATCGTTTATAGTGTGTCTATTGTTTTAATCAATTCATTTAGGCTGATGCATACTTTGGTGAAGAGTTTGTACATCAGTTCTGGCTCGAAGCTGTCTTTGTCAGGGATGTAAGCAAAGACCTTCTTGCCTTGTCCGGCGAACCAACCAGCTTCGGTGTGTGCGGAGCGTCCGCAAGGCAACACCAGCACGCACGCATCGCAGGCGGTCATGGCTCGGATGTCGTTTTGAAACTGTTGTTCGGCTAAAAGGTGGGAGAGGTTCACCTGGTACTCTGCCGGAGTCCAGTTCATGCAATCGGGATCAACATCCGTCCAATGAAAACCTTTCGCGTTCGGCATAGAGGGGGTATCAGTCGGCGGATTGCGGAAGTCGTACACCTCATGCCCCGCCTCACGCAAGGCGGCTACTACTTCGGAATAAGATATGTTCCTCCAAGAGGATGCTACGTAAATGTGCATTTATTTCAATGTAACTTGGTTCCTGCGGTTGATTATTCAAAAGCCTGCTGAAATGCATATAACGGTATATCTGTCACCGCTGCACCTTGTTTATATGGCGCAAGAGATGTGCGAATAATATGATCGGGATGATTCTGCTGAATGTAAACGGAAATAGATTTGGCGCGAAGATGCTGCTCCGCTTTGACCTCTATGGGAATTACTTCACCGGCATGTTGTACCACAAAGTCCATTTCCGCACGGCTTTCTTCCGGAGTCCAATAATGAATTTCCATATCGTTAAGACAACGCATCTCCTGCATCGCAAACTGCTCCGTCAACGCACCTTTATATTGCAGAAACAATTCATTACCTTGCACCAAAGTCATGGCATCCAAACCAGCCATGGCACCATGAAGGCCGATGTCCAATGTATAGAGTTTGAAAGCATCCATATCTTCAAAGCCACGCAACGGCATTTCGCCCGAACGGACGCGTGTCACTTTATATACAACGCCCGCATCACATAGCCACTGAATAGCGGTTTCAAAATCGCGTGCCCTCGCACCGCTTCTGACCGCTGTATAAATGAATTTCTTGTTCTCCTTCGCCAACTGGGCAGGAATGCAATCCCATAGCATAATCATGCGCTTGACTATCTCTTTGGGAGGATGGTTGCTAAAATCGTTTTTATAGGATTTCAAGATCTCGTTCTGCACTTGGCGTACGGCTTTGTAATCCTGTTCTTCTACATAGGTTTTTACAGCTTCTGGCATTCCTCCTACGTAGTAATACTGTCGCAATAAATCGGTATAGGTCTCAGCAAAAGCATTAATTGCCGTGTAATCTTTTGACTGTAGCATATCTGCTAATCCTTCGCGACCTATAGCGCAAAGAAACTCTGTAAAACAAAGAGGATAGATATGGATAAACGACACTTTGCCTACCGGAAACGAATCATCTTTGTGGTCTATTACGCCAAGAAGCGAACCGGCGGCAATAATGTGCAATTCGGGCATCTCGTCATGAAAATACTTGAGGGAGAGTAAACCGCGACGGGCAAATTGAATCTCGTCGAAGAATAGCAATGTCTTACCGGGAATGACTTTCTGCCCTGTAGCTGCTTGAATGGCAAGCAGGATACGGTTTAGATCGAAGTTTGCTTCAAACAAGGAACGTGCTTCTTGCAGTTTCTCAAAATTGACTTCTACGAAAGACTCAAACTGAGTATTACCTAATTCCCGCGCAAGCCATGTCTTGCCTGTTTGCCGAGCCCCTTCTAATATAAGGGGCTTGCGACGGGAAGAAGGTGTTTCTTTCCATGCTACTAACTGCTCGAAAATGTGTCGTTTCATATCATCTTCGATTATAATCGGCTGCAAAGTTACGAAAAATAAATGAGATATGCAAGTCTTTTACACATTTTTGTGACGAATTTTCGCGGAGTTACACACATTTTTGTTACGAACTTTCGTCAACTCATGCACATTTTCGGCACAAAAAGGATAGAAGTATAAAGTGTACTGTGAGCGTAAAAATATACCCCTCTATATAGAAGGCAAAAAAAGCCTAAAATCTATCACTTCAAAAGCAATTTTTCTTCTATTAGTTCATAATTGGTGGAACGGCCGCCTTCATCTGTCTTGCGGAGGATGCCTTTTTCTATCAGGGATTGTATATCACGCAGCGCAGTATCTTGTGAGCAATGGTTGATCTTGGCGTATTTCTGTGTGGTCAGTTTGCCCTCGAAGCCATCCCATACCCGGTTGATGATTTTCCGTTGCCGTTCGTTCAGTTCTGTCTCTTTGTGTTTACTCCAGAAAGCGGCTTTCTGTAGTACTCTGTCGGTTGTCTGCAAAGAAAAGACCAGTGCGTTACGCAATGTTTTTACAAACCATAGCAACCAAGGCGTGACATCTATCGGGCCTTTCTGCGCTTGCTCCAACACATCGTAATACTCCTTGCGTTGTTTCATTATCTCTGCCGAAAGACTATAGAAGCGTTGGCTGCTGCCATCGGCACGCGCCAGCATCATCTCGGTAATGGTGCGAGCCATACGCCCGTTGCCGTCGTCAAAAGGATGGATAGTGACAAACCACAGATGAGCGATTGCCGCACGCAGTATCGGGTCGGTGTCGTTCGGAGTGTTGCACCATGCTATGAGTTGCTCCATCATTGCCGGAACTATATCACTTGGCGGAGCTATAAAATGCACTTTCTCTTTACCCATCGGTCCGCTAACCACTTGCATCGGTTCGTCTCCCACGCGCCAGTTGGCAACCGTTATCTTATAGCCGTCGCTATAACCGGTCGGGAAGAAAGCCGCATGCCATCCGAACATCCGTTCTGCAGTAAGAGGTTCCGCAAATGCTTGCGTTGCCTGCATCATCGCATTCACCACTCCTTCGGTATAATGGTCACTCCGCTCGCTGCCTGCCGTTTCTAATCCCAGATGCCGTGCTACACTGCTTCGTACACTGTCGGCATTCAGCGTCACACCTTCTATCCGGGAAGAACCGATGATTTCCTGCGTGACGGCTTCCACCTGATGAGAAAGGCCTTCAAAACCAAGCGCGGACATACACCCCAGTAGTTGCCCCTGCAAGGTATGTACCTCTCCTAAAGGCAACAGTAGCGCATCGGCATTCCATTCGAAATGGGGGAACTTGTCATTTTGCCATAGAAAAACGGTATTCATAGTGTGCTTCTTTTCTATATTGTGCTACAAAAAACGTGCCTAATCTCCGCATATTTGCGGTGAAAGAATCTTTTTTTCTCCGCATTGTTCTTTGTTTATTTTTGCGTTATTATTGCAAAAGTGCCAGTAAACGGCGGTTGAGGATGAGGGCGGTCTGTTGCATAGTGGATTCCATTTTGTCTTTGGTCAGGTTGCACCCCAGATGACAATTACCTGCCAGCCGTTTTCCATCAGTATGTTGTAGTTCCGTTGGTCACGTTCGCGGTTACGGTCTATCTTCGCCTGCCAGAAGGCGGTGTTGGTCTTGGGCAATACAAACTGTTTGTATCCTTCGTGTCCGTGCCAGAAACAGCCGTTGACGAAAATAGCCGTTCTGTATCTGCGCATTACTATGTCCGGCTTGCCGAGCACGCTTTTGACATTGAGCCGGTAGCGGTATCCGTGCGCCCAGAGCCATTTGCGAACGGTCATTTCCGGTTTGGTCGCCTTGCTGCGGATATGTGACATGCAGCGGTGGCGTTGAGCTGGTGTGAGGACGTCGGGTATAAACAAATAACTTTATATTTTGGACATTTTTGGACATTTTTAATTCGTTGAATACTAATTAGATATAAGAAAGATGAGTGTATTATTACTGTATTTTGAGGATTTTTTTTGGACAGTTTTTGGACATTTTACTTAATCAATCTCACCTCGTTCCTTTAAAACCTCTAATCCAATTCCTAATGCTTTAGTAAGAAGTGCCGTGTTTTTAACATATTCTTCACTGATAGAATAAGATGTTCCCGAACCACTTCCTTTTTTCTCAAGAATATTCTCTACAACCATTTGGTCTATTAATACGCGAACTTGCCTTCTGGTCAAGTGTCCAGAAAGTAAATCCACAAAGTCTTTCATCTTTGCCTTCTTAAATTTTATTAGATGCGGAATAATAACAGAAGCCGCCTGATTTGTGTTCCATTCCGTTTTCTTGGCATAATCAGAGATATCTCCGGCTATTTCGTAATAATTTCTTGACAAGATATAATATGTGCCACGTGTCTTACCACGTCTTTCTATTAATCCACGATTGAGAAGGGATTTGATTATTTCTTTTTTTATATCGTTCCCATTTCCGCTCAAAATAGAACTCAATGCCATAATTTCAAATACGGATAACTTTTGTTCCTCAGGCAACCGTTGTTGCTCAGAGTCTATGAATAAAGCGAATGCTCTATTGGTGATAGTTGCCGACAAAACCAACTCTACATGAAATTTGTCACTATGAGAATAATCAGGTTGCTGTTTCCCTTCTGAAATGGTATTCTTGAATATCTTGTCAATTCCTTGTCCGGAACGTTCCACAATACCTGTTTTCGACAGCACATCAGCCAACAGACGGTTTCGTGGCGTACTTGGAACAGTAAGTAGATTTTCTATTGTAACACCAACAGGGAAACCGCCTGCATTGGTGATTACCAATTTTTGCGGGTATTGTTTGATAACCGTTTCACTATTGCGTCTATAATCCCTATGTGCAATAGCATTATTGATGGCTTCTCGAATAACTTCCTCATTGAAATACGGAATATCAAATATATATGGTCCCTCAGCTACTTGAAATTTTCCATTTCGCAGGTCAATATCGTGCCATAGTTTTTCAATCATTATATAGAATGGCTCATCATACTTCGTGCGGTTGTCAAATGTGATTTGACTTTCCGTATTGCGATATTCCAGCATAACTGCAGCTTGTGGAAACACGCGCTTGAGGACTTCTTTTTTGCCCAGCAAAATAACAGCGGCATTAGTTACTCCATCATTAGTGATAAGATCCAGATCGCTTAGGATTTGCTCTTTAGGAAGAGTTAAGAGGATTGTTCTGCTTGATAGAGTATTTATGACGCAATATATTGATAGCTTCATCATCCAAATCATACAATGTCGCCTCTTTACAAATCTTTTGTGAGAAATCAGGTTCTTTCTCTTCTATAATTTTCAGGTATACTTCATCTGACATTGGTTTTAATTCTTCACCCACACGCATCAGTGCAACATCTTCAAATTTGAAAACCATACCAATTGGACGCGAAGGCACATCTATTACAAGTACACGACCTTGCTTGGTCTCCGGATTCTCATACAATTCATATATGGTCGGCCGGATATTGGTGTCGCGATAGATATTGGATTCCAATTCGCCTATTTTCCCCTCACTTTGCTTGGTGCCGATTACTTTGTGCGGATAGGAATCGTGCATGCCAATCACCAAACTTCCTCCTCCTTCATTACACAAGGCTATAACGTACCCTAAGATACATCTTCGCCGTTCGGCAGGTTTAATTTTCGAACCCCCGTCATATGAGATATTACCATTCTCTCCTTGTTTAAACTCAATTCGGTCCTCGGATTCTTTTTTGTATTTTAATTCTTCAATAGTCCACATGATATTTTTCTATTTTTGTATCATAATTAATATTCTTGTTTCTATTTCTTTTTCACCCCATCAGTTCCAACCATGTGGTAAAGAAAGTTGTTGTTTGGTTGCCGCGTTTGAGGCCGGGGATGTTGGTGTGTCTAAAATACACCCCTCCATATATAAGTCATAAAAAGCCTAAAATCTATCACCTAAAAAGGAAGTTTTTTATTTTTATTATATCTCCTCTATTCCTAAACTTTTGAGATAGTTATATGTACCATCATAGAACTGCGGCAAGCGAGTTGGGTCATCTTGGGAACCTTCGGGCACACAGATTATCATACCTTGACGGGCGCGCGTGAGAAGGACGCGATAGGCGTTAATCAAATAGGCTTGGCGGTCGGCTTTCTTGATATTATTCCATTTGTTACCACCGTTGAACTCAAAGAAATTCCAGCCTTTGGGTGTGTAGCGCAAATCACCATCCCATACCACACAAGTCCAATCGAGTTCAAGGCCTTGCACATCAAATTCAGACGCTGCATCTTCCAAGAAAAGAGACGAACGCACATCGTTGATGTCGTCTAAGAACCAGTGTACTGTGTCCGGTTTGCAACGAACATCAATTGCAAGTGGTTTGAGGCGATAGGCTTTAGAGGAAACTAACAGACCGTAACGCTCGTTCCCTCGTGCATGAGTACGTAGCCACTCTTTGGCTTTGTTCAGATCACGTGTTAATGCAATCGGGTATCTGTCTGCTATATCAGTATAAATCTTGCGGA
>CAJOMJ010000028.1 GCA_905235505.1 Paludibacteraceae bacterium
CCTCACCACAATCTATCAAGAACTGCTTGTCGTCCAGTTATTAAATGTTACGCCACGCTGCGTAGGAACCGCCCACAAATAATATGAGCCGGAGGAAGCTGTTACAGCACTATAAGCATTTGTATTAGAAGCATAATAACTACTATATGCAGGAGCACCAGCTGTCGCAGTAGCATATACCTTACCATAACCTGTATTATTCTGAGTAACCGTTTTTAGCTGATATTTGTAGGTCGCAGACCCCCACGCATTACCAATGCCGATGGCAAACAGCAACACAATTGTAGCGCACAAGTAGCGCACAGATAGCGCTATGCGTGATAAAGTTTGAACCATAGCCTTAACGGAGTTTTGGTTTTGTAATCTTTCTTGTATCATAACATTATGTATTTATTTTTTGTTAGTTATACTATGTTTTTATGTTATATATTTTTTGTTGTTTCCGTTGTTGTCATATAGACGTTATAGTTCACCGTCGCTTCACTATCTTGATTGACATGTATGTACACAAAAATACCTAATCAATCGGCTGATTAGGTACAGAGTAACAGGAGTGTCAACAACCGTTATTTCATTAAATCTGCGAGGGTGATTTCGTTTTGGATAATACTGCTATGTGTATTATGCTTCAGCCCGAAGGATGTGACCATCGTCAATCGTATTGATTTACGGGATTCGGTATGTTGCATAAACAGCATCGCGCGCCTTTCTATCTTCTCGTATTCCGCTTTGCTAATCTCATATTCCTCACGACTGAACTTCATCTCGCATAGGTTCACGCATCGGTCGGCACGATCAATCAGCAAGTCAATCTGCGCGCCGGGAATCACCTCTGCCGGAGTACGCCACGAATACACATTCGTCTGTATTCCTGAAATCCCCAAAGCTTGCTTGAGTTGTGGCACATGATTGAGACAAAGCATCTCAAAAGCAAAGCCTGCCCATGTGTTAAACAGCGGACTCAACTGCGAGTGGGTCCAGAAATGTTCATCTTGTGTCCCGTTCTTTGACACCACAACATGCCAGAAATGACAAATCGGATCAATGAGTTGGTACACGGTTTGCCGCTGCCGGTTGGAATAGTCCTTATATGTCCGGATGAAATTACATTTCTCCAACTCTTCTAACCTTTTGCCGAATAGCGCATTGTTGTTCAAGCCCGTCTCTTTCAGAATCTCAGCGCGCGTTAAGCCCTTGCCCTTCTCGGAAACAGCATTAACAATTGCCATATAGTCTTCTGAATGGCGGAAGAGCGAACGGAAAAGGTTTTCTTTCTCATTTCTCAGTTCACCTTGCGGAGCAAATATGAGACGGTCGATGTTCTGCGCTACGCTCAGTTCCTTATCCATCAGCGTCATGTAATACGGAATACCTCCGAATACCATGTAAAACTCTGCTATCTCTCTGTCACTATAGCCGAAACGGTATGCCTTGAAATACTCTTTGCACTGACCGATAGTAAACGGCATCAGACACATCTCATGTGTCACGCGGTTATGCAAGCCTCCGTAATTATTAATGACATTATCCAACATCCACGAAGCGGCACTTCCGCAGACAAACAACTTGATGTCCGAGCGAGCCGAAGCCCAAGCATTCCAGAAATGCTCGAAAGCAGGAATGAAATTAGACATAGGCGTATCCATCCACGGCAGCTCATCGAACAGCAGCACTTTGGTTCCCTGCTTGCATGTCTCAATGTACCGCTGCAATTCAACAAATGCCTCCTGCCAGTTCCCACTCATCTTCGCTTCCGGCATAACCTGTTGCAACGTGAGATTGAAATTCCGCAACTGCTCCGCGTTCGTGACGTTTGCCATCCCTGTAAAACTGAAACACAATGCATCACCTAATGTCTGCCGCAGCAGAAAAGTCTTTCCTACCCGTCTGCGACCATATACAGCCACAAACTCTGATTTGTTGCTACTCAAATACTTACTGATTAACCGGCACTCTTGTTCACGCCCAAATAGTTGTTCCTTCATAACGCTTTTCTTATAAAAGATAGACTCTGTTTGCTAAAAAGTGCTGCAAAGGTACAATATTTCCCTGATTTGAGCAAATAATTTCCGCAAAAAGTGCTGAAATCAGCAAAATCTCATGTCATTTCAGCAGTTTGTGGCAAATAATCACCTATTACTCTGTGTACAATATGTCAAATATCACTTTGCCTGATTTCATTTTGGGCAGTCAGGCAACTGCCATATCTACACACAACAAGCGGTAATCCGCTGCGTGAGTCTCTCATCACTCATATTGGATTACCGCTTCTGTGGGTTCGGGAAGATTGTGACATGCTTACACGCCCATTCAACTACCCGCTCAATCCTGTCATATCTACTTTGTATATAAGCGGGCGTTCTTCCTCATATTTACGCAGAAACATAGTCATATAAATAGGAGCATAAATGCGTTTGTCTGACCTGCTCATATTGTCGTTGCATAGCACAATCGCCTGCCGGATCTGATAATTAGTGTCGGATAGCATATTGTTCAATGCTACATGCCGCTGAAAATCTTTTCCTGACTTGACTTCAATGGGAATGACTTGATTGTCTTGCTCCAGCACAAAGTCCACTTCACCCTGCTTCTTGTTACTGAAGAAATATAATCTCCATCCGTGTGCATGCAGTTCTTGAGCAACAGCATTCTCGTATATGGCACCATTATTGATATTCACGTTCCCTTGCAGGATCTGCAACTGAATACCATCAGCATATTGTGCTGCTAATAAACCTACATCATTCTGAAATAGTTTGAACAAATTGCGCAACTCGTTCAGTTTAAGCGGCACACGCGGTTCTTCCACGTTATACACCGGCAAAGCCATATCCGCATCGCACAACCAAACAAAACTGTTTTCATGCCTCGAAAACTTAATATGCTCATTCAGACGCTTCAGTATGAACCGCTTGTTCTTCGCATTTAATTCAGCAGGGATAAGCTCGAATATATCATTGATGTACAACTTTTCTTCGGGGTCATAACGGGCAATATCTTTTTTATACAAAGCCAAGATAGAACGCTGCTCTTGCAGTACAAGCTGCAAATCGTTGCTGTCAATGTACGTTTGCACCACTTGAGGCATACCGCCGACAATCAAATACAGATTAAATAACTGCATCAGTTTTTTATGTATATAGTCGTCAACAGGCTTACATTGCTCCCACGCTTCACGGACGGAGGCAACCACATCTTCAGTTACACCGAGATTACGGATAAACTCCTCAAAATCCAACGGATACATCGGATATTCAGACATATATCCTACAGGCAGTGAGCGCACATTCTTTATCTCTAAACCCAGCAACGAACCGCTTAATGCGTATAGAAATTGTCCATCGTCCACAAGTGCCTTCACCCACGTCAATGCGTCGGCATACTCTTGTACTTCGTCAAAGAAAATCAGTGTCTTGTGCGGTAACAGAGGGGCATGAGCATAAGCGGAAATGCGTAATAACAACTCACGTACATCTGATACATTATGAAAGATGGCCTTCGTTTCGGGCTGTAAGAAGAAATTCATTTCCACTAACTGCAAACCGGCACGCTGCGCATAACGACGAATGGCGTATGTCTTACCCACTTGCCTGGCACCTGTAAGCAGCAAGGCCTTCGATGTAGTCTCGAAATGGTGCTCTATCAATTTGTCTATATGGCGGTTAAGCATAATTATTGCGATGTCTTGTCCGTTTTTCCAATATGTTTGATGCGTATTTTGTCCGTTTTTCCAATGCCCTTCATGCTTATTTTGTCCGTTTTTCCAAGTTTTTCGGTGCAAAAGTACTGCTTCTTCTTGAAATATGCAAATAGTTTTAGCCAAAACTTACATTCTTATGCGACTTTTGGCTAAAGGTGCACCATATTCACGGTAATCCAATATGTCAAATATCACTTTGCCTGATTTCATTTGGGCAGTCAGGCAACTGCCATATCTACACACAGCAAGCGGTAATCCGCTGCGTGAGTCTCTCATCACTCATATTGGATTACCGCTTCGTTATAGGGAGTTTCAGACTGCTCAAGAAGTCAATCCGGTTATGTCCGGTTTATATATCAAAGGAGTTTCTGCTGACTGTTTCCGCATGAACATAGTCATATATATCGGAGCATACACAATCTGTTTCTGTCTTTTCATATTGCCATTGCATAACACCACTGCACTTCGGATAGAATAATCAGTGCAAGCCAGCACATTGTTCAATGCCACATGGCGTTGATAGTCCTTGCCGGACTTCACTTCTACCGGAACAATCTTGTTATCCTGCTCCAACAGAAAGTCCACCTCGCCCTGCTTCTTGTTGTTGTAATAATACAGATGCCAACCGTGTGCACGCAGTTCCTGTGCTACAAGGTTCTCATACACCGCTCCGTAATTGATATTCGCATCACCTGACAACATCTGCAATGCGATGCCTTCCGCATACTGCGCTGCCAATAGTCCAACATCGTTCTGGAATAGTTTGAACAACGACCTGCTTTCGCTCAGTTTCAACGGCACCTTCGGTTCGGACACATTGTAAGTCGGCAGTGCCACCCCCGCATCCTTCAACCAGATAAAACCCTTTTCCATACGGGAATACTGGCGATGTTCGTTCATGTTCTTCAGGATAAAACGCTTGTTTTTAGCATTCAGTTCGGACGGAATAAGAGAGAAAATCTCATCAATATACAATTTGTTGCCGGGGTCATATTGGGCTATGTCCCATCTGTATAGTTGCAATATCTCGTCCTGCTTCTTTCTTACTGCATGCAAGTCGTTCGTATCTATATAGGTCTGAACCACCGCCGGCATACCGCCAATCAGTAGATACAGTGCTACTATCCGAAGCATGCTTTCATGCACCACCTCATCTACCGGAAGACATTCCGTCCACGCCTTCTCAAGACTCTCCATCACCTGTTCGCTCACACCAACCGCCTGCGCAAACTCGCGCAAGTCCAAAGGAAAAACCTCCTTTACTGCCATGAAACCGACAGGAATGCTGCGTATGCTTCTGAGCGTCACACCCAACAGACTGCCACTCAAGGCATACAGAAAACTGCCTTCTTCAACCAGAAACTTCACCCACGTCACTACATCTGCATACACCTGAACCTCATCGAAGAAAATTAGTGTCTTACCCTTTTGCAGCGTCCGGTGATAATATGCACTCATACGGAAAAGCACCTCCTGCACATTACGGGCACCCTCGAATATACGGCGGGCATCCTTGTCCTCATAAAAGTTTATTTCCAGAAGATCCAACCCGGCTTTTTGGGCATATTTCCTAATAGCTAATGTCTTACCCACCTGCCGTGCTCCGGTCAGTAGCAAAGCAGACTTGGAACTATTGTAATGATTCTCAATGAATTTATCAATATCTCTGTCTATCATACGTTACTTTTCCAAATGGTTTTACTGATAATTATGTTACTTTTCTAATACTATTTCTACAGCATTTTGTTACTTTTCCAACAAAAAGACGCCACAAAAGTACGACTTCTTTTTCAAACCTGCAACAGAAAATCGCCAAATTCCTCAATTCTCTGAAAAATCTCGGTAATCCAATATGTCAAATATCACTTTTGCCCGTCCTCTGACGGACGTTGTTCTGTAACTCAGATTCAACTGCTGAAACAGATATGTTTATGTCAAAGTTTATTGTCTTTGCTCTTTAAGCGCAATGGTCTTTTACTTATACTTGTATCTCTTTATCGTCTGCTTTGCAGTGCGCTCAAGCGGTTTGTCTAAAAACTCCACATCATATAGTTGGCTAAATAACGGCAACTGCGGATTGACCGTACGTAGAATAGCATGTCTTTGTTCCTTCAGCGTAGCGATCTTTGTTCCTTGCTCCAAAACCACCAACGCTACCGGTTTGCCGTCTCTTGCCAATACTATCGACTCTTGTACTTCCGGCAGGGCGTTTATCTTGCTTTCAATGTCCTCGGGGTGTATGTTCTCGCCGTTGGGGAGTACTATCATGTCCTGCCCGATTCTGCCTGTTACGTACAAGTAGCCGTCCTCGTCCATATATCCTTTGTCGCCGGTATGCAACCAGCCGTCTGCGTCTATTTTGGCGGCAGTGGCCTCGGGGTCTTTGTAATACCCGAGCATCACGTTCTCACCACGGACAAGGATCTCGCCTGAATCAGCTATCTTCAATTCTAACCCACTCACCACCTTTCCAACCGAACCGGATCTATACTCTTGCGCTGTAGCCAGAGTTATTCTAGTACCACACTCTGTAGCCCCATATCCAATGGCAATTCCTATGTTGTTCTTCTGCAAATATTTTTCTACGCTAATCTCTAATTCAGCACCTCCTACAGAAAGGAAATCCAGATTTTTGAATATACGATTCAAATCGTAGTTCTCATTTATTAAGTATTCAATGACTTGAGGAACTACGAATATTATTTTAGGGTTAAGAAATAGGCATGAGTTAATAATATTCTTAATACTTATTGAATTTGATATGACTATATTTGTTATTGATCCTGCGCATAAGGGTAATAATAATTCTATCACAAGACCATATATATGTGAAAATGGTAATATTGCCAACACATTAGTTCCTACGTAACGAGAAAACAAATATAATTTATATGCTACATTATTGCTAATGCTGCTCATTGACAACATAACTCCCTTTGGGTTTCCCGATGTTCCCGAAGAAAAGCAAATCATAGCGAGGTCATCGGGTGCGGATTGCGGGAAGGAGGGGAAGCCCACCTCCAGCTCATCCCTGAAGGGAAGAGAGATTATTTGCATTTTGCCTTTCAATACCTCCCAATTCTCCAAGCCTACTACAGTTTCCACCTGCGGCAAGAATTGGCTATTCAATTCTGCCCAAATATCCGCATCCGTGAAGAGGACCTTGGCATCGGAGAAGGTGATGAGACGGGCTATCTCGTCGGGCATAAGGGAGTGCATAACGGTGACTGAGACACCCTGCATCTTGGCGATGGCAAGATAGGCGATAACCCAGTGGGCGGAGTTGGCACCGCAGATGGCTATATGGTCACCCTGTTTGAGACCGAGCGATGTAAGGAGTTCCGCCACGCGGCAAATCTCAGTGTACATCTCGCCATAGGTATAGCGGTTGCCGCGCGAGGTGTCCTGCGCGGTGCCGTCCTCCGTAAGGTAGAAGTCGGTTAGAGCCGGTTGGTCCCGGTTCTCACGGATTGTGCGGGCTAATATGTCGAGATAATGTTCGGTCATAATCTTCGTTATATCGATTTCTCTATATAGTCGTATAGGTCTTGCAATGTTACGAGTGTCTTTATTGCGCCGCGTTCCGGTTGATAACCGAAAGTGCGTTTGATGAATATACTTGTCTCTACTGCATCAAGCGAGGTCATGCCGAGGTCGCGTTTGAGTTCTGCTTCAGGTTGGAGCGATGCCGCATTGTATTCAAGGCGGTCGGTCATAAAAGCATTGACCTTCTCTGCTATTTCTTGTTTATTCATTTTGTTCTTTTGTCTATTTATTGTCTATTTTCTTTACTCTTCAGGGCAGCCGCCTTTTATTTTCTGTTATATCTTCAGAAATACTAATGCGCTGTTGGTACCGCCCATACCGGAGGAGTTGGAGAGCACGGTGTTGATAGGTGTATATATTGTTTCGCGGGCTATTTGCAAGTCTTTAGCTTCGTCAATCACGTTTTCAAGGTTTATATTCGGAGCCACGAAATTGTACTGCATCATCAGTATTGAATACACTGTCTCGCTTGCACCTGCCATCCAGTTCTCGTGACCGGTCATCGACTTGGTGCTTGATATCCACGGTTTGCTTCCGAATAGTCTTGTCAATGCCTTAGCCTCCTCTATATCGCCTTGTATGGTGCTTGTGGCGTGGGCATTGACATAATCAATATCTTCGGGTTTCAGTCCGGCATCATCAAGGGCACGTTTCATAGCGAGGTACTCGCCTTCGGCACTTGACATGGAGATGTCTTCTATGCCGTTTGACGAGAACCCATATCCTGCTAATTCCGCCAATATGTTTGCTCCACGCGCCTTGGCATGTTCGTATTCTTCAAGCACTAACGCCGCCGCTCCACCGGAAGAAATCATACCGTCTCTATCCCTGTCAAACGGACGAGACGCAGATTGAGGATTCATATTTTGAGACAGAGCATCCATTGCATCTGCTCCTACCGTTACCCGTTTGTCTATTGTACACGAGCCACCGGCAAGAACCATTGACTGCAACCCTTGACTGATTAACAGCGAAGCCATACCTATAGCATGAGAGCCGCTTGAACAAGCCGCCCCGATACAAAGGTTAATACCCCTGATGTGAAATATGGTGCTTAGGTTCATCGTCACAGAAGATGTCTCACCTTGGAATATACAATTTGGACCAATCATCAGCGAATTGTGCTCTTCCTCCATAATAGGGTAATAATCCATCATGTGTGCATTGCCGTCGTTGCCGAAGATTATTCCCACCTCATTTTCATTCAAGTACTCGTCTGTTATCCCTGCATGTTCAAATGCTTGGCGGGCAGCCATGTAGGCATATTCGGCATCTTCCGACATCGTAGCACGGAACTTGCGTGGTAGTAGCGGCTTGAGATCGGGTCGTGGTACTTCGCCTACCAAGCCCGACTGCAAGCCGTAGTCGATACGGCTCTGGTCGAACACGATGCCCGAGCGCCCCAAGCGGAGACTCTCGGTAACGGCCTTCAAGTCCTGCCCGATGCACGACCAGATACCCATTCCTGTTATGACTACACGTCTGCGATTCACTTTAATTTCCTCTTATATATATATTGTAGCTTTTTCTATGTGTCGGCACACAAAAAAGCGGTAACCTTTATTGAATATTGCTTTTGCCCGTTGGGGCGTTTTGCTCGCAAAAACATAGCCAAACGTTTATGCGAAAAGTATCGTTTTATAATGCGGCACCATTAATGCCTATCACCTGCCCCGATATGTAGTCGGCTTTGTCGGAGCAAAGGAAACTGACCAAATAGGCGACTTCTTCGGGCTTGCCATAACGTTTCATCGGGACCTCCCTTCTTGAATTCACTCCCCGATGAACCTTCATCTCTGTTTCAACACCTCCCGGGGCAACGGCGTTGACAGTTATATTTCGTGATGCCCATTCTACAGCCAATGATTTGGTGGCACCAATTAGCGCAGCCTTTGCTGCTGCATAATGAGTCTGCCCCTCAAAGCCCAATTGCCCTGCAATAGACGATATGTTCACAATTCTGCCGTGCCTATTCTCTACCATTCCTTCCAATACCTTGCGTGTGCAATAGAAGAAACCGTTAAGGTTCACATCTATCACCGAGTGCCACTGCTCCGGCGTCATCCACAGCAACAGTTCATCATCCACTATGCCGGCATTGTTCACCAATACGTCAATATATTTATCCGCATGCGCTGCAAGCCACCGGTCAAGTGCTGCATTTATCTCATCGGGTTTACTCACGTCAAACGGCAATAGTTCGCCCTCGCCGCCTGCCTCATGAACAAGACGCAGTGTCTCATGCGCAGCCTCGTGATTACTCTTGTAATTGATAATCACATAGCAACCATCCTTGGCAAGTTCAATGGCAATGGCTCTGCCTATGCCGCGCGAGGCTCCTGTTATGAGTGCATATCGTTTCATTTGTCCTTTTCCTTCATTACTATCACATCGCTTCCTCCGCATAGGAAACAACCGAGTTCCTGTCCCTGTCTGACTTCAGATCCTGTCTTTATATCTTCGTTCAGCCTTATCGACCCCACCTGCGCCACCCCGACGGGGATAACTGCTATTAAATGTCCTTGTTCTTTGTTCTTTGTTCCTTCAGCGAAGCGGTTTTTGCTCTGCTCAATCACTATCACCACGCGTTTCTCCATCATCTGATAGCCGATATTATCCTGCTGCTCGTAGCGGTAGCGATGCTCCTCGGCATTCCATATTATCCTCCCTCCGCCGGTCAGCATTCCGTCTATCTCTTGTATGTCCACTATCGTCCCTGCGCAAGGCGCATGGAAACGGTGGTAGTTGTATATGTCAAGTGTCACATGACAGAACCATCCGCCTGCGAAACTCCCGCTATACTGTCCTCGTCCCATTAGATCGGCTACATTGACCACCGTTGTGGTTTTTATAGCCGCAGGCATTTGCAGCATATTGTCCTCCCCGATACTCATCCACTGGCTCACTCTGCCTTCTGCCGGGCTTGTCAAACCGCACTCCGCGTCTATCACTGCCCCGTTGTATTCTCCTGCCAATCGGCGGGCGAAGAAGTCGTTCCAGCAGCGCCAGTTGGCAGACAACTCGTATTTGTTGCCGTCCAGTTCGAATAACGGGTCGCTCCTCAGCATTTCAAAATATGTGTCGTTCCAACTCTCACTCGAGTTGAGACGTTCCGCCCATGCGGTGTTGTATTGTTTCAGCCACTCTGCTATCTTCGGTTCGTACTGCAAATCACCGAAAAGATAGTATTGATAGCCAATTGACTGGTCAATTCTTTGAAAGAGTCCTTGTCCTTTGCCCCCCGACTCTATTCCTTCCCACGGCATCACGGTCAGAAACCTCTCAAGCCATGCGTACAAGTCCTCAAGCGAACGCACGGGGTTGGTCCGCGTGTCTGGATTGCTCTCTGCCGCTTCCTCAATCGTTTGCTCAACCCTGCTCCTTAGGCGGCCGTCATTCTCCAATATATGTCTCAGTCTTTCAACAACCATTCTGCATTCTTCCTTACCAAAGCGGCATACCGCTGTATGCTTTCCTGCCTGTAGTGTGTTGCGCTGTAGCGGTAAACAATCTCTAATGTTTCCCCTGCATATATCTCTATATCAAGCAGAGCGTAGGCAGTATGACAACTGAGGTCTTCAAAGTCCTCCACTGCAAACGGCATCTGCTGTAGCATCTCTGTAGGGGCAGACTGTTGCAGCACATTCACTGCATAGTTCCATACCTCGGTATGCGGCTTGACGAGAGTATATGGATATGCACTGTGCGCTATGCCCTGCCGCATCTCTGCCCGCACCTGCTGCAACAACTGTTTCCTACTTTTGTCTGTCGATTTCCTACTAACCGATAGCGGTATGTCGCGGTGCAGACTTCCACAAATATGTTGTTCGATGTCTGTCTCCCGTCCGTCGTATGCCCAAGTGAGGGCGGCTTCATCCGTGCCGTTATAATCCATCATCGCAAGTGCCGCAGCCAATGCCACTATTCCCGTTAGTGTGACCATGTACTCTCTGCCTGTGTTGTAAACAGATTCCTGTAAGTCGCTCCAATCATCGTTTAGCAACGCCTCTTTCCAGCCCTGTACATTTGTCAGAGGGTAGTCGGTTGTAGGGTGAACCGGTGCTGTCAGTCTGTCAAATTTCACTTCAAGCCATTGCTTGCTTGCTGTATATCGTTCAGTTTGTTTGTTTTGTTCTGTCTGCTCCAGATACTCAAGGTAGCAGTCTTTCTCAAGCGGCAAACCCCGGTAAGCTCTAAGGAAATCTTCCATTATCACCATCCCGCTTATTCCGTCCCCCAATATCCGGTTGGAAGTGATATCCAACTCTATATAATCCACTGCCTCCTCTATTTCAACGGCATAAAACTGACCGTGCAGCAGATCTCCCTGCTCATCATAATACTGCATCCCCTGCTCATCCACCCTCATGCTGAACACCGCATGGTTGCGCAGTGCTGCCCGCAATGCCTCCTCAATCCGCGCCGCTCTGCCTACCGCTTTTTCAACCCTCACTCTGCTTCGGAAGGTATAGACCTCTTTGTCGGTCTGCATCATGTCCCACACCAACTGCGAGTACGGAAGGAGCGGATACTTGGTTCGCTTCATATCATATCCCCTCATGTCAACTTTGCTTTTCGACGCTTTTCCGCCAAGCCTTTTATGCTGTCTTTACTATATATCACTATATACGACAATGCCAATACCAAAACCGCCGGATCAACCATCATGTGCGGCAATAATGCTAATACCACAACTCCCGCAAGCAACAATGCTGCATATAGTAGCCCCCAGTATTTTCGCCATTTCCACAACAACAGAGGCAGAGGGTTTATCAGTGCCATCACCAAATACGCAGCATTGCCGAACTCTTTCATCACAATCCACAGATAGATGAACACCAACCCGCCTATTGCTTGCAAAACAACCATCGAGATGTCCCACCATCTGTATTTGGTGAAAGCGAACGCGAAAGTTATTATCAGCAGTATTGCGGCAAGCAGCATCGGTGTGAACCATGGTTTGCTGTTGTCTATTGGTGCGCCGCTCACGAGGTCGCCCTGATAAGTTGCCATACGCCTGCCCTCCACTGTGGCTTCGCACCACACCGTAGCAAGGTCGGCGGGTACAATCAGTTTCTCGTCTATAGGGCAAAAGCGGTCATAACGGTTATCGGTGAAAATCATACTTGTTAGTCGCAACCAAGGGTGATTGCTGAGCGAACGATAACCGATCTCGCGACGGGTAAGGTTGTCAAGCTCGCTCGGAGCATACACTATTGGCACGCCGGCCAAGGCTCTCTTTATATACCTCACAACAGTGATTGCACAGCCGTATTTGTTTAAGTCTTGTCTAAGCGTGATGCCATCGGTGATGTGGTTGTCCATTATCTCCCATAGCCGCACTTCAGCCTCCGGCGGCAAATCGATAAAGTATTCATGAACTGAGCGGTTCCAACGGCGATAATCTTCTATATATTCATCTGTACGAACAGCAAACATACCCATCTTGGTCTCGCCCGTTATGTATCGGTGCAGGTTGTCGTTTACTCTCTCCCCTTCGTAACTGAAGCAGTAGTCAAGAGAGTAGTACGGGCATTGCAACCGCAAGAAAGCATGACCCGCAGTCCCCAGCACATCCTGCCGCCATGATGTAGGGTCTGCAATGCAGAGGCTTACACGCACAAAGTCCTCAGCCGAACGGTCAGGCTCCGGCAACAACAGCAACTGCTCTCTGTCAGTTGCAACTGCCGCATTCCCCTTATCTTCAGCCGGATCCGCATTCACTGCATATCCCTTTTGCGGGCATACACAGAGCAGCGACATCACCGCCGCCACACCCAATGTCAATATGGCAATCTTTCTTGTCATTTATCTTTTGTTACCTCTTCCAAAGTCCTATTATCAATACACATTTCCACCAAGCATTTCCCATCCTAAAGTCCCAACTCCACAACACACATTATCTCCCCTCTCCGACTCTCCACTCCGTCAATAACCCTCTCTGTGGGGCAAAATAAACGGTCGTTTTCTCTGACCCGCTTTCATACGGCGTACGAACGCTCTATCTACCACAAAATCACCGCCCAACTCATCTCCGCCGCACACACTTCTACCCGTCATCCCCATTCCACACACCTCAGCATATCATCAACCGCATTCACGTCACTCTGCAATATCCCCATCGGCACAATCTCCATTATATCAGCTTTATTATACATATCCCGCTGATTTACAGCTCGTTATACTCCCCTCCATTTGCATACTATAATTGCATTCTATAACACGCTGCAAATGTACTACATTTTTTTTAAATATGCAAATCTATCATAACTAATATAAAAAAAATAATACCTGAAAATATAACAACAATGACACCTCAACTATAAAGTATATGCTTGACAATATAGAAAATGGATATTTGACAATATAAAAAATGGATGTTTGACAATAAAAAATGGATGTTTAACAATGCGTAATCAACCTTTTCCTCCGCAAAACTCACAGCTTCACCACTTGTAGAGACATTTGACTAAATACCTCTCACTTAAATTGATAAGTTGTATTGTTCATTACCGACACCTCTCAAGTTTATCAAGAGTGAAAGCCGGGAAATACCTATAAAAACTATAAGCAAATAAACGTTGAATATCTTTCCTTTGGTAATACTGAAAACATGCGCTATGCCAATATGCCATACAATAACATCATTTTCGCCCCGAACATACCAAATACTACACTTCAGATAAGAATATAACACCCCTGCCCTGCCACCATACAAGGTTAATTTATATAAAATGAAGAAAAAATGCCCTCAGCTCTTGCACACTTCAGAATTTTGATGTACCTTTGCAGCCGCTTTCGGAAAACGAGAGTTAGATAAGAAGAGTTTTTTCATAATGGGAGAATCAGTAGCTCAGCAGGTAGAGCACATCCCTTTTAAGGATGGGGTCCTGGGTTCGAGCCCCAGCTGGTTCACAGAAAAGAGAGGTTTTGCAACCTCTCTTTCTGTTTTTATGCCCCGCCCATGCCCGCCTTGCGGAGGTTTCTGCAACCTGTCGCCAATCACAACGTAGGGACAGACCTCATGTCTATCCCTACCCGATTTTCCATACAGCCTCCATGCCTTGTCAAAAAGTGATTGCATTTCCGCTGCGTATTTTTGCTGCCGCTTCAGGGTATTTCAGCGACCGGACAAAATTTAACAAAAAGTCGTTTTTTGCACCATGTCGTCAAGCCGTCGTCATGCTATCTCTAAGCCGAGTGTTAGCCTACTCTGAATTTAACAAAAAGTCGCTTTTTCGGATTTCGTCCGCAACCCTGTCGTTGGTCCGGACTACATCACTATGTTCACTATCCTGCCCGGGACTACAATCACTTTCTTCGGCTGACCGCCTTGCAGATACTTGGCTGTGTCCGCATGCGCAAGAACTATACTCTCCACCTCTTCCCGCGGCGTATCTTTGGGCACTTCTATAGTGAAGCGCACCTTGCCGTTGAACTGCACAGGGTATTTCTGCGTGTCTTCCACAAGATACTTCTCCTCCAACTGCGGCCATTGAGCATTATGCACGCTTCCTTCGTTGCCGCAACGATGATAAATCTCCTCTGCTATATGCGGAGCAAATGGAGCAAGAAGCACCGCAAACGGTTCCATTATCGCACGCTTGGAGCATTTCTGCAGTTCGTTCTGTGCTATCATAAAGGCAGGTATACTCGTGTTGAAAGAGAAATTCTCTATATCCCACGTGACTTTCTTTATCAGCTTGTGCAGACTGCGCAGTTCTTCTGCTGTAGGCTCGTCTCCTGTGATGTTCTCGCATTGGTTCCATAGTCGGCGCAGGAAACGGTGCACACCGTCTATACCGTTCGTGTCCCAAGGCTTCGACATCTCAAGCGGACCGAGAAACATCTCGTACAGACGCAGTGTGTCAGCTCCATAACGCTCTACCATATCGTCTGGATTTACCACATTGAACATCGACTTCGACATCTTCTCAATTGCCCAACCGCATATATATGCGGCAGTATTGCCTGAAGCCTGGTCGTTACTGATGTCAGAGGTAAGACTTGTCCCGTCCTCAAGTACGAACTCGGCATCCCTATACTCCGGCATCCATGAACGGAAAGCATCTATATCCAGAATGTCGTTATGTACTATATTGACATCCACATGTATCGGCTGCACTTTCTCCTTATACTCAGGCTTGTCAATGAGGTTGGCGGATATATACATATTACCCGTCGCCCCTTCGCCTATATAACGATATACGAAGTTGCTGCGCCCCTGAATCATACCCTGATTGATAAGTTTCAGGAATGGTTCGTCCTTGCACACTACACCAAGGTCGAATAGGAACTTGTTCCAGAAGCGTGAGTATATAAGGTGACCCGTAGCATGTTCCGAGCCTCCGAGATAGAGGTCAACCTGCTGCCAGTAGTCGTTAGCATCCTTGCTAACCAGAGTCTCTGAGTTGTGGTTGTCCATATACCGCAGATAGTATGCCGACGAGCCTGCGAAACCGGGCATGGTGCATAGTTCCAATGGGAACACACTCTTGTTGTCAACAAGGCTCTTGTCCACCACCTTATTGTTCTTCTCGTCCCATGCCCATAGTTGTGCATTACCAAGTGGTGGCTCGCCCGTCTCGGTAGGCAGAAACTTATCCACCTCCGGCAGACGTAGTGGCAGACAGTCTTCCTGAATCATGTATGGCATGCCGTCCTTGTAATACACGGGGAAAGGCTCTCCCCAGTAACGCTGACGGGAGAAGATGGCATCGCGCAAACGATAGTTCACTCGCACACGCCCTATACCCTTCTCTTCTATATATCGCTTCATGGCGGCAATTGCATCTTTCACCTGCATTCCATTCAGGAAACCCGAATTCATCATAATACCCTCTTTGGCATCAAATGACTGCTCCGACACATCTGCTCCCTCTATAAGAGGGATAACCGGCAGGTCGAAATGACGGGCGAAAGCATAGTCACGACTGTCGTGTGCCGGCACTGCCATAATTGCACCGGTACCATAGCCTGCAAGCACATAGTCACTTATATATATAGGTATCTCCTGCTCTGTAAGAGGATTGACTGCGTATGAGCCGGTGAATACACCCGTAACCTTACGGTCGGATATACGCTCGCGCTCTGTGCGGCGGCTCACCCATGTCAGGTACTCGTCCACCTCTGCCTGATGCTCTGGCGTTACCACCTGTTTCACATACTCCGACTCCGGCGCAAGGACCATGAATGTTACTCCGAACACCGTGTCCGCACGGGTGGTGAAAATAGTGAATGACATATCTTTGCCTGCAAGGCGGAAACGCATCTCCGCACCCTCACTCCTGCCTATCCAGTTGCGCTGGGTGTCTTTCAGCGAGTCTGTCCAGTCTATACGGTCCAGACCGTCCAACAGCCGCTGGGCGTATGCACTCACCCTTAGCGACCACTGACGCATCACTCTCTGCTCTACCGGATGCCCCCCACGAACAGACAATCCCTCACTTACCTCATCATTGGCAAGCACTGTTCCGAGGGCGGGACACCAGTTAACTTTGGTATCTGCAAGATAGGCAATACGGTAGTTCATCAGCACTTCCTGCTTGCGCTTCTCCGTCATACCTTGCCACTCCTCTGCAGTGAAGCTGAGTTCCTCTGTCTGTGCCACGTTCAGGTTCTGTGTACCATGCTCGGAGAAATAGCTGATGAGGTTCTCTATCGGCTGTGCCTTCCGTGAGTTGTTGCAATAGTAAGAGTTGAACATCTTGCAGAAAGCCCATTGTGTCCACTTGTAGTAGTCAGGGTCACAAGTACGCACCTCTCTGTCCCAGTCATAGCAGAATCCTATCTTTGATAGTTGCTCCTTATAGCGGGCGATGTTCTTCTCTGTTGTAACCTCCGGGTGCTGACCTGTCTGAATGGCGTACTGCTCTGCAGGCAAACCGTATGCATCAAATCCCATAGGATGAAGCACATTATAGCCGCAAAGACGCTTGTAGCGGCTATATATGTCAGATGCTATATACCCGAGCGGGTGCCCTACATGCAAACCTGCTCCCGAAGGATAAGGAAACATGTCGAGAACATAGTATTTGGGTTTGTCAGACCTGTTGCTGACCTTGTAGAGTTGCTCCTCTTTCCAGCGCTGTTGCCAACGCTGCTCTATCTCTTTGAAGTTGTATTCCATAAGGATATCGTCTATTTGACTATTGACTGTTTACTGTTTATTCTGCAAGTAACTTCTTTACTTGGTTATATACATTCTCAGCAGTGAAGCCGAGTTTCTCATCAAGTACTTTGTATGGTGCCGAGAAGCCGAACGAGTTGAGTCCCCACACCTTGCCGTTCTCGCCTACCAGACCCTCAAGTGTGCAACTGAGACCTGCTGTCAGACCAAAGCGTTTCACTCCCTTAGGCAGAACCTCTTCCTGATATTCTTTCGCTTGCGAGCGGAACAGACCTTCTGAAGGCACACTCACAATCTGCAGACGTACACCGTCTTTCCTCAGCAGTTCTGCGCCTGCAAGCAGCGTACTTACCTCAGAGCCCGAGGCCAGCATCACTATATCGGGGTTCTCGTCCTTACTAACTATATAAGCACCCTTCTTGAACCCCTCGAAGTTCTGTACAGGTAGCGAAGGTATGTCCTGGCGTGAGAAGATAAGAGCGGTAGGAGTGGCTGTGTTCTCCATAGCCATACGCCATGCCATCGTCGTCTCCTCTGCATCTGCAGGGCGGAGCACAAGCATAGATGGGTTGCCGCTGTGGTTATGCAGTTTCTCCATCAGACGAATCTGTGCCTCCTGCTCCACCGGCTCATGCGTAGGACCGTCTTCGCCTACACGGAAAGCATCGTGAGTCCAGATGAACTTCACAGGCAGTTCCATCAGTGCTGCCATACGGATAGCCGGTTTCATATAGTCGGAGAAGACGAAGAACGTGCCGCATGCGGGGATAACTCCTCCGTGCAGCGCCATACCTATACATACGCAAGCCATGGTGAGTTCGGACACGCCTGCCTGCAGGAAAGCGCCTGAGAAATCACCCTTGGTGAAGGCATGGGTCTTCTTGAGGAAACCGTCGGTCTTGTCCGAGTTGCTGAGGTCGGCACTGGAAACTATCATGTTGCCCACCTGCTGTGCCAACTCGCCGAGTACCGCAGCAGAGGCTGCACGGCTGGCAACCCCGGGTTTCTGCTGAATACGGCTCCAGTCAATCTGAGGAGTCTCGCCCGAGAAATACTGCTCGTATGTCTTGGCAAGTTCAGGGTTCTGCTGCTGCCATAGATAGAACTCTTCATATCGTTGGTTCACTATGCCTCGCAACTCTTCGGCACGCTTCTCATACATATTCTGCACTTCTGGGAATATGACAAAGGGGTTATCCACATCACCGCCGAGGTTCTCTATGGTCTTCTCATACGAGCCGCCGCCTGACTTGGAGATAGGTGCGCCGTGAGTGGAACATTTGCCCTCAAACGACTCGCCCTCGGCAGTAACTATACCCTTGCCCATTATAGTCTGACCTATAATGAGTGACGGGCGCGACTTCTCTGCTTTGGCATTATTGAGTGCCACACGTATCTCTATCGGGTCATTACCGTTGATAGTCTGTACGAACCAACCCCATGCCTCGTACTTGCGCTGGACATCCTCACTCGTAACAACATTGCAGTCGGTTGACAGTTGCACAGAGTTGCTGTCGTAGAACATGATGAGATTGTCAAGACCAAGGTGACCTGCCAAACGACCTGCACCCTGCGATATCTCCTCCTGCACACCGCCATCAGAGATAAATGTATAGATGGTCTGATTCATCACATTCCCGAACCTTGCTTTCATGAACTTGGCAGCAATAGCAGCACCCACGGCAAAGGTGTGTCCCTGTCCGAGCGGACCGGACGTGTTCTCTATGCCACGCTCTACACACAGCTCAGGGTGACCGGGGGTAACACTCTCCCACTGACGGAGGTTCTTCAGGTCATCCAGAGTAAACTTGCCTGCCAAACAGAGTTGCGCATACAGCATAGGTGCCATGTGACCAGGGTCAAGGAAGAAGCGGTCGCGTCCCTCCCATGTAGGGTTCTCCGGATCATAGACTAAATACTCCGAGAAAAGCACATTGATAAAGTCTGCGCCCCCCATTGCTCCACCGGGGTGACCTGACTTGGCTTTCTCCACTGCAGCTGCTGCCAATATGCGGATGTTGTCCGCAGCACGATTAAGAAGTTGGGTTGAGTTCATACGGTATGATGTTTAATATGTTTTACAAGTTCAATATGTTCGGGAAGTTCCCGTAGAGACGCCACACTGTCACGTCTCATCCCATCCCACAAAATCATGTCCCACTTGTAGAGACATTTGACTAAATGTCTCTCACCCCCATCCCCATGTTAATAATAATATCATCCCCCATCGTAGAGACGCCACACTGTCACGTCTCATCCCATATCTGCGTTGTTCTATACTCCTAAGTTATCCTCAAGTCAATAATCTCCACGCATTAGAATTTCCAGCCTATATAATAGTTAAGTCCGAAGTTCGACTCCTGCCTGTAGCCGTAACCGGGTATATACCACGCATTGGTAGTGCCATTCTCTTTGCGGGTGAACAACAACTTGAGGCGCACATACCATCCCATGTGGAAACTCTTATACACCTGCACCTGCACACCTGCCACCACTTCGCCCCATACATCGGCACGCACCTTAGGGTCGTAATCACGAACGGTATATGTCTGCCAGTATGTATCCCAGACGCGCACATCCGTGAGGCTGTAACCCTGCACTGCCGTACCGAGACGGATACCCACAAGCAGAAGATTGTCTTTGCGGCTCTTCTTCAGCGCTGCGAGGTCAAGACCTACCCTGCCAAAGCCTCCTACCCCGTAGAAATTACCTCCTGCAGCCGCACAATCGCCTTGCCCGTAACCCAACTCAAGTGTCGGATAAAAGCGGTTAGCCAGTCTTACGTTCATTGCCAGCTCATAACTCATCACCTTCGCGTCTGAGCGTGCCAACTCAAGAACAGGAGTGGCAAGGTCTATCTTGAGGTTGATACCCTGATATATGGCAGAGTCTGCATACTCGCGCGCCGACAAGGCTACAACAGATAACAGAAGCAATATGGCAAACAGAGCGCGTCTCACTATAAGCTTATATATATCTTTATATTGTCCTGCTCCACATTCTGCACTGCGGTGTTTATCACCTCAGAGTTGACTATCATTCCGTTGGTACCGAATGCTGTATCCACCGCATGGAACACGAAGCAACCGCAGGCGAGAGAAACGAAATACTCGTCGTTTGTATGCTGTATAACCAGGGTCTCAGGGTGTGAGTTGAGTGTCAGTTGATAACGGGTCTCGGTAGTGTCGCTTCTAAGCGGGAGAGAGAGTCTGCTCACGTTCTTTTGGTTGTTGTAGAGCACTGAGTCGGAACCCACACCTTGCACGGTAACGGAGTCAACAGTATTGAAATTAACCGTATATACGGTATCCTCATTGCTTACTACAGAGTCACAACTGAACACCACCACGCAGCGCACCGACTCTGTCTGGCGGCACTCCTCATCTACACTGCACGCTGCAAGCAGTACAAGTATCAAGGCTAATATGAGTTTGAATGGTTTGATAAGTCTGAGAAGTTACTTAAGTTTGATAATGTATATGGCCAATATTTTTTATGATATGAATATGTATCCATCTGCTTTATTTCCTTTTATCTAAGACAATTTCTGCATTCTTGTATAGAAGAGGAATATCAGTATATCTAATACGGAATTTTGTACCATGATTATGACCTGTACGAGCATCAAAATCCACATAAACCTTCCCTGCCCGAATTGCTTCAATGAATTTATCTTGGTCGAATTGAGATAGTTTCAGAACATAGTTATACAAGAAGTAGTTTTGATTTCTACCTTTCTCCTTTTCCCACTTTTCATCCGCTTGTACATAAAAGCAATTCGTCAGTTTTACACCTGCCTTATGAAATAAATCATCATATCCCCAATACGGGACAATATCAAAGTTATTCAAGTGTCCTGCTCTTGCAAGAACACTTTTAATTAAAATTTAAATAGTTCATTAATTTCAAACTTTTATGTAATTGCATTTGAACCACAAACTTTATTCCTTCAGGAGTAAGATATATATTTGTATCATTCTTTGCTAATAATCCCAGATCAATTGCATAATTAGAATACATTTTAGTTCCATATCGTTTTGCCCGCTCTGTTTGCCATTCTAACGATTTTCCAGAATATAAAGCAAAATATTGTTCTAATTGCCTATTCGGTATAGGATAATTTGTTTTGGACAAAGTAAATACACATTCTACTATTGAGGCTATACCTAAACTTATACAAGAGACATAAGGATTTTGCATTACGTAATCTTTTACTAATTTTACTTGGTCTTCACTCAATGTTTCTTCCAAGTATTTATCCTTTGCTGAGACATATTGTTCTCCAAGTTTTGTTAAAGCAATATAATCTCCATTTTTTGACCAATTAATCAGACCTAATTCATTGGCGAATCTTATTTTGTTGTACAGTGTTTTTGAAGAACCACCAACTAAATTTTGTAAAGACTTAATTGAATTACAACTGATGAGGTTATATATGAATTTATTTATCAAATGAATATTCCAAATACCAACATCAACAGGTTTTAGTTCCGAAAATGTAGTTATGGGACGTAATCGTTCACTATAAAAGAAATCAAGAATATCCTCTGGATTGTATTCTTGTAAAAGGATTCCATGCGATTCTATTTCATCTTTTCCATTCTGGGTTGTTTTAGGCATCAACAAACAAGGAATAATATCACCCTGCACAAGTTTTCCTTGTTTTTGGAAAAGCAATAAATCCTGTTTATAATCTAATACTTGTTTGATAAATTTTCTTTGAAAACTTGCGACCTTCAATTCAATAAGGAATAGATATTTTTGGTAGGTATAAAGCATATCTAATCTGCCGGAAGGTACAATAATTTGTCTTCCAATAATCCTTGGTTCTTCTTCCATACCAAATACTCTTTGCATCAATGATGGAGAACCGACTAAAATATCTTCTATTTGCTTTTCTCTAATTTCCATCTATTCTGGAATGTATGGATAAAATTCTTGTTCACTGCAAAGATTCTTCTCTACAAATACTTGGGCGATAACATCTCGGACTCGTCCGATTGAGTCTATATCCCAATGCATCGATTTTTCACTGGGAATTAAGTCTATTAACATTTCATAGATTGTATTATCTACAAAATCTTGTCTTTCTATTTGTGTATCTGTTAGTTCCATATCATTATGCTACTATATCCCTACGATCTTGTATCAAACCGGCTTGTACACGCCATTTGTGATTATAGAAAATCGCGCCATCATCCTTAATAACGCGCACTAACTCAAGTAATACCTCATGCTGCCACGCTGCATATTCATCATTCGGCATACAATCATCGTAGTTTTCATAACCATTAATAAGAGCTGCATTAGCCCACTTGCCACCACGCCCATCTTTCATACCATTGCCGGTAGAGTTTTTGAGATTATAAGGCGGCGAGGTAACAACAAGATCAATACACCTATCAGGTAATTGTTTAAGGATTTCTAAACAGTCATCATTGATAATTTTATTTATGAAGTCTTCTAACATAATTGATTATAACAAATAAAAACGTTTCATATTATTTATGTAAATAAGTTGCCTAAGTATATTTTTATGTACTACAATATCCCTTTTGCTTCCTGCTTGAGTAGTCTGAGAGCATTCTGTACAGGTGTCTCACCGTTCTGGTTGTAGGCAGTGATGAGTGCCTGCGCATACTGCAGTGTACTGCAACCTTCGGGCATCTGCATGGCTATGGCGTTGATGAAGTTGAGAGTCTCTTCTTTGGCAAGTACAACAGCCTGCCATGTCTCATCGGATACATATATCTGCTGCGAGAGATTATGGTCAACCTCAAGACGCACTGTCTGCAGCAACTGCCGCTGCAGATCCCGCATAGTCATACCGCTGAGGTCAAGGTTCATCAGCATGTGTTCAGGTGTGATACGCTCAAGCAACAATGCCAGTCGCTCATATCCCCTGAGTCTGAGCGGGTTGGTGATATTGCGGTCCTGACGACGCAGTTCGTACTCGCGTTTCTGCCGTTCTTCCTTCAACATCTTACCGAGAACGACCCACGCGGCAACCAGCACTATCAGTGCCGGAACAGTGTATTTAAGCAGTTCAAGCATAGTATGCGTAATTTATGGTGCAAAGATAGTGAAAGATTTGCAAGTGCGCAAATCTTTCACCATCTTTCCTCGTAAGAGCCCCACAAATGAGACTATTATCGTAGTTCTTTTTTACTACAGAGTGGGCTAAGAGTGAGCATGGTGGTATTACTCTATCCACTCGAAGCCGGTATAAGGCTGTAGTGCAGCAGGTATATGTATGCCTCGCTCGGTCTGGTTGTTCTCAAGCAGAGCGGCCACTATACGCGGCAGTGCAAGTGCAGAACCGTTGAGAGTGTGGCAGAGAGCGGTCTTTTTGTCCTCACTCCTGCGGTAGCGGCAATGCAGACGGTTGGCCTGATAAGTGTCGAAGTTGCTTGTGGAACTTACCTCCAACCAGCGATGTTGTGCTTCGCTATATACCTCAAAGTCGTAGCACAGGGCGGCAGTGAACGACATATCGCCGCCACAGAGACGCAGAATACGGTAAGGCAGTTCCAGTTTCTTCAGCAGACCCTCCACATGCTCAAGCATCTCCTGATGCGACTGAGCCGAGTGTTCGGGAGTGTCTATACGGACTATCTCTATCTTGGAGAACTCATGCAGACGGTTCAGTCCGCGCACGTCCTTGCCGTATGAACCTGCCTCGCGACGGAAGCACTCCGTATAAGCACAGTTCTTTATAGGAAGCGCCTGCTCCTCGAGAATGACATCACGATAGAGGTTGGTTACAGGTACTTCTGCGGTGGGGATAAGATAGAGGTCGTCCACTTCGCAATGATACATCTGACCTTCCTTGTCAGGCAGTTGCCCTGTACCATAGCCTGATGCGGCATTGACAACGGTAGGAGGCATTATCTCTGTGTAACCTGCCTTGGCTGCCTCTGCAAGGAAGAAGTTGATGAGTGCACGCTGCAGTTGTGCGCCCTTGCCTATATAGACAGGGAAGCCTGCACCTGATATCTTCACTCCGAGGTCGAAGTCTATGAGGTTGTATTTCTTTGCCAATTCCCAATGGGGCAGTTTCGACACCTCGCCATTACCCTCTCCCAACGAGAGCGACTTGAACCGTTCTTCGGCAATACGCTCATCTGTTGCGGTATCCCAGTCACGCAGAGCCACACAGCCGTCTTTGGCAATAGCGTCCGCCATTGGTTGGTTGGGCCAGTTGCCTATAGCCACTGCGAGGTTGTCGTCAGCAGCTTTGCCTTCGGGCACGATGTCGTATGGCACATTGGGAATGGTGAGAAGCAGTTTGAGTTGTGCTTCTTCAGCCTCTTTCATCTGAGCCTCATATTGGGCTATCTGTTCTTTCAGTTCACCTGTCTTCTGCTTGGCAGCAGCGGCCTCTTCCTGCTTACCCTGCTTGAAGAGCATACCTATCTCTTTGGAGAGACGGTTCATCTCTGCCTGCGCGGCATCCTTGAGCTGCTGTGCAGACTTGCGCTGCGAGTCAAGTGCCACTACCTCGTCTATCGCCTCTGCCGCTCCTTGGAAATGTTTCTTCTCAAGACCGGCTACCACGAGAGCCTTGTTATCGTAGATTTGTTTGAGTGTTAACATAGTAGTTTCGGATTTTTCTGTTGTAGTTTGAGTTGGTTAAGAAGAATAGGTTCTTTGGGAATCCTATGCCTCTTTAGTCTCAGCCCCTTTCTTTCAACAAAAAAGCCCTCTCGGCTGAGAGGGCTTTTAATACTGTTTACGCCTCCGCCGGTTTAGCAAACGGTTCTATTGAGACGTATGAACGATTGTTCTTTTTCTTCTGGAAAGTAACTATTCCGTCAACCAGTGCATACAGAGTGTGGTCTTTACCCATACCCATGTTTGCTCCGGGATAATGCACAGTACCGCGCTGACGAACTATGATGTTACCTGCCTTAGCTGCCTGTCCGCCCCAGATCTTCACACCGAGACGCTTACTTTCTGATTCACGGCCGTTCTTTGACGAGCCCACACCTTTCTTATGTGCCATAATCTCTAATGAATTTGATGATTTGAGAATCTGAAGATTGAGAATATACAACTCACACTCTCAAATCGGGAAACATCCCTCGGGGTTTAACATACAATTTCTTTCACCAATACTTGAGTGAAGTCCTGACGGTGACCATTCAGTTTCTTGTAGCCTTTGCGACGACGTTTGTGGAACACGAGTACTTTCTTTCCGCGAACATCAGCTACTACTTCACATACTACCTTTGCGCCTTCAACTGTGGGAGCACCAACCTGAACGGTACCCTCGTTGTCGATAAGCAGCACTTTGTCAAACTCTACCTGTGCACCTTCTTCGGCTTCCAGGCGATGAACAAACAGTTTCTTGCCGGTCTCTGCCTTGAACTGCTGTCCCTGCATTTCTACTATTGCGTACATTTAATAAATTGTTTGAAGACCTGAAGATTTGACAATTTGAAACTCAAGAGGTTAGGCATACCACCTTCCCCTAATCATATTCAAACATTCAAACACCTCAAATCACATGTTATCATCGGTCAGGCGGGAGCACTTCACCACTGCGGTAAGCCTTTCCACTTGCTTCTACTCGAGAGCCTACTCCGAAAGCGGCTGCAAAAGTACTGCAAACTTTTTAAATACGCAAGTTTTTTATGAATTTTCTGATATTTATTTCAAGAAAAGGAATAATAAACTTGTGTATTTGCCAAAAAGCGCCAGCGACTTTGGCTACATGAGCGTCGCGAATGTAGAAAAGTTCTGAATAATAAATGTGCAAGAGATAAGTATTTTTTCTTGCACATTTTAATATAAATGCAGTGTACTTTGCCTTGCGAACGTATTGGCAGGGTCAATACCAACTATCACTCTTGGCTGATTCCGCCCAAAGATATGGTTTCCTTACTTCGTTAGTGCCTGAATGAGTGCGTCTAATTGTGGTTGGGTCATGCCATGTTCGAGCATAAAGGCGGAGAAAGCCTCCGCATAATTCACCTCGGGCAGAAGGTTCTCGTCGTTTATGCCTGCATAATACATGATACACGGGTCGAGACGCAAATCTACCAATGCCCGGCACACATCCGGGTCATTGTCAGGTGTGACGGAGTAATAATTGTCATACGTCTTGAGATAGTCATCCACCATCTCCTGATAGGTGGCACCGCAGAGTCCTTCGAGCAGTGCGCAGACATAGCCGGTGCGGTCTTTGCCCTCGGTGCAGTGCACTACGTACGGAGCAGGGCGGGACGACATCTCAATGAGTGCCTCTATAAGCGGGTTATTGAACTCATCTACAGAGGGGTTGGCTTTGAGCGGGCAAAGGATGACATCGCCGTTTTCCCACAACATACGGCTGTAGGTAGGCATCTCGGTGTAGCTCTCCATCTTCTCCTTGGTGTCCGTGAGGTTGAGAACAGTCATCACCTTCTCCTGCTCAAGATATCTGGACACATACCGGTCACGGCATATCTCATTGCTGAAAGGCGTAGATGAGCGGTACAGTCTGCCTTCGGGTATATCACCCATATACACGTTTCGAGCATTGGCGAATGCCTCGTCCGACAGATACGGATACAGGTCACGGTCGTTCTTGTATTTCATACCCATGGCATTTTGCACTTCAATGCAACCTGCCTTCTCTTTCATCGTAATGGTAACATGCTCCCCCTCCAATCCTGTGAACGGCTCCTGCAGCCCCACGTTGGTCGTGGTAAAGCAGATAGAAGGGTAAGTGGGATAATTGACGCACAGATACTCGCCGGTGCGGGTATAGAAACCGTCGTAGTATGGCATAACGAGTTCGGTGTCCTTAATGGCAATGGTAATGACATCGCCGAGCGTAAACCCCGCCTTGTCCATGTCTTCCCCAATGATGTCGAGCATGGCGGCGCCAAACTCATTGTAAGAACGTATCTCGCCGGTCAACACCTCCGATGGTGTCTCCTTACTGCCACAGGATGTTACTATGGTCAGTATGGCGAACAAACATAAAGTGAATGATATGTGTTTCATAATCGCTGCCCGGCTGTGGCGGTATGCCTTGAAGTATCTCCTAACTTTTATAAGTCCGCCCCCTGTGTTTCCGTGCACCATATACCGCAGCAAGAAGTGCCATCAGCACAAAAGGTATTTCGCCCAACGGCGTACCCGGGTCGCCGGGATTACCGGGCCAACGTCTCTTTGTCATAGTCTGCCCTGCGGCAGCAACATCAGTCACTGACACTGCCCCGACCTGCGTCACAGTAGAGCTGTATCGGCTGCCGCTATGGAAAGCTCCCGACGATACAGACATCTCACTGAGGGCGGGCATCTGTGCAGGAGTAGCCGCAGGCAGACCTGATGAGAGCGACGGGTGCTGAGACATTATGCCCTGCTTTGACGACAGCCATACGCCATCTGTTGCTTGTGCACATAAGGTTGATGTGCCAAGCACCACAGAAAACACTATATAGAATAATCTTTTCATATCACAACCGCTATCCGTAACTAACCTTTTCATATCCTACTTTACTACCGCTTTCAAGGTTTGTGCTCCGTCGGCAGTCTGCACACGCACATTATATACTCCCGAGGCAGGCACATCTACCACCAATCTCTCGCTCTGCTGCACCTTCTCCCGTGCGATTATCAGTCTGCCTGCCGCATCATATACCCATACCTCCGAACCCTGCTGCAGTCCGAGTACTGCTAAACGCTTGTCGCCTGTTACTATACGCACGTCTCCGTAGTTGTCCAAGTCTTCTTCCGCTGTCGTAACCTTTGGAGAACGTTTCACACGCACGGTGAGGGTGAAGCGGGACTTGTCATCTGTGCGGGCGGAAGTGAAGTTATAGTCACTGAGTAGCAGGTCGTGCCAGTGTTGTTCTGCTGCATCGTATAACCATACCTCGTCAAGATTGGAGAGCGGGTACTTATGCGAGAGCGACAGTGTGTATTGCCCTTTCTCTGCAGCGAAATAGTTGAGTCCTACACCTGCCTTGGCAGTAGCATCAGGCAGAGCATTGAATGCCATCTCACCCTCTGTGTTGCGCGAAGCAAGCACCGGTCTGGTGGTTACCTGGGCATACTGGTAATATGTGCCGCGCCATTTTGCAAGGTCATCCATCATGTCGTACCCGTCAGTGAATCTGTCGCTGACAAGCAAGGTGGTCACGTCAGTCTCTTGCCGGCTGTTCGTAAGTTCTACGCCCACCCAGACAGGTGAATCATCTACATCTGTCATAAGAAGTCTATGTGGCATTGAGGTTTTAACATTAGACCTTGCAAATGAAACATTGAGTTCTTCAGAAGGATTATTGCCACCTATCTGTACAAAGTATCCTGTAAACGGAAGCAATTCCTCATTAGCAATAGATATAGGTTCGTAGTACGACTGTCCCCCTTCGTAAGGCTTGTAAAGATAACGGACGTTTTCTGTAGTATTAAGAACCCAATCTGTTCCCGAATACTCTATAACTCCGACTTTCACGGGTTCTTCAATTCTACTATTGTTATAGGTATTCAGGAATGGGTTACCTATCAAGTTCCAACCTTTATGACTTGGATTCAATTGCTCATCAGTTTTATCTCCTCCCCATGCATGAACAGGAACATTAACAGTCTCTACAGCAAGACTTGCATTCTTCATTGGGAAACGCAGCTCGGAATAGTTGTGCCCTGTCTTGGGTTCTACTGCTACAATGTAGCCGACTCCGGCTTTGAGAGTTTCACCTGTGAACTGTTTCCAGTGCGGAGAATTAGTTGTATAAGCAGTGGCTTGGCTTGCACGTTCTTCACCATCATAATATTGTATCAGGAAATCCACACCGTGTTCTGCTGTTGCCCCGTCCCGGAACATGATATCTGCAACCGCACAATCATACGGGAGAGTGAAGAAATACCAACGCAAACCATCAATACGTTTGTCAAACAGAATGTCAGATTTTGTACGATTGAGAGTACCTTGAATATTGGTCAATGGCACATCATCACCTTTCGAACGTAATATCAATTGGTTTACGTCAAGAGTCTGCTCTGACTGAACAGTCAACTTGGCTCCCGGATATACCTCCACATCATGTAGCTCATTCTTGCCGCTTTCATCTGTTGTCAGCGTGTAGTCTTTCAAAATTACAACATCGCAGAAAGAGCAATCTTCGAATTTGGTGAAGATAGCATCATTAGTATTCTTGTTGTCTGCCACAATGATTGGCACACGATATTCTACATTCGCTAAGGTCTCGCTTTGGTTTTCGCTGGTGATTTTGATCTTCAGGAAGTTACATGACAAACCGGCCAGACCGCCCTCCACTTTATCTGGATCAATATGGATAGTCATTGTGCCGTCCGAATTATTGGTGGCGCTGAAGGCATCGGTGTTCAGTTCCTCGTATTTGGTGTAGGCGTTGTAATAGTCGAACTTACCTACTTCGGTGAAGGCATCACATGTGCTTTGTCTCGTCATTCTTGCTAACGTGTTTCCCATACCATTCGGTGCAGAGCGTATTGAAATTGCCTGTGCCTAAGTTTCCGGTTGTGGTGTTGCGGGATGCTTTTCCGGAAGTTACGTCAAACTTACGAACCAAGAGGCAGCGAACTGTAGCCAGTGCGAAATCCGCATCTTCATCTCCTCCTAATTCGCGACCGTTTGTACAATACCATGCATTGTGGTCGCCCCAAGAGATAGAGCCATTTGAGGTAATATTCGTATGGTCCGCGGTTTTGCCGTCTGCTTTTAATGCGCCAACAATATCCAATATATTCCAGTTCTCACCATCATATTCTTCCAAAACCACTGCTTCTTCTCCACCGAAGATGATACCCGGCTTAGTCGGATAATAAGTGCTCCAAGGTACTGCAATCCAGTCGCTCAATCGTATCTCTCCATTGTCGTTCATCTCGTTGACGCATTCCATCACATCCAGATCGTTGCTATTGCCCGTGTCCCAACTATAGAAAATCAACTCTTTTCCTGTAGGCCATTCTTCCACATAATCGCCTACTTTGACAATATGCTGGGTTTTAGAACCTCCTACGCTACGAATCCGATATTTCGACGGGTCTGCATCTTTGCCGGTGCCGTTATAGAGAGCCACTAACTTAACACTACCGCTGGCTTCGAAATATTTGGATACAAATACTTCTTCTGCTACATTGCCTTCTTCGTGCAGAACGAGCTGGTCTATCAGGGCATTGGCATTACCTCCGAACTCGTGCTCAACGATAATATCATTGTTATTGTTTACTTCCACTACATCCACGCTCGCTTCGCGGACTGTCAATTCGTAACTGTCATCTGTTGCGCAGTATTTAGCGCCGCTTGTCATGCGATTCTGGTGAACAGAGATGGTCGTTGTTCCTAATCCGACTATCGTTACAGCACCTGTAGAACCATTCACTGTTGCTACGGCAGGAGTACTGCTGGTGAAACTCTTTGCATTGGTGTTGTTGGTGGTAAAGGTATTGGTATAAGTGCCTGCGTACGGATAAGTGAGCGTCACGGCTGATTTCTCAAAACCGAATGTAGCTTCCGTACAATCGTCGCATTCCGGCCGCGACCAATAATTCGTGGTCAGTCCGCTTACGGCTGTTATCCATTTGATGGCTATGTTGCTGATATAGGTAGCACCGTCTTTTGCACGGATACCTACATATGTGTATGAGCCTGTTACATCCAGCGTGTTGGTAGCCATACTGCCATCATAGGTAAGCGAACCTAATAACTTGCCTTTTATCTGTGTGCCGTTTGTGCCATAAACATCAGTCGGCTCTTCATATGCCGTGTTGTAACCATAGACGCGCACGCTTCTATTGGCCGCTGTATGGCTATCCCATGTGATAGTCACTTGGTTGAGTGTGCCGCCGGAAGTAGTGCTGACTATGGCCGATGGATCTTTGTCGCGCAGGGCCATCACACTATAGTTTTTCGCGCTATTACCTGCATATACAGCACCTGTGGTTACGCTCTTTCCGCTCCAGTAGGTATACTTGTTCTCGGTCACACCTGTTGTGCTAACGGTGATATTATCTGTTCCGTACGTATACACAGGCGTTCCCGTAGTATGAGTATAAACGGCATATAAGGTCATGTTGTTCGCTGCAGGAACATATCGTTCGCCTGCATCCGCTGTGTGTGCCGGAACGGTTGTAGTGCTGGTCTCCACATCGGTTGTGCTCCAATAAGCAAACGTCCAGTCTTCTGCACAAGTGATAGCCGTCGGAGCCATAACGCCCGAACCACGGGTGGTCTCGGAGATAGTTGTTGTGGCACTTCCGCCGCTTATTCTGCCGGTGCCTGCATCGAAGGTAACGCTATAAACAGGTAACTTGGCGAAGGCCACATTCACCTCGATGTCGCTGGTTATACTTGTGATGGTACATTCGCAACCGGTTAGTGTACCAACAGTAGCCGTTCCGCTCCTCAGCGTTACACTCTCGCAACCGTAACCGGCTGCAGGGGTCAAAGTCAAGGTCGTCGAACCGCCGCTGGCCACATAGGTGTTGCTCACCTCCACCGTTCCGTGTCCTGCCGAAGTGGCGGTCACTACAAACGGCGTTGTACAAGTGATGGCGTAATTGGTATAGTTCGGAATATAGAAATCCATCGCATATTGATTATCATTGTCAGAATTGTATCCATATGTTGTGAAGTTATTGTTATAATATTCCAAATACCTGTAAGCACCCGGCACTGGAGCATTTGCATACAAGTAATAATAGGTATCTTCTTGTATCGTCCAACTATCCACATCTTCGTCATCTACTTTCAGCCAAGGATTGGCGTCCAAGCCTATAAGATAGTTAGTTCCCACTTTGAAGAAATAAGAATCATCATTATCTTCATCTATTTCAACCGTCCACAGAAGATCTGTATTCGAGGTTGTAAGCACAGAACCGGATATCGAGACATCTGCCGCACTCTTATTATGTGAAAGAGCTTTACTTGTACTGTGATTTACTATTATCACCGTCTGTCCGTCTGTTAATCGTGAAAGATTGGCCTTATAATAACTATTCGCCGTAGGCGAAGTAGCAAATACTGCGTAGAAATTCTTGTCTGTGGTGATAGGTGTCGGTGCACCGGACGGATCCAAGAATAGATCACCCGGAGGCGTGCTGGCGTTCGAATAACTGCTGTTCTCTGTCCAACCTACAAACACTTTGTTCCCACAAGTGGCTGTTCCGTCCGGTGCATCGGGCAAGACATCGATGCTTCCTCCATCTGCCACGGCGATAGTCGGAGAGCCTTCTGTATATTCGCTGCCGTTCACATACCATGTGATTTTATGCGCAACAACAAGGTTGTAACTTGCAGAAGTGGTGTTTTGGCAACTTGTACCATTATCTGCTGCGGCTGCTATAGTGGCGGTAATAACAACGGGAGTGCCGTCTGCTGTAACAGCTTTTACATCCACTTCGCCTGTCGTGGCATTCACGCTTGCTTTGGATGCATCGCTACTGCTGTATGTCACAGCGGCATTACGTTCGTTTCCTTTTACAGTCAAGGGATTGGTGAAGTTCGCCGCATCGGCATACTTGGTCACCAAGGCAGAAGCAAAACTCAATTCCGGAGTGGTACAAGTAACGACACCCGTTCCGGTTAGTGTAATCACTTTGTTCGTCGCGCCGGTGCTGCTGAGTGTCAAGGTAGCAGAGTGCGAACCGCTTGCAGTCGGACTATACGTAACGACAATATCGTTGCTGCCGTTGCATCCCGGATGAGCAATCGAACTACTGCTGATAGAGAACATACCGGCATTCGTTCCGCTTAGTGTAGCGGTAATGCCTTCTGTCAAGTTCGCTCCGCGAATAGTAAAGGTCTTACTGCTATTGCTACCGACATTTACTTCCCCAAACGCCCAACTCGAAGACGGAGAGGCACTAATCCTCGGATCGGTACTACATGTCGTCGCATAGTCGGAGTAGGACACACTGCCTGTGGAATATAGATAGGTGCGAAGCCAGTTTGTCCCTTCTGCCTCAGTAGTATATACTTTTCCATTGGTGCCTGCTGCGTTGATTTGTAAATAACGAGTTTCAGCCGCCTTGTTTTGTATGCCATTAGCGGTGTATTTCCATAGATAAGCATCCGTTTCGCTTGTCGGTGCATCTTTTGTCAGATTTGTACTTGTTTTAGAGCTCCATCCTATATACCTTCCTTCTGCTAATTGAATGGTAAAATAGTTTCCAATAAGTGCAATCGTTACTTCATAACTGCTGGCAGCTGCACTTGCAGGAGGAGTAAATGTTGCTGCCGCTAACTGAGAGGTCTTATTCCCATCTGGTCCTGTTATTGTGTACGTCCCCGTTGACAATAAATATTGTCCTGCTGTAACGGTCCCTCCCCAATCAAGTTTTGAATAACCTGCTCCTCCTTCGCCCTCGTCTGCAAACACGGCGTAATAGTCTGCTCCGCCGTTCGGAATAGTAGTCGGAGAAACATAGGCAGGTGCTGCCGATGCATGGGAATAGGTGCTTGTGTACCATCCTACAAACACTTTACTACCGTCACAATCACTGCTTGTCGGGGTCGGGATACTTGTTAATGTCGTTCCCTCATAACCTGTCTGCGAGTGAGCAATCGAGCCGTTTACATACCAGTTGACAATATATTGGGACGCTTCTACCCATTTGGCATACAAGGTCACATCGCCTCCACTCACGGTATTTGTACTGAAGTCCCATACCGAGCCGGTACAATCGCTATTGCTATACCATCCCTCAAAAGACCAATGGTCCACAACTTCCGAATAACTCGGGTCGCTCGCTTTTCCGCCGTCGTTCACATACTGCATGCTCGGTGTATTGCTTCCGTGCCCCTTCAGGTTAAACGTCACACTGCGGGGAGTGAAGGTTGCATCGTCGCTGTATTGATATGTAGCATCGGCTTTCCCGTTTTTTCCGTACGCACGGAAATGGTATGTTGTACCGACCGTAAACGAACCCGTGCTGAGCGCGCCATCCCATGTAGTCGCACTACCTGAAGTGCCCACTTGCACTTGGGTGCAACCGCTTGCGCCGATAGTCGGATTAGCACTTGTGCCCCATACAAAACCATAGTCTTCCCATGAGCAGTTTGTTCCTGCCGCCCATCCTGTAGCCGTCACACCAACACTGCTCAAACTAAACGACCCTTTTAAAGAAGCAGCGCCCACTGTCGGATCTGCCGTGCATGCTGCACAGGAAGTTACACAATTAGAATACTCCAGCGGATACGTGTACACTTCTACTTTGGATATACGAACGCCTGTACTGCTTCCATCTCCTGACGTAGAATATACTCGCAGTGCTTTTGTTCCGGTTAGTGAAACACCA